>CBDHEI010000001.1:0-618431 GCA_965262055.1 Dehalococcoidia bacterium
GATGCGCTGGAGAAGGGGCATGAGGCGCACGAGAAGGGGCACGACGCGCTGGGCAAGGAGGTGCGGAGTCGAGTGGCCGCCGTCGAGGGCCGGGTCGAAGCCCTGCGTCGGGATGGCGCACAGGGGACCGGGGCCGGTCATGCCGGCGCCGGTCCCTCCCAGGCGGAAGCGGACGGCGCGGAGAGCGGTGCGTCGGACGCTGGAAGGAAGCCGCCTCCGAGGCCCAGGTTGCGTCGGGAGTACCCCGACCTCGTGACCCTTGAACCAGCCCCGGACGACGAGGAGGTGTTCGGCGATGCGTGGCCGATGATCGTCGAGTGGCGGGGACTGAAGGACGTTCACCCCAACGAGGGGAAGGGCCTGGATTGGCTGCGCACCGAGGAGCACTTCCTGGCGTTGGAGCTGGCCCTGCTTGAAGACCACGGCATGACGCTCCCCCCGGCTCGGTTTCCGCTGAGGGGCTTCGACCGCAACGGGCAGGTCAACTGGCGTCAGACGGCGCTCTTCGACACGCGGAGAGCGATCAGAAAGCGGGAGCTTCTGAACAGGCTGAGCCTCGGTCTGTTGTGGCGGTAGCGGGGCCGGGGGTGCGAAGGGTTGGCTGTTAAGTTTTGTGAACGATTTGGCGGCAATCTTCGAAAGGGGCGCCGCAGGCCCTCTTTTGCGGGTCTCGGGACGTCGATAATGACAGCACTGTTAGGCTTTTTCCAAGGTTTCCGACCATAGAAACCTGGGTGCGTGATCCCTGTTGCACGGGTCTGTCTGGAGGATGATTCGCTCTCCCCGGTCTCCCACGAGGGAATTGCTGCTGAAGCGGAGTTTGACGTTGGTCCTTCGCAGGCAGCACGGATCGAAACGACGGAGTTGACTTAGCCCTCCGTCCTCGGTCCAAGTCCGGCGGTTGAAGTTTGACGTTGGTCCTTCGCCCGCTGGACACTCGTTCAGCGATTGGAGTGGATCGCTTCTTCCGCTGGACACCTGCCTGACGGTCGGGGTTGATCGCTCCTTCCGTTGGGAACCAGTCTGCCGGTTGGGAGTGATCGCTCTCGCCGTTGGACTCAGGGACGGGACGCTCTCTGCGCCTCGTCCTCACTTGGTCGGTCGGAGTGCGCCTGCCTGTTGCAGGACAGGTCTGTCGCTTCGACCGGCTCCTCATGCCCGCGGCATGGCTGCCTGACAGCTACGCCGTAGCTTCGACATGCGCCGGTCTGCCGTTCCGAGCAGGCTGGTCGCTTCACGCCTCGCAGCTCTCCCACTGACGTTGTTCACCCTGGGCCGAGCTGCGTCTTCTATCATGCGTCGGCCTGCGGTCACATCGTGGGCTGGCCGCTTCACGCCTCGCGGCTTTCCCCCCAACTCTGACGCTACGCATCGTGGGCCAAGCTGCGTCTTCTCCCATGCGCTGGTCTGCGATGAAGTCGTAGGCCAGCCGCTCCCCTCATAGCCGCTCCCCCGGAGTCGATTCCCCGACGAATCACCCTGGGCCGGGCTGCGTCTTTCTTCACCCTCCGCTCCGTCTCCCGCGTCCGGCATCCGACCGTGGGCGAAGTGCGTCCGGCGTCAACCCATCACCAACGACTCCCGCCGTGGATGCCGCGCGGGTCAACAACTGAAAGGAGGAGTCCATGCACGTCAACGAGGTCCATCGCCGCTGACGGCGGGGCCTCCGGGTCTCACAACACATTCCCATTCACAAGGGCCGTCCCCGTTCGCCGGGGGCGGCCCTTCTTCTTTGCCCGCAAGCGGGCGCAGGCCAGAGGCAACACAACACAACAGAAGGAGGACTGACCGATGACTACGGCAACGACGGCAACCGGAACTGGGACGACGAGGACGGCGGGCGCGGAGAGCGAGCTGAGGGCCGCTGCGAGGCGGCGCGGGATCACGATGAAGGAGCTCGCGGCCCTGATGGGCGTGAGCGCGGGCTACCTGTCGGGGCTTTCGACGGGGCGTACGCCGTGGACTCCCAAGATGCGGGAGAAGGCTGTGGCGGTCTTGGGAGAGGTCCCTGGGCAGGGGACCGTCTACCGCCAGGGCGGCGTCGTGACCGGCGAGAGCAGCTTCATCAGGGAGCGCGCCCGCACCCTGGGCATGACCATGCATGACCTGGCCGACCGCGTTGGCGTGTCCTACAGCTACATGACGCAGGTTGCCCGTGGCCGCCAGAACATGGGCGTCAAGGTCCAGGCCAGGGTCGAGTCGACGTTGCAGGCTCCGGCGAAGGTCGCGCCCGCCAAGTGCGCCAACCGCCCGGGCGTCGTGGTGGCCGGGGAGAGCAGCTACATCCGGGAGCGGGCCAGGGAGCTGGGCATGAGCCTGCGGGACCTGGCCGACCGCGTGGGGGTCTCCTACGGCTACATGTCAATGGTGGCACGGGGTCATAGGAACATGGGTGTGAAGGTCCAGGCGCGGGTCGCGTCGGCGCTGGAGGCCCCGGTGAAGGTCGCGCCCGCGCAGCCTGCCTGCATCGACCGCGAGGCCGTGTGGGGCCGGATGAACGCCCACGGCTTCAGCCAGAACGAGGTCGCCCGGCGAGCGGGCATAAGCTCGGCCCATCTCTCCCAGATCATGAACGGCAAGTCCAGCCCGTCTGCGGGCGTGCTGAAGGGACTGCACGGCGTCCTGTTCCAGCCGACGAAGGCGGAGCGGGTCATGCCCGCCGAGGTGAAGGTGCTGGGCTGGCGCAAGGGCGAGCGGAGCGGGATGGTGGTTCGCGGCGCCGGGGGCCCCGGGCGCGGCGCCAAGTCCGGCGGCGGGACCGTCAGAGTCGGCGGCCGGGTGCCCTGGGGCGCGAAGGCGGAGTTCGCCTACCGCGCCGGGTACGACGGCATGGGCCGGGTGTCGGTGACGCACGTCGTCGAGCGGGGCTACTCCGCCATGCTGAAGCAGCCGGAGACGGCCGCCGCGTAGTGAGGCGTGGGCGACGGCCCGGCGCAAGACACCGGGCCGTCGCTCAGGGGGGAGGTTATCGCCGCATCGACGGCGGCCTCCCCCCGGCTCTCCATGTATGCCGCCCTTTTTTTGTTGCCCGAAATCACCGCCCGCCTTCGACATCCCTGAAGTAGGGGCAGCGGGCGCTCACGTCCGCGCGGCGGCGCTACCGCGCCGCCCGGCCCTCACTCTCGCCTCCCCGCTTGCCCAGCGCCTCGCGGGCCAACCCCCTCGCCGCCCGCGCCGCGGCGTTGTTCGGCTCGATGCCGATGATGGCCTCGAAGTCCTCGATGGCGCTCTCGAACCGCGCCGCGTACATGCGGGCGATCCCCCTGCTGTAGAGGACGTCCCTGTTCCGGGGGTCGAGGGCGAGGACCCCGGTGTAGTCCTCTATCGCCAGCTCGTGCTGCTCCAGGCTGCTGTGGGCCAGCCCCCGGGCCGCGAGGGCCTC
Organism: Dehalococcoidia bacterium; assembly: GCA_965262055.1. Lineage (GTDB taxonomy): Bacteria > Chloroflexota > Dehalococcoidia > Lucifugimonadales. Next base: position 3,383 of record CBDHEI010000001.1, read on the forward strand.
GGCGTCGCCGGGCTCGAGCTCCAGGGACCGGTCGAAGTCCCTGACCGCCTCGTCGTAGCGGCCCAGGCTGCCCAGGGCGACGCCCCTGCCCCGGAGCGCCGGAGCGTTGTCGGGGTCGAGTCCCAGCACAGCGTCGAAGTCGCCGAGCGCGACCTCGTGCGCGCCGAGATTGACGTTGGTGATTCCCCTGGCGTAGAGGGCGAGGCCGAACCTCTCTTCGATCTCGATGGCGGCGTCGAAGTCCCTGAGCGCCCTGTCCATCCGGCCCATGTCGCGGTATGCCATGCCCCGGTGGTAGCGGGCGTCGGCGAGGTTGGGATTCAAATCTATGGCCCTGCTCAGGTCCTTCACCGCCCGGTGGCGCTTGCCCATCGCCGCGTGGGTCAATCCCCTGTTGTAGTGAGCGTCGGCGTCGCCGGGGGCCAGGGTGACGGCCACGTCGAAGTCGCTCATCGCCCCCGCAAGGTCGCCCAGCTCCACCTTGCACGCACCCCGGCTGTAGTGCGCCACGGCGTCGCCGTGGGCCAGGCGGATGGCGATGTCGTAGTCCTCCACCGCCAGGCGGCGCTCCTCCATCGCGGAGTAGGCGCGGGCTCTGTCGAGGTAGGCGCCCGCGTTGCCGGGGGCCAGGGCGATGATTCTGCCGTAGTCCTCCGCCGCAAGGCGGTGCTCCCCAAGCTCGGCGTACGCCAGCCCCCTGGCGCCCAGGGCTTCGGTGTCGCGGGGGTCCGCCTCGATCCTCTCCGTCAGATGCTCGACCATCCACTGAAGGCCCTCGCGCCCCACGCCGTCCATCATCTTGCGGAACCTCTGGTACTCTTCTTCCGATGGCTTCCCCTGGTCCGTCCCGTCATGCTCCTCGTTCATGACGCTCCTCCCGTGTGTCTTGATCTTTCCCTTATCGGACGCGTTCCCCCGCTGCGGAGGGGGCTGCCGGGATGGGGCAGGCTCCCGACGCCGGCGCGGACCTGAGTTCGTCTCCCCGCCCATCCGTCGCGGTCTCTCCCTCGCGGCGTGGGCTCCGCGCAGTCCCGCTGCGGGACCGACGCGGGGACGCCTCCATGATGGCGAAGCCGTTCCCGGAATGCAATGCGGGCTTGGCGGTGGGGACTCCGTGTATGACGGCCTTTTGGCGTTTCAGTTCCTATGGGCCGCGGCCCCTCACCGGCGCGCAGTCCCGCTCAGTCTCTGAACAGGTGGCCGAGGCCCAGCGAGTCCGCGATTTGCAGGAGCGCCGCATAGTTCTGCGTGTTGGGCAGCACGCCCTTCTCCCTCCAGCGCCTCGCGGTCTCGGGATGGACGTCGAGACGGCGGTGTATCTCCGCCCACGACAGGCCGGACTCCTCCTTGAACCGCACCAACCTTTGCGGGAAGTCGTCGGGGAAGACGTAGACTATTCTGCTGTGGTGGGTGCGCTGTCGCGGCATCGGGCCGATCCCCCAAGAGTATGCGTCACAAGTCTCTCCGGCGGAAGTGTCCTGGCCGGACGGCATCCGGCTCGATGGAGCCTGCCGTCCGGCCACTCCCAAAAAGCCCGGGCGAATCCACTTCAGTCGAGGCCGCCGCCCCTCCGGGACATCCATGGATACGGGCTTTTTTCGTTGCCCCAGCCCGTGCCTAATGGCCCGGCCTAATGGGGACGCTAGGCTCCGCTACTACCGGAACTCCCTGGCGTAGGTAGGATTCTCCCAACCAGCGCCGAAAGCCTGCCGTAAAACAGGGACGCGGCGATCAGCGCTCCGCCCAGCGCCATTACCGCCATCACCGCCGGCACCGCCGGCACGAAGCCGCCGGTGGCCTGGCGGAGGAGCGATTCCAGCAGGTCTCCGGCCAGGTTTATCGCTGAGACTGGAACGTTGTCGGGAAATGACACCGCGTTCATCATCGTCTTCCTGACCAGGCCCGGCAGGACCGAATGCACCGCGAACCCAACGACGAGACAGACGGTCCCGCCCGCCAGCAGCGCCACCCCCGGCCAGCGAAGCATCGCCGCCGGACGGGGCAGGTGGACCAGCGCCAGCAGCAGGGTTCCCGAGGCCGCTATCGCCAGGGCGATGAACGTGCCCGGCCCGTTGACCGCGCCCAGCGCTTCCCGCAGGGACTCGGCCCCATCTTCGATGTCCTGCCGTCCCAGGCCCGGCGACCGGTCTGCTGCCCAGTCCAACAGGTCGAAGCGGTCGCCGGGTTGCAGGTTCCGGCGGACCTCGGCGACGGCGCTGCCGGTCAGCGGCTGCACCGCCGGCTCAGCCGCCGCCTTGAGGAACCCCCGGGTGTCGCCCTCGACAAAGCTCCTCCGCAGCGCTTCCCGCTCCCCACGGAGTGTCCGGGCCGCCGGTGAGTCGAGCAAAGGGTCGTCCACCAAGAGGCCGAACCAGCGGTCGAACTCCCGCTCCCGGCACTCCCGGCTCAGAATCTTCAGCGAGGGCGCGGACCGGGGCAGTTGGCCCTGGGACAATTGGGTCAAGGGTTCGGCAGAAGCGGCCGCCAGGCGTTGCACGGCCGCCAGCGAGCAGCCTGACGTCCCGGGTTGGGCAACCTCCAGCCCGTCGATGAACTGATGCACCTCCCCCAGCGCCGCCGGTTCGACCCGCTCCAGCGGCTCGGTCAGGCTAACGTAGAGCTCCAGGTCCTCGCTTTCGTGGCGCAGGTAGCCGGTGAAGCGGTCGCTGTTGGCCTCGGTCTGCTCCCGGAGGTACTCCGGCGGCATGATGTCCCGCAGTACCCGGACCGCATCCTCGTGGGTCGCTATTTCTATATTGCCCAACAATCGGCTGCTCCGCTCCCGCAGCGCTTCATCCAACAGAACCTCGTCGTAGATGCGGGCGTAGACGCCGGTGTCACTGATGGCCGCCTTGTAAACCTGGGGGTCTTCCAACCGCTGGGTGAAGTTGGCGGCCACCAGCAGGTACAGCAGGCCGACCAGCACCATCAGCCCTAGCGCCGGCCCCGCGACGGCTCGAAGAAACGTGGCCAACTTGCCTCCGTCCGGGACGGCGCCTCGCCTTCCCCGCTCAGGTTCTTGTTGTCTGGGCCTATCTCGGTGACCCACTCCTTCCGTGGCGCCCCGGCCCAACCATTGAACGGATTACGGCTCAGCCAGTCTAGTTTTTTGCTCCAGCCCGCTCCCCCCATTCCAGGAACACCGGGGCTGGTAAGGCCCGGTCCGCCGGATGGTCCGCCACCACGGGCGGGGCCGTAGCGTAGGGCCGGCGGGCGGGGCCACCAGGTTCAGGCGTGGGTGACTGCTTTTTTGAGCGGTGGGTCAATTGCAGAAGGGCAGGTCGCCCGTGTATTCGATACCGCGCAGGCTGCTCGGTATGCACCCGGTCAGCTGAGGATTATTTTGGATGTTCAGTTTCTCCAGGGCGGTCAGAAGGCCCAACTCCGGCGGTATCTTGCCGATTAACCCCGTTGGCTGATACTGAGAGCTAGCATGACGGAAATCCAGTTCGGTTACGCGGCCGCTGCCATCGGAGCCAGAGGTGGTGACCCCATCCCATTGACCCAGGGGATTGTAGTTCAGCCAATTTTTACTGGAGGCCCACCTGCCAGGCACTGTTTTAAGAATGGCTTGCCATTCGGGACCGATGGCGCTTTCGTAGAGGGCCACCAGCGCCACCATGTCGGCGAGGTAGCCATTGGCGTAGGAGCTCGCCCAGGTCAGCTTGTTGCCCCAGATGGACACCTGTCGCAGGTTGGCGAGGTTGCCCAACTCGGACGGCAACTCGCCGCTCAGCCCGTTGTTGTCGAGGTACAGCGCTGTCAAGTTAGTGAGGCTGCCCAACTCTGGCGGTATTGTCCCACTCAACTGGTTGCCGTTGAGGCCCAGCGCTGTCAAGTTAGTGAGGCTGCCCAACTCCGGCGGTATCTCACCGCTTAAACTGTTACTGTAGAGGTACAGTTCCGTCAGGTTGGTCAGGTTGCCCAACTCTGGCGGCAGCTCCCCGGTCAACTGATTCCCCGAGAGGTTCAGCTTTTCCAAGCTGGTCAGGTTGCCCAACTCTGGCGGCAGCTCCCCGGTCAGCTGAGGATTATTTTGGATGTTCAGTTTCTCCAGGGCGGTCAGAAGGCCCAACTCCGGCGGTATCTTGCCGATTAACCCCGTTGGCTGATACTGAGAGCTAGCATGACGGAAATCCAGTTCGGTTACGCGGCCGCTGCCATCGGAGCCAGAGGTGGTGACCCCATCCCATTGACCCAGGGGATTGTAGTTCAGCCAATTTTTACTGGAGGCCCACCTGCCAGGCACTGTTTTAAGAATGGCTTGCCATTCGGGACCGATGGCGCTTTCGTAGAGGGCCACCAGCGCCACCATGTCGGCGAGGTAGCCATTGGCGTAGGAGCTCGCCCAGGTCAGCTTGTTGCCCCAGATGGACACCTGTCGCAGGTTGGCGAGGTTGCCCAACTCGGACGGCAACTCGCCGCTCAGCCCGTTGTTGTCGAGGTACAGCAGGGTCAGGTTGGCCAGGTTGCCCAACTCCGCCGGCACCGGGCCGCTCAACTGGTTGGAGGCCAGGTTCAGCTTTTTCAGGCTGGCGAGTCTGCCTAACTCCGGCGGTATCGGCCCGCTTAAACCGGCGTGGCTGAGGTTCATATCCGTCAGGTTGGTCAGGTTGCCTAACTCCGGCGGTATCGGCCCGGTCAGCTGAGGATTATTTTGGATGTTCAGTTTCTCCAGGGCGGTCAGAAGGCCCAACTCCGGCGGTATCTTCCCGATTAACCCCGTTGGCTGATTCTGAGAGCTAGCATGACGGAAATCCAGTTCGGTTACGCGGCCGCTGCCATCGGAGCCAGAGGTGGTGACCCCATCCCATTGACCCAGGGGATTGTAGTTCAGCCAATTTTTACTGGAGGCCCACCTGCCAGGCACTGTTTTAAGAGTGGCTTGCCATTCGGGACCGATGGCGCTTTCGTAGAGGGCCACCAGCGCCACCATGTCGGCGAGGTAGCCATTGGCGTAGGAATCCGCCCCAGTCAGCTTGTTGTCCCAGATGGACACCTGTCGCAGGTTGGCGAGGTTGCCCAACTCGGACGGCAACTCCCCACTCAACTGGTTAGTGTCGAGGTACAGCAGCGTCAGGTTGGACAGGTTGCCCAACTCCGCCGGCACCGGGCCGCTCAACTGGTTGTCGTTGAGGCTAAGCCGTTCAAGGTTGGAGAGGCTGCCCAACTCTGGCGGTATTGTCCCACTCAACTGGTTGTAGTTGAGGCCCAGCGCTGTCAAGTTAGTGAGGCTGCCCAACTCTGGCGGTATCTCCCCGCTCAACTCGTTGTTGCGGAGGGACAGCGCTGTCAGGTTGGCGAGGCTGCCCAACGTCGGTGGTATCTCTCCGGTCAACTGATTCTGCCAGAGGAGCAGCGTTTCCAGGTTGGCGAGGCTGCCCAACTGCGGCGGTATCTCCCCGCTCAACTGGTTTTGTCCGAGGTCCAGTTCGGTGACGCGGTCGTTGAAGGCGGTGACCCCGTGCCATTCGCCGACCGGCGCCGCGGTCAGCCAGTTGGAACTATTGGCCCAGTTTTCGCCGCCGGCGGAGTCGTAGAGGGCCATCAGCGCCACCATATCGGCGAGGATGCCCGGCGGGTAGCTTTCCGCCCAGCTCAACTGGTTGCCCCACAGGGACACCTGCTCCAGGACGGCCAGGCTGCCCAGCTCTGACGGCAGTTCGCCGCTGAACTGGTTGTCGTGGAGATACAGGTCGGTCAGGTTGCCAAGGCTGCCCAACCCGGCGGGAATCTGACCGCTCAAGCGGTTGGAGTGCAGGCGCAGCTCGGTCAAGTTGCTGAGGTTGCCCACCTCGGCCGGCAGGGCGCCGTCCAGTTGGTTGTTATCGACGCGGAGTACGGTCAGGCCGGTCAGGAAGCCCAGATCGGCGGGCAATTTCCCGCTTAACTGGTTGGAATGCAGGTGGAGTTCGGTCAGGCCGGTGAGCCGGCCCAACTCCGCCGGTATCTCCTCGGCCAACTGGTTGCCGCTGAGGTCCAGCTGGGTCAGGCCGGCCAGGTTGCCCAGGGCCGGGGGCAGTTCGCCGCTCAACCCGTTCTGGCTGAGGTCCAGCCCGGTGACCAGGCCGTCGCCATCGATGGAGACACCGCTCCAGGAGGCCACCGCCGGGTCGCTCAGCCAGTTGGCGTTGTCGGCCCAGCCATCGCCGCCGGCCGACGCATACAGGGCGGACAGCCCCACCAGGTCGGCCAGCATCCCCGGCGGGTAGCTGTCGGCCCACAGGAACTTGTTGCCCCCAATGGTCACGCTTTCCAGGTTGGGGAGGGCGCCCAGTTCGGCCGGCAGTACCCCGCTGAACTGGTTGTCGTGGAGATACAGGTCGGTCAGGCCGGTGAGAGCAGTCAGGCTGGCGGGCAGGGCGCCGGTCAACCGGTTGTTGCTGAGGTACAACTCCTCAAGGTTGCTGAGGCTGCCCAACTCCGGCGGGAGCTTCCCGCTCAGCCGGTTGTCCCGCAGGTCCAACTCGGTCAGGCTGGTGAAGCTGCCCAGCTCTTCGGGCAGTTCCCCGCTGAGGCCGTTGCCGCTGAGGTTCAGTTCGGTCACCCGGCCCCCGGTGCCGGTTGTGACGCCGTGCCACTGGCCGATGTCTTCGGTGTAGAGCCAGCCGTCGCTGTTCTGCCAGCTATCGCCGTTGGTGGCGTCAAAGAGGGCGATCAGCGCGGCCCCGTCGGATTCCGGGGGAAAGGGAATGCGGGGCCGGGGCGTAGCGGTGGGTTCAGGCGTAGCGGTGGGGCCTGTTGGGCGGGAGGAGCGAGTTGCGCCCGGCTCCGTTGGCCCGGTGGACCGCACCACGACCCCATCTTCGGTCTCATCAATGGTGATGGTCCCGCCATCGCAGGCTGCGAAGGCGAACAGCAGGGCCAGGGAGATTAAGGCAAAGAGGCTAATTCTGCCGGAGAAGAGCCAGGGGGATGTGCGAGCGGCTCGGGCTACAGTGGTGGCGCTGGACGGTGTACGATTCATGGTCTCGAACCTCCTTTAATCTACATGGATGGACCGGATTTTAGAATTGTGGAACCTCTGAAATAACCCTTTCGTCGTTCCTGCTTTCACAGGAACCTCTGTCCGCAACATTTCAGGTTCCTGCCTGCGCAGGAACGACGTTGGTGTCGGGGAGGACCCACAGTTCATCCACGTTGCCGGTGACGCCGACGCTATCGAAGGCTCGCTCGTTGCCCCGCTTTTCCTGGTTCAGCGAGTGGTTGTTGTTGACTACGGTAATTGTGTTGATGCCATAGCGCACCGCCGTTTCCACCTCGCTCAGGTGATACCGGAAACCACCGTCGCCGGTGAAACGGACCACCGGGCTGTTGGGGACGGCGCGCTTGGCGCCCAAAGCCGCCGGGAAGGCCCAGCCCAGGGAACCGGCGCAACGGAGAAATCGCTGATTGGGGCTATGGAGGTCCACCATCGTACCGGTCCAAATACCGGAGTGGCCGGTAGCAGTACGGCGTCATCGGGCCGTGTGTCGTGCCGGGAGATGAGGCGCATCCCCGCATGGAGCGCGGAGGAAAGCCTCCGGACTGCCGGGACTTTGGGACTACGCGGGAAGGAAAATCGGGGGGGGGGGGGGGGGGGGGGGGGGGGGGGGGGGGGGGGGGGGGGGGGGGGGGTAGAACTAATGTGTCGGCATCGAAGCGGAAGACGCGGGACGGCGCGGCGGCGTTGGCCCCCTGGGGCGTGGAACGCAGCCCATTGGCGTCTATGCTCGTCCGGCTTATCATTGCGGCTGGACCACCAGCATGTAGTTTCACCCGGCTTTCTTGCGGCAACTATTGAAGAACCCGGAGGTTCCCTGTAGAGAATATGCCACAGTCCATCAGGGAAAGTCAATATCTCCGCACCGGTTCACCGGGGTTGAAACGCAAAGAAACGACATACATGGGCAGGGGGATGGAATCGTGGATAAGGAGGGCCGCAGACGCGGCGGAACGGGAAGGAGGTGAGGCTCGGCTACTCCCCGGCCTCTATGACGACCCGTCCGCCGCTCCGAACCTGGATGCTCAAATCGTGGCTGTCCAGCAGTCGCATACCTATGAGCGGGGTGGCATCAGATATATGGGCATAGACCTGCCTCGGCTGGCCGTCCCAGAGTACCGTTACGTAGTAGACGTCGAATCTAACCTGAGTGCCGTCGGCCAGAAACGCCGAGGCACGGGTCACGAAGGGCAGTCCCAGTTCCGTCACCAGTGGCGACGGCAGCGACAGAAAGGCATTGAAGCCGGTATCGACAACTGCCTCTACCTCCCGGCCCTGCCCCGACGGACCTTGCACTGCAAGCCTTACGATGGGTTCGTAGGCGGAGTTCACTACCCCCTGAATCACTGGGCGCTCCGCAGCGCTCTGCCACCGAAGTGATGGACCGCCCGATGGCCTACCCGCAAAGACCAGACGTCTATAGCCTCTGGTCGCTGCGACCGCAGACTCTCCACTGCGTCAGGGATGTCGTCGCCGATGGCCCAGAGTCCGGTGTCCACGTCGATGGAGACGATCTCGCCGTGGTGGTCGGCTTCGACCTTGTGTCGGATGTCGCGCTCGTAGATCTCGTCGCCGAGACGGGCCGTCTCCTCTTTCAGGCGAGTGGGAGCGGTGGGCCTCGCTGTCTTTGTCGTCGCCGGGGTGTCTCCGTCTTTCATGCGTCCCCCTCTCATAGGTGTGTTCCTACGCCTCGCATTCTACCATTTTGCGGGAGGTTGGAACAACGGAAAAGGGCCGCGCACACAGGGGCAGGCAGGAGAGAGACCGCTCACGCAGCGGACTCCCCACGTCGTCTTGTGGCCTAGAGCCCGCGCCTGTCTGTAGCTGGACGGACAAGGCCGACCGCCTTATGATTTGCACTATAGGCTTACAGACTGCCCAGCCGCATCTCGAAGACGGTTCCGTCTATCGTCCAAAATTAGGCCCAGCGTGACGCTCCTGCCGTCCCTCTGCCCCGACGCGTCACACTACAGGAATCGCGAGTCCTCGGTGCGCCGACAGACTGCCGAGCGGCATCTCGAAGATAGTGGTATCTACCGTAAGCGGTGGTGGGCCAGCGTGGACTCGAACCCCGTAGGCCGCTGGCCGTAGAGGCCCCTAAGCGGCCCTCACCCATTCTGGGGGGGCAGATCGAGCCATTGCGCGCATGGCGCTGGCTAGCCTGTCCACGCTGGCGTCGGCTTCTTTCTGCGTGTCGGGGCTGACCCCCCCGCGGGCGGCGCGGGCGTTGACGGAGGAGAGCGGAATTCCGCTACCCTCCGTGTATTGGTTATTCTCCCCACCTGAGCTTGTCCTTCGCGGCCATTACCATCGCTCGCTGGCCGGTGTCGAGATTCTGCCGGCTCATGTTGGCGCTCAGCACGAAATCCACAACGTCTGTGTCGTCGTCCAGGTAGCGCATTGGGGGCTTGACGCCCAGCTCTTGACACGCGAGATAGCAGTTGCGCCCGTAGATCGCGGTCCCGCGCCGGTTCTCGTCCAGACGGCTCGAAATAACTGAAAGTGGGCCATGCGAGCGCCGGGTGGACTGAGCATCAGATAGGACGACGACGTAGACTCTGCGCAGAGAAAGCGGTGAAGTGGCGCGATTTACCGGAAGGAAGTGGGACGCGACATCGTGTAGGCCAACTCGCCCACTCAGCAAGGGCCGCCGCCACCCCGGAGTATACAGCGAGACCGGCGCGCGCTGCGGCGCTAGCAGGGCAGGGAGCGACGGTACGCCCCTGGGCGGTCCCAGGGTCAAGGGGCGTTCAAGGGCGCACTGTGGCTCGCGTGGAACAGGAAAGCGGGTACATCCGCTGCATCGGAAGCGAGGGGCGGAGTAGCCTGGCCAGCATTCGACATGTTGCTGGTGAACCATAGTGGATAGAAACTAAGATTCTCTCTCGTTGGCGCCTTGACTTTCCTGATCTGCCTTGAGCTGCTGCAACGCTGCTAAGTCCCCTGGTCCTGATGCATTGAGTCGCCGTCGTCTGTCAGCGCTGGGGCTCTTGGGCTTCACGGGCCTGCCCATCTACGGCCCCGGTATCGTTGTCCAGCTCCTTCTTGAGCTCCGGGTCCAGCCTCTTCTTGAGCTCCGCCGTGAGCGCCTTGTTCTCTCTCGCCCTCTTCTCCTGCTCTAGCAGCTCACGCTCTCTGTCCGTGCGCCCGTCCGGATTAAGCGGTGTGCGATTCAGCTTCACACGCCTGAGCGCTGGCAACTTGGGATCGTCCTTGATTCCGACGTGAGTTTTGCCGTTCACGACGCGAGACACGGTGTTGCGATGGATGGCCAGCGCCTTGGCAATCGACCCCACCCGGTAGCCCGCCGCGTGGTATCGCTGAATGAGTCTAACGTGGTCTTCTGGTAGTGGTCTCGGCACTTCACCCTCCTTGCACCTTGTATGCACACCTTCCCGAACACTTTTGTACACCTGCCGAGCACCGCGGCCCCTAGCTAGCTCTCGTACAAACAGAGGACAAGGTGAAATGTGTCCCCCCCGAAAGCCCCTATATTATATATATAGGAGGAGAGAACTCTGACACCACGTCGATGGCCCCTGGGGACTACCCTCGGACGGCGAACCCTCCGAGTCGACGGGGCCGCCGATGGTGCTTGCGGTAGTGGCGGCGCGACGTTCTGCGAGAGAGCTCCTTGCGGTGATACCGGCTGCACCCCGACGAGCAGGTGATCGCCGTGGGAAATCTCTGCCGTCGCTCAGGTGGGATGCGATGGCGGCATACGCGGCACCGGGTCCGCGTCACAGAACTCCGGTGACCCCCATCAAGCATCCACCGGCACTCCCTCCCGAAAAAGCGGCTCCAGGTCGTCCGGCACGTTCACATAGGTCTTGCGGTGACAGATCCGTGACGCTATTACCACGTGGACGTTGTACTTCCGGCTCAGGTCAGTGATCCGGTGACCGGCGTCGAAGAACCTCCTCATCTCGCTGATCTCCCCTGCTGATAGCCGTTTCCTCATGTTGCAGCTCCTTTCACTTGGTCAGCCGTTTTTACTTGAACCCCACGGCGCGCCTTCGAGGGCCTCGAGGCTCTCAATGGTAGGCGGGGCGCTCCGAGGGTAGCGCCCCGCCTGAAGCTTGGCCGTCGCGTTCGCCAGCACCGAGCACGGAGTACAGCACCGTCGCCGACGGCCGTGGCCGAACGGCTGTAGATCGGCGTCCATACTCGGCCCGGTTGAAGGTCTGGCTCATTGCTCATGCCTTATCCCGGCGTCGCCGCCGCTTGTACGCCCGGCTGGCGCACCGACGGCCATTAGCGGAATTCGCGTCCGAGCACCGACGGCTACAGCTCACGGCCCAGGGCCAGCGTTCAAGTCGCTCGCCGTCGATGGTCCTGTTGCATACCCGGCAGTTGGCCATAGGCTATATACCCCCTGTCCGAATGGCCGTAGAGGCGTGGTAAATCGTCTCTTCCATGCTTGGGGCTAGGGCTGGCGGCTTTCGTGGGCCCTGCCCCTGCCAGCGCCCACGCGCTCACGGGTCTCGCCGCCCTCGACCCCCCGGCGGTTGATGCTCTGGCCGCGTCTAGCCAACCGCCATAGCCGAAGGCTCCAGCCCGTGGCCGCTGCGGCCGCGAGGCCGACGAAAACGAGGCCGCTGCTGAATTCCAGCGCCGCAAGCTAAACCCAGCCCGCACCGACCCTGAGGGCCAAGACAAGAATCGCGGCCACCGCGAGCCCCCCGCACCCTCTTCCATTGCGTCGAGTACGGACGCAACCGTCACCAGCTCATCCTTTTCGTGTCTGCCCCTGATATACCCGCACTCCTTGCACGTCGTCCGCCTCGACCACCTTTCATCGTGAGTCATTGACACACACCATCGCCCGCGGGGGCCGTGCGTTTCGCCACGTGGACCGTGACGCCGACCTCGCCTTGAACGCCCGTCCCATCGCGTTCCGACCAGCGAACACAACGCGCCGCCCGTAGACACTCACGGCCCGCCCCGCATCCTGAAACTGCAGGTAGTAGTAGCCAGGGGCCGGGCACGGACTCCACACAGTCTGGACGCTGCGTCGCCAGTCGAAAGGCTGCTCCAACTCGCCGGGTACCGGCGTCCACATTTCGGAGCGTGTCGTGAGCGGTAGGGAACTGGCCCATAGGTTCCTCTGTGACGGCAATCCGGGCGTCCTGCAGGCCGATGAGGTTGCCTTGGTGGGAAGACGCCCCACCACTCCATCGGGATGCAAGGAACGCCTTGATGTCTACAGCCATTGAGTACCCGTGCAACGACACGTCGCCGAGCGCCGCAGCAATGGCCGCCAGCAACGTTGACTTGCCGCCGCCCCGCTCGCCTACCAGCCCATAGAGTCGACGGGCCGGGTTGCCGCGCAACCCGTACCCAATCGCCGACAAGAGATATTGCCGGTCGGGACGTTCAAGGTGTGCAACAAGGGCGTCAGCCCAAGCATGTTTAGCGGCGGGGTCGAACGGGTCGGGGATGTAGCGGGTAGTGAACGTGGAACGGGCTTCCTCGACCGGCAAGAGCCTACCCGTATCAAGCGAGATCACCCCGTTGGGTGCGCCGATAACCTTCCGGTTGGCGTCTAGCTCTTTATCGTGGCATACCGAAAGGTCGGCGGGAACCGAGCCACGGGCTTCCATGTAGCGGTAGGTAGCTCCCACCATTGCGAGTAGGTCACGGACTCCGGCGGGCTTGGCCGACGTGATAGCCCACTTGGTGCAGGCGTCGGCGTGCTCGCTGGCGAGCTCTCCCTTGATCACAGCTTCTGATACCCGGCACTGCCAGTCAAGCGCCGCCTCTATGTGCCACTGTCCCACGGCGGCCTCATCCTTCGCGCTTGACCAACGCCCGCCTTCCTGTTCAACCAGCAGTCGCCACGGACGCCCGGGTGCACCCCGGACAACGCAGAAGCGCGTAGGAGCGTATTCCAACAGCCGCCGCATGTCCGCTGCAGGAGTGCATGACCACGGGCCAGCATCTTCGATGCCGAACACGCCGCCGGGAGGCACGGGCGTCGTGTCCTCAACGCTGTTGGTGCATAGCTCCAGCATCGCGTGGCCTACGGCGTCACGGTCCTTGAATTGAGACGCCGCCAGCCAATCATCAAGGCCCTGCGTTCCGGGAAGCGCCATGACGAACACCTTGTCCGCGCCCTTACCCAGCAGGAGCGTCCGCAGCCGCTTCACGGCCGCATTGACGTTCTTGTTCACCCTCACGTCACCATCGGGCGCGATCACGAACCTGTTGCCCTTGATGCCGAGGGTCTCGAAGTCTCCTATCGCGGTCGGAGGTCTTCCCGTGCGCCAATTGTTGATCCCCAGAATCCCCACGGCGGGAATGTCATGGGCGGCCAGCGCGTCAACGCGGGTCACGCCTTCTGCGACAACTATCAGCTCGTCCGGCTGCGCCAGCCGGTCACGGGTGACGGGGGACGTGGCCAAGACGTTCCTCTGACGCGAAGGTGTCATAAAGCGCCGGGGCGCTCCCTTGCCATCGGGGAAGTCCTCCGGGTTGTCGAGGCGAAGCTGGACGGCGGGAGGGTCTGGGGCAAGCAGCCCGTGAAGCGGAATGAGTAGGCCGCTGTACTTCGGCCCGAAGCCACACACAGCGGCATAGTCGCCGTCTATCGGCTTCCCAGCTCGGACGTACCTATACCCACGGGCGCGGGCAACGTACGGCGGGACGCCGCGCTCCGCGAGGTACTCGCTCCACTTCGGCGGAAGTCCGTAGTCTGTATGTGAGGTCATGCCGGACCCCCTTCCTCGGAACTCCCGTGAGAAGGGGTAACCAATAGGTCTGAGGTCCTTGATTCGTATCTAGAACGAAGCGCGGTGAGCGCTCTACCGTGTGAAAGCCCACGCGCATAGAGAAGGGTCGTTTCGCCTGGTAAGCCGCTGACATCGCTTCGTTTTGGATACGAAACCAGCCATTCAGCTCCGAATATGGTCCGCAAGACCGCGCTAGGCGAGTGGAGAGTTGACGAGGCGTGTCTGTTACTATTATTTGACATAGGGGTTGCTCCCTTTTGGGACAGGAAGGCTCGCGACCATCGCACGGCGCGGGCCTTTCCCGTTTGTGTGGGTCACCTCCTGGCGGGCTCTGCTTCCCGGACGCGGATCTGAGCGCGGGGCTGCGCTTCGAGCCACGCCTCGACCTCGAACCGGGTCCATCTGTTCGAGCGCCCAAGTTTGAGCGGAAGGGGGAATCCCTTCCGTTCCATCAAGGCGTAGATCGTAGCCCTCGACACCCTCAGTCTTGCCATTACGTCGTCCAGAGTCATCAAGTCGGCTGGAGTGGTCATCTTGCGCCTCCAAAGAAAAGGCCCGCTAGGTTCGGCATGATGCCGTTCCCAGCGGGCCTAGGACGCAAGAAACGGCTACATGAAAAGCAGCTCGCTACTACTCTCACATGGCCGAAGCTTGGGACGAGCGCGCCGCTGCTTGCTTAAAGAGTAAAGCGGCGCGCCACCGAAAAATGGGTCATTAAGTAGGGAATTTGGTGAGACGCTCAGGACTCACCCCTACACACGAGGCAAACCACCCCCGCAGGGGGCCCGTTGGCTCCGACAGTCCATGACTGTCGATGATCAGGGGGAGGCGCGCCATTGGGGTCTGGGAGCTGCGGGGCGTAGCCTGAGCCTCGCTCAATCCTCAGTGGTATGCTAAGGCAAAGTGCGTTCGGCGATTGCCTTCGAATGTTTCCCCATCGGCCCGGAAGGCCTTTTCCAGATGCGCTCTTTCCAGATGCGCGTCACGGTATCTTCGGAAACCTCCAGCGCATCTGACACGATGGCACAGCCGGAGACGGAACTACCCCTCGGCTTTACTCCAACCCTGTTCAGGACCTCAATGGTGAACTGAATCTGGATGTCACGCACGAGCTGGGCCGCTCTGACGGGGCGATGGGCCGGGACAGGCTTCCTGTCGGGGCGCGGTCGGAGCCCGTCGATAACCTCCGTCCGCCACATATCGAGCGGGCCGGGGATGGACTCACCCCGGCAATTCAGCTCCTGCCAGATGATCTCAAGAGCGTCGAAGTGGGCCCGGCTGCACCGGGATCGCTTGATGTACTCTTGCAACGCGGCCGGGCGGCGTTTGCCCTTGAGGGACACCCAACGGTCTGCCAGAGCGATCGGTACGGCTTCGGACTCCCACTCTAAGTCGAACCGGGCCGCGTCCGCGATGTCGGCCAGCAGTGCTCTGGCAACCCGGAGGCCCTCCTCAGGAACCGGGCGGCGTCCACTGTCGGTAGAGCCACATCCCGCCCTCCGTAGGGCGGCCCGCCGATATAGACCGGTGAGGAGTTGACGTTCGGGAAAGTCCTGCCACCACTCCCTCACCTCAGCTCTCATATAGTCCACAATGGCCTCGTCCTCAGCCTTCCTATCCCTCCGCTTCTGGTCCCGGCGAATGCGCTCCATCCCTTCCTTCAGGCCGGGTCCGCCGCTCCCGGAGGACTGGGGAGTGGAAGCAACTTCTTCAATGAGCCGCAGGCGCCTTTCGATTCCCCACAGGAGGTTGGGGCCCAGCTCGTGGAATCCTTCCGGCAGCAATCTCACCCGCCGGTCCCTCCTTCCGGCAACGAGCCGCCCGCCACGTAGGCCGCCCATTCCTGCATCAACGCCCAACGCCGCGCGAACAGATCTGATCGGGCGTAGGCTTGCTCGGTGCTGTTCCCCACGGTGTGCGCTAGCGCGGCTTCTCCCACGGCCCACGGGGTGTTGGTCGTCTCCATACACCACGTCTTGAATGACGTTCTGAATCCGTGGACGGTGGCGCGGCCTGCCAAGCCGGTAGACCTGAGAACCTTGGTGAGTGCCATATCGGACAGCTCGTGGCCCGGCTTCATGGGAGAGGGGAACACCAGCCCTGAGCCGTCGTCGAGGCTGCGGGCCTGTTGG
This sequence comes from Dehalococcoidia bacterium, assembly GCA_965262055.1. GTDB lineage: Bacteria > Chloroflexota > Dehalococcoidia > Lucifugimonadales. Next base: position 19,228 of record CBDHEI010000001.1, read on the forward strand.
AGCACGCCGAGAGCCTGTTCGCTCAGGGGTACCCGGTGCTCGCGGTTCGCCTTCATTCTGGAAGCCGGTACGGTCCATGTCCGAGCGTCCATGTCGATCTCATCCCACCGCGCGCCCCGTGCTTCGCCCGAGCGCGCGGCCGTGAGTACCAGGAACCTGAAGCACAACTTGGCGGCGAGCCCGGCTGTGGACGCATCGATTGTGTCCAGCGCCGCGCCTACGTCCTGATAGGGCAGCGCCCTAAAGTGTGACGATACCGCTGGTATCGGCTCTAGGCCGCCTTCAATTACTTCACCGGCGGGGTTGATGTCGACGTGCCCGAAGGCCATCGCGCGTCGGAAGATTGCCCGGATACGTTGCCTTAACTTTCGCGCAATCGAGGGCTTGACCGTCCATATCGGCGTCAGCACGCGGAGCACGTCTTGGCGGTCTACCTCGTCAACGCGCACATGCCCGAACACCGGGTAGGTGTAGGTCTCCATACACCCCCGCCAGTTGACCGCTTCCTTGGGGTTCTTCCAGCGGCCAGCGTTTCGCTCTATGTATTCTCCGGCGGCTTCCCTGAACGTGGGCGCGGCTGGGCGCTGTCGCACCTGATCCTTAACCGCTGCCCTGATTGCGGCCGCTTTCTCGCGGGCTTCGGCCAGTGAGATCGTGGGATACTTTCCCAAGCCCTTGTCTCGCCGTTTGCCATCCTGCTGGACGCGCAGTACCCACGCCCGCGAGCCGGTGGGGCGCACCACGAAGTACAGGCCGTCACCGTCTCCCAGGCGCTGCGTCTTGTCCGGCTTGGGCTTGACTGACTTCACCTTGACCGCTGTGAGCTTCGCCATCCTGCCACCTCCTTGAGTACCACGTCTAGGTACCACGTTCGGCGTGGATGGTACCACACATCTACAGACAAGCCAAGACACTCATGGACACTCTCTCAAATACGCATAAGGGCGATATGGCCGGTTATGTAGGTGATGGAAGCTGCCCGGCCAGGATTCGAACCTGGGTCATGGGATCCAAAGTCCCGTGTGCTACCACTACACCACCGGGCACAACTGCTGTGGGGCGGAGCCGCCAGCGCGGGTCGGCCATCGGGGCCGGCCCACCTACTATAACGCAAGGTCTGCTCGACCGCATCGGCTCCAATGTGCATACGTCGGCCAGGCCCTCAACTCGCACCGGCACATGTATACTGGAGCTAGCACGCCGCAAGCTCCCGCATCCTAAGCCCGAATCCACCGAAAGACGACTTTGGGGACAGTCCTTGAAGAAGCCAGAGGGTGCTCCTCTGAATCTGGGAGAATGGTTTTGAAACAGAAAACCGCCCGGAAACAAGGAGCACCCAGTAGATGCTGCCACAGAATAATCCCGACCGTATCGGCGTCGTCTTTGACGACCACCGCCTGGTGGCCAATGCCGGCCTGCTCCTGCCGGCCACCCTTGCACAGCACCTGGGCCTGCGGGAACTCGTCGACCATCACCTCGACCTCGGCTGCGCACCGGGGCGGGCGAACACGGGGGACAAACTGCTGACGCTGGTCGCTTCCGCGCTGGCGGGCGGCGACTTCATCGACGACGCTGATGCGCTGCGTGCTGGTGGGACGGTCGGTGTTCTCGGCTGCGTGGTCAAGGCGCCATCCACCCTGGGCACCTTCCTGCGCAGCTTCCGGTGGGGGCATGTCCGTCAACTCGACCGGGTGAGCCGCCAGTTGCTGGCACGCGCATGGGCCGCTGGGGCCGGACCCGGCGACTCGCCCCTGACCATCGACCTGGACTCCACCATCTGCGAGACCTATGGACTGGACAAAGAAGGGGCGCGACACCACAACTACACCGGCGCGCGGGGCTATCACCCACTGCTGGCCATCGCCGCCGGAACCGGCGACGTGCTGATGTCCCGGCTGCGCGAGGGCCGTGCCAACACCGCTCGCGGCGCTGCCCACTTCCTGCGTGAAACGGTGGGGCGGGTGCGCTACGGTGGGGCCAGCGGCCAACTCACGGTGCGCGCCGACAGCGGCTTCTACGCCCACGCTCTCGTCGCCGTCTGCCGCGAGATGGGTGTCCGCTTCTCCATCACCATCCGCCAGCACAAAGGCCTGCGGGAGTTGATTGAGGCGATCCCCGAGCAGGACTGGACGCCGATTCCCTACTGGATGGACGGCGCCGCCGATGTGGCCGAGACCACCTATACCCCCTTCCAGAGTGAACCCGACGCCGCGCCGGTGCGGCTCATCGTCCGGCGGGTGAAGCCCACGCCCGGTTCCCAGTTGGCCCTCTTCGCCACCTACAGCTATCACGGCTTCATCACCGACCGGGACGGGGAAACCCTGGAACTGGAGGCCGATCATCGCCGCCACGCCGAGATCGAGAACGCCATTCGAGACCTGAAACACGGCGTCGGACTCAACCATCTCCCCTCGGGGCGCTTCGCCGCCAACGGCGCCTGGCTGGCGGTGCAGGTGATGGCACACAACCTCGCCCGCTGGACAGCGCGCATCGGTCTGGCCGAACGGACCGTGACCACCAAGACCCTCAGGCGGCGGGTCTTCGCTCTGGTGGGACGGATCACCCGCTCGGCGCGCCGCCTTACCCTGCATCTTCCCCAGCATTGGCCTTGGGAAACCCAGTTCACTCGCGCCATGGCCCGGCTGCGAGCCATTCCACTCCCCGCCTGAACTGCCAGCCTGCAACTGACCCAACTTCCCTGCAAACTCGTGCCACCCCGGTCCGAGAGAGTTCCCTGCTGCGTATTCTCTCGCCATCCCGCGCATCGCAGCTCCCGCAGAGGGCCATAGGGGCCCTCTGCGGCGACTGAAGACCGTTCGCCGATCCAATCTACCCCAATGAGCCCAGCCATCTCCCCTGTAGCTCCCTCACCCACCCTGCCGCTGTCCTCACGCCGTCCATAGGTGTCCTTCGGTGGATTCGGGCTAAGACTGCTGACGGAAGCCTGGCATTCACGCTACACAGCACGCTTGGTGACCCAAGACACACGCCCCAACGTCCTCTTCATCCAGTCTGACCAGCATTGCGTCGCGGTGGCCGGCTGCTACGGCGACCCGGTCGTGCAGACCCCCAACCTGGACAGGCTGGCGGCCCGCGGCGTGGTCATGGACAGCGCCTACTGCGCGTCCCCCATCTGCGTGCCCTCCCGCAGCTCCCTGCTCACGGGACGCCACCCCTTAGCCCGAATCCACCGAAAGACGACTTTGGGGACAGTCCTTGAAGAAGCCAGAGGGTGCTCCTCTGAATCTGGGAGAATGGTTTTGAAACAGAAAACCGCCCGGAAACAAGGAGCACCCAGTAGATGCTGCCACAGAATAATCCCGACCGTATCGGCGTCGTCTTTGACGACCACCGCCTGGTGGCCAATGCCGGCCTGCTCCTGCCGGCCACCCTTGCACAGCACCTGGGCCTGCGGGAACTCGCCGACCATCACCTCGACCTCGGCTGCGCACCGGGGCGGGCGAACACGGGGGACAAACTGCTGACGCTGGTCGCTTCCGCGCTGGCGGGCGGCGACTTCATCGACGACGCCGATGCGCTGCGTGCTGGTGGGACGGTCGGTGTTCTCGGCTGCGTGGTCAAGGCGCCATCCACCCTGGGCACCTTCCTGCGCAGTTTCCGGTGGGGGCATGTCCGTCAACTCGACCGGGTGAGCCGCCAGTTGCTGGCACGCGCATGGGCCGCTGGGGCCGGACCCGGCGACTCGCCCCTGACCATCGACCTGGACTCCACCATCTGCGAGACCTATGGACTGGACAAAGAAGGGGCGCGACACCACAACTACACCGGCGCGCGGGGCTATCACCCACTGCTGGCCATCGCCGCCGGAACCGGCGATGTGCTGATGTCCCGGCTGCGCGAGGGCCGTGCCAACACCGCTCGCGGCGCTGCCCACTTCCTGCGTGAAACGGTGGGGCGGGTGCGCTACGGTGGGGCCAGCGGCCAACTCACGGTGCGCGCCGACAGCGGTTTCTACGCCCACGCTCTCGTCGCCGTCTGCCGCGAGATGGGTGTCCGCTTCTCCATCACCATCCGCCAGCACAAAGGCCTGCGGGAGTTGATTGAGGCGATCCCCGAGCAGGACTGGACGCCGATTCCCTACTGGATGGACGGCGCCGCCGATGTGGCCGAGACTACCTATACCCCCTTCCAGAGTGAACCCGACGCCGCGCCGGTGCGGCTCATCGTCCGGCGGGTGAAGCCCACGCCCGGTTCCCAGTTGGCCCTCTTCGCCACCTACAGCTATCACGGCTTCATCACCGACCGGGACGGGGAAACCCTGGAACTGGAGGCCGATCATCGCCGCCACGCCGAGATCGAGAACGCCATTCGAGACCTGAAACACGGCGTCGGACTCAACCATCTCCCCTCGGGGCGCTTCGCCGCCAACGGCGCCTGGCTGGCGGTGCAGGTGATGGCACACAACCTCGCCCGCTGGACAGCGCGCATCGGTCTGGCCGAACGGACCGTGACCACCAAGACCCTCAGGCGGCGGGTCTTCGCTCTGGTGGGACGGATCACCCACTCGGCGCGCCGCCTTACCCTGCATCTTCCCCAGCATTGGCCTTGGGAAACCCAGTTCACTCGCGCCATGGCCCGGCTGCGAGCCATTCCACTCCCCGCCTGACTGCCAGCCTGCAACTGACCCAACTTCCCTGCAAACTCGTGCCACCCCGGTCCGCGAGAGTTCCCTGCTGCGTATTCTCTCGCCATCCCGCGCATCGCAGCTCCCGCAGAGGGCCATAGGGGCCCTATGCGGCGACTGAAGACCGTTCGCCGACCTCCAATCTACCCCAATGAGCCCAGCCATCTCCCCTGTAGCTCCCTCACCCACCCTGCCGCTGTCCTCACGCCGTCCATAGGTGTCCTTCGGTGGATTCGGGCTTAGAGGGTGTTTGCAAAGTCTTGAACTTGTACTAAACTTGATGAATGAGCCGCAAATCGTACCCCAGCGACCTGACGGACGAACAGTGGGAGATCCTCGGCCCCCTACTCCCACCAGCCAAACCCGGAGGCCGACCCCGTACAGTGGACCTGCGGGAGGTAGTGAACGGCATCCTGTATTTGCTTCGGAGCGGATGCCCCTGGCGGATGGTCCCGCACGATCTGCCTCCCTGGCAGACCCTGTACAAGTACTTCCGCAGTTGGACCATGGATGGAACGTGGGAACGAGTCAATGAGACGCTACGCCCCTGCGTCCGAGAGGCCGAAGGTAGAAATCCTACTCCCAGCGCAGCGATCATAGATAGCCAGAGCGTGAAGACGACTGAAAAAGGGGGCCTCGTGGCTATGATGCTGGTAAGAAGGTCAACGGTCGAAAGCGACACGTCATCGTAGATACCATGGGCTTGCTGTTGGCGGTGGTGGTGCATCCTGCCAATATCCAAGACCGAGATGGGGCGAGGCTGGTCATCGATAAATTGATAGGACGATTCCCACGCCTGCGACTCATCTGGGCTGACGCTGGCTACAGCGGCCAGTTGGTGGACTGGGTGATGTCCATGTCGGGCTGGGTCTTGGAGATCGTCAAGCGTCCCAGGGCCAGCCATCAGTTTGAGGTGCTGCCACGCAGGTGGGTGGTTGAGCGAACACTGGCGTGGCTGGGACGTTGTCGCCGGTTGAGCAAGGACTATGAAGCCTTGACCGGTACAACGGAAGCGTGGCTGCACATAGCTGCGATTCATCTCATGCTCCGACGCTTAGCTCCGTCATGATGTACTTTGAAAACACCCTCTTAGAGAATCCCGATGATTCGGGCATCATCGGGACTGAGAGAGGCACAGCCATCCCTACTCTTCGGTGGGATGCTTTGGCGCGATAGTCAAGATAGGAATTGCCATCCAACCACACGAGCAGATTGCCGCCGAAAGCGCCTGGCTCTACCGCTTCCTCACCCAAGGCGAGGGAGGTCCCGCGCGCGTTTCTCTAATCGGCGAAACGGTTCGTGTCGAGCGACTCTCCGGCCATGCGCTGGCGGAGATACCAGTTGGCTCAATCGACGCGATCACAGTTCGCCCATCATGGTTTTGGAACCGGTTAACGATTCGCATAGCCGACGGGACCGAGCAGTCTATCGGAGGACTTGGCGAGAGGGAAGCCACACGAATTCGCGATGCTGCCCTTGAAGAGGTAGCACGCGTCCACGATGCTGCCCTTGAGAAGGCAGCACGCGTTCACGAAGCAGCAGTTGCGGAAGCCATCCGGGTCGCCAAAGTTCTGAGCCCGCGTCTGAAGCGGCTGGACGAGCAACTGCGCCAACTCTTCTCCGGCGACCGCTACGCCCGATACCGCGACTCCTGCACACTCCACGAAGCTCTGGCCCAGGCCCTGCGGGAGTGCGAAGGGCTCATCCGAGAGCACCTCGAAGAAGAAGCGGGGGAGGCGCTCGGTCGGCTTGAGCCTCTCGAACCGTTCGAGGGATTCGAGGCGGCTAGAAGGAAGGCGAACAGCCTCTTCGTATCCAACAACGCCCCCAATGTGCAAGCCGCCGCCCTCGCGGCGCTGCCGAACCCTCTCACGAACGAACAGGCCGAGACCGTCGCTACGGACGAGGATGTGACCCTCGTGCTCGCGGGAGCCGGAACGGGCAAGACCTCGGTCATCGTTGGGAAGGTCGCCCACCTCGTTCGCAACCAGGGCGTTTCCCCGGACGAGGTGCTGGTGTTGGCGTTCAACCGCAAGGCGGCTGCCGAGATAAAGGGTCGGCTTACGGGCGACCTCTCCACAGCACACGTCCACACCTTCCATGGGTTCGGCCACCGCGTCATCGCTGACGTCGAAAAGGCCGAGCCTGCCATCGCGAAGTTTGCGGGGGGGGTCGAAACTCCACGCTGCCCTTAAAGAAATCCTCAACGAACTCTTGGATGACCCGCAGCAATCGGCCATCGCCAACTTCATCGCCTCCTACCATGGAGCCTACGAATCGGCCTTCGACTTCAACACGCAGGACGAGTACGACTCGTACATACGCAGTGTCGAGCTGAAGACGCTGAGCGGCGCACGGGTCAAGAGCTTCGAGGAGCTGGAGATCGCGAACTACCTCACGAAACACGGTGTGAAATTCTGCTATGAACGCCCTTACGAGAGGTGGACTCAAACGCCGAAATTCCGCCAGTATCATCCGGACTTCTTTCTGCCCGACTACGACATTTACATCGAGCATTATGCGCTGGACGAACGGGGTCGCCCGCCGCGTCATTGGAAAGGATACAAAGAAAGGGTAGAGTGGCACAGACGTACGCATGAGAAGTACGGAACGAAACTCATCGAGACCTATAGCTGGCAGCACCAAGAAGGCATCCTCCTCCGCGAGCTGCACAAGCAGCTTGAAAGGGAAGAGGTACGGTTCAAGCGCGTCTCACAACGAAAGCTGGTCCTGCAACTGGCCCGGCAGCTGATTGAATGGCTGGCCAGGCTGCTGGCAAAGTTCCTGAACCACGTCAAGACGAACGGCCTGTCGTCCGAAGAGTTGCGCGCCCGTGCCAGTAAGCGCGGCACGCTGTGGCGTAACGAGGGCTTCCTAGAGGTCTTCGAGCAGGTGCGCGCGCGATACGAACAGCGGCTCCAGGCCGAAGGGAAGCTGGACTTTCACGACCTGATAAACAGAGCCGCTGATTACATTCGCGAAGGCATATGGGGAACACCTTACCGGTACGTGCTGGTCGACGAGTTTCAGGACATATCTGCTGGGCGAATGAAGCTACTCGAGGCGCTGCGGCGCGACGACACAGCGTACTTCCTCGTGGGCGACGACTGGCAGTCAATCAATCGCTTCGCGGGAAGCGACGTAGGGCTCGTACGGAACTGCGGCTGCTACCTGGGCCATGTAGAGGAGCGAGAGCTGAGCCAGACCTTCCGCTTCGCGGACGGCATCCTCACTCCCTCGACCGAGTTCGTGCGGCGCAACCCGGAACAGTGGCAACGGACGCTGACATCCGTGAGCGGCGCCGAAGACAAGGGCATCACCGTCGTTGCAGACGACGATCCCGCCGCCGGCCTGCAGCGCGTCCGGGAAGACATTGAGGCATCGGCACGAAGCAAGCGCCACTCCGTCTTGGTGCTGGGGCGCTACAACACCAGCAAGGATGCGCTGCCAAGCAAGTTGCCGTGGGAGGAGTTCAGCACCGTTCATGGGGCGAAGGGGCGCGAAGCGGATTACGTGGTCGTGCTCGACCTCAAGGACGGCCGTTGGGGCTTCCCTTCGAGAATCGAGGACAATTCGCTGCTTGAGCTCGTGTTGCCCGCGGTTTCAGAGCGCGCGTACCCGTTTGCCGAGGAGCGCCGCCTCTTCTACGTGGCGATGACGCGCGCACGCATCGGCGCCTACCTCATCACCGATCCGGTACGTCCCTCGACTTTCGTTACCGAGTTACTGCAGCAGTCAGGTAGCCTGAGGCAAATCGGCGGACTCGCTCTGGAGTGTCCTCGTTGCCTCAGCGGTCGCCTATCACAGAACGGCAAGAACTTGCGCTGCTCCAACTACCTACGTTGTCAGCACCTCGCTCCCCAATGTCCAAACTGCAAGTCGGGCTACGCGATGGTCGATAGACAGAATAGTCCAGCTAGGTGTACGAATCCGGCATGCAATCGCCCTCCGACTGTCTGCCCCAAGTGCAGTATGGGAGTCCTGCTACCGAAGCGGAGCGTGTACGGCCCATTCTGGGGGTGTTCGGAGTTTGAATCAGAGCCGTCATGCAGATACAGAGAGAACATTGAAAGTGGGTCCGTCGGCACGCATGCGTGACCGCGGTCGACCGCATTCGTTATGTCGTCTACCCTTGGTCCAGTCCGGCTCACTCTCCTTTGCAGTAGAGTCCCAGGGAGTGGTGTAAGAGGGAGAGGGTCTGGAGAAAGAGAGACCACCGCGTCATCCTTAGCGGGCAAAGAAGAAAGCTCGAGGAAGGAGGACAACGGTGGTCAAGGAAAAGATGGACCTGCTGGAGCTGTTGCGCAAGGGGGGAATGGACGGTGACGTGGACTTTCTACGGGAGGCTCTGAGAGTGCTGGTAGAGGGGATCATGGATGCGGAGGTGTCTGCCAGGATCGGTGCTGAGTATGGAGAACGGAGCCCTGAGCGGGTGACCCAGCGCAACGGGTATCGGTCCCGGGCGTGGGATACCCGGGTGGGGACTATGGAGCTGCACATCCCGAAGCTTCGAGAGGGGAGCTACTTCCCGAGCCTGCTGGAGCCACGGCGTCGCAGCGAGCGAGCTCTGCTGGCGGTCATACAGCAGGCCTACGTGGAAGGGGTATCCACAAGGCGGGTGGATGACCTGGTCAAGGCCCTAGGGTGTGAGGGCATCTCCAAGAGCCAGGTGTCGCGCATCTGTCAGGATCTGGACGTGGTGGTGGATGGCTTCCTGGGCCGTCCGCTGGACGGTGGACCCTACCCTTACCTGTGGCTGGACGCACTGACCCAGAAGGTCAGGGAGGACGGCAGGATCGTCAACGTCAGCGTGGTGGTGGCAACGGCGGTCAATGGCGAGGGCAAGCGGGAGATCATTGGGATGGACGTCGGTACCAGTGAAGACGGCGCCTTCTGGCTGGCCTTCCTACGCTCGCTGTCCGCCAGAGGCCTCAGCGGGGTGGAGCTGGTGGTCTCGGACGCTCATCAGGGACTCCGCGGCGCCATCGCCGCAGTCTTCGGCGGAGCCAGCTGGCAACGGTGCCGCACCCACTTCATGACCAACCTGCTCACTCGGGTACCCAGAAGAGTCCAACCATGGGTGGCCACCATGGTCCGCACCATCTACCAGCAACCCTCCCCCGATGAGGTACACGCCCAACTCGACAGGGTGACCGATCAACTCGGAGACCGGTTCCCTCAGGTGGCCTCTCTACTGGACGAGGCTGGACCCGATATCCTGGCCTTCTCCAGCTTCCCTGTCCCCCACTGGAAGAAGATCTGGTCCAACAACCCCCTGGAGCGCCTCAACAAGGAGATCAGACGTCGCACCGATGTCGTGGGCATCTTCCCTAACCGACCAGCCGCGCGTCGCCTGGTTGGCGCCGTCCTGGCTGAACAGCACGACGAATGGGCCGTTGGCCGCCGATACCTCACACCCGCCATTCTGATCCTAAACGAAGCTCTTCCGGAGGCCGATCTCGCCGAGGCGACTGCGGCTTAGACAACATCAACAGGATGACGCACTCTTACACCACTTGACGGGACGTGACCCACTTTGCCTTGCCGGTCCGCCCTGTCATCGAGCCGAGCAGGCCCGTAACCCAAGCCAACGCATGTATACTGAAAGCTGGCATCCCGTAGTTGCCACTGTCCAGACACTGGACGCCTGCCGTTAACACCCACCCGGCAAGCCGGATGACCGAAAACACACGCCCCAACGTCCTCTTCATCCAGTCTGACCAGCATTGCGCCGCCGTGACCGGCTGCTACGGCGACCCGGTCGTGCAGACCCCCAACCTGGACAAGCTGGCAGCCCGCGGCGTGGTCATGGACAGCGCCTACTGCGCGTCCCCCATCTGCGTGCCCTCCCGCAGTTCCCTGCTCACGGGACGCCACCCGTTCGAGAACCGCGTCTGGACGAACATGCACATGCTGGACTCGGCCATTCCCACCATGGCCCACGCCATGGGCGCCGCCGGGTACCGCCCCGTGCAGGTGGGCCGGCTCCATTTCAACGGCCCCGATCAGCTGCACGGGTACGCCGAACGTTTCGTCGGCGATCACGGGCCCAACTACGCCGGCGGCGCGCCGGTAGACCACGGATCTCTCGCCGGCACGACCGGGCCCCATCGCGTCAGCCTGCAAGCGTCCGGTCACGGCCAGAGCGCCTACGAGGTCCATGACGAGCACGTCATCCGCTCGGCCGTAGACCTCATCGACAGTATGGGCTCCAGCAAGCGGGCCGGTGAGCAGGCCGAGCCCTTCTCCCTCTCGTTGGGCCTCATGCTGCCCCACCAGCCATACGTCGCCCGAAAGCCTGACTACGACCAGTACCGGGGCACGGTGCCCATGCCGAGCCGCCCCGAGCCCTTCGGAGATGCGATTCACCCATACCTGAGATGGTGGCGCGAACAGTGCGGCATCGCCGAAGTTACCCGCGACGAGGTGCTAAGGGCGCGAACGGCATACTGGGCGCTCGTGACACGGATGGACGCCATGATCGGCGAGGTGCTGGACGCGCTGGATCGTAGCGGCCTGAGCGACGATACCCTCGTCGTCTACACCTCCGACCACGGCGATCTCCTAGGCGAGCATGGCCTCTGGTGGAAGCAGACCTTCTACGAGGAGTCCGTCAGGGTGCCCATGGTGCTGTCGTTGCCGGGCGTTCTGCCTCAGGGTAACCGCTGCAACCGCGTGGTAAGCCACATGGACCTCAATGCCACGGTCCTGGACGCGATCGGCGCGCCCGAGCTGCCGCGCTCCCGGGGACGCAGCTTCCTGGGACTTCTGCGAGAGTCCGGCATGCCATGGGACGACGTCGCCTTCTCGGAATACTGCACCGACTCCACCTCCGAGGCGCTGGCCGGCGGCCTGCGCTCGACCCTGCCGGACGCAGGCAGAAACGGCTGGCAGCACCGCATGGTGCGCCGAGGCGACTGGAAGCTCGTATACTACCGGGGCATGGAGCCCCAGCTCTTCAACCTGAAGGAAGACCCCGGCGAGATGAGCGACCTGGCAGCGGATCCCGGCTACCGTACCGTACGCAACGACCTGGTCTTCGAGGTGCTGGAGGGGTGGGACCCGGATGCCGTAGCGTTGGAAATGACGGAGGCCCAGAGCGACCTACAGGTAATGAAGTCGTGGGCGCAGAGTGTGCAACCGCCCGACACCTACAGGTGGAGCCTGCGCCCAGAGATGAGCTACCTGGACCCCCAAGGGGACCGGGGACACTAGCAGCCCGGCGACTAGGGAGGACATAGAAGTGACCAAACGTGAGCGCATAGCGGTGCTGGGTGCCGCCCGGACGCCCATAGGGAAGCTCGGGGGATCGCTGTCGGAAGTAGCCGCACCGGCCCTGGGCGCGGCCGCCATCAGCGCCGCCGTGAGCCGCGCCGGGGTCGCGCCCGGCGACGTCGACTACGTCATCATGGGCAACGTCCTGGGCGCCGGAGTCGGCCAAGCCCCGGCGAGACAGGCGGGCATCGGCAGCGGCATCCCCCATACTACTTCGGCGCTCACGGTGAATAAGGTCTGCGCTTCCGGTATGGTCGCCGCGTCCCTCGCCTCTTCGCTGATAAGGTCCGAGGACGCCGGCATCGTCGTGGCAGGGGGCATGGAGAGCATGAGCCAGGCCCCCCATCTCCTGAAGGGCAGCCGCAAAGGCAAGCGCCTCGGCAACTGGGAGATGGTCGACGCGATGGTCCACGACGGCCTCTGGTGCTGCTTCAACGACTGCCACATGGGGCACATAGCCGAGCAGACCGCCTCCAAGTTCGAGGCCTCCAGGGAGGAGCAGGACGCCTTCGCCCTCGCGAGCAATAGGAAGGCTGCGTCTGTCTCGCAGCATGGGAGCAGTGAGATAACGCCTGTGGTGGCCAAGCGAAGGGGCGGCGCTGTCACCGTGGACCGCGACGAGGGCCCGCGCGCCGACGCTTCGCTCGATCAGCTCGCCGGGCTGAAACCGGCGTTCCCTCCCGGTGAAACGGTCACGGCGGGCAACTCCTCCCAGATATCGGACGGGGCCGCCGCGCTGGTGCTGGCAAACGAGCGGCGCGCCAGCGACCTAGGCGCCGAGCCCATGGCCTTCATCGAAGACCACGTGCTGGTTGCCACGGAGCCGAAGCGGCTCTTCGAGGCTCCTGCAGAGGCCATCGACAAGCTGCTGTGCCGCGCGGGCCTCACCCTTGACGACATCGACCTGATCGAGGTCAACGAAGCCTTCTCGTCGCAGGTCGTCGCCAACGGCCGCGTCCTGGGCTGGGACTGGGACAGGGTCAACGTCAGGGGCGGCGCCGTGGCCCTCGGCCACCCCATCGGCGCCAGCGGGGCCCGGATCCTGGTCACCCTGCTCTACTCTCTCATGGAGAAGGGCCTCAAGACCGGAATAGCCGCCGTATGCCACGGCGGAGGCGGTGCGGCGGCCATGCGCGTCAGCATCCCCTGACACGACCTGAATTTCCTTTACTCTTCTTATACCCTTCTCATCCAGGGCCGAATCCGCGCATTTTGTACCCTTACTTGCGTTGAACGCCCTGTCCGGTAGGTGATATATCGGACATAGGGGCGGTTTCCGCCCTCAGTCACACCTAAGGGTTCGTTCAATGAAAGACTGGAAGTTCGTCCTCCTACTCCTGGCCTTGCCGGCCATGATCGCCGCACTGTCCTGCCGGACCGAGACCGTCATCAAAGAGGTCCCCGTAGAGAAGACGGTGTTCGTCGATACGGAAGTAATCAAGAGGGTCCCCCACAAGAGAGTGGTAACCCTGGAGAAAGAAATCATCAGGCAGGTGCCTGTGGAGCAGGTCGTGACTCTCCAGAACGACGTGGTCCTCGGGGTAGGCGGCTCAATGTCGAAAGGCGATCAGAATGTCGTCGGCGTTCGGGTGGCCACCCTGCCCGGCAGCTTCACCCCCTTCAATGGCGCGGGCGTCTCCACCCAAGACGTGCTGCACCACGTGGCCTCGCGACTGGTCGCCGCCGACCCCATAGACCTGGGATGGCAGCCCGACCTTGCAGAGCGGTGGGAGGTCAGCGCGAACGGCTCCGAGTGGACCTTCCATCTCAGGAAGGGCGCAACCTTCCACGACGGCGAGCCCGTTACCGCCGACGACGTGGCCTACTCCCTGAACGAGTACGTGCGTGCCGGAGGCCGGTTCGCTGGACTGACGGCCATCGACGGAGCCGATGACCTCATCTCAGGGCGCGCTCCCAACGTCTATGGGATAGTCCCGGTCGACGATAACACCCTCGTGCTGCGTACGACGCCCACGTCCGCGCTGATGGACGCCCTCTGGCAGGCGCACGTGCTGCCTGAGCACATCCTCGGAGGCGTACCTGGGGACGACCTGGAGCACCACCCATTCTTCAGCGACCTGCTTGTCGGGTCTGGCCCCTATGTGTTCGTACCACGAGAGCACGACAACGTCATTGAGTTGAGGGCAAACCGCGATTACTACATGGGCGCCCCTGGCATCGCCCGCAAGGCGCTATTCGCCATAGAAGCGCCCTTCACAGCCGTTGATGCCTTCCGAAGGGGAGTAGTGGCCGTCAACAGGACGGGCAGGATCGAGACGACCAACCTCGAGACCTTGCTAAGTGACCCGCTGTTCGAGGTGGCAGCCGTTGGCGGGTCCTCCACCTCCGGCTACGCCTTTAACACCCAGGGCGATCTCTTCGGCGACGTCATCCGCCGGCGGGCCCTCATGCACGCACTTGACAGGGCCGCCCTCATCGAAAGACACCTCGGCGGCCTCGGCGCAGCCTATAACAGCGTCGCCTTCCTTCCCATCCATCGGAGCTATATCATCGACGGCATGTACACCTACGACACACAGCGCGCCAGGTTCCTGCTGGAGAAGTCCCGCTGGCAGTTCGACCGTAGCGTTGCCGTAAAGACGCCAGGCTACATCGTGGCGCCCGACGGCTCCTCCGACCAGCTCGAAGCGGAGCGGCAGATGCTCCTGGAGGCGGGCCTGAAGATCGAACACGAGATCATGGACGTGCCTACCTGGACCGGAGTCTACTACGGTGGCGACTACGACCTCGCGCGGGCCGGCGGCTGGACGCCCTTCATCGACTCGGCCATGTACCTGCAGTTCCACTCGCAGGGCGCCAATCCAAACGGATACGCCCACCCGGAGCTGGACGGCTACATAGACAGCGCGCTGACCACCCCACGAACGGATGACAGGTGGTCCATGGGCTACGAGATCAGCTACAATCTTGCGCGCGGCGTACCCGTAGCGCCGGTAACCGCTGCCCCGACGCTTCACCTCTACGCGTCTTCCATATACGTGCCGGGCTTCGACACCCCCGGCAGGCGAAGCGCTGAGGTCGCCGGCGACCTCAGCGAAGTATACGTCCAGCCCCTCTTCCGCTCGGACGCCCACTGGTGGTGGTGCCTAGACCGCTGGACGTTGGAGCAGTAAATCTGTAGAGGCGCCCCTCGTGGGCGCCCTCTCCAGCTATGTGAACTAAGGGCAGCCACAGTGGCTGCCCTTTTCGACCATTTGGCTACGGCGGGCTCTTCTTCCAGAACTGCTCCAGGCTGTGGGCGGGCTGCCATCCCAGCATCCGCTTAGCCTTCTCGTTGCTGAACTTGCCGTGCGGCAGGTCGGCAAGGATGAGAAACACCTCGCACCTGGACGGCAGCGTGGCCGGGGCCGTTGCGAGGGCGGCGCCGAAGGCGTTGCCGGCGTCCTGCCAGGACACCGAGTACGGCGTGAAGTCCTGGCCGGCGCCATCGTGGTCGTCAACCTCCCTGAAGTTGTAGAACAGCAGCGTCACGACCGAGATGTCGTGATGCTCGGTGAACACCCTGCATATCTCCTGCCCCAGCGACTTCGTCAGGGCGTAGAGGCCGGTGCCGGACTGGGAAGGCGCGTCGCCCGTGATGCCGTGGTCGAACAGCTCGTACGAGGGGCCCGTGATGGTGAAGTGGGGACCCGTGTTGATCACCCGGTCGATACCATGCTCAACCGCCGCCCTCATCATGTTGTAGCAGCCCCGGGCGCTTACGTCGAAAGCAAGCTGGGGGTCTTGCCTGAGCACGGACAGGTTCACGATGGCGTCCATCCCCTCGGCGGCGGCAACCACCTGACCGAGGTCGCCCGCATCCACCTGCAGGTACTCGTGGTCGGTCTCCGGGGCCTCGCCGATGTCCGTCAGGCGGAGGTTGTGTTCGCCCTCCAAGGCCCTCACCACGTGCGGTCCCAACATCCCCGCTGCGCCCAGTACCAGTACGTTCACGGCAACCCTCCCACAGCCCGCCACGGGGCTCCTCGGCGCCATTCTATGCCCGCCTTTCCACCTCCGCAAGAAGAGCGTCCGGTCCCGCAACGATGTCTGCCCTTCTTTAGGCTCTGAGAATCATGAACAAAATTACCCGAAATTGACCTCTCTGGTCATTGATTCGACCCGGCGGCGTAGGTAAGATATCAAACTGCGGGCCGAGGTAGAGGTCGCTGGGTGTGCGTCCCTCTGTCGTTCCGCTGGTATGGAAATCATACTTCGCATAACCGGGTTGACCTTCCGCCACAAGTGGCGGTTGGGTGGTGCATTCATCTGTATGTTGGGCGCCACCATTGCATACATGGTCCTCCCTCGCCTCTTCGGGGCGGCCGTCGATGAAGTTGCAGTGGTCCTCGAAGGCGGCGCCATCTCCGAAAACGCCGTGTTGGCCATCGTCATCGCCATCCTGGCGGTCAGCGTTGCAAGAGGCATCCTCTCCTTCGGCCAGGCCTACTTCGGCGAGGCCCTGGGGCAGACCGTTGTCTACCACCTCCGCAACAGGTTCTACAGCCACGTTCAGGACCTCAGCTTCGCCGTCCACGACCGTCAGCACACCGGAAACCTGATGTCGAGGGCCATAACCGATGTCGAGGCCGTCCGGATGTTCTGCAACGTCGGCCTCATACGCTGCCCGTACTACGTAATCCTCTTCGTGGTCGTCGCCGCGCTGCTCCTGCGCCTCGACTGGAAGCTCGGGCTGGTCAGCATCAGCTTCCTACCCGTCATGGCCGTCTTGATAGGCATCGTGCATGCCCACATGCGCCGGATATGGCTCAAAGTCCAAGAGGACATGGGCGAGTTGAGCACCATTCTGCAGGAGAGCATGACCGGCATCCGCGTGGTCAAGGCGTTCGCGGCCGAGGAGCACGAGCAGAGCAAGTACGAGGCCAAGAGCCTGGACGTGGCCGTCGACATGGTGAGGGCCACCCGCCTGCAGGCGCTGAACATGTCACTGATGGTCTACGCCTTCCTCATAGCCACCGGGCTCATACTCTGGTACGGCGGCGGACGGGTGATCGACGGACACATGACCTGGGGAGAGTTGGCCCAGTTCCTCTTCTACCTCCAGATACTGACCCTACCCATCCGGCAGGCGGGGATGATGGTGAGCACCTTCGCGCGCGCCATGTCGGCCGGTCAGCGCCTCTTTGAGGTGTTGGACATGAAGTCGCCGGTTCAGCAGCGTCCCGGCGCCGCCGTCCTGCCCAAATCCACAGGCCGAGTGCGCTTCGAGAACGTCAGCTTCGCTTACAAGAAGGGGACGAACGTCCTCGAAGACCTCAGCATCGACGCCAAGCCGGGAGAAGTCGTAGCGCTGCTGGGCGCGCCGGGCAGCGGCAAGAGCACCGCCGTCCACCTGATACCCCGCTTCTACGACGTAACGGGCGGGCGCGTCACCATCGACGGCCTCGACGTGCGGGACTGCACCCTGGAGTCGTTGCGGCGCAACGTCGGCATCGTCCAGCAGGACGTTTTCCTGTTCACCGCCTCCCTGCGAGAGAACATCGCGTACGGCCGCGAGGACGCGACCATGGAGGAGGTCATCGAGGCGGCGCGCGTCGCCCAGATGGACGACTTCATCCAGGGCCTGAGCGACGGCTACGAGACGGTGGTAGGAGAGCGCGGCTCCACGCTGTCGGGCGGCCAGCGCCAGCGGCTGTCGATCGCCCGCGCCGTACTGCTCGACCCTCCAATCCTGGTCCTCGACGACTCCACGTCCAGCGTGGACGCGACCACCGAGGAGCGCATCCGCAAGGCGATGGAGGCCGTGATGCGCGGGCGCACCACCTTCGTGATCGCACACAGGCTCAGCACCGTCCACCGGGCTGACCAGATCCTGGTGCTGGACGGCGGCAGGATCATTGAGCGCGGGACGCACCAGGAGCTGCTCGAACTGGAAGGCCACTATCACCAGATCTACGAGCTTCAGCTACGTCCCCAAGAAGACGTCATGCTCGATTTCGACGTCCCGGCTTCGCTGGCCCTTGGGGGCGCCAGGTCATGATTGGCGGCATGAGCGGCATGATAAGGTCGGACGGCTCCAACCCTCAGGAAAAGGCGTTCGGAAGCGTATACGACCACAGGGTCATCCGCAGGATGTTCCCATACGTGGCCAGGCAAAAGCACCTCGCTGCCATGGCCATCGCCTCCATGCTGGTCTACACGGTGACCTTCGCGACCGTCCCCTGGATCGTGAAGGTGGCCATCGACGACTACATACGCGCCGGCGACTTCACCGGCCTTACGTGGCTGGTCGGCCTGTTCATCGCCAACGCCACCCTGAGCTGGGGCGCGAACTTTGCCATGGACCTAAGCTTGGCGCGCGCTGGCCAGAAGATGCTGTACGAGCTACGCAACGACCTGTTCAAGCACCTGCACAAGCAGTCGGTATCCTACTTCGACAGGACCGAGGTGGGACGGATAATGTCGCGTGTGATGGGCGACGTCTACCAGCTCCAGCAGCTTCTGGAAGTTGCGGTCATCACCCTGGGCGACCTAGTAGGGCTCTTCTGGATCCTCTTAGCCTTGCTGCTGATGAGCCTACAGCTCGGCCTAGTCTCGCTGGCAGCAATTCCCCTGCTCATCATCGTGATGGCGCTATGGCAGCCCCTGGCCAGAAAGGCGTTCATCCGCGTCAGGAACGCGGTAGCCATCGTCAACGGGTCCCTCAACGAGAATATCGCCGGTGTCCGCGTCGTTCAGGCGATGAACCGCCAGGAGAAGAACCTGCGTAACTTCGACGCCCTGAACGCGGAGAACTACAGGGCGAATCTGTCCGCGGCCCGACTCTCGGCGGGCGTGCTTCCGCCGGTAGACACCTTCACCGCACTGTCCATAGGACTGGCGATATTCTTCGGCGCCCGGCTCGTGTCGGGTGAAGCGCTCGCGGTCGGCGCGCTGGTCGCGTTCATCATGTACATTCAGCGCTTCTTCGACCCCATTCGCAACCTCACCATGCAGTACACGATGCTGCAGCGTGCCATGGCGTCCGGCATACGGATATTCGAGCTGCTGGACACCAAGCCGCAGATGGCCGACACACCCGGCGCAAAGGACCTGCCCAGGCTCGAAGGCGACATAGAGTTGCGAGGCGTCAGATTCGGGTACTCCCCGGGCGACGACGTGATCAAGGGGGTGGACCTGCACGCCGAGCCCGGCCAGACCGTGGCCATCGTCGGCCCCACGGGCGCGGGAAAGACGACCCTGGTCTCCCTGATGGCGCGGTTCTACGATGTGGAGCGGGACCGGGGCGCCATCCTGGTCGACGGCAACGATATCCGAGACTTCACACGCAAATCGCTTGCCGGGCAGATAAGCATGGTGCTCCAGGAGCCGTTCCTCTTCTCAGGCCCCGTCCGAGAGAACATCAAGTACAACCACACAGGCGCATCGGACGCCCAGATGATGTCTGCCGCCAGGGCAGTCGGAGCACACGACTTCATCATGAAGCTTGAGGACGGGTACGACACCTACCTCCACGAGCGCGGCTCAAACCTGAGCATCGGCCAGCGCCAGCTTATCAGCTTCGCGCGCGCCATCGTGGCCGACCCCCGGGTGCTGATCCTGGACGAGGCCACCGCCAACATAGACAGCTTCACGGAGACACTGATACAGCGGGCGCTGCAACGTCTTCTGCACGGGCGCACGGCCATCGTCATCGCCCACCGGCTGTCGACGATCCGAGGGGCGGACAAGATCGTCGTGCTCAACAAGGGCGAAGTCGTCGAGACAGGCACCCACGACGAGCTCATCGCCAGCGACGGCCTCTACGCGCACCTATACCAGATGAACTACGCCGCCATGGAGCAGGCCCTCCCCATCCAGGGCGCGGTCAGCCATCCAGCTTAGGCCTACTGCCGGCGGCGTGGCGAAGCCGCCCTACCCTCCTAGGCCCACTGGGAGACGCGCAGGCCCACCCAGACAGCCGCGAGACCGAGAGCAAGCTGGAGGCCTACGTTCGCAAGGCCCGCGAGCGTGTCACCGCTGCGAAGCAGGGCGACCGTCTCGTATCCGAACGCCGAGTACGTGGTGAACCCACCCAGCAGGCCGACGACCAGGAACAGGCGGACCTGCGCGTTCAGCGCGTCGCGCGTCTCGGCCAGCCCGACCAGAACGCCGATCAGCAGGCAGCCCACGACGTTTACTAGCAACGTCCCCAGGGGGAACGAAGAGCTCCCCACCAGCCCCTGGGCCCAAGTCCCCACGAGGTAGCGGCCAACGGCCCCGATCAGCCCGCCTGCCCCGACCATCAGCAGCGTCGTCCACAAGGTCTCTCACCGCAGCGAAGCTCGTCCATGTCAAAACCGGGGGCATGGTAACACAGCGTCCGCGCGGAGCCGCCTCCGGCTCCTCCGCTGCCCGTCTACCGCGCTTAGAGTTCCCCCTGGAACCCCGCTCCTACGGCGGAGCCGTTGACCGGGAACCGCTCCTCGGCAAGCGCGGCGGCGGCGGGCTCCGGAAGCTCGAAGGGAAGCGTGTCGGCGAGGTCGTCGGCCGGCTCGCTGATCCCCGTCGCGACCAGTGTGACCTCCACCCGGCGGCGCCACCAAGTCTTCTGAGCGACCCCGAACACGACGCGAGTGCTGGTCCTGGTGGAGTCCCTGATGATGCCTGCCACTTCCTGGACCTGGCCCAGCGTCAGGTCCCTGCCGCCCTTGACATTGAACAGCACGCCGGACGCGCCGCAGAGCGGAGCGTCGAACAGTGGGTTCGATATGGCCGCGCTGGCCGCGTCCCGCGCGGCAGACTTCCCCCTGCCCTGGCCGAGCGCCATGAACGACGGCCCCCCGCCGGCCACAACCGACTTGACGTCGGCGAAGTCGACGTTGACGAGGCCCGGAAGAGTCACGAGCTCGGTAATCCCCTGAACGCCTTGCCTGAGTACCTCGTCGGCGAGCTTGAACGCCTTGTCGAGAGACAGTTTCACGTCAAGCGAGGCGGCCAGACGGTCGTTGTCCACCGTAATCAGCGTGTCCGCCTTCTGTCCGAGCAGCTTCAGGCCGCGAGCGCCGGCCTCTCTGCGGGCGCCGCCCTCGAAGTCGAAAGGCAGGGTCGCTACCGCGACGGTCAAAGCCCCCTGCTTCTTGGCAATCTCGGCGACGACGGCCGCCGCGCCCGTGCCCGTGCCTCCGCCCATGCCCGCGGCGACGAACACCAGGTCGGCCCCCTCCAGCATCTGCGCGACCTGGTCCTGGCTCTCGCGCACGGCCTTGCGGCCCATCTCGGGGTTGCCGCCCGATCCCATTCCGCCCGTGGCCAACTGTCCGATCGCTAGGGTCTCAACCTTCTTAAGCCGCCTCAGGGCCTGGACGTCTGTGTTGACGGCCAGGAGCTCCGCCCCCTCGATCTTCTCCTCCGCCATTCTCTGCACCGCGTTGCCGCCAGCCCCGCCGACACCGACCACCTTGATCTTCACGTTCTGCTCTATTCTTTGCATCTCACCTTCTCCCCAATATGGCGCTTACTTGCGCCGGATCTTTGGCTCGGAGCCGCGACGGGTCCTGGCTCCGCTGTCGGACGAACACAGTCACGCCGCCTTGGATGCCACATCCAGGAAGTAGTAGGGCACGAGCCACCTGCCGGACATGCCCATGTCCACCAGTGCACGCCGCGACAGCGTCTCCTTGACGACCCCCGTCGCACCGTACCGCGGCCCTCCGCCTACCTTGCCAATGTACTCCACCTCTATCCCGGGGGACAGCGTAGCTAGCTCGACGGGCGTACCGCGCCGTCGCTGCGGCATTCCTGGCATCCGTAGTTGTGCTATTGGCTGCATTACACCCTCCCTCCTTCCGAGATTAGAACATAATAGAACAGTACACCAGTTCTTGTCAAGTGTTGAAAGACCTAATCTAGCGCTTGTGCTACACTTTGCGTCCCGCAACCGTGGGGGATCCCGGCCGAGGAGGAAGACTATGCGCCTGGATGGAAAGGTTGCCCTGATCACCGGAGGCGGCTCGGGCATCGGGCGCGCCTCGGCAGTGCTGTTCGCGAGAGAAGGCGCCAAGCTCGTGGTGGCCGACCGCGACGAGACCAGCGCCTCGGACACGGTGGCGCAGATCAGGGACTCCTACAGCGAGGCGGTCGCCGTTGCGGGCGACGTGACCAGCAACTCCGACGCTGCCGCCATGGTCAAGGCCGCCGTCGACCAGTACGGGAAGCTCGACGTTTTGGTCAACAGCGCGGGAGTCAGCTCCAGGAACGCCCTCGAAGGAGCCGATGCGGACGCGGAGGCCATCTGGGACAAGGTCGTCGAGATCAACCTCAAGGGCACCTTTCTAGTTTCCTTCCATGCTGTCCCGAAGATGAAGCGCGCGGGCGGCGGCTCGATCGTCAACCTGGCCTCCATCATCGGCCTGGTGGGTTACCCGGCCGACATCCCAGGGGTCGGAGGCGGTTTCAACCCCTACGCGGCGTCCAAGGGCGGCGTCGTCCAGTTCACGAGAAATCTCGCCATAGACTCCGCCAAACACAACATCCGCGTGAACTGCATCTGTCCCGGCTACACCCGTTCGAACCTGACCAGGGAACTCTTCAGCGACCCGGCGGTGGTCAGCGCGCTGGAGGAGAGGACGCCCATGGGCCGGTTGGGCCAGCCGGAGGAGATCGCCTACGCGGCCCTCTACCTTGCGTCCGACGAGGCCTCCTTCGTAACCGGCATCCCCCTGGCGGTCGACGGAGGCTGGACCGCGCAGTAGCCGCCCGCTACGTGCGCTCCAGTACCAGGACCCGGCTCTTCCAGACCTCTTCCTCGACCTTCTGAAGAGCGCTGAGCCCCGGACGACGCACGTCCAGGACCCGCTTCATCGTTATTGGCGCGAGCGTCCCCAGGAACGAGCACCTCTTCGTCAGTCCCAGGATGGTCTGGCCTTCGCCGCCCAGGAACAGGTGGTCCATAGTCTCCTCATACGGGCCCAGCACATCCTTGGCTACCATGCATACCTTGTCGAACAGCTCGCGTATCAGCCTCTCACGGCTGCGCTCGAACCTTCGCTGCGACGACCCCCCGGCGCGGTGACGGTTCTTGACATGGCGGGTGTCCGTCTTAGACGCAACCAGACCCGCGTTATTCACCACGCCGACCGCATAGCGTCCCAGCCGCACCAGCAGCACACCCACGAGACGGTCCTTCTCGACAGCCTCGGTCAGCGGCGCCGCGTGGAACCCTTCGAATACGCCGCCGCCCTCCATCGGGAACGGCGGAACGACGGCCACAGACTGGCTCTCCCCCACGAACACGACGGCCCCGGTCTCCGTCTCTCCTATGAGCGCGGAGGTCGGCCCAAGCGAGAGATAGTGTGTGCTCATGGAGCCGGGAGACCGGGCCAGATCGTCCAGCAAACGGCGCAGCCCACTCCTGGTTACCCAACGCCGCCCGCTGATCTCCCAGCCAGCGGCAGCCAACTCGTCCAAGCGCCGAAACGCTAACTCGTCGGGCCGGTGCGTGGCGCCGCGTCGTTCCATATCTTCTCTAGCGCCGCCACGTTCTCCAACAGCGGCCTTAGCAGGTCGTATACGGCGTTCCTGAGATCTCCGGCGGCTTCGATGTCACCGGCCTCCACGGCGTCGGAAATCGCATCGGCCACGTCGCGCTGTCCGTCGGCGGCAGCCTGCGCGGCCTCCATCACGCTGGCCGTGGCGGCCTCCAGCCGGCCAAGCATCTCCGACACGGGCGTCTCCGTGTCGGCCTCCACGTCGTAGTTGCTCGACGGTGCGAAGCGGTGGGGCAGACGCCTGCCCGCGTCGTCCCAAAACGTGTGCGTCGGCTGGACGTGCGGGGTCACCGACAGGTACATCGTCGTCGGCCTGTCTCCAACGGCCCGCACCCCGTGCATCTGGCCCGCCAGCGCGACGCACATCTGGCCGGGCCCGAGCTGACGCTTGTTGCCATCGATCTCGAACTCGGCTATGCCGTCGAGCACCAGGAAGACCTCATGGCCCAGGTCGTGCGTGTGCGAGCCGGCGGGACCGCCGGGCTCCACCTTCAGGAACCGCGACCTTATCTCTGGCGTGACGAGAATGTTGCGCACGTCGGTGCGGTAGTCGTATACGTCGAATGTCATCGGACCGCCCCCTATGTCTGTGGATTCGTATGCAGCTGCGCGTGGTATCGCGCTAGAGTCTATCGGGTCTCAACCAGGGCCGCCACTCAGCCGCTGCCAACTGGGTGTATCATCTCCCGGAGAGCCGAGAGGAGGTAGACCATGAAGCGCGCCACAAAGGATGTCCTGTACTTCGAGACGGGTCCGGACAATGAGCCGACACTCCGCGTCGAGCCGGGCGAGGAGTTCGAGGTTGAGACCCAGCTTAACCGCGGCCCATGGCTAGACGACCACCCGGACCGAGAGGCGCTGGATCGGAAGCTGCGTGCCGGGAACCCCTCCAGCGGGTGCATCTACGTGGAAGGCGCCGAGCCTGGCCAGATGCTTGTGGTGCACGTAGGCGAGATAGACGTGGACCCCATCGGCTTCACCAGGTTCTGGGGGGCCAACGGGGCCATGCCGGGCTGGCTGGGCGGCACTGGGATCGGCTATCAGCAAAAGGTCGTAGAGATACGGGAAAGACACATCCTCTGGAGCGACTCGCTGCGAATACCCATCGCGCCGATGCTCGGGGTGGTCGGCGTCGCGCAGGAGCACACACGCTGGACCAACGCCTGGGCTGGCGAGTGGGGCGGCAACTTCGACATCCAGGAGGTCACCACCGGAGCGTCGGTCTACCTGCCAGTTTCCGTTCCAGGGGCGCTGCTCCACATCGGCGACATGCACGCGCGGCAGGGCGACGGCGAAATATGCGGCGCCGGCGGCATCGAGGCTGGCGGCCGCGTCAGGATAAGGTGCGAGCTACAGCCCAGACCCAAGTCGATGACATGGCCCAGGATAACCAACGAGACCCACATCATGACGACCGCTATGGCAAAACCCGCGGAGGACGCCTTCCGCACGGCCCTGTCGGAGATGGTGCTGTGGCTAGAGGAGGGCTACGGCTTCGAGAGAGGCGAGGCGTACCTCTTTCTGGGCCAGGTGCTGGAGGCGCGCTGCACCCAGTTCGTCAACCCGACCTTCTCCTACGTGGCCAAGGTGAACAGGAAGTACCTGCCGTAATCGTCCGACGCCAACATGAGGCCGTGTGCACACCCTGACGAGAGGTTCAGCCCGTTCGCCCTGAGCTTGTCGAAGGGCTGTTCACCACAGGCCTATCGTGACCCAGCGGAAAGGCTCGCCACAAACGGCGCACGCGGCATTGGAAACACCTCTTAGACTAGCGTTGCCACCATCATCGCGGCCCCTTGCGGACCCAATCCAAGGAACGCCCGGACAGCAGAGACGCCATTTCGTCTAGTTCACTACGGGATGCGAGACGGACTTGCAGATCGCTAAAGGCAAGCTTGCCAGCTTCGTAGTATGCGTAACGGGCCGACGTGATGTCTGTAGGGCTTTGTAGCGGAACGACCGAAATGTGGGCATGTGGCACGCCGAATCCATGAACAACCAAGCCAACTCTCTGGGGACTTAGGACTTGGCGAATGGTCCGGGAGAACTGCTGAGCAACTATGAGGATGTGCGCGGCGAGCTGGTCGGATATGTCGCAGAAATGGTCGATGTGCTCCTTCGGAATAATCATAAACTCGCCGGGGTGTAGTGGTCTGATTCCCATGAAACCAATGGAAACATCATCTTCATGTACGCGGCTGCAGGGTCTCTTGCCTGATGTAAGCTCACAGAATACACAGGTCATGTCGTTGTCCAACGGTCCGCAAAGGGGCGTGCTGGCGGGTCAGACGTTGTTCACGGCAGGCGCCCGCCCGGGAATCTTGGAGCGCACGGCAGGGTTAACCAGCGACATGGGCCACGTCCCCTTCAGTATGCGCGCGGTCTCCTCGCCGAGGCGTCTCTCCCCCTCGATGAACCCCACGTCCGACGCGCCGGCCGTATGCGGCGTGACGATCACGTTGTCCATCTTCAGCAACGGGTTGTCCGGCGGCGTGGGCTCCTGCTCGAATACGTCCAGGCCTGCCCCCGCGATCTCCTTGTTCCGCAGCGCGTCGATCAGCGCCTCCTCGTCCACGGTCCCCCCGCGGCAGCAGTTGATGAAGTACGCGGTGGGCTTCATAGCCCTGAAGAAGCTCGCTCCGAGCAGCTTTCGGGTGTGCGGGTTTAGCGGCGTCAGTATCGCCACGTAGTCGGCTTGGGAAGCCAGTTCCTCCAGGCTGTCCACGAGCCTGATCCGGTACTCCCGCGCGGTCCAAGTGGGCAGGAAGGGATCGTACACAGCCACATCCAGCCCGAATGCCTGCGCGCGGCGCACCGTCGCCC
The DNA here is from genome assembly GCA_965262055.1 of Dehalococcoidia bacterium. Lineage (GTDB taxonomy): Bacteria > Chloroflexota > Dehalococcoidia > Lucifugimonadales. The sequence goes on from CBDHEI010000001.1 coordinate 45,460, forward strand.
TGCCTATGTTCCCCATCCCCACGAGCCCGAACACCTCGCCGTAGATGAGGGGCATGCGGCGTCCAAGGGCGTCAGACGACGCCCACTCCCCCGCCTTCATGGCATTGTTCAGGCCAACCAGGTTCTTGGCGCAGGCCAGGAGCAGCATTATGGTGTGGTTGGCGACCTCCTCGGTCACGAACCCGGCCGTGTTGGCAACAATCACTCCCTCGTCGGTGGCCGCGTCGTCGTCCACTCTGTCGAAGCCGTGCCCGATGCTGACGACCGCCTTCGCCGTGTCTATCTCCTCGATCACCTCTCGGGGCATCGGCACGCCCCGGTTGATGATGACGTCGGCGCCCTTGATCGCCTCGATCACCTCGCCCTGGCTGGAGCAAACGTGAATATCGAGGTCGTAGTCTAGCCCCGCCAGCCCTTCCTCGACGTGCGAGACATCCGTCTTCCCCGAAGTAACAAAGGAGATCCTGTGCTTTGCCATACTTGGCTCCTGTATATCCTGAAGAAGTTGCTTACCCGCAGCCCTACCCGGCCACGGAGACCACGCGCGGCAAGTTTGTCGCGCCGGTGAGGTGCGCGTCGATGCACGAAGCTGCGTCCCGGCCCTCGGCCAGCGCCCATACCACCAGCGACTGCCCGCGCGCCATGTCGCCCGCCGCGAAGACGTTGAGCACGCTGGTCATCTTGTTCTCGTCGGTGCTAACGTTGCCGCGCCCGTCCAGCTCGACGCCGAGCTGCGCCAGCATGCCGTCCTGCTCGGGGTGCAGGAACCCCATGGCGAGCAACACGAGCTCGGTCTCTATCTCGAACTCGCTTCCCGGCACCTCGTGCATCGTGGGGCGTCCGGGCCCGCTCGTGTCCCACCTGACCCGCACCGCCTCCAGCTTGCCGACGTGGCCGTTGCTGCCCGACAGCCGTTTTGTCAGTATGTCGTAGTCCCGGATCCCGCCCTCCTCGTGCGCCGCGGAGGACCGCAGTATCATGGGCCACTGCGGCCAGGGGTTGTCGGGACGGCGCGTATCCGGAGGCTCGGACAGCAGCTCGTACTGGTACACAACCTCGGCGCCCTGCCGGTGCGCCGTGCCGAGGCAGTCCGCCCCCGTGTCCCCGCCGCCAAGGATCACCACGCGCTTGCCCTCCGCTGTGATCCGCTCATCGGGGTCCACGCTCTGCCCGCTCAGCAGCCTGTTCTGCTGCGTCAGGTACTCCATGGCGAAGTGGACGCCGTTCAACTCGCGCCCCGTAACTGGAAGGTCCCTGGGCTGGGTGGAGCCACCAGTAAGTAGCACAGCGTCGTACCCGTCCACCAGCTTGGAGGCCGGGTAGCCCTTCCCGACGTGCACGCCAGTCCTGAACCGGACGCCCTCCGCCTCCATCTGCTCGACGCGGCGCCCTACTAGCTCCTTGTCGAGCTTGAAGTCCGGGATCCCCAGGCGCAAAAGCCCTCCGATATACTCGGCGCGCTCGAACACGGTCACCGTGTGCCCGCAGCGGTTTAGCTGCTGTGCGGCGGCGAGTCCCGCCGGCCCTGATCCCACTACTGCGACGCTCTTTCCCGTCCGGCTCTGGGGCGGCTCCGGCCTGATCCATCCTTCTTCCCAACCCCTGTCGCTGATCGCCTTCTCGATGTACTCGATGGTGACCGGGTCCTGGTTGATGGACAGCACGCACGCCGCCTCGCACGGCGCCGGGCATATCCTGCCGGTGAACTCCGGGAAGTTATTCGTGCGGTGCAATGCCGCCAGCGCCGCCTCCCACTCCCCCCTGTAGACTAGGTCGTTCCAGTCCGGTATCAGGTTCCCCAGGGGGCACCCGCTATGGCAGAACGGCACCGCGCAGTTCATGCACCGCGCACCCTGGGCCCGGGCGTCTTCCTCGGACCACGACGACACGAACTCGTCGTAGTCCTGCATGCGCAGTGCCACGGGCCGCTTGGGCGGCGGCTGCCGGCCGTACTCCTTGAACCCGGTCGGCTTACCCATCCGCAACACCCTCGGCGGTCGCGCGCGCGGCCCTCTCCGCCAGCGCACGCTTGAAGTCTCGCGGCATCACCTTTACGAACCCTGGCAGCATCTCCCGCCACGACGCGAGCACCCGCTCGGCGTTGGCGCTGCCGGTGTAGCGGTAGTGGTCCTCCAGCATCCTGCGGAGCGTCTCCTTGTCCTCGTCGTCCTCGACCGCCTCGAGGTCCACCATCTCGTGGTTGCACAGCTCAGGGAACCGCCCCGCCTCGTCCAGGACGAAGGCCGCGCCGCCGCTCATCCCGGCGGCAAAGTTGCGCCCCGTGGGACCGAGCACGACGACCGTCCCGCGCGTCATGTACTCGCAACCATGGTCCCCGACGCCCTCCACGACGGCCTCCGCACCGCTGTTGCGCACGGCGAACCGCTCTCCGGCTATCCCGCGGATGAAAGCCTTGCCGCCAGTGGCGCCGTACAGCGACACGTTCCCGACGATGATGTTCTCTTCCGGCACGAACGTGGCGTCCCCGGGCGGGCTGACCACCACCTTACCGCCGGACAGTCCCTTGCAGAAGTAGTCGTTAGCATCTCCCTCCAGGGTCATGGTGATGCCCCTGGAGAGGAAGGCCGCAAAGCTCTGCCCCGCGGACCCCTTCAGGTTGATGCTGATGGTGTCCTCAGGAAGCCCGTTCAGGCCGTACCGCTTCGATACTTCGTAGCTCAGCATCGTACCCACGGTGCGGTTCGAGTTCGAGATCTCCATGTCCATCCGCACCGGCTCCCCACTCTCCACGGCGCCCCGCGCCGCTGCGATGAGGCGGTGGTCGAGCGCCTTCTCCAGCCCGTGGTCCTGCTCCCGGCACTGGTGGGTCGCCACGGTGTCCGGGACATCCGGCATATGCAGCAGGGCCGACAGGTCGAGATTCTTCGCCTTCCAATGCTCAATCGCGTCCGTGGGGTCCAGCCGGTCCAGCCGCCCTACCATCTCGTTGATTGTGCGGAATCCCATCTCCGCCATGACCTCGCGCAGATGCTCTGCCACGAAGAAGATGTAGTTGATCACGTACTCCGGCTTGCCGGCGAACTTCTTCCGGAGCTCCGGGTCCTGCGTGGCAATGCCCACCGAGCACGTGTTCAGGTGGCACTTGCGCAGCATGATACACCCCAAGGTGATGAGGGGCGCCGTCGCCAGCCCGAACTCCTCCGCTCCGAGCAGGCACGCTATGGCCACGTCCCTGCCCGTCTTGATCTGGCCGTCGGTCTGCACGACGATGCGGCCCCGGAGGTCGTTCATCACCAGCACCTGCTGAGTCTCCGCCACGCCCAGCTCCCACGGGAGACCGGCGTGCTTTATCGACGACTCCGGCGACGCCCCCGTGCCGCCGCTGTCGCCGCTGATCAGCACAACGTCCCCATGGCCCTTGGAGACCCCGGCTGCGATGGTGCCCACACCCGCCTCTGCGACCAGCTTGACGTGCACCCTGGCCGAGGGGTTCGAGTTCTTCAGGTCGTGGATGAGCTGAGCCAGGTCCTCGATGGAATAGATATCGTGGTGCGGCGGCGGCGAGATCAACTCTACGCCCGGCGTAGAGCTGCGCACCCAGCCGATGTAATCGTCCACCTTGTACCCCGGTAGCTGCCCGCCCTCGCCGGGCTTCGAGCCCTGCGCCATCTTGATCTGCAGGTCGCTCGCGCTGGCAAGGTAGGCAGACGTGACACCGAACCGGCCCGACGCCACCTGCTTCATGGCGCTGTTCCTAGAGTCGCCGTTGGGCTCCGGCGCGTAACGGCCGGGGTCTTCCCCGCCCTCTCCGGTATTGCTCCTGGCGCCGATCCGGTTCATGGCGATAGCCATCGTCTCGTGCGCCTCGCGGCTGATCGAGCCGAGCGAGATCGCCCCCGTGGCGAACCGCTTGACTATCTCGCTCGCCGGCTCCACCTCATCGAGGGCCAAGGGCTCGTCCGCGGGCTTTAGATTCAGCAGGCCCCGTATCGTGCAGAGTCTGCGGTTCTCGCCGTCGGCATACTCGGCAAATTGCTTGTACGACGCCACGCTGTTTGAGCGCGTAGCGTACTGCAGGTTGGCTATCGTGTCCGGGTTCCACATGTGGTACTCGCCGTCGCGGCGCCACTGGAACTGCCCCCCAAGCCTCAGCCCGCCGTCCACGCCCGGCACCTGCTCCCGGTATGCGAGCGCGTGGCGGTGCCTGGACTCGTCCTCGATCTCCTCGATGCCGATGCCCCCAATCCTGGACGGCGTCCAGGTGAAATACCGGTCGACTAGCTCCCGCCTCAGACCCACCGCCTCGAACACCTGGGCGCCCCGGTAGCCCTGCAGCGTCGAGATGCCCATCTTCGACATCACCTTGACCACGCCCTTGTGCACGGCGTGCACAAAGTTCTCCTCCGCCTCCTCGTAGCTCACGCCTCCAGGGTTGCCGGCCACGAGGCCTGCGAGGGTCTCGTACGCGAGATAGGGGTTGACCGCCGCGGCACCGTACCCGAACAGCAAAGCGAAGTGGGCGATCTCTCTGGCCTCGCCCGTCTCCACCACGAGGCCCACCTTCGTGCGGCTCCCCTCTCTGATCAAATGGTGGTGCACTCCCGAAAGCGCCAGAAGGCTCGGTATCGGAGCGTGCTCCGCGTCGACTCCACGGTCCGAAAGCACCAGTATTTCGTAACCCTCTCCAACAGCCTCCGACGCCTGCTTGCAGAGCAGGTCCATCGCGCGCTCCAGGGTGCCTGGCCCATCTCCCGGCCTGAATAGCGTCGACAGCGTCGCGCTTCGGATGCCGTTCCTGTCCATCTCCTTGATCTTCGCCAGCTCCGCGTTGCGCAGGATCGGCTCGGACACCTTGAGCTGCCTGCACTGCCCCGGCGCCTCGTCGAACAGGTTGCCCTCCGACCCCACGAACGCCTCCACGGAGGTGACAAGCTCCTCGCGTATGGCGTCGAGCGGCGGATTGCTCACCTGGGCGAATAGCTGCTTGAAGTAGCCGTAGAGCAACGGGATCTGGTCCGACAGCACCGCCAGTGGCGCGTCGTTGCCCATGGAGCCCACCGGCTCCGCGCCCGTCTCGGCCATGGGCTCGATAATCATCCCTATGTCTTCCAGAGAGTAGCCAAACGCCTTCTGACGCTCCGTCAGCGTGGACAGGTCCGGCTGCTTCACGTCCGACGCCTCCGGCAAGTCCTCGAGGGCGACCCTATTGTCACTCAGCCACATGCCGTAGGGACGCCGGCCCGTCAGCTCGGCCTTGATCTCCGCGTCGTCGACGATGCGGCCCTGCTCGGTGTCCAGCATGAACATGCGCCCAGGCTGGATCCGCCACTTGTACCGCACCTTCTCCGGCGGCACGTCGAGCACCCCCGTCTCGGAAGCCATAACGAGCACGTCGTCCGTGGTCACGAGGTACCGGCAAGGGCGCAAACCGTTGCGGTCAAGGATGGCGCAAACCTTGGTCCCGTCGGTGCCTATGATCAGCGCCGGCCCGTCCCACGGCTCCATCAGGCACGAGTGGTACTCGTAGAAGTCCTTCTTCGACTGCTCCATGGGGATGTGCTCGGCCCACGCCTCCGGGATCATCATCATCAGGGCGTGAGGCAGAGACCTCCCGGTGGCCAGCAGCAAGTCGAGCACGTTGTCGAAGGTCGCCGTGTCGCTCTGGGCGGGAGAGACGATAGGCAGCAGCTTGCGCACCCGCTCGCCAAGCAGCGGCGACGCCAGTGCCGCCTCCCGCGCGGCCATCCAGTTGCTGTTGCCCCGGAGCGTGTTGATCTCCCCGTTGTGAATGACATATCTGTACGGGTGCGCCAGCTTCCAGCTCCCCAGCGTGTTGGTGCTGAACCTGGAGTGGATGAGCGCGAACGATGACACCATCGATTCGTCGTTCAGGTCGTGATAGAAGTGCTCCAGCTGGTGGGCCATGATCAGACCCTTGTAGACGACCTTGGTGGACGAGAGGCTGCTGATGTAGAAGTCCTGTGCGTCCGGCATACCCGACGCGGCGACCGCGTTCTCGATCTGCCTGCGTATCACGAACAGGCTCAACTCCAGCGGTAGCCCGTCCTCGGAGTCTGGACCTCCAACGAAGAACTGGCGTATCTCCGGCCGCACCCTAGCCGACAACGTGCCTATGGCGTCTGGGTCCACCGGCACGTCCCGCCACCCCAGGAACCTTCGTCCATCCTCGGCAACGACCCGTTCTATGATCTGCTTGCAGCGGGCGGCCTGGAACGGCTCACGTGGCAGAAAGACCATGCCAACGCCGTACGCGCCGCGCTCCGGAAGCCCGATGCCCAGGTTGCGGCACTGGCGCTCGAAGAACTCGTGCGGCATCTGCACCAGTATCCCGGCCCCGTCCCCAGTCTCCGGGTCTGCGCCCGCGGCGCCCCGGTGGCCAAGGTTTATGAGCACCTCCAGCCCCTGGGCGACCACCTTGTGCGACTTGACACCGTTGATGTTCGCGACGAGCCCCACCCCGCACGCCTCGTGCTCGAACTGCGGGTCGTACAGGCCCTGTTTGAAGGGCCTAGGTAAGGCGGGTGTCGCGTATCTCTGTCTCATGAGCGTGTAGGAGTCCGCCTGCCGGCTACAGCAGCGGCAGGTACCGCTCCACCTCGTAGTCCGTCACCTGCGCGCGGAAGGTCTCCCACTCGATCCTCTTGTTCTGAATGAAGCTGTTGAACACGTGCTCGCCCAGCGCTTCCCTGACGAGCTCGCTCTCCTCCGTGGCCTGAACCGCCTCCAGAAGGCTGCCGGGCAGCGTCTCTATGCCGAGGGATTTCCTACCTTCGTCGGTCATGTGCGCAATGTTGGTCTCGGTCTTTGGGGGCAAAGGGTACTCGTTCTCAATGCCTGCCAGCCCTGCGGCCAGTATCACGCTGAACGCGAGATACGGGTTGCACGCGGGGTCCGGCGCCCGGTACTCGACGCGGCTCGACTCCTCCCGGCCCGGCTTGTATGCCGGCACCCTGACCAGGTCCGCCCTGTTAACCGTCGCCCAGGAGACGTACGCCGGGGCCTCGAATCCTAGGGGATGGTGGTTTGTACTCGGCGCCAGTCTCTTGTATGAGTTGACCCACTGGTTCGTGACCAGCGTGATCTCCCTGGCGTGCCGCAGCAGCCCGGCTATGAAGCCCCTCGCGATGTGGGACAGCTTGTCCTCGTCCTCCGGATCGTGGAAGGCGTTCTCGTCCCCCTGGAACAACGATAGCTGCGTGTGCATCCCGCTCCCGTTAACCCCAAAGAGCGGCTTGGGCATGAAAGTGGCGTAATACCCATGCTTCATCGCGATCTCTTTGGCCACCACCCGGTACGTCATCACCGTGTCCGCCATCGTGAGCGCGTCGGTATGCCGCAGGTCGATCTCGTGCTGACTCGGCGCGGCCTCATGATGGCTGGACTCGACCGGTATCCCCAGCTCCTCCAGCGTCAGCACCGTCTCCCGCCTCAGATCGGTGGCCCTATCGTTCGAGTGCTGGTCGAAGTACCCGCCATCGTCCAGAGGGTTCGGGCTACTGGAGTCTTCGAAGTAGAAGTATTCGATCTCGGGGGCCACGTAGTAGGTATACCCCATGTCCGCCGCCCTCTTCACGTTCCGCTTGAGCACTGCCCTCGAGTCGCCCTCGAAAGGCTCCCCGTCCGGGGTTGCGATGTCGCAGAACATGCGCGCCACCGCGTTAGTCTTCGGACGCCACGGCAGCACCGCGAAGGTAGTCGGGTCGGGAAGAGCGTACATGTCGCTCTCGTCGGACCTTACGAAACCCTCGATCGAGGAGCCGTCGAAGACCATGCCCCGCGTGAGGGCCGTCTCCAGCTCCTCGACAGTCACCGCCACCCCCTTCAGGATGCCCAGAATGTCGGTGAACCAGAGCCTGACGAACTTGACATCGTTCTCCCGAGCTTCATGGAGAACATAGCTCCTTACCTCGGGGTTTTTTTCGATCATGGTCAAGCTACCAACCGGCCTGCCTGCACGTGGAGATGAGGCGCCGGAGGCTCCCGCGATGTGTGAGAAAAAAGATGGCTAAATATATCAGTTTGTGAAAAAGGTGTCAATCGCATTCCACCCCGTATCCATGCGACTCCGGCGTTAAGGCGCTCCCCGGGCAACCCTTCAGATTTGGTGAGAGCCGAAGGAGGGAGTCCAGAAGGGTCCTCCCATCTGGCAGGGGGGTCTGGGAGCTTTGCCCCCAGTCACAAAAGGGCGGGCGGGTGGGAACAAAGACTCCTGCCTTGTCGCGACATTGCTGGTCAAGAAGACCTCACGAAGTCTGAACAGCTTCACTCCTCGGAGTGAAAGGAAGAGGCGCCGCCCCGTCGTCGAGGCGGCGCCTCTATCTGAAAACTCCGGACCGTCTAGGCGTCGAAGTACAGCTTGAACTCGTACGGGTGAGGCCTCAGATTGACCTCGTCCACCTCGTTGGTCCTCTTGTAGTCGAGCCACGTCTCGATCACGTCCTTGGTGAAGACCCCGCCGGTCAGCAGGTACTCGTGGTCCGCCTCCAGCGCGTCCAGGGACTCCGCCAACGAGCCCGGCACCTGCTTGACCTTCGCCGCCTCCTCGGGCGACAGGTCGTACAGGTCCACGTCCGTAGGGTCGCCGGGATCGATCTTGTTGGCAATGCCGTCCAGGCCCGCCATCAGCATGGCCGGGAACGCGAGGTATGGGTTGCAGGTTGGGTCGGGGCACCTGTACTCGATCCTCTTAGCGTTGGGCTTGTGGGAGTACATAGGGATCCGGCAGCACGCGCTCCGGTTCCGCGCCGAGTACACCAGGTTCACCGGGGCTTCGTAGCCGGGAACGAGCCTCTTGTACGAGTTCGTGGTGGGCGCCGCGAACGCCAGGATCGACGGCGAGTGGGCCAGCAGCCCTCCGATGTAGTAGCGCATCATCTCGCTGATCCCGCTATAGCCGTCACCGGCAAACAGGTTCGTGCCGCCCTTCCACAGGCTCTGGTGCGTGTGCATGCCGGTGCCGTTGTCGCCGAACAGCGGCTTGGGCATGAAGGTGGCGACCTTCCCATGCTGCTTGGCAACGTTCTTCAGGACGTACTTGTATGCGGCGACGTTGTCGGCCGTCCGGGTCAGCGAGTCGTATACGAAGTCGATCTCCCCCTGTCCCGCCGTCGCCACCTCGTGGTGGTGCTTCTCCACGTCGATGCCGTAGACGAGCATCTTCAGCACGGCCTCGGACCTGAGGTCGGTCATCGTGTCCACGGGAGGCGCCGGGAAATACCCTTCCTTATGCCTCGGCTGGTAGCCCTGGTTCAGTTCGCCTGTCAGGGTGACCTCGTTGCCCGAGTTCCAGATCCCCTCGTCCGAGTCCACGAAGTAGTAGCCGCTCTGCGCGTTCTGATCGAAGCGCACCGAGTCGAAGATGAAGAACTCCAGCTCCGGGCCCCAGTAGCTCACGTCGGCGAGCCCCGAGGACTTGAGATGTTCTTCCGCCTTCTGAGCGATGTACCGCGGGTCGCGGCTGTAGCTATCGCCCGTGATGGGGTCCCGGATGTTGCAAAGCAAGCTCAGAGTCGGGACCTCCAGGATCGGGTCTATCACCGCGGTGTTGGGGTCCGGCACCAACAGCATGTCGCTCTCTTCGATCGTCTGGAAGCCGCGAATGCTCGACCCGTCGAAGCCGGTGCCTTCCGCGAAAAGCTCCTCGTCGAGGAAGGCGATCGGAAGCGTCACGTGCTGAAGCGTCCCCGGCAAGTCGGTGAACATCAGGTCCACCATCTGGATTCCGTTCTCTTTCGCGTACTCGATAACCTCTGTCGAAGTCCTTGTCGTTGCTGTCATATGCCTCCTCCGTACTGCTCGAAGCGAATCTAGGGTCCCAAGGGACGCTGGCGGCCTGCCCGGAATAACGTTCGGGCGCCCTTGGGTCCGACGCGGCCATCGCCATCGAGGCATCGCCCATCGGCCCTACCCAAGGATGCGTAGCGCACCGTACATTCTATTGGCTGGCCAGTGCCGTATCACCGCTTGAATGTTAATTCTTTGTTACAGCCCCACTCGGCTTGGCAAAGCCGGTATCATCTTCCCCATGCCTATTGAGAGCCTGGAGCGCGCCCTCGGTGTCACCTTCCGCGACCGACGCCTCCTCCAGTTGGCCCTCGTCCACAGCTCCTTCGCCAACGAGAACCCAGACGCTCCCACCCACTCGAACGAGCGCCTCGAGTTCCTTGGGGACGCCGTAATAGGCTCGGTCGTCGCCGGGGAGCTCTACCAGATGCACCCCGGCTGGTCGGAGGGCCAGCTCACCCAGGCCAGGACGGCCCTGGTGCGGGGCGACACGCTAGCCGCTCTGGCACGGCGCCTGAGCCTCGGTGACTACCTCTGCTTCGGCAAGGGCGAAGAGGAAAGCGGTGGACGCCGGCGCGACTCCAACTTGGCCGGGGCCCTCGAAGCGGTCGCTGGCGCCCTCTTCCTCGACCAGGGCTACGACACCGTCCGCATGTTCGTCGTTACCCAGCTCGCCGGCGAGCTGGCCTCATCGGGAAGCCGCGGACTCGCCAAGAGCGCTAAGTCCAGGCTCCAGGAGGCCGTGCAGGCGCAAGGCTTCGCTCCGCCCGTCTACGAGATAGTCCACGCCTCCGGCAAGGACCACGCCCGCGAGTTCACAGCCGCGGTGCTCGTCGACGGCAAGGCAGTAGGACGTGGCACCGGCACCCGCAAGTCCCACGCCGAACAGGCCGCCGCCGCCGAGGCCCTCACAGCCATGGGGCTCGGCTAGCAGGCTGCCCATGATGCGGTGTGCGAGGAGTGTAGAATCTCGCCGGGGGTGTGGCGTGGCCCCCACAAGTCTCTTCGGAGGTGGGTGGTCGGGTATCCGAGACATTTCTTCATTCGCTAGAGTCCGACTTTCCGGTTTCCCCTCCGAGAAGGGGGACAAGGCGGCGGAGAAGTTCCTGTGGAGGAACGCCAAGGCCGCATACAAGTGGAGCGACCGCTCCGCGGAGGTGACACAGAAATGAGCGTCTACGAAAACGTGCGCGAACGGATGACTATCCGCGAGTTCAGGCCGGACCCGGTTCCAGAACAAGTGGTTAGGAAGCTGCTGCAGGCCGGCCGGTGGGCGCCCAGCTCACGGAACCAGCAGCCGTGGCGCTTCATCGTGGTCAGGGACCGGGATGTACTGGCGCGGCTGGGCGCGATCGCCACGAGCGGGCCGTTCCTGGCAGACGCGCCGCTCGCCATTGCGATCCTGATGGAGAGCTCCGACTCTCCGGAGCTCGACGCGGGCCGCGCGCTGCAACAGATGGAGCTGGTGGCCTGGGATGAGGGACTCGGTACCTGCTTCGTCGGCCTCCCGACCGCGGAGCAGCAGCGCGCCGTAAGCCCGAATCCACCGAAGGACACCGATGGACGGCGTGAGGACAGCGGCAGGGTGGGTGAGGGAGCTACAGGGGAGATGGCTGGGCTCATTGGGGTAGATTGGAAGGTCGGCGAACGGTCTTCAGTCGCCGCCTTGCGCCCCTATGGCCCTCTGCGGGAGCTGCGATGCGCGGGATGGCGAGAGAATACGCAGCAGGGAACTCTCGCGGGACCGGGGTGGCACGAGTTTTCAGGGAAGTTGGGTCAGTTGCAGGCTGGCAGTTCAGGCGGGGAGTGGAATGGCTCGCAGCCGGGCCATGGCGCGAGTGAACTGGGTTTCCCAAGTCCAATGCTGGGGAAGATGCAGGGTAAGGCGGCGCGCCGAGCGGGTGATCCGTCCCACCAGAGCGAAGACCCGCCGCCTGAGGGTCTTGGTGGTCACGGTCCGTTCGGCCAGACCGATGCGCGCTGTCCAGCGGGCGAGGTTGTGTGCCATCACCTGCACCGCCAGCCAGGCGCCGTTGGCGGCGAAGCGCCCCGAGGGGAGATGGTTGAGTCCGACGCCGTGTTTCAGGTCTCGAATGGCGTTCTCGATCTCGGCGTGGCGGCGATGATCGGCCTCCAGTTCCAGGGTTTCCCCGTCCCGGTCGGTGATGAAGCCGTGATAGCTGTAGGTGGCGAAGAGGGCCAACTGGGAACCGGGCGTGGGCTTCACCCGCCGGACGATGAGCCGCACCGGCGCGGCGTCGGGTTCACTCTGGAAGGGGGTATAGGTGGTCTCGGCCACATCGGCGGCGCCGTCCATCCAGTAGGGAATCGGCGTCCAGTCCTGCTCGGGGATCGCCTCAATCAACTCCCGCAGGCCTTTGTGCTGGCGGATGGTGATGGAGAAGCGGACACTCATCTCGCGGCAGACGGCGACGAGAGCGTGGGCGTAGAAGCCGCTGTCGGCGCGCACCGTGAGTTGGCCGCTGGCCCTACCGTAGCGCACCCGCCCCACCGTTTCACGCAGGAAGTGGGCAGCGCCGCGAGCGGTGTTGGCACGGCCCTCGCGCAGCCGGGACATCAGCACATCGCCGGTTCCGGCGGCGATGGCCAGCAGTGGGTGATAGCCCCGCACGCCGGTGTAGTTGTGGTGTCGCGCCCCTTCTTTGTCCAGTCCATAGGTCTCGCAGATGGTGGAGTCCAGGTCGATGGTAAGGGGCGAGTCGCCGGGTCCGGCCCCAGCGGCCCATGCGCGTGCCAGCAACTGGCGGCTCACCCGGTCGAGTTGACGGACATGCCCCCACCGGAAGCTGCGCAGGAAGGTGCCCAGGGTGGATGGCGCCTTGACCACGCAGCCGAGAACACCGACCGTCCCACCAGCACGCAGCGCATCGGCGTCGTCGATGAAGTCGCCGCCCGCCAGCGCGGAAGCGACCAGCGTCAGCAGTTTGTCCCCCGTGTTCGCCCGCCCCGATGCGCAGCCTAGGTCGAGGTGATGGTCGACGAGTTCCCGCAGGCCCAGGTGCTGTGCAAGGGTGGCCGGCAGGAGCAGGCCGGCATTGGCCACCAGGCGGTGGTCGTCAAAGACGACGCGGATACGGTCGGGATTATTCTGTGGCAGCATCTACTGGGTGCTCCTTGTTTCCGGGCGGTTTTCTGTTTCAAAACCATTCTCCCAGATTCAGAGGAGCACCCTCTGGCTTCTTCAAGGACTGTCCCCAAAGTCGTCTTTCGGTGGATTCGGGGTAAAGGATCTCCTTGGAGTCCCGGACTCCATCCACCTGGTCACCGTCCTGCCGTTCGGCTACCGCGCCCGCACTCCCCGCGGCAAGAGGCGCAGGCCGCTGTCGGAGATCGCCCACGACGGGCATTACGGAGTGCCGTACGCGCAGGACTGAGAGCGAACGGGCGCAGGTGGGCCTGGTTTTCCTGTAGGCAGAACCATCTTCGAGTTGTGGCTTGACAGCCTGTGAAACTTCCTTGGATACTGCTTGCCAACCATAACGCGTCAGGGCAGTCAGAAGCAGCGCCTCCAACCATTGCATGTCCCATAATTCCGTGCGATGGTCACCACTCCACTGACCAGCCAATGTCCCCGCCCCAAGTTAAACAGTCTCGGCACAGGACAAGCCTTCAACTCCCCTTGATCGCGCTCCTGCCCCCAGGCACTCCCAGCTACCGCGACGATGTGTCGACGGAGATATAAACGCCTCCAGGAACTGTCTGCAAGCTGAGACCGCAGTTGTGGAGTATCGCATCTACGGCATGCACAAGGGTCTGAACGGACTCCTCGAACGGCAACTGATCATCATCGAGTTGACCAAGGATAGTATCGAGGTGTTCTTTGAAGAAACGTTGAGAGGCGTCCGTCTCTTTGATTCGCTCTACGATGTCTGGCCAAAGCTCAGTGCATTTGTATCTCGAAGCGGTATGGCTCAGCAATTTGAAAAGGTCTTTCATGGCGGGAATCACCACCGTGGCAATCTCGTCGATCCCAACCTGCCTAGTCTGAAACTGCCATAACTTTTCTTCGATGAAACTTGGCACCTGGTTAATGCTGTTCATCAGACTCTGAACCCAATCTATTCCTTGAGCCTCATCCAGCTCTCGCAGAGACCAAGGGCTCCCATCATCCTTTCTGGCTAACCCGCGAACTAGAGTGTCGACCACACGGTCCACGTCAAACTCATCGAGAAGGGATGTGGCGTAGCCGTCCAGCCATCGCTCCGCCGTGTCGGCATCGGTGGTGTATTCTTCCTCTCCCAGCCTATCAAGGTGGCGCTCTTCGTACAGTACGTGGACCAGTTCGTGGAGTACAGTTGTCAGGCACTTCGGATTCTGGAGCCCCCACTCACCTATCTGTTTCGCATCAATAATCACTGCAAAACTGAGTTTCCCTTGCTGGGAGCGGATCCACAGGGTTCTGCCAATGGCCTGCACATTATTCCGAGCAGCGACATATCCTGCAATACCTGAGCGTTCATTGAGCAATCGATTAACGTCATCTTCAAAACAGTTGGTCACCCTAATCTTTTTGAGCAGAAAATGCATTCGAAGTTCGTCAGCAAGTAGTCCTATTGCGTTCAACAGTTTCCCGATATCTTCCTTTGCCAGGGGGCGCAATTCTACAGGTACTCCTGGAACCTCAATAGTCAAACCTCTTCACCATCCTTCCTTCCTCTTTGGACTGCGGCGTCGACGCTCCGTCAACGATAACATTTAGGCTGTGTTCTTGGCGACTATATGAAGTGCCACTGCCATGACCACGGTCGCATCTTGTTCGATGACATCGTAAGGTGCCGCATCTTCAACAATGGCCCGAGCTTCCACACTGTCTTCATGACCTGGCCTTCGAAAGTGAGCATAGGCATTCCTGTATTTGCGGACTCTCTTCAAATCCTGTAATTCCCTGTCTCCTATCAGACCTTCAGCATGTGCTTCTCTCAACAAGGCAGAAAGACCCTCACGCTGAAGATCGTTGCGGCCTGCTCCGTAGAATAAGGCTGCAAGGGTCTGTTCGATGTATGCTAGTCCCAAGAGAATTGTCGCCAGGAACTGGGCGTACACATAGCAATATCGTGCTTCTCCGAACAATGCCTTGGCGTGCAACCCGCCAGGGAAAAGCCAATGCTCGCCTGCTGGTGCATTGTCAACTAACCATTCGAGTCGCGACAACCTGTCGTCAAAGCACCTAGAGTCTTCATCACTCAGCCATTTTGCTGTAGTAGACATGAAAGCTCCTCCTTCGACATCAGCTCGTCAACGGTCTTCAATCGTTCGATGAGCGATCCGAAACGATCGGAGGTTGACTTTGGAGTCACACGGCTCGCCGTCCGTTACGTCTTGAAGTGCGCACTGCGTTAGAGTAGTCAATGGCTGCTACTAGGGGATGAGGGGTAGAGGCAGCACCACTAGAGAGTCCGAAGAATCGCTGCAAACCCCATTCGGATGACCGGACTGGGGGACGGTCTTAGTGGTCTCGAGTCCCTACCCAAACGCCCGAAGAAGGTACTCGACGTCCAACTCGGGATAAACTGGGTAACGCCGCAGCAGACCCGCGACCCGCTCTCGCGCCTCGGCCAGCGTCCCCGCGTCCGTCCTGTAGCGGGCCTTGCTAGGCTGGCCCGCGCTCTTGCCCTTCGCAATGACCGCCTCCTCCGTATTGCCCAGTACCAGCTTCAGCACCGACGCAATCTCCCCCATCTCGTCATTCCCCATCCCCAACGTCGTCAAGGCCGGGGTTCCCAGGCGCAGGCCGCTCGTGTACCACGGCCCGTTGGTGTCGAACGGCAGCGTATTCCGGTTCAGTGTCACACGGGCGCCGCGCACCGCTGACTCCGCCTGCCTTCCAGTCAGGCCGAACGGCGTCACGTCGAGCAGCATCAGGTGGTTGTCGGTGCCGCCCGTCAGCACCTCCATCCCCTCCTCCACGCAGTAGCCCGCCAACGCCGAGGCGTTCGCCACGATGTCCGCCGCGTACTCCTTGAACCCCTGCGCGCTCGCCTCCTCGAAGGCCACCGCCTTGGCCGCCATGACGTGCGGCAGCGGCCCCCCAAGCACCAGCGGGCAACCCCTGTCCACGTGCCCGGCAAACTCCTCCCGGCACAGCACCATCCCGCCGCGCGGCCCGCGCAGCGTCTTGTGGGTCGTGGTCGTCACAACGTCGGCGTACGCCACCGGGTCGTTGTCCCCCTGGAAGACCTTGCCAGCCACGAGGCCTGCGAAGTGCGCCATGTCCACCATGAACACCGCGCCCACCTCGTCTGCTATCTCCCGGAACGCCGCAAAGTCGATTAGTCTGGAGTAGGCGCTGTACCCCGCCAGCAGGATCAGGGGCCTGAAGCTCCTCGCCTGCTCCCGTATCCTGTCGTAGTCCAGCAGCTTCGTCTCCGGGTCCACCCCGTAAGAAGCAACGTCGAACATCCTGCCCGACACGTTGTGCCGGTAGCCGTGCGTGAGGTGCCCGCCGGCATACAGGTCCATCCCCATCAGCCGCTGATTGCCCATTTCGACACGAAGCTCGCGCCAGTCCCCGCTGCTGAGGGCCGAGGGATCCGTCTCCCCCACCCGCTCCATGAAGGGCGCCTGCACGCGGGCCGACAGTATCGCCCAGTAGGCGACCAGGTTGGCGTCCGCGCCCGAATGCGGCTGCACGTAGGCGTGATCAGCCCCGAACAGCGAGCAGGCCAAGTGCACCGCGCGCGCCTCGACGGTGTCTACGTTGTCGCAGCCTGCGTAGAACCGGTGCTCCGGCACCCCCTCGGCGTACTTGTCAGTGAACAGGTTCCCTTGAGCAAGCTGGACGGCCAGCGAAGAGTAGTTCTCGCTGGCGATCATCTTGAGGTTCCCGCGCTGGTCGGCCAGCTCCGAGACGATGGCACGGGCCACCTCCGGCGACACCGATCCGACCCGCTCCAACGACGCCAGGTAGCCAACGAAACCCGCGCTCGGCGTCCTGCCGGAGCTCGCGGTCTCCGCCAGGTACACAGCCAGTGGCGACTCCACCAAAATACAGCCCCCCACACGGGTGATGCGATAGTCTAGGCACCCCGCTCGACAGGTGTCAAACCCCATCCAAATCCATCCTGTCCATCCATGTTTAACCCGGCCCGCATCCATCTGGTACTATATGGCCGCAATGAAGCAGACATTCGTCCGCGTAGCCCATATGCCCACGCCGACCGCGGCCATGTGCGGCCGCGTGGTAACTACTTCCGGGGAGACGTAGGCTAAAAGTACATCTTTCGTACCTGCAAGGGCCTCCCCGCTTTATCCGGGGAGGCCCTTTTTTTCGTGTATTTAGGAGGGCACCCATGAGCCAAGACCTGAACAAGCGAGTCGAGTTGAAGACCGAACGCCTCCTACTCAGACCGTTCGAGTTCAAGGACGTCGAAGACACATAGACGACGCCCACTACGGCATCCTCCGCGCCGAGTGGTGCACCCAATCCCCATCCTGACAACGCCCCACCTCACATTGACGCTACCGAACGTCCGTGCTATCATGTCGCCATGGGTTCACCAACAACATCACCCACTGCTCCGCGCCCGGCAGCGCCCCAAATCCGCGTTCCAATCGCGTTCCAATCGCGACCAAACAGCCCCAAACGACGTCGTTTGGTGACCAAAACCGCTCCAAATCCGACCCAATTCCTCCGGGCCTCACATACGAAACCGAACAAAATGGAACGCTTTGAAACACTTTTTTGCGGGAAGCCCCCCGAAACGGCCCCTCAGCCCACCCCAGCCCGGGGTGCACCGGCGCAGCTTGCCGCGCAGTCGGCGATATGTTAGGTTGGCGGTTGGTCGATATGACCGTTGCCGCGCGCCTCGGCGTTCCCGCACGACCAACAAAAACCTTGTACCACCCTCGTCCGTTCTCCAACAGTAACCCCGCATCGAAGCACCGGGAGCCTCCGCTCATGCACCGCCGAGTCCCAGCACAATACGCTGCTATAGAGATGCGCCCGTGGTAGACGAAGACTGTATCAGGGAGGCCGTGGCCTCCATCCTCCGCGCCATAGGCGACGACCCTGCAAGGGAAGCCCTCAAGGACACGCCAGCCCGCGTCGCCCGCATGTACGGCGACCTCTTCTCCGGTATCGGGAAGGACCCGGTCGAGTTGCTGCGCACCGGCTTCGACGAGGAGCACAGGGATATCGTAGTCCTGAGAGACGTGCACTTCTTCTCCATCTGCGAGCACCACCTCCTCCCATTCTCCGGAACCGCCGCCATGGGCTACGTCCCCAACGGCCGGGTCGTGGGAATCGGCAAGCTCGCCAGGGCACTCGACGCGCTGGCGCGGCGCCCACAGCTGCAGGAGCGCCTCACGGCGCAGCTGGCGGACGCCATCGACACCGCCCTCGAGCCCGCCGGTGTCGCCGTCGTCCTGCGCGCCGAGCACCTGTGTCTCACCATCCGGGGTGCCAGCAAGCCCGGCTCCACCGTCGTTACCTCCGCAAGTCGCGGCGTCCTGAAGACTGACCGGGCGACGATCGACCAGTTCAACGCGCTGCTGGAGACCCGCTGAGGTGCGCCCGGCCGTAGCCCTCCACGACTTCGACGACCTCCAGGAAGAGTGGGACCGGTTCCTCCCGTTCTGCCACACCAATACCGTCTTCGTAACTCCCCCGTGGCAGAGGACGTGGTGGAATAGCTTCGGACAAGCCTCCCAGCTGCGGCTGCTGTCCGTGAGAAGTGACGGTTCCCTCATCGGAATCGCGCCCCTCCGTGAGACCGGCGGCGTTCTCCACTTCATCGGAGACACCGACCTATGCGACTACAACGACTTCCTCGTCCGTCGCGGCAGCGAGGACACATTCTACCCGGCCCTCTTCGAGTACCTCGACGGGCAAGCCTCCCAGATCGAGCTGCAGTCCGTGCCTGAGTCCTCCCCCACCCTCCGGAGCATCCCGGAGCAGGCCGATAGGTACGGCTACACAGTCGCGGTGGAGCAGGAAGACGTGGCCCCCATCACATCGCTCCCCTGCACCTGGGACGAGTTTGTCGCCTCGTTGGGCAAGAAAGACCGGCACGAGCTGCGCCGGAAGATGCGCCGGCTGAACGCGGCAGACAGCTTCACTCAGCAGGTCTGCCAAGACCCGGACGCCATCGCCGATGGTATGGCCGACTTCTTCCGCCTCCACCGCGGCAGCCGCCCCGACAAGAAGAGGTTCATGAACGCGGAGCGTGAGCGTTTCTTCACGAAAGTCGCCGTCGAGCTTGGCGCCAGGGGACAGCTCAAGCTGGCATTCCTCGAATTGAACGAAACCAGGGTTGCAAGCTGCATATATTTCGACTATATGGACTCATATTTACTATACAATAGTGGGTACGATCCAGAATATTCGAACCTCAGCGTCGGCCTGCTGAACAAGGCTTTGGCCATTAAGCAGGCCATCGAGGCCGGTAAGCGTTCTTTCGACTTTCTCAGGGGAGACGAACGCTATAAGTACGACCTCGGCGGTAAAGACCGCCGGGTATTCCGGCTGACCCTCCGCCGGTAGGCCCGCTTCCGGCGCCCGTCGAATCCACCGTACCAACTCTTGCGGAGCTCCAGATGAACAAAGTCGCCATGCTGAGCGTACACGGCTGCCCGGTGGCGCGCCTCGGAGAGCGCGACACCGGCGGCATGAACGTGTACGTCCTCCAGACCGCTCGCGCCCTCGGCGAGATGGGACACCGCGTCGACGTCTACACCCGGTGGCACGACCCCCGGGACGAGCAGATAATGCCCCTCGGCGAAAACGCCAGGGTGGTCCACCTGAAGGCTGGCCCCTACGACAGGTCCAAAGAGGACGTATACCAGGACATCCCAGAGTTCATCGACAAGCTGTACGCCTTCCAGCGCTCGGAAGCCCTAAGCTACGACGTGGTCCACTCCCACTACTGGTTGTCGGGCGCCGCGGGCTTAACCCTGGCGAGCGAGTGGGACATCCCCCACGTCGTTACCTTCCATACGCTCTCCCGGAAGAAGCTCCAGTCCCGCGTCGGCGAGCGCGAGTCCGAGCTCAGGACCAACACGGAGACCGCCATCGCCGGCGGCGTGGACGCCATCATCGCCTCCACGCTGCAGGAGCGTGACGACCTCGCCCACCTCTACGGCGTCCCCCCTCAGCGCGCCCACGTCATACCGCCCGGCGTTGACACCCAGCTCTTCCGGCAGATGGACCGGCAGGCAGCGCGCAAGGCCCTCGGCATTGCGGAGAGCAAAGTCGTCCTCTCCGTCGGCCGCATCGAGCCGCTCAAGGGCCTCGACATACTGATCAGGGCGGTCGCCCAGCTCGAGGATGTCTCGGACACCCGGCTCCTCATCGTGGGCGGAAGCCCCTCGTCCGACCCCGAGGTGGAGCAGCTCAGGGCGGTCGCCTCTGAGGAAGGCATCAGTGATGCCGTGACCTTCACAGGGAAGGTTGACCAGGCCGAGTTGCCCACCTACTACAACGCCGCAGACGTGTTCGTGCTGGCGTCCTACTATGAGAGCTTCGGCCTCGTAGCCTTGGAGGCCATGGCCTGCGGGGTGCCGGTCATAGCTTCCAGGGTGGGCGGACCCAGGACCTTAATCAGGGACAGCCTGACCGGTTACCTGATCCCCTGGCAGTGCCCGGAGCCTTACGCCCAACGCATAGAAATGCTGCTGTCCAACCCGGGCCTCCGGGCCAGCATGGGGGACGCCGCCAGGGAAGAAGCCTCCAAGAGGGGATGGAATTCGGCAGCCCGGAGAATGTCGGGCCTCTACGACTCCCTGTCCGCCGCCGCCTGGCGCTACGCTGCGGGAGCATGATCGTGGACCGCGACAGCCCGGAGGAGCACTCCTCAAACGGGTCCAAGCCGCGCACCAGGAACCTGGAGCGCCACTTTACCAGGCGCATAGTCTCCGGATTCCTCCTGCTCGCGCCGCTGCTGATCACGCTCTGGATCGTCCTGTTCGTCTTCACCACGGTGGACAACCTCTTCCGCGGCGAGAACGGACTGCTCAGCTTCTTCGTCCGCGACAGGCCCTGGGACGTCTGGGGAATCGGCTTCGTCATCACCATCGCGATCCTCTACCTGATCGGCTCGTTCTTCTCCGGTAGGCGAAGCAAGGCAATCCAGGACGCGGTCCTGAGCAGGGTCCCGATTGTCAGCGGGATATACAACGTTGCCCGGCAGGCCACCGATACCCTCTCCAGCCCGCCGGGCCACCACTTCAACCGCGTTGTCATGGTCGAATGGCCGAGGCCCGGCGTGGCGGCCATGGGATTCGCCATGGGCCGAGTGGACGGCGCGGACAACGGCGGGAGGACCATCGTTGCGGTGTACATTCCTACCGTTCCAAACCCCACGTCGGGGATGTTGGCATTCTTCCCGGAGGAGGACCTTACAGACACGAACGTCTCCATCCAGGATGCCATGAAGACCGTCTTCTCAGGCGGTGTAGTGCTCCCCAAAATGCCGGCCGGAATGCTCCGGGAGAAGCCGGGAGCCGCCGAGAAAACGACTGCCCCTCGGCCCAAGTGACCCCCCCCCCCCCCGTTGCGCCCTATAGTAAAATGCACCCCAAGAGCATCCCGCTTTGCTTGGAGGGACATTCCCTTTGACTGAATCATTGGCCCGTATCAGCGCGCAAAGGCCCTGGGTAGTCATCAGCGTATGGGTGGTGCTCCTGGCTATTGCCGCCGCCCTCATTTCGCAGTTCCTCGGCAGCGCCACCACCACCGACTTCCGGCTGGCCGGCAGATACGAGTCCGAACGCGCAGACTCCCTGCTCGAGGAAAAGCTGCGGGGGCCCAAGCTGCTTGCCGAGATCGTTATCGTTCAGTCGCCGTCCCTGACCGTGCAAGACGACGCCTTTCGCGCCAAGGTGGAGGCAGTCCACGGGGGAATCACCGCCTTGGGACCGGAGACTATCTCCGGCGGAATAAACAACTCGCCCGTGTCCCACTACTATCAGGTCTTGGCTGTGTGCCTGAATTCATACGCGCTTCACGCAATACGCGGCGAGGGTGAATTGCCAGAGTACACACAAGCTTTAGTCAGTCCGCCAGCTTGAGCGGCAAGCCGATGCGTACTTTCCGTCTCGCCATGGCCCAGATCAACCCCACGGTGGGCGATCTGGATGCAAACACCGCCAGGATACTTGACTGCGTCGACCAAGCACGAGCTCTCCATGCCGACATGGTGGCGTTCCCCGAGCTCGCGATAACCGGCTACCCTCCTGAGGACCTCCTCCTAAGGCCCCAGTTCCTCGAGGAAAACATGCGCAAGATGCGCGAGGTGGCCGAGGCATCGCGCGGCATCTCCGTCGTCGTAGGCTTCGTCGACGCGGGCAAGGATGTCTACAACGCCGCGGCCCTGGCCCACGACGGCCGGCTCGTGGACGTCTACCACAAGATATACCTCCCCAACTACGGCGTCTTCGACGAGGTGAGATACTTCAAACCGGGCTCAGGTTGTCCCGTCTACGTCGTCAACGGCACAGCGGTGGGTGTCAACATCTGCGAGGACATCTGGTACGCCGCTGGGCCGACGGTCGTTCAGAGGGACAACGGCGCCGAGCTCATCGTAAACATCAACGGCTCGCCCTTCCACGCCGGCAAGCGCGCTCAACGGGAAAAGATGCTTGCAACCCGCTCCGGCGACAACGGACTCTATGTCGCCTATGTCAACCTCGTGGGCGGCCAGGACGAGCTCGTCTTCGACGGCGGCAGCGCCGTGTTCGGCCCTACCGGAGAGCCCGTCGTGCGCGGAGGGCAGTTCGGGGAGGAGTTGATCGCCGTAGACTTGGACGTCGAAGCAGTGCAGCGCTCCAGGCTCAACGGCCCCAGGCTGCGCATGGAGCGGCCAACCGTACGCGAAGAGATGGGATCACCTAGGGTGGTCTCTGTCTCCGACTACACCACGAGAGAGCTGCCCGAACTGCCTCCTCGCCAGCCGCCACCCAATTACAGCGCGGAAGAAGAGGTCTACAAGGCCCTCGTCACGGGGACGAGGGACTACGTCCGCAAGTGCGGCTTCTCTAAGGTCGTCGTAGCCCTGTCGGGTGGCATCGACTCCAGCCTCGTGGCGACCATAGCCGCCGACGCCCTCGACCCAGAGAACGTAGTGGGCGTGTCCATGCCGTCGCGCTACTCCTCAGAGGGAAGCGTAGAGGACGCGAAGGACCTGGCGGCGAACCTCGGCATACGGCTGCTAAGCCTGCCAATCGAGCCTCCCTTCACTGCGTTCCTGGACATCCTTGCGCCCCACTTCGACGGGATGGCGCCGAACGAGGCAGAGGAGAACCTCCAGTCACGCATACGCGGCAACCTCGTCATGGCGTTCTCCAACAAGATGGGCTGGATGGTCCTGACCACCGGCAACAAGAGCGAAATGGCTGTCGGCTACGCCACCATCTACGGCGACATGGCCGGCGGGTACGCCGTCATCAAGGATGTGCCCAAGACGATGGTGTACGAGCTGGCCCGGCACCGCAACGCGGCAGGCGATGGGCCGCTCATACCCCAGTCCGTCATAGACAAGCCCCCCAGCGCCGAGCTGCGCCCCGATCAGACCGACCAGGACAGCCTGCCCCCCTACGAAGTACTCGATGCCATCCTCAAGGCCTACGTGGAAGAGGACGTGAGCTTCGACGGTATCGTCGCCCTGGGGTTCGACGAGGACGTAGTGAAGCTCGTCGTGAATTTGGTCGACCGGAGCGAGCACAAGCGCCGCCAGTCCCCTCCAGGCCTAAAGATAACCCCCAGAAGCTTCGGCCGCGACCGCCGCATGCCGATAGCCAACCGCCACCGCCCGTTCTAGGGCGGTCTTACCGTGACGAGCCGCGACTTCCTGGGAAGTAGAAAAGTTGCCCCTTTAGAACACATATGCCATAATGCGCGTAAGTCAGCGCCTAGACAATAGTAGCGAGCACCACACATGCCCTCGACCATAGAGTGGACCGACGAGACATGGAACCCTGTCACTGGGTGCTCCCGCGTATCCCCAGGGTGCGACAACTGCTACATGTTCGCGCTATACCCCAGGCTGCGGGCGATGGCCGTCCCCGGGTACGAGACCGCTCCCGACAGCGTTCGGATGCTCCCAGAACGGCTGAAAGCTCCGCTGTCCTGGCGCCGTCCCCGGCGCGTTTTCGTCAATAGCATGTCAGACCTGTTCCACCCGCACGTCGAGTACGACTTCATCTCAGACGTGTTCGTCGTCATGCGAGACGCAAGCCAGCACGTGTTCCAGGTGCTGACCAAGCGGCCGGGCCGAGCCGCCGGCTGGTGGGAGCTTCACGGCCGAGACAAGTTCGGAGTGTGGCCGGAGAATGTGTGGATGGGCACCTCCGTGGAGAGCCAGAAGTACACTCCCAGGCTGTCCGTGCTGAGACGAGTCCCCTCGGCCGTCCGCTTCGTCTCGGCCGAGCCCCTGCTGGAGAGAATCGACATCACCCCATGGCTGGAGGACGGCACACTCCATTGGGTAATCGCCGGCGGCGAGAGTGGCCCCCGCGCGCGGCCAATGGCCCTAGAGTGGGCGCGCGATCTCCGCGACCAGTCCATGAAGGCCAACGTAGCCTTCTTCCTCAAGCAGCTAGGCGGCAAACGAGGCAAGTGCTCCGGCCCGGACGCCGTACTCGACGGCGCGACATTGGTCGAAATGCCCTTACTCACCGCCATACGCTAGAACATGCCTCCGAAAACAACGCTGTGGCCACTCGAAGCTCATACGGTTGGCAAGCACATGGTCCTGCGGAGCTACATGGACGCGTGGCTTCCTATCATCTTGAGTCGGTTCGAGAGAGCCATGTTCGTCGATGCCTTTGCCGGACCTGGAGAATACAAGAATGGAGAGCCAGGCTCACCTGTAATCGCCCTGAATGCCCTTGCCGAACACTCTTCAAAAGACACGATGATTGGACAGATAGACTATGTCTTCATTGAGGAGTGCTTTGACCGATTCGTTCACTTGAAAGAGGTACTCGCGCGTCAACGGATGGAGGGTTCCATCCCCTCCATATGCCGGATCGATACGTTCAATAGAACGTTCGCCCAAGTTCTGCCACGTCTGATCGACTCCATCGCTTCGGATCGCATTCCCGCATTCGTCATGATTGATCCTTTTGGAGTATCTGGAATTGGCATGGATCATATCCGGGCCTTGATGGACATTCCCAGCACAGAAGTCTACGTCTCTTTCATGTACGAATTCATGAACCGCTTTAAGCATCATCCTAACTTCGAACATCATCTTGACGATCTATTTGGTTGTCCCGATTGGAGACAGTGTATAGACATGCCTGATAGCAAAGCGAGAAAGGAATTCTTCTACGGACTCTACAGCAAGCAACTTAAGGCTGCAGGAGCCGAACACGTCCTTCAATTTGAGCTGTATGGAGGCAAACAACTAAAGTATGCATTGTTCTTCGCCACTAAGAGCGATCAGGGTTGCGACAAGATGAAACAAGCAATGTGGAAAGTTGCACCGCTCGGCGGATATAGATTCAGGAGTGACACATTAGGCCAGCTTTCATTTCAATCAAGATTAGTGGATTTCAATGAATTGGGCCGCACCCTAGTCGACGAATTCGGAATGAATCAACCGATCGAGATAGAGACAATTGAAGACTTCATGCGTTCTGACCGAGTTGTATTCCACTCCGGCCATCTCAAGAGCCGTCTGGCAGACATGGAGCGAGCATCTACTCTCATTGTAGACAAGAGTCCAAGGAAGAGGCGTGGCTTCCCCCCCGGCACGCTTCTACGCTTTGTCGAGCCACCACCATCACCGCCAATACAAGGCTCGTTGATCTAAGAGGGTGTTTTCAAAGTACATCATGACGGAGCTAAGCGTCGGAGCATGAGATGAATCGCAGCTATGTGCAGCCACGCTTCCGTTGTACCGGTCAAGGCTTCATAGTCCTTGCTCAACCGGCGACAACGTCCCAGCCACGCCAGTGTTCGCTCAACCACCCACCTGCGTGGCAGCACCTCAAACTGATGGCTGGCCCTGGGACGCTTGACGATCTCCAAGACCCAGCCCGACATGGACATCACCCAGTCCACCAACTGGCCGCTGTAGCCAGCGTCAGCCCAGATGAGTCGCAGGCGTGGGAATCGTCCTATCAATTTATCGATGACCAGCCTCGCCCCATCTCGGTCTTGGATATTGGCAGGATGCACCACCACCGCCAACAGCAAGCCCACGGTATCTACGATGACGTGTCGCTTTCGACCATTGACCTTCTTACCAGCATCATAGCCACGAGGCCCCCTTTTTCAGTCGTCTTCACGCTCTGGCTATCTATGATCGCTGCGCTGGGAGTAGGATTTCTACCTTCGGCCTCTCGGACGCAAGGGCGTAGCGTCTCATTGACTCGTTCCCACGTTCCATCCATGGTCCAACTGCGGAAGTACTTGTACAGGGTCTGCCAGGGAGGCAGATCGTGCGGGACCATCCGCCAGGGGCATCCGCTCCGAAGCAAATACAGGATGACGTTCACTACCTCCCGCAGGTCCACTGTACGGGGCCGGCCTCCGGGTTTGGCTGGTGGGAGTAGGGGGCCGAGGATCTCCCACTGTTCGTCCGTCAGGTCGCTGGGGTACGATTTGCGGCTCATTCATCAAGTGTAGTACAAGTTCAAGACTTTGCAAACACCCTCTAAGCAAATAAGACCCTTGGACGGAGAGTGGTGCTCTTCTGCGAATGGAGACACCGAGCCCTTGACAGGCAGCAGAACTTCTGTGCTCCTTTCTCCACTATGGCAAGCACTACTCTCCATGTGAGCCGCTTTCGGGTGCCGTCCTGCTGCGCGAGGGCCTCTAAAGAACCTGCCGAAAGGCCTGTCTCATCTTGTCTCATCGGCACCACATTCAGTCGCATTCGTATCCCGTTCGCGTCACCTTCGGGTATTGCTCTGTCACGCGGTCCATATCTGAAAGGTGACAAAATGTTGCAGAATGTGACAGATATCGAGGAAATCCGGCCTTCCCGCCCCTACCCAGCTACTCCGTCGAGTTACGCCGGTCTCCCATCTTGGGGACTGCCCCCACGCGGGTCACGCCAAGCCTCGCCATTCCGGCTTCAGGTCATAGCGGGATACCCCGCGCGGCCTCCCTTAGCCGACGACGGCGCTGCAGCGCGTCCGGCATCACCTTGGACACCACCGCCCAGAAAGCCTTCGAGTGGTTCATGACCTCCAGGTGGGCCAGCTCGTGCACGACAATGTAATCGACTAGCGCGGGCTCCAGCATCATCGTACGCCAGCTGAAGCGCAGCGTCCCGTCCGGGCTGCAGCTTCCCCAGAAGCTCCGTTGGTTGCCAATGAGCACCGGGGGCATTACGGAAACCCCAAACTTGGGCCTCCACCTCTCGACGCTGGCCCGCACGTGCTCTTCGGCCCGGGCGCGGTACCAGGCTGAGATCGCGGAGAAGACCATCTCACGGCGGCCGTCCACAGACACGGCGCGCGGCGCCGCGACAAGCAGACGCAAATTGTCGAAGCCGACCTGCGGTAAGTCCACGTCCGCTCGCCTGACCACCATGCGGAGGCTGCGGCCCAGGTATGGCAACTCCTCACCATTGACAAGGCGCAACGGCTCCCCGTTCTGCGGCTCGGAAAGCCGGTCTAGTATCCACCGGGCACGCTGACGCACGAATTCGCGCAGCTCGCTCAAAGGCACCACCGAGGGGGCCGCGACCCGGGCGACGCCGCCTTCCACCGTAAGCTGGATGGTCTTCTTGCGGCGCTTGCTGCGTCGCACCTCATACTCTATGTACGTACCGCTGACGCGGACCCTGCCCCGTTTGGCCACTGCTCGCTCCTCCGGCCAATTCTATCCCGCAAGCGTCCTACTTGCTCGGTCGCGCCGCCACCTAACCCTTGAATGCCGGTGCCGATACACGTAATCTGGCGCAAGCATCTGTGCCGGAGTAGCTTGCGGTCATGTCGAGACCGGTAATCATCAGAGGAGGGCTGGGAAGCGGCAAGACCGAAGAGGTCGTGGCTAGGCTGGCCGCGCTCTACGAGTCCGACCCATTCTACGAGGCCGTGGCGCTGGTCCCCACCAGCCGGCACGGCGACCAGCTCCGCAGGCGGCTCGTCTCCCGGTGCGGCGTCGCTCTCCGCCTACGTGTGGAGACGATACCCCAATTCAGCCAGAGTCTCGCTTCCGGGGCCGGGAGGCTGCCCAACACGGTAGCCGAAGAGCTCCTGTCGCGAACAGCCCACCGCGAGGTCGAATGCGGGCCTGCCTCCTACTTCAGGCCCATCGCCCGTACCGAGGGTTTTGTCAGCCTGCTGAACGCCGCCATCCGCGACCTGCTTTCGGAGGCCATCGAGCCAAGGGCGCTCCGTGAGGCCGCCGACAGGTCCGGGTCCCCTCCTCTGATGGCCCTGAGCGCCATCTTCGCGGCGTATTGCTCTGAGCTTGACAGCCGTGATTGGCTCCACCCGGCGCAGACGCCCCTGGCCGCGGCCAAAGTCGTGAAAGCAGGCACGCCGCTTCCGGACCTGGTGCTGCTCGACGGCTTCCATCTCTTCCGTGGCGTCGAGCTCAGACTCCTCGAAGCGATCGCCAGACGCTCGGATGTCATCGTCACCTTCGACCCCGAGTCGGGTGCGAGGGCTCGGTACGACTACCATCGCGTCCTAGATCATCTCCCGAACGCGGCAGTCCTGAAGCTGAAGAGGCGAGCGGCCACCTGCCCAGTGACCGTGACTGCGGGCTCCGCTTCAGACCGCGAGGACCAGCTTCGCGCCATAGCTAGGCAGATCAAGCAGCGCCTCACCGAAAACCCCTCGCTGCGCCCGTCAGACTGCGCCGTCGCGTTCAGACAGGTACAGCCCCACTTGGGCCTCGCCCGGCAGGTCTTCTCCGAGTACGACCTGCCCCTCGATCCCGCTGCCGGAGAGCGTCTCGGCGCCCGGCCCTTGGGCGTCTGGCTGCGCCGCCTGCTGCACCTTGCGCGGGATGGCTGGCGCCTGCGAGACCTCGCCGCGGTGCTCTCGAGCGGCTTCATCGACCTGGGCCGATGGGGACTATCCTCCGAGGACGTGGCACGGTTCAAACGCCAGGGAAGGAAGAACCACCTATGGGCCGGACAGGACGCGCTGAAGCGTATCGGGGATACTATGCGAGCCGACGCCCACGAGTCCTCGTACGGATCGACCCGCGACATGGCCCACCGCATTGCGGTCGGTACGGAAGCCGCGCTCGAAGACCTGCGCACCCTGCTGGAACAACCCCCTCGCGCCGCCGGCGATCATGCGCGGCGCCTCGACGACGCCCTGTTCGGCGATCGTGCCCTCGTCCGACCAGCCTCGCGAAGTCTGCCCGGCGTCGACGTGGAGAGCGACTCCCTCCGAGGCCATCTCCGCGACCTTACAGCCGCTCAAGAGGTCCTTGGAGGCTCTCAGGAGCCTTTCGAGAGTTTCACCGCCCGCCTCGAACGCAAGCTCAACTCCCCCGCCGTCCTGCTGCGCGAAGCCGGCGGCGTTCTCCTTGCCCCGATGCACACCCTCCACAGCCTCCGTTTCGACTACGTCGCCCTTGGAGGCCTCATTGAGGGAGAGTTCCCCGCCCAGCGCACCGGGACGACCTTGCTCGACAGCGCCGCAAGGGAGGCGCTCAACAAGGCGGACCTCGCACTCCCGCCGGAGCCGCGCCTCGCGGAGGACGAACTCTGGGCCACCGTGAGCACGCGCGCCGACGCAGAAGTCGCAGTCTGGAAGACGCGGCTCAACGACCGAGGCAAGCCTGCGGCGCCCTCGTACTACTTCGACGCACTGCCCCACGACCACACCATCGAGACGGCACCGACCGCCCCGGAGCACACGGCGTCCCGCCGCGAGCTTGCCATCGCCTGCACCAGGCTGTGGCACGCGCAAGGCCGGCTGCGGCCCCAGGGAGAGAATGCGTGGCAGGTGGTGCGGGACGCGGTCCGCGTCGAGCAGCGCCGCCGCTCATTCGGTCACGCCGGCGAATACGAAGGCCGCCTCGCCGCCGGGCTAGTCCCGCGGCTCACTGGCGAGAACGCGGTGTGGAGCGCCTCGCGGCTTGAGTCCTACCGGACGTGTGCCTTCCAATTCTTCAGCAGCTACGCCCTGCGCCTACGGGAGCTTGAGGAGGAGATGGACAGCGCCGACGCGGCGATGCGGGGGACGGTCATTCACGAAGTCCTCCAAGACGCGCTGGAGCCGCTGGTAGCGCAGGGTAGACCGTTGACGCCCGATACTCTCGATGACTCGATAGACCGTCTCAGATCCAGCGGCCTGGACATCTGGAACAGGGCGCCCGGCGAGAGAGGTTTTGGTCGCGCCGCCCTATGGAGGCTGGAGGCGGAGACAGTCTTCCAGCAGATGGAGATACTCCTACAGCGTGAGGCCGAGGAGAGCGAGCGGGCCGGCGTCACTCGCATCATAGGGGCCGAAAAGAAGATCGAAGCGTCCCTGCCCCTGTCTCCCCATATGCGTGTCACCGCAACGGTCGACCGCCTCGACGAGGGCGAAGGCCTGGTCGTCATCGTCGACTACAAGTCGGGGAGACCTATTCCCAAGGCCCACGTGGTAAGTAGCCGCCGCGTCCAGCTCCAACTCTATGGATACCTTGCTCGCGAAGAGGCATCTGCAGAGAGGATCGTGGCTCGGTATGCCTGGCTCAACCCAGGCAACAGGACCTGGGATCTGGACTCCTCCAGGCCAGAAGACCAGGCGATCTTGGAAAACGTCATTGGGGTTGCCCAAGAAGTCAGGTCCGCCGTCGCGTCGGGCGACTTCAGGGTCAATCCGCAGGTCCAGCCCTGTCCCTCCTACTGCTCATTCAAGCATATATGCCGCGTGAACGAGTACAGCCGATGGAAGCGCTGGGACTGACAAGCCAGCAGACCGAGACCATCGCCAGGCGCGGCCGCGACGTGTTGGTAACGGCGGGCGCGGGCAGCGGCAAGACGCGCGTGCTCGTGGAGCGCTACGTCTCCCTCCTAGGCGAGTGCTCAATTCCCCAGATCACGGCAGTGACCTTCACGGACGCAGCGGCCTCGGAGATGCGCGAGCGGGTCCGCAAGGAGGTGATCAACCGGCCGGAGCTGGCAGCCCACCGAGCCCACTTGGACGAAGCCGTCATCGGCACCATCCATTCGCTGTGCAGCCGGATTCTGAGAGAGCACCCTGTGGAGGCGGCCATCGACCCTGCCGCGAGGACCCTCGCCGAGGACGAGGCCGAATTGGAGACTAGGACGGCCTGCGCGGACGCGCTTGAGGAGGCCGCTGACGCCGACGACGTCCGGGCCCTGGCGCTGCGGGAGATCGGCACCTACTCATTGACAAACCACCTGCCCCTGATGGTAGCGCGGCGGAACGAGGTTGAAGCCGCATACAAGGCGCTGCCCGGTACTCCTCCGACTTGGGCCGATGAGATAAGGCCACGGCTGGACGCCGGCGTCGCCGCCGCCATGGAGCAGGTCCGCCCATCGCTAGTCGAGTCTGCGGCATGGCTCCAAGACGCGCTTGCCGGGGCGGAAGGGGACGCGTTCTCCACACGGCTGGGGCACTTCCTCGAGACCCTGGGCGACCCTGAACAAGGAGACTGGCGCAACCTGCGCGCGCGGGTAGCCGAGGCCGACAAGCAGATCAACCTGAGAGGGGGAACTGCCAGGAAATGGGCACGCGACCTTGACGCTGTCAAAGACAAGCTGCGCGCCTTCCGGGAAACCTCAGACCGTCTGGACAAACTCCCCCGGTGGAACGAACACGACGACGACGCCCTCCAGGCCCTTGACTCGCTCCGGGACCTCTTCCGCGACGCCTGTGCCCGCTACGCGGCCCGCAAGAAAGAGCTTGCGGGCATGGACTATCTGGACCTCGAGCTGAAGACGGAGGAGCTACTCAGTTCCCACCCGGACGTCGCCGCCTCGTACCGGTCTCGCTTCCGCCACCTCATGGTCGACGAGCTGCAGGACACCAACCCGGCCCAGATCGCAGTCCTTCGTCTGCTGTCACGAGGCGGAGGCGCCGGTCAGCCAGCTCCGGAGCGGTTCTTCGTCGGCGATGTCAAGCAGGCGATCTACCGCTTCCGCGGCAGCGACGTGCGCCACTTCACCCGCCTCCAACGCGAGATGCAAGCGGATGGAGACGTCCTTTCGCTCAACAGGTCGTTCCGCACCCACGACCCGCTCGTGGAGATACTCAACGTCATCTTCGGGCGGGTGTTCGGCGACTCTAAGGAAGAGTTCGATGCGCCCATGCAAGCCATGACCGGGCGTGGATCAGACTCGCCGCCCAGCCCCCACCTCGTCCTCATGCCGGTCTCCGACAAGACGCCCGGGGCTGACGGGGCGAACGGATTCGATCGCCGCAGGGTGGAGGCCGACGCCGTCGCCAGGGAGGTCGCGTCGCTCCTGGAGCACGGCGAACTCGTATGGGACCGCGAGAGGAAGTCGTATCGCGCGGCGAGACCGTCGGACGTTGCGATTCTCCTACGCAGACTGACCAACGTACACCTCTTCGAGCAAGCCTTGGAGAGCCATGGCGTCCCCTACCGCACCCCGGCCGGCGGCGGGTTCTT
This sequence comes from Dehalococcoidia bacterium, assembly GCA_965262055.1. Classification (GTDB taxonomy): domain Bacteria; phylum Chloroflexota; class Dehalococcoidia; order Lucifugimonadales. Next base: position 77,747 of record CBDHEI010000001.1, read on the forward strand.
CACCAGGCAGGAAGTCCTCGACCTCACCAACCTGCTCGGATGGCTGGCCGAGCCCGACGACGACATAGCGCTGGTTGGGGTCCTGCGCTCGCCCCTCTTCATGATCGACGATCAGACCCTGCTCACCCTCCGCTCCTCAAACCGTCCACTTCTGGACGCCCTCCGCGGTCCGCCTTCCAGCGTCTCCGGGAAAGCCCGCCTCCTCTGCACTCGCGCAGCAGAGGTGCTCGCCGAACTCCGGCGCGACGTCCCGTTCGCGGCCCCCGACACGCTCCTGGAAAAGGCCCTCACGCTAACCGGATTCGAGGCGGTCTGGGCTGCGATGCAGGGCGGCGACCAAGCCCTCGCCAACATTCGGAAGTTCGTTACCCTCGCGCGGACGCTGGCCAGCCACTCGCTGGACGAGCTCGTAACTTACGTTCGGCGCAGGCGGGACGATCTGGAAGCCCGCGAGGGCCAGGCTGTCCTCGATGCGTCGGAAGCGGTGCGCCTGCTCACCGTTCACGGCGCCAAGGGCCTGGAATTCCCCATCGTCTTCGTCCCGGAGACCCATGTCCCTTCGCGCGGGACCTACGAGCCCGTACGATGGCGCGCCGAAGAGGGTATCTCGCTTACCCTCGACAAGGAAATCGGCGGAAGTGGGAACCGCCGGCGTCCCGGCTTCTACTCCCACCTGATGGAACGCGACAACCGGGAGGAGGCCTCGGAGCACAAGCGCCTGCTCTACGTTGCCGCGACCAGGGCTGCCGACAAGCTATACCTCAGCGGTGACGATCCCCGCCGCCAGGACGGCGAGCTTGGCGGCGACGGCTGGCTTGCCTACGTCTTCGACGCCCTGGGAGAATCCCACGTCGAAGGCGTCGAAGTCCGCTCGCCTCTGCCCGTCGACCTGGATGCCATTGCCCGCAGGCCCGCCCCGTCGCCCGTCGCCGTACCCTCGGCGGACGACGAACAGGACATCATGCCCCCGCTCGTCGCCCGGCCCCCTGTGATCCCGCTCCGTTCCAGCACGCCCGTCACCGCCCTCCGAAAGCCGCCCTCCCACGCCCCTGCCCGCCACGGAGACGGTCTGGCTCTCTTTCGCGGAACCCTCGCTCACAGGGCTATTGAACTCTGGTTCACCTCCGGAGAGCGCCCCCCGCTCGTCGAGCTTTCCACGACGTTCGCCACAGACCAGGCTCACCGGGAGATCGAGCGGGTCGCCTCTGACGTCGACGCCATGCTCGACCTACTCGACGCCAGTCCCTTCGCGGCAACGCTGCGCGACCAAGGCACACGCGCCTACTTCGAGTTGCCGTTCTCCTGGGACTGGAACGGAGCACCCGTACACGGGACGATCGACCTCGCCTACGAGAGCGGCGGCGCCTGGCACGTAGTCGACTTCAAGACGGACGACACCCGCAGGGCTGCCCTGGACCAAGCGGCCGCCCCATACCTCCCGCAGCTTGCCCTCTACTCAGCAGCCCTGGAGCGTGCAATCGGACAGCGCCCCAAGGCGAGCCTGCTGTTCCTCAGGACGTGCCAGCTATACACCCCGCCGCTCTTCGACTTGAACAACGCCCTCCACGAGACACGCGCCCGCATGAACGCCGGCCAAATGCTGGAGATGCCGCCCTGCCCGACAGACGACGACCCGGCAGCCACCAGCGCCGATGTCTAGCCCCACACCGCCAGGACTCGGGGCCGGACTGTACGAATAGCCCGCCGGGATCAGCCCCTTCCCAGATAAGCCTGCCCAACCGGCATCACAATGGACTCCCACACGTTGACGTGTGGAGGTATCGCCGCCATGGCTAGCGCAGCCGTCGCCAGTTCGTCCGGCGTCATCATCGGCTCCTGGTGCATGTCGGCGCTGCTCGCCTCCCGCCACTCGACGCTCACATTGCCCGGGTGCAGGCACCCGGCGGACACGCCGAGCTCGCGGCCCTTAAGCGCGGTGCTCTTCGTCAGGCCCACCAGTCCGAACTTGGTCGCGGTTATAGGGGGCGGAGCCCATGCGCGGCATCTGCGCAGATATGCTGCCGATGTTGATGATCCGCCCGCCGCCTTGGCGCTTCATGATCTTCATCGCCTCGCGGGAGTACAGGAAGACCGCCGTCAGGTTAGTGTCGACCACATCCTGCCAGTCCTCCAGAGCGATCTCGTCTATGGGGCCGGCCTTGAATATCCCCGAATTGTTGACGAGCAGGTCGACCCGTCCGAACTTCTCCATCGCCTGCCTGAACAGCTCCAGTACCTGCCCCTAGTCCGTCAGGTCCGCCTGCACCACGAGCACCTCCGCCCCGAAGCCCCGAAGCTCCTCGGCGGACGTCTCCAGGTTGTCCCTGTTCCGGGACGCGGTGGTCAGATCGGCCCCATCCCGAGCGAATGCTCGCGCGATCCCCTTCCCGATCCCGGTGCCCGCCCCCGTAACGACAGCTATCTTCCCTTCAAGTTGTCCCACATCTCCTCCTTGAGAGGGCCGGCGTCTACCCCGTACATGTGGCCCGCCGCCAGTAACCAGGCCATGATTCCCAAGGTCAAACCTGGCTCCGGCAACGAAAGAACGAAGACTCCGCCCACAGCAGTTGATCGAGGCGTTGACAGACTCCGGGGTAAACAGCGGAGCGATAAACGACCGTTATGGCAGGAGCGAGTGCTGAGTAGGGGCGCTGAAAAACTGGACCGCCAGCGGACCAATGACAGAATGTCCGGCCTACATCTACGAGCAGCCCCGGGGCCTAGGGAAACTGTAAGTCGAGCACTTCCACCGGGGCTAGAAGGTATGCTGGACCGAACCGCAGGGAAGCAATCTATCAAGCCGCCGAAACCCGCATACCCGGGATGGTGGGCTAGCGTGTCCTGTACTGCGAACTTTTCGCTGGGAGATTCCAATATAGGGAATCGGTCGGGTGATAGCAGTCTTGTTGACCTGAGCCTCAAGCCCACTATGGTTGGAGGCTGATCCACCTCATTATCCCGACTGCGCCCTTGCGAAGACAAGTGTCAATCGCCAGGATGCGCCTGGTGTGGCGTGCGCTCACTCCCATCAACGTGGCCGCCTGATCCAGAGTCATGTGCTCCGCCAGTAAGCTGTTGAGGACCTATAGCCTTGCCTGCTCCTTCTGCGTCAATGTCACATTCTCCATAATGTGACACTCTTGCTGGCCAGTTAGGGAGGACGCTTATGCTGGCCATCAACACCTCACACCCGCCTCGCCGGTCCATTATTACTCCGCCCTTTGCAACTGGATGTGAACCCTGTGAGTGAGACTGTCCAAGAGTGCGCCGGTCAGCCTCTCCGAGCCGAAGACCTCGGTCCATTCGTCGAAGGGCAGGTTGGCGGTGGCCAGGACTGACCCTCTCCCGCATCTCTGACTGAAGACCTCGAAGAGGAGTTCTGCATCGGTCTTGGAGAGTGGTACAGAGCCAAGCTCGTCGATGATGAGCAGCTTGAGCCGTGCCAGCGTCTGTCGCAGGTGTCGAGGCTCTTGTTGCAGGGAAGCGAGCCGCCTTTGATCCTGAGGTCCGCCATGAGCTGATGGCGGTCCATCAGCTCAAAGCTCGGACAGCCTCAGCAGGTAGCCCGGATGGTCGACTACCCTCGGCGGCACACTGGCCGACCAACTTTGCCATGCTCCTTCAGGAAGGTCGGCAGCCTCAACTCCTTCATCAGTAAGTCAGGAGGATTCCTCACCATCCACAAGTCCGATGCGGACTGCCCAAACCACCATCTGCTGCCTCGTCTTGAATCCCAGCTTCTTTTGGATTCCGTATACGGCGTTCCGCACGGTCAACCGGCTGTTGTTCCTTATCTCGCCTATCTCATCATAGGTCAGTCCCTCGGTAAACATCTTCAGTATCTCTTTCTCACGGTCCGTTAGAGAGTCCAGCTGCTCCGACTCGAAGCCTGCGGACGAGCTTCGTACCGCCTGGGATATTCGCCTGGCCGCGTCCCCCGGTATGCGAAACTCACCGTCAGCGACCTCTCGCAAGGTCGCCAGGAACTGCTCTTTGCTGGAATACTTCTGAAGGTACCCGGTCGCTCCGGCGCCGACCGACTGTACGATCGCGTCCTTCTCATTGGAGGCCGTCAGCATGAGCACCTTGGTGTCGGGCAGCCGGTCTGTAATCTTCCGGCAGGCTTCGATGCCGTCCATCACCGGCATTATGATGTCCATGACGATCACGTCAGGGGTGGCTTCCTTGTCGATGATCAGGACCTATATACCATCGTGATCACGACCTATATACCACCTCGTCAGGTGGGTGATGGCCCCTGGACACCGTGGTATGCGGACTATTATCACCCTGCGGTTTGAGGGTCAACCACCTCCTTTGCATCCAGTCCGTCCAGCAGCGCCCTGTGGGGTGACAAGCGTTCGCGGTAGCTGGCGCCTTCTATGACGATCTGGTAGCTGGCGTTGGCGAGCCGGTCGAGGGCGCTGTTGCCGAGGATGGGGTCGTCGAAGAGCCCGAGCCACTCGTCGACAGCCCTGTTGGAGGTGATGACGAAGCTGGCGGTGCGATGCCTGGCGATGACCAGCTCGTAGAGGTCTATGGACTGCTGTTGGGTCATTCTGTGGAGACCGAGGTCGTCGAGGATGAGCAGATCCGGGGCGAGGAAGGAGCGGAAGGTCTTGTCCGTGGAGTGGTCGACCCTGGCCTGAGCCATGGCCCTGAAGAAGTCGTCGGCATGTACGAAACGGACGGTATGCCCAGCTCTGACGGCAGCATATCCGAGGGCCTGAGCGATGAAGCTCTTGCCCACGCCGACCGGTCCGACGAGCAGGACGTGCTCGTTGCGGTCCAGGAACTGGAGGGAGAAGGCGGCGTCTAGGAGTCGCCGGTCGAGTGTGATGGATGCGGACCAGTCGAAGTCTTCGAGGCGGCAGGTCTGCTCGAAGCCGGCCCTCTGGAGGCGGAGCTCGAGCCGCCTGTGGTCTCTGCGGTTGATCTCATCGGTCAGAATGATCTGCAGGAAGGATGCGTAGTCGAGCTGCTCCCTGCGTGCGAGAGCGACCCTCTCCGGCAGGGTGTTGAGCACGGCGCCGAGCTTGAGGCGCTTGAGCAGCGGGGTGAGTTCAGTCGTGGTGGTCATAAGCGTTCTCCTTGTGCTGATTGAGCGGTGCGGCCGTTGGCACGAGCGAAGACGGCGCCCGGCCTGGCGAATCGACCTGGGGGCATCGGTGGAGGCTCCGGCTGCGTGGCCTCCTGCTCCAGGGCCTCGACGAGTATGCGCTCGAGACGGCGCACGTCGATCAGGTCTACGGAGAGAGCCCTCCGGCATGCGGCATCGAGACGCTCAGGGGAGTAGCGTTCTCCCAGGCGTATGAGCTTGTGTCCCTGCCTGAGCTTGGCCCATGGTAGCGGGCCGTCGAAGAGACGTTCGGCATAGGCCGCGACGGCCGGTCCCTGTGACGCCGCGCTGCGCTTGATCTGCTCCGGCGCTCTGAGGGTGTAGGCGCTCAGCTCTGCCGGGTAGTCGTCGGGGTCGGTGGATCTGCCGCCGCGATCCTGGCGCGGGTGGACCTTGATCAGCCTTCCCCGGTGGTAGATGCGCACCAGTTTGCTGCCGAGCCGCACCTCGACCTTCTGCCCGGGTGGGCATGTCGCAGAGGGCACCGAGTAGAGGGCGTACTGGCAGGCTATGTGATGGTCGGGATGGACCTTGGCCGTGCGCCAATCGGTCATCTCGTAGGGCTCTGCGTCCCACTCTCCGAGCGTGTGGCGCTCCTCCTGCCGGAAGACGGTCAGGGGCTGCCTGCGGGTGGTGCCGTGTATCCTCTGTCCGGCCACCTCCAGGCACCACCGCCTGGCAGCAGACCTCATGTCCGAGAGGCCGGTGAACTCCCCGCCCTTGAAGAACCGCTCCCGCACGTAGGGCACCCCCCGCTCCACGCGCGGCTTGTCCCGGGGATGGCGCACCCGCGCCGGGTCTGAGATGAAGCCCCGGTGCTGGGAGTACTCCAGGAAGCCGCGCGTGAGACGGGGATGGAGCGGATCGACACCCGCCACTGCTGCGGGGAAGTTGTCGATCACCAGGTACTTGGGAACGCCCTCGAAGAAGGCCCAAGCAGCCTCCAACCCCTCGATCACGTCCACGAGCTTCTGGCTGAACGTCGGCCAGACGAAGCTGTGCCGCGAGTAGGACAGAACGATGATCAGCGCCCATACCGCACGGCGGCGACCGGTCTCCGGGTCCTCTATCAGGCCCAGACGACCGAAGTCCATCTCCGCCACCTCGCCTGGTGCGCTCTCCTCCATCCGCACCGTCGTGGCGCTTCGTCTCTGCCAACCCCGCCGACGGATGAACCGCCCCACAGACGCGTACGAGACCTCGCATCCACGAGCCGCAAGCAACTCGTGGATGCGGGTCACCTGCAACCGATCGGCCGTCAGCCACTCGTAGACCTGGTCCGCCCACGGAGCAAGCTTCTCGTCGGTCGGCGTCTCAATCTTCCGAGGGCTGCACAGGGTCAGCCCCACCAGGCGGGTCAACTGATCTTCACTCGGAACCGGGCCGTCTCGTGTCAGGCCCGCCTCCACCCCCGCCCTGATGTATCTACGGACTGTCTTCCTCGACAGTCCCGTACCGCTAGCTATCTGCCGCTGACTCTCACCGGACTGCCAGCGGCGTACCACTTCTGCTATCTCCACTCTAGACACCTCCCTGTACGCCATCGCCGCTCCTTACATCAAGGTTGCAGCTATGGTCGCCAATCAGGTGTCCGGGGTGGTCCCCCTCACTGATTAAGTGGTCTATAGGTCCTGATTATTTCTCGATCTACCGGTACCTAGCTCTTGATCATTGACATTCCTCCGCCATCCTCAGCGCCTCCTCACCGTCCGCGGCCTGAGCCACCACCTCGAACTCACCGGTATCCTCCAGCGCATCCCGAAGCAGATCACGCATGATCAAGTGGTCGTCAACCAGCATAACCCGTGTCAGCGCATCAGTAGTCACTCACTCTTCTCCATGAGTCCTTCGTACGGAATACGGCACGTCACTGTCGTTCCGTCATCGGCAGCGCGCGATTTCACCTCGAGACTGCCTCCCATCCTCTCGGCATCCGTCCGCATGTTCCTGAATCCGTGGCCTCTGGCTTCATAGTCCTGAGGAAGCCCGATGCCGTCGTCGGAGACGGACAGGCGCAACTCATCATCGGCGTAATCGAGATCGATGACGACCGCGCGTGCCGGATCACATTCGTCAGGGTGTTGTGAGCTATGGAGAAAAGAAGGCCCTCGTTATCGTCGCCTGAGGGACTTCCGTGCCATGGCGCACCAACTCGGCTTGCACCGAGGTGATGGCGGAGAAAGTCGCAGCGTGCGCCTCCAGCACCTCTCCCAGCTCTTCTCCGCGGAATATCTGACCGTCGTCAATCGCGTGTCTCAGGTCCCACATGGCCGGCCTCGACATGTCCGCGGTCAACTGAAGCCTTGCCCTCAGCTTATCGCTGGAACTGTCCATGAGTTCCCATGGCTCTCTCGACGCCCACGCCGAGCATATACGCCCACTGCGCGGTGGTGTCGTGGATAGTCTGAGAGATTTCGATCCTCTGCCGCTGCAACTCCCGTTCTCGCTCCAGTCCCTTCTTCTCCTGCTCCTCTCGAAGCCGGTGACGAGACTGACCGCCCCTGCGACCGCATACAGTGTCACAATCCTCCGGCAATCCCTTGACCGGAATGCGCATAGCACTCATCTTCGGACTCCAACTGAGAGCATATCGTACTGCACGCGTGGGGAGCAAGACGTACCGCAACCGCTGTCAACTGATGCTAGGCCCCATATCTTTCGCTGATTGCTGGTCTGGGATAAACGTACGCGTTCGGATGCCGCTTTACTCTCATGCGGCACCGACTGCCAGCTTGTGGTTACACCTACTTTGGAGTTATATCCACATATCTGACGGGACAACCGAACAAGAATGTGCGCCCCTGTAGTACGCGCTCCAGAGGGGGACGAAAGGGCGAGCGGAGTGGCACACACACCTATGAGAGTATGACCAACATCCCTAGGATAACGTCTTCAAAACGGCGAGTCAGGTGCGCCGGACCCTTTGGGCGTCCCTATCTTCGGCTGCGTGGGGATGGAAGCTCCGGTAGAAGTTAAAATACCCGGCCCGCGTCTACGCAAGCAGACGCGGGCCGGGTACTAATAGTCAGGTCAACTCCCGCCCATTGTCATGGGCGGGATGCCTATATCTGTCGGCTAGCCCCGAAAACTCTTCCTGTGCCCCGGGTGTGGGTCCTTCGGCCTAAGGAGCTGATTCCCAACCAGCAGCGCTCCTCCTATGGCCAGTAGCAAACCGAGGACCGCCAGCGGGACCAGCCAGAGTGGAATAGTGTCGCCGGTTGACGGAAGTCTCGGCGTAGGCGTCGCAGTGGCAACCGGCGCCGGCACGGCCGTCGGGGTAGGCGTGGGCGTAGGCGTGGCCGTCGGGGTAGGCATGGGCGTAGGCGTGGCCGTCCCCGTCTCTGGCGTAGGCGTCGAGGTAGGCACGGGCGTGGGCGTCCTCCTCGGTCGTGGGGTAGGTGTGGAGGTGGGATCACGCCTGGTCGTGGACGTTCCGCCACGCGGCCTCGGCGTGGCCGTGGGCGTCGGCGTGGACGGCGGGCTCACGACAGGCCTGCCTACCGTGACCCTGGAAGGGCCGCCTATCGTGACCGTTGTCCTGTCGACGGAGTAGATCAACTCTCCACTGAACCTATACCTGGCTGTCCTGGCCGCTGTGTCGACCTTGTAGCTGAAGGAGGCTTCGCCGAGGAGGGCGAAGCTGAACTGCTGGCCGGTGACACCCGGGGTTATGGTTATGTCCGACGGCATGACGGAATCTGTCACCAAGCTGAACCCTGTGGGCAGCGTTTCGGTGACGGAGCCGACGCCGTAGGAGCCATCAATGTCGATGGTGACCGTGACCTCGCCTCCCCCGGCTCGCACGGAGTCTGGGTTGAAGGATCTGGTTGCGCTGACGGCGGCCGTGGACGGCGCCGTCAGCGTCAGGGACGTAGGCTCGGACACGGTCACGGTGGTTTTGTCGACGCCGTAGACGAGCGAGCCGGTGAACGGCTGTGGGCCTTGCTGGTCGGATGGATTCACCTTGTAGCTGAAGGAGGCTTCGCCGAGGAGGGCGAAGCTGAACTGCTGGCCGGTGACACCCGGGGTTATGGTTATGTCCGACGGCGTGACGGAATCTGTCACCAAGCTGAACCCTGTGGGCAGCGTTTCGGTGACGGAGCCGACGCCGTAGGAGCCATCAATGTCGATGGTGACCGTGACCTCGCCTCCCCCGGCTGGCACGGAGTCTGGGTTGAAGGACCTGGTTGCGCTGACGGCGGCCGTGGACGGCGCCGTCAGCGTCAGGGACGTAGGCTCGGACACGGTCACGGTGGTTTTGTCGACGCCGTAGACGAGCGAGCCGGTGAACGGCTGTGGGCCTTGCTGGTCGGATGGATTCACCTTGTAGCTGAAGGAGGCTTCGCCGAGGAGGGCGAAGCTGAACTGCTGGCCGGTGACACCCGGGGTTATGGTTATGTCCGACGGCATGACGGAATCTGTCACCAAGCTGAACCCTGTGGGCAGCGTTTCGGTGACGGAGCCGACGCCGTAGGAGCCATCAATGTCGATGGTGACCGTGACCTCGCCTCCCCCGGCTCGCACGGAGTCTGGGTTGAAGGATCTGGTTGCGCTGACGGCGGCCGTGGACGGCGCCGTCAGCGTCAGGGACGTAGGCTCGGACACGGTCACGGTGGTTTTGTCGACGCCGTAGACGAGCGAGCCGGTGAACGGCTGTGGGCCTTGCTGGTCGGATGGATTCACCTTGTAGCTGAAGGAGGCTTCGCCGAGGAGGGCGAAGCTGAACTGCTGGCCGGTGACACCCGGGGTTATGGTTATGTCCGACGGCGTGACGGAATCTGTCACCAAGCTGAACCCTGTGGGCAGCGTTTCGGTGACGGAGCCGACGCCGTAGGAGCCATCAATGTCGATAGTGACCGTGACCTCGCCTCCCCCGGCTGGCACGGAGTCTGGGTTGAAGGACCTGGTTACGGTGATTTGTTGAGCCGCCGCCTGCATCAGCACCATCAGTCCCAGGCCTACGGCGACCCCGGTCGCTACCACCAGCTTCAAAGCTCGCTTCATGACGATTCCTTTCCTCTCCTCAAGTGGTCTGCCTGTTCAGGTCACGGCAGGGAAGGCCCTATCGCCCGCCCTGCCGTGATTCTGGTGAGAAGGTCCTTACTACGACTTACGGCGCGAAGTAGATCCCAACCAATCGCCGCATGTCCGCCGGGCTCAGCGTCGGCGTCGGCCCGAAGAAGTTCGCTACCGCTCGCCGCATGTCCGCCTTCTCGATCGTGCCGTCACCGTTCGGGTCGTACTCTGCCAACAGGGGATCCTCCTCTACGTTGGCCACCGTGACGGTTACGTCCTGCGTGCCCGTGTAGGTCCCGTCACCGGCTTCCACCGTCACCTGGTACACGTTGTCCGTGCCCATGTCCGCTGGGGTCTCGTAGTCCGGCGCACTCACGAAGGTGAGCATGCCACCCTCTATCGAGAACAAGGCAGCGTCGTCTCCACCCAGCGACCAGACGATCATCTCCGCGCCCTCGGGGTCCACCGCCGTGTAGGTCGCCACCGTGCTGGTGGCGTTCTCGTCGTATTCCGCCGTGGCGTCTCCGGTCACATCCGGCGCTTCGTCTACGTTGGCCACCGTGACGGTGACGGCTTGCGTGGCCATTTCGCCGCCGGCATCTGCCTTGACGGTGACCATGTAGGTGTTGTCCATGTCGGCGTCCGCCGCGGCTTCGTAGTCGGGTGGACTGCTGAATGAGAGCATCCCGCCGCTGATGCTGAACTCGCCCGCGTCGTCGCCATCCAGCGTCAAGGTGGCCTCAACCGGGCCGTCCGTACTGTAGGTCGCCACCATGCTCGTGCCGTTCTCCATGTAGTCTTCGCTGGCCGGACCGGACAGCGTCCCGAGCTCGCCCACGTTGGTGACCATCACGGTCACCTCGTGGGTGTCCATGTAGGTCCCGTCATCGGCTTCCACCGTCACCTGGTACACGTTGTCCCCGCCCATGTCCGCTGGGTTCTCGAAGTCCGGCGCGCTCATGAAGGCGAGCTCGCCTCCGGCAATGGTGAAGCCCTCAGCGTCGTATCCCGACAGCGACCACATGGCCATGGCCGCATTCGGGCCAGCCGCCGTGTAGGTGGCCACTGCGGTCGTCCCCTCCTCCACCTCCACACTGCGGCCTCCTGATATCGCCAGGCCGCCGGCCATGATCTCCGGCGCTTCATTCACGTCGGTGATATTGATGGTGAGCTCAAGGTCGGCGGACTCGCCGTAGTCGTCCGTGGCGGTCAGGGTCACCATGTAGGTGTCCTTCGTCTCGTAGTCGAACTTCGTTCCGGTCTTGACCTCGATCTGCACGCTCCGCGTGGCTCCCTCCTCCGTACCGTCGTGCTGCCTGACCAGGAACTTGGACGCGTCGGAGCCGCTCAGCGAGAAGGCCAGCGAGTCGTTCTCCGCGCCCGTGGCGATGTTGGGGTCCTCCGCCACGATCGGGTCGCCCACGTTGTCGGCGGCGTCGTCAGTGGCGCCAGCGGCGTCGTCCTCCGCTACTCCCGTAACGTTCTCAGCGACCGACCTCTCAGCCTGGGTTATGACCTTGTCCTTGGCCTTGAATACCGGCGCCCTGTTCCGGGTGTCACGCAGCACGGCGGCGTCGCCTTCATCCATGGCGGTGTCGTCTACGTCGCCGCCCGCAGCGTCACGGTAAGTCACCGTCGCCGTCAGGGTGCCATCAATGTCGCCGGCCTTCGGCGTGTAGGTGTCCGAGTTCGCACCGGATATATCACCCGCAGCGGTCGATGCCGCACCGTCGCCGATGCTCCACTGCCACACTTCACCGTAGACGCCGCCGTCGTTGTCCTTGAGCGTGGCCGTTATCGGCACTCCGACCCGGTGCTGGGTCGGCGACAGGGTCACGGTGCCGGGCTCGTCGAAGTTGGTGACCTCGACCGTCACGTCCCTGGTGCCCGTCCTGCTGTCCGAGTCGGTCGCCCGGACGGTGACCTCGTACACGTTGTCGCCGTCAGCGTCCCCGGGCTTCTCGTAGTCGGGCTGATCCTCGAAGGTGAGAGCGCCGCCAGTGGCGCTGATCTCGAACTTCCCAGCGTCGGGGCCTGTGAGGGACCATCGGCTTATTGTGGCCGTTCCCTCAAAGTCTGCCGTAAAGGTAGCGAGGGCGGTGGCGATGTCGCCGTTCTCAAGGAAGTCGGCAATTGTCTCTTCCGAGATCTGCGGGTCTTCAGCCAGGTCCTCGACGGTGATGTTCACAACGACTATATCGCTGTCGGCTTCGACCCTGTCCCCCACGGCCGCCTGGGGGTTGCCTGATGGGTCGGTCGCCCGGACGGTGACCGTGTGTGAATCTCCGCCAGAAGCATCGGCGTCCAGCTCGCCCTTCGTCTTCAGCTGGCCGGTTTCCCTGTCAATGTCGAACATCTCGGCGTCGCCGCTATCCTCTAGCGTGTAGGTGAGCTTGCCGGGGTTCAGGTCCGAGGCCTCAATCGGGGAACCGATGTCCATGCCCTTCGGGGTGTTCTCGGCGATAGTCCTGGCGGCGGCCTCTTGGGCGCCTTCCGCATCGGGGTCCTGGTCGTCGGCGAACTTGGGCGCGGCATTGTTGCTCGGCACCATTTGCACCGGGTAGCTGGAGGTGGCCTGCGCGCTCTTGTCCGGGCCTTCCCTGTCGGTGTAGCTCGCCGTCACGCGCAGATAGTAGCGGTTGTCCGTATCCTTCGGGGTGTAGGCCGCGTTGGTGGCCTTGTCGATGTCCGCGAATCCCGTAGTCTTGGACCTGGACTTGGACCACTGCCACTTGATGGAGCTCGTGACCCCGTCTTCGTCCTTGATCTGAGTGCCAGCCGTATCACCATCTTCGTCGATGACGTAGAAGCTGGTCCCGGCCTGGGGCTGCACCGCCGACAGGCGCATGCTGCCACCCTCCTCCACGTTCGTCACCGCGACGGTCACATCCTCCGTGCCGATTCGCTTAGTCGCGTCGGTCGCCTCGACCGTGACCTCGTAGATGTTGTCACCGGCCACAGCTGTGGATGGATCTACGCCCACTACGTCCTTAGAATCCTCGTAGTCGGGCGACTTCTTGAAGCTGAGGACGCCGTCCTCGATCTTGAAGATCGCAGAGTCGGTGCCCATCAGTGACCACGACACGATCTCAGAACCATCCGGGTCCACCGCCGTGTATGTCGCCACTGCCGTATCCCCGTTCTCCGGGTACTCTACCTCGCCCAAGCCGGTAACATCGGGAGCGTCATTCACGTCGGTGATATTGATGGTGAGCGCGAGTTCGGCGGTCTCGCCGTAGTCGTCCCTGGCGGTCAGGGTCACCATGTAGGTGTCCTTCGTCTCAAAGTCGAACTTCGCCTTGTCCTTGACCTCGATCTGCACGCTCCGCATGGCTCCCGTCTCCGAAGCGGGGGGAGCCCTGAACCGGAACTTGGACGCGTCAGGGCCGCTCAGCGAGAAGGCCAGCGAGTCGCTCTCCGCGCCCGTGGCGATGTTGGGGTCCTCCGCCACGATCGGGTCGCCCACGTTGTCGGCGGCGTCGTCAGTGGCGCCAGCGGCGTCGTCCTCCGCTACTCCCGTAACGTTCTCAGCGACCGACCTCTCGGCCATGGTTATGACCTCGTCCTTGGCCTTGAATACCGGCGCCCTGTTCCGGGTGTCACGCAGCACGGCGGCGTCGCCTTCATCCATGGCGGTGTCGTCTACGTCGCCGCCCGCAGCGTCACGGTAAGTCACCGTCGCCGTCAGGGTGCCGCCAATGTCGCCGGCCTTCGGCGTATAGGTGTCCGAGTTCGCACCGGATATATCACCCGCAGCGGTCGATGCCGCACCGTCGCCGATGCTCCACTGCCACACTTCACCGTAGACGCCGCCGTCGTTGTCCTTGAGCGTGGCCGTTATCGGCACTCCGACCCGGTGCTGGGTCGGCGACAGGGTCACGGTGCCGGGCTCGTCGAAGTTGGTGACCTCGACCGTCACGTCCCTGGTGCCCGTCCTGCTGTCCGAGTCGGTCGCCCGGACGGTGACCTCGTACACGTTGTCGCCGTCAGCGTCCCCGGGCTTCTCGTAGTCGGGCTGATCCTCGAAGGTGAGAGCGCCGCCAGTGGCGCTGATCTCGAACTTCCCAGCGTCGGGGCCTGTGAGGGACCATCGGCTTATTGTGGCCGTTCCCTCAAAGTCTGCCGTAAAGGTAGCGAGGGCGGTGGCGATGTCGCCGTTCTCAAGGAAGTCGGCAATTGTCTCTTCCGAGATCTGCGGGTCTTCAGCCAGGTCCTCGACGGTGATGTTCACAACGACTATATCGCTGTCGGCTTCGACCCTGTCCCCCACGGCCGCCTGGGGGTTGCCTGATGGGTCGGTCGCCCGGACGGTGACCGTGTGTGAATCTCCGCCAGAAGCATCGGCGTCCAGCTCGCCCTTCGTCTTCAGCTGGCCGGTTTCCCTGTCAATGTCGAACATCTCGGCGTCGCCGCTATCCTCTAGCGTGTAGGTGAGCTTGCCGGGGTTCAGGTCCGAGGCCTCAATCGGGGAACCGATGTCCATGCCCTTCGGGGTGTTCTCGGCGATAGTCCTGGCGGCGGCCTCTTGGGCGCCTTCCGCATCGGGGTCCTGGTCGTCGGCGAACTTGGGCGCGGCATTGTTGCTCGGCACCACTTGCACCGGGTAGCTGGAGGTGGCCTGCGCGCTCTTGTCCGGGCCTTCCCTGTCGGTGTAGCTCGCCGTCACGCGCAGATAGTAGCCGCTGTCTGTGTCCTTCGGGGTGTAGAACAGGTTCGTGGCCTTGTCGATGTCACTGAATCCCGAAGTCTTGGACCTGGATCTGGACCACTGCCACTTGATGGAGCTCGTGACCCCGTCTTCGTCCTTGATCTGAGTGCCAGCCGTATCACCATCTTCGTCGATGACGTAGAAGCTGGTCCCGGCCTGGGGCTGCACGGCCGACAGCCGCATGCTGCCGTCCTCCTCGACGTTCGTGACCTCGACGGTCACTTCCTTCTCCCCGATTCGCTTCGTGGCGTCGGTCGCCTGGACCGTGACCATGTAGATGTTGTCGGTGCCGTCTTCATCCTGGCCGCCGCCCTTGGGGGTCTCGTAGTCGGGCGACTTCTTGAAGCTGAGGACGCCGTCCTCAATCTTGAAGTCGCCAGCGTCGTCGCCATCCAAGGTCCACGACACGATCGCGGCCCCCTCAGGGTCAACCGCGGTGTAGGTCGCCACCGGGCCCTCGTCGTTCTCGGCGAACTCGATGGGGTCGTCCTGGGCACGGACGAGTCCCCCCAAGACGAGCGAAGCGGAAGCCAGGGTCAAGATGAGGACCCCGACGACCGCCCTCCACAAGCTCACACGATGCAGCTGAGTTGCTATGGACTTCATGGTGCTCTTCCTCTCCTCAGAGTAGACTTTATGATGTTGACACACCAAGCGAGACAATACCACATCCTTATGATGTTGACACACCAAGCGAAACGATACCACATCTTTTCAGGGATGTGCAAGGTCTAGGCTACTTCTATCTTCAACTGTTCAGGCTCCTGAACAGCCTCGTTAGCTTCCGTTGTCGTCGAAGAGGCGGAAGTACCACCTGACCTCTCCCCAGACCCTCATGTCAGCCTCGAGAGGGAAGGGGCCCCACTCCGGGTTGTCGCTGTACCACCACCAGGCCCGGCGCCACTGGGCCCGCTTGACGAGCAGGGCGTCGCCTGACCGGAAGACGTAGAGGCAGTTTTGCCTGGGGGCGTCGCGGAGGTAGTCGACGAGGATGAGGGACCCGTTGGCGAGGGTGGGCGTCATCGACTCGCCTCTGACGCGGAAGACGCTGGCGTGGGTTGGGTCGATCCCCACGTCCTCCAGCCGGCACCGGCTGAGGCTATAGCCACCCTGGTCGGCGACGACGGTGGATTAGCCGCCGGTGCCAGCGAGCACGGCCTCCCTGTTGACGGCGACGATGTCGACGGTGGGGGACTTGTCCTCTTGGTCCCTAGCCGGGGTGGGGTCGTCGGTGAGTCCGAGGAGGTAGTAGGCGGAGGTGTTGAGTACGAGTGCGGCGTGGGCGATGCCGTCGGCGACGAGGCCGGAGCGTCCCGATTCGACGTGGGAGATCATGGTCTGGTCGTACCTGTCGCCCATGCCGACAGCGAGGTCGACCTGGGAGAGCATGGCACGCCGTCTGGCAGATGCAAGCCTACTACCGAGCAATTGCTTTTGCGCCCCTTATCTGCTTCCGGCCCACAATGCTAGCAGAAAGAAGGCGTTGACACTAGCAGAAGTAACTGTTCAGACTTGAGGGGAAATGAGTAGGCTCCGGCATTGTGAGAGGGGGTCAAGGCCATTGGCGCGCCATGAGCCAAAGAGGGATGCCAAGGCCATCTTGCTGTCGGTGCCCTGAGCAGAGCGAGTGCCGCCGCTTACCTTGCGACTGACCACCAGGTGTCGCAAGCTACGTTCGGCCGCGTTGTTATCGGGCGGCACGTCCGCGTGCGAGACGAAAATGAATAGTTCCTTGATGAACCGTTCTATGCGACGGCAGAGCTTGGCCTGCGGCGCCAACGGGTCATTCGAGAAGGGACGGCACAGCGACAGCAATCGCCTCTCCATGACCAACCGGGCCGCGGGTCGCCAGCAGCGCGCCGGCCTTGGCCCTGACGTAGAGCCGTCGCACCGATCTGGCCCACCGCGCCAGGCCGGCGTCCTGCGGGTACAACGCCTCCAGCTCTCGGATGTCCCGCAGCAGGTGCGCCCAGCAGCGCTGCTTGAGGCCAGGGTAATGGTTGTATGCGGCGTAGAAGTCACTCACCAACACCCCGCTGAAAGACTCGCCCAACACCTCGTCCACCACTCCCTTGCCACGGCCGCGGCGCACAAAGTACCGATCAGTGGGAGTGCTGAAGGTCCAGACATAGCCGTTGGCTCCATCCTGCCGCCAGCCCGTCTCATCGGCGTGAACCACCGGAGAGCCACGGATGCGCTCCAGCACCGCAGCCACTGCCGGTTGGGCCTTCCGGGCCGCCGCGTGCACCGCCCCAACGATAGCGCCCACGCTCAGCTTCAACTGGTGCACCGTCCGCAGGTACCACTGGATACTCCTGACCGGCAGCCTTCCCTCTTCACGCAGCGTCACTATCAGGCTCACCAGGTTGGCCCCCAGGCGCCGACGCCCCATTGCCAGTCCCTGCAACGAGTCCTGGGACATCCGCCGCTTGCGGCATATAGCACACATCCGGGCGACGAAGACGTGCTCGACCACCTCTGCCGGAGCCACCGGGATCTCGATGACCTCCCGAGTCCGCTGCACCCAGCCACCCGACAGGCCAGTGCCGCACTCGGGGCACGACTCCGGGGCATGTATCACCCGCCGCGTGGGTTCCGCTCGCTGCCGTGCAAAGCCGTGGAGACGACGCTTGCGCGGTCCTTTTGTCTCTGGCTGACGCCGCTTGGCGGTAGCCTTATTGCCCGGCATCCCAGCGGACGGGCCGCTGGAGCTCAGACGTGTCTCCAGCTCATCTACCCGCCGCCGCAACTCAGCGATGGCCGTCTGCTGCTCGCCTATGACTGACAGCAGAGCCTGCCCCGTACTCGATACGGGGGTCTGCCGGCTCGCGCTCTTCAGGTTCGTTGCAGTCTTCACCACTCCCCTATGACACAACTACTCCCCGGATCGCTAGCCCTTTCAGGTTCATCTCAGCAAGTCTGAACAGTTACTAGCAGAAAGAAGGTGTTGACAAATGACTTATTTTCATGTAGAAGGCACATGAGAATACTTCATTTGGAGGGAGTCGATGGCAGAGAGTGTAGCGCGTCTCCGGGGGCGCATAGCCGAGATGGGCGTGAAGCATCATATGGTGGCGGGTGAGGTGGGCATGCACTACACGCAGCTGAGCAGGATTCTGAACGAGCGGCAGCCGATGCCGGATGGGTTCGAGGAGCGGGCGCACTCGGCGCTGGACCGGCTGGAGGCGGCGGAACGGGCGGCTTCGGAGGCGCGGGCGCGGGTGTTGGCGGAAATGGAGGAGGCGTGACGTGAGTGGCGCGACACCGCGGCCGGGGGTCTACGCCCCGCCAATTCACTTCGTAGGGGCGGTTTTCAAACCCGCCTTCCCCCGGTCATTGCCTCAGAATGTGAACCGGTTCACGGGCTTTGCACCAAAAGTCGCCTTTGATGCAAAAGTCCCTCGGTTGATGCAAAAGGGTTGTCAAGGGCGGAGAGAAATCAGGCCGTGTGGCGGAGCAAAAGTGTACCACTTGAGCGGCGATGTTCAGCGAAAATGTCCGCCTACGACGGGTGTCGTCGGGAGCCCTTAGTCGCAGCGAGGTTGGTGGAGCCTATGCGTCAGGGGAATCGCTGGCTGAGCGCGTGGTGACGGCCTGCCGGCTCTGCTTGAGGCGGTAGCTCTCGCCGTTCATCTCCAGGATGTGAACTCTGTGAGTGAGGCGGTCCAGCAGGGCGCCGGTCAGTCTCTCCGAGCCGAAGACCTCGGTCCACTCATCGAAGGGCAGGTTGGTGGTGACCAGGACCGACCCCCTCTCGTATCTCTGGCTGAAGACCTCGAAGAGGAGCTCCGCGCCGGTCTTGGAAAGTGGTACGAAGCCAAGCTCGTCGACGATGAGCAGCTTGAGTCGGGCCAGCTTCTTCTGGAGGTTGAGCAGTCGCCGCTCGTCCCTGGCCTCGATCAGCTCGTGGACCAGCGAGGCGGCCGTGGTGAAGCCGACCGACAGTCCCCTCTGGCAGGCGGCGAGCCCCAGACCGAGGGCCACATGGGTCTTGCCGGTGCCGCTGTTGCCGATGGCGATGACGTTCTCCCGCCGGTCTACGTACTCGCAGCGTGCCAGCTGCATGGCCAGGTGCTTGTTCACCGACGGCATGGCCAGGAAGTCGAAGGTGTCGAGGCTCTTGGTGGCGGGGAAGCGTGCCGCCTTGATCCTGCGGTCAACCATCCGATGATGGCGGTCTATCAGCTCAAGCTCAGAGAGCCTCAGCAGGTAGCCCGGATGGTCGACGCCCTCGGCGGCGCACTGGCCGGCTACCTTGCCGTACTCTCTCAGGAACGTCGGCAGCTTCAGCTCCTTGAGGTGATGCTCCAACAGCACCGTAGACCTCTCGCTCACCGCCCGATCCCCGACATGAGCGCCATGTAGTCGCTGGCCGACGTCTTCGTCACGGTGACCCTGGGCAGGTAGGGGTACAGCTCCAGGTCGAGTCTCTGGGGACGGCCCTCTATCCTGCACAGCACCAGGTGTTTGATGGCGTCGAAGCTTATGGCGCCGAGCCTGAGGGCATCACGCACGGCCTCGCACACCTCCTCCTTGCGGAAGTTCTCCACCAACCGCAGCACCTGTACGAACTCCCGCTTGCCTCGCCTGCCCATCCTCGACTCCAGCAGTCTGCGCAGCATGCCGAACTCCTCCGGCAACTCCCACCCGGCCAAAGGAGCAGCCTGGTCCAGCGCTCCCGTCTTGCGCTCCAGCAGCGGCAGGTAGTGGACAGGGTCGAAGACGAAGTCGTCGCGTTCGTATGAGCGCGGATGCCGGGCTATCACCTCTGCCCCGCAGCTGATCACCACCTCACCCACATAGCCCCGGACCACCACCTCCCTGTGACCGTAGGCCACGGGCACCGAGTAGTCGTTGGTCCGGTACCGCACCAGGGACAGGGAGCTGACACGGCTCACGTGCTTGTCGCTGGCGTCGTATGGCACGGCGGGGAACGCCAGCAGGGCTTCCAGGTCACGCTCCATCCGCTGGCCTATCGTCTCCCTGTGCCCACGCAGCTGTCTCCCCATCCGTTCCAGGCACCTCTCCTCTAGGTAGGCGTTGAGCGCATCGAAGCTCGGGAACGACGGCACAGGCACCAGGAAGTTCCGGCGAGCATATCCCACCAGCCCCTCCACCTTGCCCTTGTCGTTACCCTTGCCGGGACGGCCGAACCGATCCTCGAACAGGTAGTGCGACACCAGCTCCGAGAACACACGAGTACGCTGGCGCCGGCCGTCTCCCAGGATCCTGGCCACCGCCAGTCTCGTGTTGTCGTACAAGATGCTCCGCGGCACGCCGCCCAGGAACGAGAACGCCGAGACGTGACCGTCGCAGAACGCCTCGGTCGTCTCTGCGGGGTAGGCCTTGACGAAGCACGCGTCGCTGTGGGGAAGGTCCAGCACGAAGTAGTGGATGGTCTGCTCCACTCCTCCGATGACCGCCTTCGCCTGGCCGAAGTCGCACTGGGCATCACCAGGAGGATGGGAGAGCGGAACGTACATCTCGCGTGTCCGGCGCCGGCGCTCGCGCACGTAGTCCTTGACTATCGTGTACCTGCCACCGAACCCGTGCTCAGCTCTCAGACGGTCATATATCCGCTTCGCCGTGTGGCGCTGCTTCCTCGGAAGACGCCGGTCCTCTTCCAGTATCCGGTCGATCACCCCGTGGTACGGGTCCAGCTTAGGGCGACGCGGCGGTGACTGTCGACGGTACCCGGGTGGCACCGAGTACTCCAGCATCTTGCGCACCGTGTCCCGGTGCAGACCGAACACCCGGGCAGCCTCTCGCGTGCTCATCCCTTCCACCATGCAGGCCCGGCGCACTCGAACGTACAGTTCCACTTTGTACATCCTTCACACCTTCCATCGAGTTGCCTCCAACTCTATAGAAGGCGGCGGGTGGTCCAGTTTTGCAGCGCCACTCCTGTAACTGCTCAGCGATTATGTCCTCGCTAACTGTCAAGCGAAAATGTCCGCATGAAGGAGCATGTGACATTGACGCAGAGAGAGCAGACAAGGCTTCAGGTTCTCAACAGTTTGATGGCGGACCATATGACCACGGAGCAGGCAGCGACTTTGATGGGAGTGAGCGCGCGCCACACCAGGCGTATTCTGGCGGCCTACCGTGAGGAGGGAGCAGCCGCACTCGCTCACGGCAATCGAGGTCGCAGACCGGCCAACGCTACATCGGACCCGTTGGCGACCGACGTGGTGGTCCTGGCGCGGACCCGATACGCGGGAGTCAACCACACGCACCTGAGCGAGTTGCTGAGGGAGCGAGAGGGCATAGACATCGGTCGTAACACGTTGCGCAAGATACTGACTGACGCCGGTATGAACAGTCCTCGCCGTCGCAGGCCGCCGAAGCATCGTGTTCGACGGCAGCGGATGACTCGCGAGGGAATGCTGATACAGATCGACGGCAGCTACCACAGATGGCTGGGAGAAGATGGCCCCCAGTTCACGCTACTGCTGGCGGTCGACGACGCTACTGGCTGTGTCGTCAATGCCCTGTTCTGCGAGCAGGAGAACACCCGCAGCTACTTACTGCTGATGCGGGATCTGATACGGAGCTACGGCATACCGCTCGCACTCTATTCAGACCGCCATGGCGTCTTCAAGCACACGCCGCCGTCGGAGACCGCCGCCGCTCCCACCCAGTTCTCGCGCGCTATGGGTGAGATCGGCGTACAGCTGATATTCGCACGGTCTCCACAAGCCAAAGGCCGCGTGGAACGCACCGCGGGCACGCTCCAGGACAGATTGGTCACGGAGATGAGACTCGCAGGCGCGACCACCATCGAAGACGCCAACCGCGTGCTCAACGACTTCCTGCCCCGCTTCAATGAACGCTTTCGTGTGCCGCCGGAGAACGCAGACACCGCGTATCGGGTCCCAGACCCGGGGATGTGCCTGGACACAGTCCTATGCCTGAAGTACAGGCGCAGGGTTGGCAGGGACAACACGGTGAAATACCGCTGGCGCACCCTGCAGTTGCTTCCCGACAAGTCTCGGCCGAGCTATGCCGGGTCGGTGGTGGAAGTACTCGAGGGGCTGGACGGCCGACTGGCAGTGCAACACGAAGGGCGTACCGTCGCCTCCCAGCAAGCACCTCCACGGCCCAGTGTCCTGCGCAGCTTCGACACGCGGACCGTGCACACGGCTGGTCCCAGCCGCTACACCAACGGTGTCACCAGGAGGTCGGAGGACGCGGTGGCGTCAATGGGCACAATGCTCGTAGTGGACAGACTCCGCGACGATGCCGACCACAACGGCGCCGCAAGAGTTCGCAGGACTGCGACTCCGCGATCCAGAAAGCCCACCCCACTTCAGACGGCGAGATGGAAGGCGGTCCAGAAGGCGAAGCGCAAGGGGCTGTCCATCCGTGGGATCGCCCGGGAACTGAGCATACACAGAGACACCGTGAGGAAGTACATCGATGCCGAAAGCCCACCCATGTCGCCCGCCCGCGCAACGTCGGCAGTGCCTTAATCTGCTAGCATGGCAATCTACTTAGAGGACATTTTCCCTTGACACTTAAGCGGACATAATCGCTGAGCGTCGACACCACTCCCGGACGCTCACCCCCGCCTCGCCGGTCCATTATTACTCCGCCCTTTACACATGAGTCGAGCGTAGCAAAATAGCGGCGCACTGCGCAGCCAGCAGATGGCAGTGGGGGTGCAACTCGTTCGTGCTTCTACTTCGCTATGTCGTGCTCTCTCCAGTCGGGCACATGCGCTGTCATGAGAGCCTTGAAGAGCTTACCGTGGTTCGGGAGCCGTAGGTGCAGCAATTCGTGCGCGATGACGAAGTTCTGGAACCCGACATCCTGGCTGTCTAAGTCGGTTGCCAAGGTGATCGTGCCGGCCGTCGAGCAGGAACCCCACTTGCGGGTCATGTCCCGGACTCGAACACGCGGTGCGGGGACATGGAGGCGCTCCGCCCAAGACTCCACCCGTTGCCGCAGGTCCCAGGATCGGTCGTCACGCCTAGTCATTGGTGCCTCCGCCCAGCAGTATTGCCAGGGCTTGGTCTACGATCCGGCCCCGCTCACCGCTTTCGACCCCCAACAGTGGGTTGTACAGTGAAATCCTAAGCCGGCGTTGCTCGTCGGTGTTAACGGCAGCGTTGGGAAAGCGGCCCACAAGAGCCTGGGCCTCTTCTGCGAATTCAATCGCGCTCACCCCAGCGGCTTGGAGGGCAGTGTCGTCCTTCAGCGTCCAGTACACCCCGAACGCTCTCGGAGGAAGTGTGCTCTCCCTCGCGGCGGCTACGGTGGCCTCCTTTTCCTTAGCGAGGGCCTCCAACAGGTCCATCGCCGCGAGCCCGGATGTCGTGCGCTCTTCGAGGCCCTTCAGCACGTGCTCTGCGCGTTCCTTGAGAGGTCGAAGCACGGCCTCCAGTCCCGGTTCGCTCTCTACCTCTGTCTGAAGGCCGCGCACCAGGTTGAACACCTTGGCCTCGTCCGGACCTGACTCCTTCCTGAGCGCCGTAAGTGTGCGCAAATCGAACGTCACAGCCTTGGTGAGGTTGCCCAGGCCGTACATCGCCGCCGACTCTTCCACCAGCCGCTGGGTCTTGTGCGCGAGCTCTGCTACGAAGTCGGGGCGGTCTGCGTAGGCGTTGCGGACTGCGGCGTAGAGCTTGACTAGCTGCTTGAACGTGTCTATGTGGTCACGCAGCTCTGCGGACGGCGATAGTATCTCCCAGAGCGCCTCTATCTCCTTGTAGGCCGAGAAGAACCCCTTGCGGGCATCGGGATCGAGGAAGCGCGTGTATACGACCCGCTCTAAACGCTCGTCCGCGCTTCCTCCGGCGGTGGCGTAGGCTGCCTGTGTCTCGGCAACTTTGCCGCCGTCCGCATTGTCCAGGTAACTTGCCTTCGCCTTGACTATCTTGTCCTGAAAGTCACGCATCAGCAGGTCGATGTCTTCTATCGCGCCGCTGACATCGGACGAGTCGAACTGTAGCGCCTTCCGTAACTCCCGCAGGACGCCCACGAAATCCACGACGAGGCCGATGGGCTTGCTGTTGCCTTCCCCGTCCACGTAGGGCCGGTTCACCCTAGCGATGGCCTGCAACAGCACGTGGTCGCGCATGGGCTTGTCCAGGTACATGCAGTACAGCAACGACGCGTCGAAGCCTGTCAGCAGCTTGTCGGTGACGATGAGTATCTTCGGCTCGTCATTTGCCTTCTTGAAGGTAAGCCGCACGTCCTTTTCTTGCTCCTCGGAAAGCTGAAGCTCGGCAACGAGCGGCCTTTCGACGACATCATTGGCGTTCTCCGAGTACACCGGCACGGTCCACTCCGGCGGCAGCAGCTTGTCGAGCGCCCGCTTGTACTTGGCGCAGGCTTCGCGGTTGACCCCGACGAGGAACGCCTTGTAGCCGAGGGGCAGCACGTTCTCCTGAAAGTGCTGAGCGACGAACGCCGCGACCTTCTCAATCCTGTCGTCGGCCGTGAGGAAGGTGCGGAGTGCAACGGCCCTGTCCAGCACGCGGTTCAGCTCGTCTACGTCGGTCACCCCTTCCATCTCGGCCAGGGCGAAGAACTCTCGGTCGAGTTGGGCAGCGGGCACCGTCATCTCGCTGGGGGCCATCATGTGGCGGATGGGCAGCGTCGTCTCGTCCTCGATGGACTCGGCTATCGAATACTTGTCCAGATAGCCCTGATCGTCGTCGGCCCCGAATATCTTGAAGGTGCCCTCCCCGTGAGCCGTCCGTGCGATGGGCGTGCCGGTGAACCCGATGATGGTGGAGTTGGGCAGGGCGGCCATGAGGTACGTGCCCAACTCTCTAGCGACAGAGCGGTGCGCCTCGTCAATGAACACGTAGATGTTGTCATGGAGGTTGGCGTCCTTCTCGATGCCCTCGAACTTGTGGATCATCGAGATGATGAGTCCTCTCCTATCGGTGGCCAGCAGTTCCCTCAGCTCGGCCCTGGAGTTGGCGCGCCAGACGGCGATATCCTGCTGCTGCATCTCGCCGAGCAGCCGCTCCACCCAGCCCGCGAGCTGGCCTTCCAGCTCCGTGCGGTCCACGACGACCACGACCGCCGGGTTGCGGAACTCGTCCTTGCGTTCCAGTATCAGGCGGGCGGCGGTGAGCAATGTGAAGGTCTTGCCGGCCCCTTGGGTATGCCAGACGAGGCCCCTGTGTTTCATCGTCTCGGCGCATCGTTCGACGATGCGGTCCACGGCGCGGCGCTGGTGCTGGCGCAACACGGTCTTCCGAGTCTCGCCGTCCTCTACATAGAAGAGTATCCAGTCCCGCAACGTGCGCAGGAAGTCCGTCGGCTCGAAGAAGGATTGGACTGCGAAGCGGTAGCTCTCTTCCTGCGTCTCCTTCCACCGCGCCATATAGCGCCGCGACAGGTTCCAGGTGACGCCGTACCAGTAGTCGACCAGGTGGGTCACGTTGAAGAGCTGCGCCGCGCCCATCAGCTCGGGCGTCTCGATCTCGTAGCGGCGCAGTTGCGTGACGCCCCGCTCGATGGCGTCGGCGTCCGTCGGGTTCTTGTGCTCGACGATGGCGACCGGCACGCCGTTGACCACGAACATCACGTCGGCGCGGTTGCCCTTGCGGGCAGGAGGCTTGAGCCGCCACTCCCATGTCACGTGCAGGACGTTGAAGCCCGGCGTCTCGAAGTCAACGAGCCTGACCTGCCGGTGGCGCTGCTCGGCCTCGTCGTACCACTGGCGCTCGCCGCGCAGCCAGGCCAGCATCTGCCGGTTGCCCTCTATGGTCGGCGGGAGCGCCTGGATGTTCTCGACCACGGAGCGAACGGCGTCGTCCGTCAACCAGGGGTTGAAGCGGCGCAGGGCCTCTTCCAACACACCACGAAACAACAGTCCGGCCTCGCCGTCTCTCATGGCGAGGGCGTCCTTCGGCGGCAGCGGCGTCCAGCCGATCTCCGTCGCGTGGCGAACCATCGGGAACTGGACGGTGCCCGCTTCTGTGATGTTGAGTTCAGTCATGGCTCGACTCTATCTCGCCCCTAATAACGCCCCTATTGCGCCCCCTATAGGCCCCATAAGACCCCCTCAACGCCCATATAACACTCCCTGCTCACGCCCCTATAGATCCCCTTAAGCCCTCTATAGACCCCCCAGGGGTCTTATCCATCGTTCCTAACGCGCTTCCATCGCGCCGAAGCGCCGTGACCGGACGAAGCGATCAGCCCACGCTCCCTAAGCACTTCCACGTCCCGGGTCACTTGTCGTTCGCTGACGTGGGGAGCCAATCGCGCGCTTATGTCTCGCCTCGCTAGACCATCACCTGCGCTATCTATCAGGGCGAGTATCATCTGTCGTCTTTGGGCTGGGGTGGCTTCTTTGCTGTCTGCTTGAGGCACGAATTGGCCGCCGTGTCGGAACCGCACGGTGACGGCCCCGCCGTCGTCCTCAATCTCCGGGACCGGAAGCCCTGCGCTGCTCGCCATATCCGCCATCTTGAGCGTTCCGCTGCCCCACTCCTCGATGATGCCGCAACGGTAGAAGGTGCGGGCGATCAACGGGTTCCACGGCCGCGACTCGTGTGGCGCGAATAGCTTCTCCGGCGTCAAGCCGAAGTGCAGGGAGCCGGAGGAGGTCACCTCCAGCCGGTCGTCGTAGACCGCGATGCCGACCGAGCCGCCGCCGATGGAGTAGTCGCGGTGACAGAGGGCATTGGCTAGCGCCTCGCGTGTGGCCAGAGGCGGGTACAGGGGTTCGTCGATCCGCTCTATGCGGTCCTGCTCGAACCGCCCGGCGATGGGCAGGGTATCCCGCAGGAAGCGCTCCGAGTTCGCCAGGAGGGTGAAGGCGTTGCCGTTGAATTGGCGATTGTCCAGGAACTCCATCCGGTTGATCCCCCGGAAACGGGCGACACGCAGCAGGCACTGCGGCATCTCGAATTCGAGCCGTTCGGCGCTGCCGAACAGTACCGCCGCCGCCAGAAGCAGCACGCCGTCACGCAGAAGGCCGAGACCGCGCAGCAAGTCGGTTGGCTCTCTACTTACAGGCTCCTCAAGCCGCCCGCGCCTGACCGCCTCCGCGACAGTCCGGCGAATCTCCGCCGCGTCGAGGTCGTCGACAGACCACCCGACGGCGGGCTGGTTCTCCCAGCGCTGCTCGCTGTGCATCCGCTCGAAGAGCATCCGGTTGTACTCGTCAGCAGTCATGGCGAGCGTGGTGTTCCCGACCCGCCGGTAGGCGTTGCCGCGGTAAGCGTATGGGCTTGATGCCCCCTGGCTCGTGCTGACCATAATCATTTCACGGTCAGCGTCCACACGTACCTGCTCTATCGTTGGAAACGCAGGCGGGTCAATTCGCCGAAGCTCGGCGCTCAGCTCCTCAATGGTGCGCTCGCTAACCTGCTGCCCGACCACAACCCCGGCCTGCGTCACCCCGAACAGCACCTGCCCGCCGCGCTGGTTCAGGAAGGCACACACGGTCATGGCAGCCTCGCGGCGTGTCCCGGTGGTCTCCTTGAACTCCAGCGTCTCGGACTCGCCGGTGGCGGTCAGTGCTGCGATGTGTTCAAGCGTCATGGCTCGACTCAGCGTCAAGTAATGCAGCGAGTGGTTCAATGCGATTCTTGAGCTTACGGGCGAGGTCCTCATCCTCACGAACTCGAGCCACAACTATGCGCTCGTAGTCAGCCCTGTCCACGCACCGAATAGCTTGAGCGATCCTATCGAAGACATTGCTCTCCCTGAGTGGGTACCGGGCAACTAACCCATCCAAGTCTTTAGCGTTTGCCAATTCCTTGAACTGGATCAGCTCACCTGTATAAGGGGACTCGACTGTTGGGGAGATCGTGACATGCTCACTGGACTGCATGATAGTATGCCAATCTGGTGTAAGTCTCTCGATTTGGTTGTGCACTCGCCTTTCACTCCGCCTTGCGGCCATTCTTCTTGCGAGGTCTGCCTCATCGGCAATAACCCTAAGTGCGTGCTGCGTTGCCGACAAAATCATCTCATCTCGGTCACATCCTAGGGACTCCGCCTGCCTGTGGGCAACGGCTTGGATGGCATCCGAGCAATAGTAGAGCGATTCAACCGAACACACACTCAAAGCGAAGGTCCCACCTTCAGCAAGTTTCTCCGTTTCGTCCAACTGTCTATCGTCTCTGTCAATTAGTCCGAACGCCTCAACGTGGTGATGCTCTTGTGAGCTTCGGAGTCCATTCACGGCACTAATGACGTCATTGCAACTTCCCTTGGGTACCACCGAGAGTTCTGAAAACAGGGCGCCGTACAAAGGCAGGTCAAGGCTATTCGCTGTTCCCTCCACAAAGAGGACTCTCTGTCTGGCTCCCAGGATGTCTCGCTTGAGGTCTTCTGGCAGGGGTGCGTTAGCCTCAAGAACTTCAACATCCCAGGCATTGGCGTTATTACCTTGCAATTGACATGATCTAACTACCAATACACGCGCCTTAGGATTAGCAATTGGCAAGGCAATCTCATGCGTCGAGACTACGAAGGCGCAATCTTGACGCCGCGCGAACAATGCAGACAGCAGTGGTTCTATTATGGATCGATGGAGATGGCGCTCCGGTTCGTCTATAAGCAACACAGTTCCAGGGCTGACGGTAAGCACATTAGCTGCCAGAATCACAGCATTCCGCTCGCCATCCGACATTTGCGCCATGCCGTATGAAATTCCTGACTGCCTACGCTGTGCGTGAATTTCTTCACCTCTGGAGTTTCTGATCATGACTGCGAAGCCTCCTTGGCTAAGCAGGTCGTTGATTTGTTCAAATGCTGGACGCTCCGTGGCGATGATTTCCTCTATGGCTGTTTGCTCTTTTGCATAACTCTTTTCCATAATGCGACGGGCCAGATCGTTTTCCTTGGCGGTCAGGTCGAATAAGACGGAGGTCACCTGTTGTTCAGAGGACCACTCTCGCCAGCGATATTCCGGATTAGATTCTTGTGATTTTAGATCCTGGTCAAACTGCCGACGAGATTGAGGTGTAATGTTGATGGCAGCCGATTGTAGCCAAGTCTGACGATGGGCTGATATGCGTCGGACATTCTGTGTTCCCAGAGATGTAACCCCATGTTGAATCAGGGCGGATTTCCCTGAGCCGTTAGGCCCGACTATGAATACCTGATGCCCCACGTCAACAGATATAGAAAGTTGGTCACCTGAGAGCTTAGGAATAACAAGGTTCATTCACTTCTCCATGAGTGCCGGTAAGGTAAGCTCCCCCACCCGAATCTCCCCCGTCATGAGCTTGTGCAGCAGCGCCGTGAACAGTTCCTCCAGCACCGCCCGCTTCCTCCGATGCAGGTCAATCTTCCGGTCGATGGCTTCGAGAATCGACACGATTTCGCGTTGCTCCTCGAACACCGAAGGCATGGGAATTGGGAATCCACGAAGGAAGGCGCATGTGAGTGCACCCTTGGTGCTACCGCCGCCTGAACCAACCTGTCGAAAGAAGTTGTACTGCGTTTCGAGGTAACCGCGAACAAATGAGGGGTGAACCGTCTTGGTATCAACCTAAATGTAGGCAAGGTGCTGATTAATTGTGGCTTCGATACCTAGAACGGCGCAGTGTCCGAGCGTCTTTCCTTGACCAGTGATTGCAATCAGTACTGCGCCTGGCTTTATGCGCGGCAGGTGGCAATCTGTGAGAGCAAGCTCGGTCACAAATTGTTCAGCCTCTACGATATTGCGATCATACACTTTGGCGCTGGTTAGCCAAGGATAAGTTCCACCGGCCCAGTACCCCGATGTAGCCTTTCTTGGAGTCGAACCATTTCCGATTCTGCCAAGTGAGCGGAGTTGAACCAAGTTCCAACTCTCCGGCACCGGCCCGATCTCCGTCTCCTTCTGCGCCTCGCCCCGCAGGCCGCGCGCGAACAGGGTGTGCATGGCGGGGCGTTTGAGGGCTTGGGCCTCTTCAACCAGTACCTCTGATTGACTGATTGCTTCATGGACAAGCCAGAGCAAATCGGCAATCCCTTGTTGTTCGCAGAGCGTGAAAGCGGGCATCTGGAAATCGCGTGTATGCGCCCATGAGGTCCTTGGGTGTTGAACGCCGGTGGTCCCTGCGATGGCGTATTCGAGGAAGCTGGGAGAGTGAACAGCGGCCGCCAGAAATCTCGGATCCACGTTGGCTTTCGCGCGGAGCACAAGTAGCTCAGTCGTGCAGACGCCTGGGTCGTCAGCGAGCGCAGCTTTGTCCAAGTATGGGCGGAGTTTTCCATACAGTACGTCGCCGGGTTGGAACGCCGACATGTTGCTCCTCATTTCGGATGCCTGCCCACCGCCGATGCGGAGCAGCCGCCCAGGGGCCAAGTGTTCGAGGCCTAGATAGAGCGCGTCAGGCCGCGCCCCCGGCCTTACCGGCTCCGCGATCAAATCGCACAGGTCCGCCAGACGGACAGTTGCCCTCGTCGTCACGTCAGGCTCCTCAATCGTTGGAGCACTGCCTCCAGTTTCGCCGAGACTGTCGCTTCTTCCGCAACCACGGCATCGAATCGCCCAATGATGTCGTGAAGGTCAGCTTCATCATCGCTCGCAGCCAGCCCCACCCATCGGCTCGGGCTGAGGTTGTAGTTGGCCTCCACCGCCTGCTCTCGGGTGATGACAGCGACCTCGCCATCGACAGCCTCCCCCTTGAGAAAGGCCGCGGCGATGGGGCGGATGTCCTCCTCCGGGATGTAGTTCTTGGGGCGGCCCTTGCCGACGCGACGACTGGCGTTGACGAGTACGATCCTGTCCTTGCGATTCTCCGGCTTTCGTTTGGACAGCACGACGATAATGCCGGCGGCGCTGGTGTTGTAGAAGAGGTTGTCCGGCAGCAGGACCACGCCGTCTATTAGGTCCCGCTCCACGAACCACCTGCGGATGTTGCGCTCCCTATCCTCGTTCTTGCTACCGGAGCCGCGCGTCACCGCGCCAGTGTCCAGTACCACCGCTGCCCGCCCACGCTCGTTCAGGCAAGACAGTGTGTGCTGGAGCCACGCCCAATCGCCCTTGCCGGTGGTGACGCCGCCGGCGGTGCGGAAGCGGTCGAAGGGGTCGTTCTCGAAGGTGTCCTGGTTGAAGTCCTGGTTCCACATGGGATTGGCGACCACGATGTCATGGCCGGATATCCGTCCGGCGGCGTCCTTGAACTTGGGGTTGATCATGGTGTCGCCGCGCTCGATACGCACGTCCATGTCGTGGATGATGGCGTTCATGTGGGCGACGGCGTAGCTGTCGGCCTGCAGTTCCTGCCCATAGAGCCTGAGGGGCACCTTGCTGGTGGGGTCGGTCTCCCGAGCGACCAGCTGGAGCTTGATGAGCAGCCCCGCCGAGCCGCAGGCGTAGTCGTGACATGTCTCGCCGGGCCTAGGGCGCATGATGTGGGCCATGAGGAAGCCGACCTCGGTGGGGGTGAAGAACTCGCCCGCGCTCTGGCCGGAGCCCTCCGCGAACTTGCGTAGAAGGTACTCGTAGGCGCGGCCCAGAAAGTCGGGCTGCACGTCCGCCAGGCCAAGGCGGTAGCGGGGGTCTGAGAAGGTCTCGACGACGGCGGCAAGACGGGCGGGGTTGAGCTCGCGCTCGGCGTTGCGCTCTGAGGCGAAATCCACCAGGTCTATGACGCCGGAGAGGGTCGGGTTGTACCGAACGACGGCGCGGACGGCCCTCGTCAAGTGCTCGCCGATATCGCGGGGCCGCGTGCTGAGGCCCTGGGTGTCGAGGGGCCAGTCGTGGGCCTCTCGACCACTGACGACGCTCCATCGGGCTTCCGGCGGCAGGTAGAAGCGCAGCAGGTCATGGTCGCTCTCTGCGATCTCCTGTGCAATGGTGCGGTCCCCGAACTCTTGGGCTAGCCGGTCAATCTCGTCATCGAATACATCGGAGAGGCGCTTGAGGAAGAGGAGGGGCAGCAGGTAGTCCTTGAACTTGGCCGCGTCCTTCTCGCCCCGAATGGAGCATGCGGCATCCCACAGCATCTGCTCCATAGGTTTGGTGTCGGGAACGGACGCCTGGCCGCGACGGGACCGCCGCCGGGTCACGCGAGCCGCAGACTCGGCCTCATTGAGGGACGGAGCGTCTGCATCAATGCCAGCTTCGGCAGCCAGGGCGGCGATGGCCGTCCTGGCCGCTTTCTGGGGCATGGTGACGCCGCCTTCCCAGCGATTTACCGTCGCGAACGACACGCCAAACCGTTCTGCCAGCTGCGCCTGAGTAAGGTCGAGCCTCGCTCGGATGGCTTGCAGGGTTGGGGGGATAGTCTGTTGGTCTGCTGTATCTTTCATTGTCAAGAAGGTAGATGTCCCGGTTCAGTCAGAGAGCCACTGGGCGTACGCCTGTACATCGATCATCGGCACTGTGCCACTAAACTGAAGCTGCGAGATTAGCGTGAGCAGGAAAGCGGTCGCAGGTTTACCGCCTGCGTGTGTCTTGTATGTCCCGCTCACATCGTCGAACGTGAAATACCCATGGGCCGCAACACAACCGAGGTCGAGGTGGTCATCCCCCCTGCCGTCTCCGAGTGCTGCGTGCAACGACGCGCCCATGGCGGGCTTCCAATCGCTCTCCAGGGTCAACAGACCACCACATATGGGAATGAGCGGCTTGGGAGGATAGGTCCCTCCTGCATGTGGAATCGGCAGGCTGGTCCGGTGAAGCCGACGCACGCTGGCCACCTTCTCGCGTGCATACTTGATGTGCTCCCTATTGAGCGTCTGCTTTGACTCGAACACTGCGTACACACTCTCAGCAGGGATGATGGTCTGCTCTTCGTATCGGAAGATGAAAGGCGAATACTGGCGGTCGTATACGACCACATCGATCTGATCACTGAAGGTTCCGTTGCTATCGACAACATGGGCTTTGGCAGCCTGATAGCGTTCGGGCAGGTACGTGTTGAGAAGGGCTAACCATACATTCTCGCTGGCATCTCCCTTGGTGCCTGGATGTCCGAAGCTCTGACGAGCCGTCTCCAGGCGCCGGTGGATGTCGTCATGCAGTCCAGCGAGGAGCTGTCCCAGAGACCACTCGCTCATGGAGCACCATCCCGGAAGGGCGCTGTGGGAATCATTGCTTGTGTGATATCCAGAGCACGGTCTGCATCTACTGGACCATCGGGATACGCATCGAGCACAATTGCAGGTAGAAGCCGCTGTGTGAGATCCGAGAATGTAAAGCCGTAGTCCCCATGCTGACAAGGCCCAGTAGCAGCGACCACAGCCGCGATCTGCGCCTCCAAAAAATTCAACGGGCGGAGGTGCGGCGCCAGCACAGCCCTGCGTTGCTCGCTGTCTGGTCGGGTGAATGTAAGGATGTCTGCTGCGCGGCGTTGTACTGCCGGGTCCAAAGCTCCGAGCCGGTTGGTGCACATGATGACGGCAGCCGGTAGCTTGCCATGGCTAAGACGGTCTACCCCTCGTATGAAAGCGTTGACGCCCGCCCTATCTTCATGGTGCATTTGGGATGCCCCGCGCGATTGGGCAATGGCATCCGCCTCATCCACCAAGAGAATGACGGCTCCTCGTGAGGTACCGTTGGTGCCCCTGAGCTTCCGAGCTTCCTCCAAAGTGTGATCGAAGGCAGCGGACAACAGCTGAGTCATCTCGCCGACGCGCCCCTGTCCGCGTGTGGAAAGGCTCATCGGCAAGAGAGTGATGGTAACGCGCTCCCGCCGGGCCACATCGTCACCGATGGTCTCCGCGAGCTCAGACTTTCCGGATCCTACATCACCCGCAAGCACAACGAGAGGCGGCCTTCTCAGCACTGCGTCGAGCAAGCCAATAGCTCCAGGATGATACTTTCTTGCCCAAGAATCCAGACCGGCCGGGTTGATGAGCAGTCCAAGAATCTTCGCCAAACGCGCCTTGTGCTCATCTAGCCCCACCAGGCGAGACAAACGCTCTCGCGCTTCCACGTCCGGGTAGGTGATGGGACGGTCAAACAGGTCGTCGATGGTCGGGCGAGTCGTCACCGGTAGCTCCTCAAGCTGGCACGGTCAAGAGCACGGCCACCCGCCGAGTAGGTTAGGTCTCGGCTCCAGTATCCGCTGACGCCGGGTTCTGCTCCCGCAGTTCTTTGGAAGGGGAGCCTCTTTGCGAAGTCCTCCCGTTGCTCCCTCGTCAGCTGGTTCCACGTAGAGTTGTAGGTTAGGTAGCTGTGGAAGGACGCTCCGCTAATCTGGGCACTAGGTCGAACCCGTCCGGGATCATCATCGTTAGCAGCGATACCCATTAGATCACGCGATGTGTAGATCAGCGTCGGCTCGATCCAGTCGCCGTTCCTCCGAAAGCCATAGGTCACTTTGTCGAGGAGTCCTCCCTTGAGGAACTCAACAGCCTCTGCTTCAAAGGCGTCGATCCAGTTGTCTGACGGCTCTCCGTAGAACCTCTGCATCCGCTTAAGGTCGGTAGCAACCTTCGCGGCTATATGTTTAGCGTGTGTCCGGGTGAAGGTTGTAGTGTCGGTAATCGTATAGCTGTAGCTCATCTCCTCCTCACACCTGAAACGGAGGGCCAAAGACCTTCCGCCAATAGTAGACCGTCTCCTGCTTCGTGGGTGCGGCGAGGGCCGCATCAATCCGACATTCCCCATATTGGGAGTCTTCAGGCTCAAGGGGCAGCCCAAACGAGATAGTGGCAGCATAGTCAGGTCCTGCAAGGCCAGTCAATCGCCGGTCTATCCAATAAGAGATGCGTTTGCAGTCGTAGAGCACCCTTCTTGTCCGTCTTCATCGTCCTCGTGGCCCCTGCCAGTGGGGTGAAAGCGCATTGAAGACAAGGCGACTCCCTGGAGCGTTCTCCCTCTTGGCAAGATCGTGGTTGTACCCTCCCTCAGCTTGGCGCCGGCGATAACCGGCCGATACGATCCAACACTCCCTGGAACAACCGTCGAGGAACCGACACCTCGGATAACTGAAAGATCAATCGCCGGGAGTGCCGCACCAGACGGCCTCCCATCTTGATCAGCTTGACCTGCACGCTCCTCAGCGACCAGTGCTTGACCGCCTTGGGCAGACATAACCGGCGCAGGAAGTTCCCAAGGTTGTACGCCAGGACGAACAGAGACAGACGCACCCGGTTGGCCACGAACCGATGGCACGACAGCCGAGTCCAGTTCAGGGCGTACTTGCCCTCTTTGATCCACTGCTCGGCTGTCCCACGACCATTGTAGAAATGCACTACCCCTTCCGGGCCAGCCGACATGTTCGTGACGATGAAGCCCACCCGAGGGAACAGCTCTCCCCTGTGCCATTCCACCTTGGCCACCACTCGCCGAGCACGGTTCCAGCTCCCGGCACGATACCAAAAGTCGTCGTATAGGATCACTGGACGCTTCGGCGGCCTCCCCACCGGCCTCCTGAGCAGAGGGGCGATCTCCCGTTGCAGCACCTCGTTGCCGGGGAGTCTTATAGCGTAAAGTACCTGCCGCTCCTCGAGGTACTCATAGATGTCCGGCTTGGCGAATGCGGCATCGGCGCGAAAGTACCGTCGCACTCCTGTCGCCCCGTAACGCGACAGGATCGGATCCAATACATCACGCCACCTGTGCGCGCTATGTACGTTGCCCGCACGGAGCATGGCCCCCTCGCAGTCCCCGAACTGGTTGAACACGAACAATGGGTGATAGCACGTGCTCCCAAAGTGACCGTTGTACGATGCTCCCTCCTGTTCTCCATGTACCGGACTCTCCGAACTGTCCATGTCCAAGATCACCCGCCGGTGCGGCGTGCGGGACATAGCTCCATCCACCCACTTAGCGTTCAGTCGGCCCAACCCTTCCACGTTGCCGTCTTGGGTGAGCACCTCGGTCTCGAACCGGCTCATGGTGTTGGTGCTGGCGGCCGGTCTCTCAGGACCACCTCGCCGTCCAACGATGATCCGCATCGTCGGGTCCTGGGCCAGCCGTTCAGCGTCGTTGGTATCCTCGTAGCCCGCCAGACGACTGTACACCGACTGCCTGAGAAGGCCCACCAATCGGTGCTGCACGTTGCGACCGCCCCGACTCTCCTGCAAACACTCACTCGCCGTCTCCGTCAGTCCCAGTGCATCATCCAGCTCGCGACAGGCCAGCAGCCCGGCATCTGAGGTGATGGTAGCGCCGTGGAATTCCAATCGTATACGTCGGTCGAAACGGAGCTTGCCGCGGGGGTTGGTGCTTTCACCCATTAGGTGCCTCCGAGGACAGTACGTTATCAAGAACTAGAGCAGTCTATCACGACCAGTCTAGCACTCATGATAAGCACTGTGCTCTGCTATTCGACTACATCGGGTATCGCTGTTGCTGATTGCGGCAAGCCCTGCAGGGTTGATATGGGAAATGTGGGATTATATATGTGCACGGGAATGGAGAACCTCGACTTGCGGTAGGGTGCGCGCGTTGACACCTGTTGCTGGCAGCAAATACACTCCCACGGGCCCGGCGGTCCGGTGAGGCAAGGATGCGCCCGGGCGCTCATCATCCAATAACCCTAGGAGACTCAATATGAATGGCGCCGATGCGATAGCGGAGATACTGAAGAGGGAAGGGGTCGAGTTCCTGTCCGTCTTTCCGGCGCAGGAGATGATCGACGCCGTGGCTAAGATCGAGGTGCGGCCCGTGCTGTGCAGGCAGGAGCGCGTCGGCATGGCGATCGCGGACGGCTTCAGCCGCACTACGAGCGGGCGGAAGCTGGGTGTCTTCGCCATGCAGCAGGGACCGGGCTCCGAGAATGCCTACCCGGGGGCGGCACAGGCGTACGCCGACAACGTACCGATACTGCTGATAGCGGGCTCAGACTACAGCAACATGACCTACAAGACAGGGGTGTTCGAGGTTGCGAAGAACTACGAGGGGGTCACGAAGTGGTCGGCGGTGATAAACCAGATCGACCGGATACCGGAGTTCCTGCGGCGCGCCTTCTACCAGCTCCGCACCGCCAGGGGCGGCCCGGTGCTTCTGGAGGTCCCCAGGGAGATATGGGGGCAGGAGTACCCCGGAGAGCTGGAGTATTCCCCGGTCGGCGGCAACCTGTACGCGCCCGACCCGGCGGATGTACGGGAGGTTGCGTCGGTGCTGCTGGCGGCGGAGAGCCCGATCATCCACGCGGGCCAGGGCTGCCTCTACGCCGACGCCTGGGATGAGCTTCAGGAGGCCGCCGAGCTACTGCAGGCGCCGGTGATGACGACGCTGCCGGGCAAGAGCGCCTTCCCCTTTGCGATGCTGCCCGATAGCAGCATCTTCTTGAGAGTGAAGTCGGGATTCTCGCTCAGGTATCCGTCGAGCTTCTCCCGGAGGCGGCGAGCCTGGGCTCGATACTCACTCGCCTTGTCTCTTGGAAGGTTTACCCTGTCCTGGGCGAACCTCTCGATGTCTACATGATCGACATGTTGTCGCGCCATTATCTTTGCCTTGTACCGTCAGCAAACTCTTCGGCAGCAAGTGGAGCGATGACCCTACGCGCCGCCCGCTGCGGCGTGGTGACGTCGCTTTCCCAGCGATTCACCGTGGCGAACGACACGCCAAGGCGCTCGGCAAGCTGCCCCTGCGTCAGGTCCTGCCTGGTGCGGATGGCCTGCAGGGTTGGAGGAATGGTTCGCCGGTCTGCTATATCTGCCATGTATGCAGTATAGCATGACTACCAGTCAACAGTCAGTCATCCCGCTCTGCGGTACTCCAGGTAGGCGGCTTTGAGCGGGAGGGCGCGCGCTGGTGTCGATGATCAGGACCTATATACCATCGTGATCACGACCTATATACCACCTCGTCAGGTGGGTGACGGCCCCTGGACACCGTGGTATGCGGACTATTATCACCCTGCGGTTTGAGGGTCAACCACCTCCTTTGCATCCAGTCCGTCCAGCAGAGCCCTGTGGGGTGACAAGCGTTCGCGGTAGCTGGCGCCTTCTATGACGATCTGGTAGCTGGCGTTGGCGAGCCGGTCGAGGGCGCTGTTTCCCAGGATGGGGTCGTCGAAGAGCCCGAGCCACTCGTCGACAGCCCTGTTGGAGGTGATGACGAAGCTGGCGGTACGATGCCTGGCGATGACCAGCTCGTAGAGGTCTATGGACTGCTGTTGGGTCATCCTGTGGAGACCGAGGTCGTCGAGGATGAGCAGGTCCGGGGCGATGAAGGAGCGGAAGGTCTTGTCCGTGGAGTGGTCGACCCTGGCCTGAGCCATGGCCCTGAAGAAGTCGTCGGCATGTACGAAGCGGACGGAGTGCCCGGCTCTGACGGCTGCATATCCGAGAGCCTGAGCGATGAAGCTCTTGCCCACGCCGACCGGTCCGACGAGCAGGACGTGCTCGTTGCGGTCCAGGAACTGGAGGGAGAAGGCGGCGTCTAGGAGTCGCCGGTCGAGTGTGACGGATGCGGACCAGTCGAAGTCTTCGAGGCGGCAGGTCTGCTCGAAGCCGGCCCTCTGGAGGCGGAGTTCGAGCCGCCTGTGGTCTCGGCGGTTGATCTCATCGGTCAGTATGATCTGCAGGAAGGATGCGTAGTCGAGCTGCTCCCTGCGTGCGAGAGCGACCCTCTCCGGCAGGGTGTTGAGCACGGCGCCGAGCTTGAGGCGCTTGAGCAGCGGGGTGAGTTCAGTCGTGGTGGTCATGAGCGTTCTCCTTGTGCTGAATGAGCGGTGCGGCCGTTGGCACGAGCGAAGACGGCGCCCGGCCTGGCGAATCGACCTGGGGGCATCGGTGGAGGCTCCGGCTGCGTGGCCTCCTGCTCCAGGGCCTCGACGAGTATGCGCTCGAGACGGCGCACATCGATCAGGTCTACGGAGAGAGCCCTCCGGCATGCGGCATCGAGACGCTCAGGGGAGTAGCGTTCTCCCAGGCGTATGAGCTTGTGTCCCTGCCTGAGCTTGGCCCATGGCAGCGGGCCGTCGAAGAGACGCTCGGCATAGGCTGCCACGGCCGGTCCCTGTGACGCCGCGCTGCGCTTGATTTGCTCCGGCGCTCTGAGGGTGTAGGCGCTCAGCTCTGCCGGGTAGTCGTCGGGGTCGGTGGATCTGCCGCCGCGATCCTGGCGCGGGTGGACCTTGATCAGTCTTCCCCGGTGGTAGATGCGCACCAGTTTGCTGCCGAGCCGAACCTCCACCTTCTGCCCGGGTGGGCATGTCGCAGAGGGCACCGAGTAGAGGGCGTACTGGCAGGCTATGTGATGGTCGGGATGGACCTTGGCCGTGCGCCAATCGGTCATCTCGTAGGGCTCTGCGTCCCACTCTCCGAGCGTGTGGCGCTCCTCCTGGCGGAAGACGGTCAGGGGCTGCTTGCGGGTGGTGCCGTGTATCCTCTGTCCGGCCACCTCCAGGCACCACCGCCTAGCAGCAGACCTCATGTCCGAGAGGCCGGTGAACTCCCCGCCCTTGAAGAACCGCTCCCGCACGTAGGGCACTCCACGCTCCACGCGCGGCTTGTCACGGGGATGGCGCACCCGCGCCGGGTCTGAGATGAAGCCCCGGTGCTGGGAGTACTCCAGGAAGCCGCGCGTGAGACGGGGATGGAGCGGATCGACACCCGCCACTGCTGCGGGGAAGTTGTCGATCACCAGGTACTTGGGAACGCCCTCGAAGAAGGCCCAAGCAGCCTCCAACCCCTCGATCACGTCCACGAGCTTCTGGCTGAACGTCGGCCAGACGAAGCTGTGCCGCGAGTAGGTCAGGACGATGATCAGCGCCCAGACCGCACGGCGGCGACCGGTCTCCGGGTCCTCTATCAGGCCCAGACGACCGAAGTCCATCTCCGCCACCTCGCCTGGTGCGCTCTCCTCCATCCGCACCGTCGTGGCGCTTCGCCTCTGCCAGCCCCGCCGACGGATGAACCGCCCCAACGACGTGTACGAGACCCGGCAGCCTCGGCCCGCAAGCAGCTCATGGATGCGGGTCACCTGCAGACGGTCGGCGGTGAGCCACTCGTAGACCTGGTCCGCCCAGGGGACAAGGACATCCTCGGTCGGCGTCTCCACCTTCCGAGGGCTACACAGGGTCAGCCCCACCAGGCGGGTCAACTGATCTTCACTCGGAACCGGGCCGTCTCGTGTCAGGCCCGCCTCCACCCCCGCCCTGATGTATCTACGGACTGTCTTCCTCGACAGTCCCGTACCGCTAGCTATCTGCCGCTGACTCTCACCGGACTGCCAGCGGCGTACCACTTCTGCTATCTCCACTCTAGACACCTCCCTGTACGCCATCGCCGCTCCTTACATCAAGGTTGCAGCTATGGTCGCCAATCAGGTGTCCGGGGTGGTCCCCCTCACTGATTAAGTGGTCTATAGGTCCTGATTATTTCTCGATCTACCGGTACCTAGCTCTTGATCATTGACAGCTGGGGCAGTAGAGTCCCAGGGAGTGGTGTAAGAGGGAGAGGGTCTGGAGAAAGAGAGACCACCGCGTCATCCTTAGCGGGCAAAGAAGAAAGCTCGAGGAAGGAGGACAACGGTGGTCAAGGAAAGGATGGACCTGCTGGAGCTGTTGCGCAAGGGGGGAATGGACGGTGACGTGGACTTTCTACGGGAGGCTCTGAGAGTGCTGGTAGAGGGGATCATGGATGCGGAGGTGTC
Source organism: Dehalococcoidia bacterium (assembly GCA_965262055.1). GTDB lineage: Bacteria > Chloroflexota > Dehalococcoidia > Lucifugimonadales. The sequence continues at coordinate 118,064 of CBDHEI010000001.1, forward strand.
TGCCAGGATCGGTGCTGAGTATGGAGAACGGAGCCCTGAGCGGGTGACCCAGCGCAACGGGTATCGGTCCCGGGCGTGGGATACCCGGGTGGGGACTATGGAGCTGCACATCCCGAAGCTTCGAGAGGGGAGCTACTTCCCGAGCCTGCTGGAGCCACGGCGTCGCAGCGAGCGAGCTCTGCTGGCGGTCATACAGCAGGCCTACGTGGAAGGGGTATCCACAAGGCGGGTGGATGACCTGGTCAAGGCCCTAGGGTGTGAGGGCATCTCCAAGAGCCAGGTGTCGCGCATCTGTCAGGATCTGGACGTGGTGGTGGATGGCTTCCTGGGCCGTCCGCTGGACGGTGGACCCTACCCTTACCTGTGGCTGGACGCACTGACCCAGAAGGTCAGGGAGGACGGCAGGATCGTCAACGTCAGCGTGGTGGTGGCAACGGCGGTCAATGGCGAGGGCAAGCGGGAGATCATTGGGATGGACGTCGGTACCAGTGAAGACGGCGCCTTCTGGCTGGCCTTCCTACGCTCGCTGTCCGCCAGAGGCCTCAGCGGGGTGGAGCTGGTGGTCTCGGACGCTCATCAGGGACTCCGCGGCGCCATCGCCGCAGTCTTCGGCGGAGCCAGCTGGCAACGGTGCCGCACCCACTTCATGACCAACCTGCTCACTCGGGTACCCAGAAGAGTCCAACCATGGGTGGCCACCATGGTCCGCACCATCTACCAGCAACCCTCCCCCGATGAGGTACACGCCCAACTCGACAGGGTGACCGATCAACTCGGAGACCGGTTCCCTCAGGTGGCCTCTCTACTGGACGAGGCTGGACCCGATATCCTGGCCTTCTCCAGCTTCCCTGTCCCCCACTGGAAGAAGATCTGGTCCAACAACCCCCTGGAGCGCCTCAACAAGGAGATCAGACGTCGCACCGATGTCGTGGGCATCTTCCCTAACCGACCAGCCGCGCGTCGCCTGGTTGGCGCCGTCCTGGCTGAACAGCACGACGAATGGGCCGTTGGCCGCCGATACCTCACACCCGCCATTCTGATCCTAAACGAAGCTCTTCCGGAGGCCGATCTCGCCGAGGCGACTGCGGCTTAGACAACATCAACAGGATGACGCACTCTTACACCACTTGACGGGACGTGACCTTGCCCTATCCGTTATCCTGCACACTGAACTCCCCTATCCAGCGCAGGTTTTCAACGCCTGGGCCTGCCGCTCGGTAAAACCTCTGGTCGGCGGTCCACAGCTCGCAATCGAGACTCTCAGCCAGCGCCAGGTAGTGGGCGTCGTAGACTGCGCCTTGCTTGAGCTGGCCGGCCAACTCGAGCGCCCTGCGATGAAGATTGGGCGGCTGATGCAGTTCGAGACGCGACGACAGCAGACTACCGATGAGATCGGCAGCCGCCTCGACACTTAGCTCGCCCTGTGTTATTCGCCTATGGAGAGCGTTAGCCACCTCAAAGGGCATCAGATAAGGAGCCGCTGGCCTGATGTCTTGACTATCCCAAACCCGAAGAATTGCCAGGGCCTTGTCGGTGTGCTCCTCCCTCACCAGCCACTTGAATGCCACGCTTGCATCAACGACGACGAACTCGCTCATGCCCAGTTCTCGATCTGGGCGTCCCTGATCTCGCGGGCCTCTCGGATGTAGTCAGCCCCGCTTCCAGACAGCACCCTATCTCCAAAGTACTTCTCTTGGAGCGCTTCGAACCGCTCCGCGTCAGAGAGGGAGGAGGGCAGACCCGTTAGGCCGTTGGCTTCGTCCTTTGTCAACTCCCGGTCGATGGCGGTCCGGCAGTACAGGCGCATGCTGACGCCTTTGAGCGCGGCGATGACCTTCAGGCGCCGCTGAAAGGCGGGGTCTAAGTCTAGGGTGAGTCTCTTCTTCTTGGCTTCCATCGCCTGCCCCTCCCGAAGGTGATTTGTCTGAAGCAAGAATAGGGCAAACACAGAAAGAGAGTCAATAGCCCGTCGGAAAGCGGGCAACAAAAAGGGGCCGCATATATGGACAGGCGGTTGGTCTGATTATCCCATGCCGGAATCAAGATGCAAGGGCCGGATGCACGGGCAGCTAGGGGAGGGCATCGCTCCATAAGAGCCTGTCTCAAAAGTCTGTGAGAATATCAATGGGTACACTATGAGGGGCTTGTGCGGTTTTCGTGTATGGAGTCTAGGTAGAGCATGTCAAGGAGCGACCGCGCTATAGGTCGGGGCACTACGAAACTAGGGAGGTGATCCGTGGCGGAGATTTTCTCTACGGCAGGTCTGGTTATCGACGTTGCGGCAGTGTTGGCACTGATAATTCTTTCCCACGCGGAATCAGGTATGGCACGCATCGTCGGGACCGACCGAGGGATCCTTCAAGGACTGGTGCTCAGGGTCAAGAGTATGAGCAAGAGACTGTTGATACTGAACGGGGTTTGTGTAGTCTGCCTGATTGGTGGCACAACCTTAATGGTAGTAGGGATTTGGATGTGAGAGGGCGGACAACCCAACCGGGAGAGGAGCCAAAGGGATGCCGCTTCGAGATATGGACCGAGAGCAGATGTGGTTGTTGCCGCCGTCTCTTGACGAGCTGTTGCCATTGGATCACCCAGCGCGATTCGTGGCTGAGTTCGTGGATGCATTGGACAAGGACGACTGGGCTGAGCTCGGCGTCGATATAGAAGGGGACCCGCTGGGAGCGCCAGCCTACCATCCTCGTGCGCTGTTGAGCGTGTGGCGGTACGGCTTCATGAGTGGTGTGCGCTCCTGCCGGAAGTTGGAGACGGCCTGCCGGGACCAGATACCGTACCTGTGGCTGACCGGGTGGCAGCATCCAGATCACAACACCTTGTGGCGATTCTACAAAGAACACAGGCAGTCCATGAGGAAACTGTTTGAGAGAACGGTTCATACGGCGGTCACGATGAAGCTGCTGGACCTGGCGGTGCAGGCGGTGGATGGTACGAAGGTGAGCGCCAACGCATCGGTGTACAGGACCCACAACGCCGAGGAACTGCGCCAGTTATTGAGCCGTGTAGAAGCGGCGATACGTGACCTTGAAGCTCAGAACGAAGCGGGAGAAGATACGGCCTCTGCCCATCTGCCCAGGGAGTTGGCCAACAAGGAGATGCTGAGGGAGCAAGTGAGGCAGGCGATGGCCGACCTTGAGAGAAAGGAACGCCAGAAGCGCATTAACCTCACTGACGGAGACGCCCGGCTGGCCAAGAGCGGTGCCCCGTTCCTCAGTCTTTCTATGCGTCAAACGTCCCTGGAACCCTTGCTCTTTGGCACCAAGTCTGGGGTCCCAAACAACGCCAGGGGTCAGGTTGAAGGGCCAGCTTCATCGATCGCAGAACGGCAGGTCCAGGTCCGCAAAGTCATTGTCCGGTACATCCCGCAGACTTCTTGGTATGCACCCGGTCAGCTGGTTCCCGCCGAGGTAAAGTTGTTCCAGTTCGCTAAGCTTGCCCAATTCCGGCGGGATCTCGCCGCTAAGTTGATTTTCGTGAAGGTCCAGCCATATCAGGTTGGACAGGTTGCCTAGTTCCGGTGGAATCTCGCCGCTCAACTGGTTCTCGTGAAGGTACAGAGTTCTCAGGTTACCCAACTTGCCCAGTTCGGGCGGAATCTGTCCGCTCAACTGGTTCCCGCTGAGCTCCAGCACTACCAGGTCGCCGACGTTGCCCAGTTCTGGTGGCAACTCTCCGCGCAGGTTATTTCCTGGTAAAATCAAACGATGATTGGTGTAATCGATGCCGGCATAGGATGAGCCTGGTCCGCCTTCTACATACTCTTTTTTGGCGGAAATTCCGAACCAGTTAGTATAATGTCCTTTTTTGTCGATTGGCCAGGACCGCTCCCAGTTTTCGCCCCCCGTGGCATTGTAGAAAGCGACCAACGCGTCTCTGTCTAACTCCGCGCGGCCGACGCCGGGGATGAAGTCACAGGCCAGTGGGACGGCCAGAACGAAACACAGGACAAGAAGGACCGCCAGGTGGGGACGGAAAACCAGCCCTTGGCCGTCCCCACTTACGTTTCTCCACTGGAATGCAATGTTTTTCATAGCTATGCTTTTCGGCGGCTAGGGAGGGTTAGACTAGAACGTTTATGCGGGGGGCGCGGCCACCCTCAACAGGCGGGGTGGACCTGACAGGACACCGGTAATGGCCGTTAGCAGGTTCATCGAATCACTTCCTCGCAGTACGGGCTGCGCTGCCGAGCAACCACAGACCCGCTGTCTGGCGGTGTCAGGCGCCCTGCTGCCGGAGCCGCTCTTCCAACTCCCGGATGCGGGCTTCGGCGGTGGCGGCCGGAGCGGTAGCCGGGGCCGTTGGAAGCGTGGTGGCAGGCTAGGAAGGCACGTTACTGCAGGCTTCGTCGCGGCTCGCCTTCAGGTCTTCGATCGGAGCGACGGAACTCACATAGATGAACTGCGCCTTGGCCTCGTCCATATCGTTGGCGGTGGGGAACATCATGAGCATGCTTGCCTCGAAGACTTCAGTGTCCCCCTGGGCCCAGCAGTCCCAAGTCTGAGCGATGATGTCCTCCTTGCTCTCGCCGCCTCCGCAGGCGGCCAAGAGTAGGATGGACGCCAAGATACACATAAGCGGAATGGCGATAAACAGAAAGGGTTGGGCGTGGGTTCTCAATGTTCGTTCCTAGTAGTAGTTTGCCTGCCGCCGGAAGGTCCTGCCACAGGCTCCGGCCTGCGCCCATCTATGTCACGGAAGGATATGGAGGAAGCCGGAAGCGGCTGGGGGGCTAGGCCAGAAGGAAAATCAGGGGGCGACGTTCGCACTAGACCGCCGTGGACGGCGGCCCCAAGCGCGGTCAGCGCAGCGGCGGCAGGGGTCGCCGGGACGCCATCGCCGTTTGCCTCCAATCGGAACCAAATAGAATACACCTCCTACCGCTCAGGGAGCGAAATCAGCCCAGATCATCGCCTTTGACATTACCCGACAGCCCGGCCTTTTGTCAATACGATTGAGGGATTGGGTTCTGATGGGGTGAGCACGGACCGGGCTTATCTTCGCCGGGTCGCAGTTATTGTCGGGACCAGGTCACTTTGGCAGAGGCTTATGGCTACGCCGCCGAATACCTTGCCTGCGCCAGGCTGGCGACCCTCTCCATTGAGGCGTTGCGAGCCGCCCGTGGTACTGGCCGTCTCAAGATCAGGGCGGGCAAAGTGTGTGGGCGCAGCCCCTTCGTTGTGGACGGGCCAACCGCGAATAGCGCGTAAGAGAGCGCGATGGCTGGCGCGTTGGAAGGGTGTTTTGCCTCTGCCGAGCGCCAGCCACTCGCCTGCACAAACGAAGAGCCCATGCCGTATCAGCAGGGGCTCGGCGATTTCGTACTGTACCAGAGGGGTTGCCCGGAGGCGCCTGGCTGGGTCTCCCCACCGGGCGAAGCGGGGTAGATGGACGATTACACCGCCAAAGCGAAAGTAATGGTGAAGGTTCTTGATTTCGTCAAGTCTGGTGGGCCACAGGGAGTCGGTTATCTCCGTGCTGGCCCACAGCCCCGACCGGCGGGCCTCAGCCGCCGCAGCGACGGGATCGACGGTCCGGGTGGTGAACAGGACGTCGCCGCTCGGCGTGGTGGCGGGGGTGTACTCCGGGTGGGAGTAGGAGTTGCGCTGGGAGCGCAAAGGCTCCGGCTCCCCCAGCGCCCACTCCAGGACCATGCTCTCGGCGGGGGCGTCGGGAACGGGGTCGGCCTTCCTGTACCCCATCAGCACCACCTGGTCGAAGACCTCCCGTTCAGGGTCTGGGAATGCCCAGCACCGCATCCGCCCGTAGTGGGTGGACAGGTAGCGGGCCGAGACCGCGAGGCGCTGCCGTGGCACGATGAAGACCAGCAGGCCGCTCTCGGCCAGGTAGCGCGTGGTTTGCGTCAAGAAGGCGTGCTCCGTCCGCTTGTCTTCGGAATCAAAGTCATAAGGCGGATTCAAGAGCAGCAGGCCGAAGGCCCCGTTTGCTATCGAGGTAGCGAACAGGTCCGAGGCCAGGGTGCGGTGGAGCCGCTTCTCGGCCTCTTCTGCCCTGTCCCGGTGCAGCTCCACGCCGTAGGTCTCGATGGACAGGGCGTTGGGCCTGTCCAGGCGCTCGGCCAACCGCTCAAGGGCGTCCCCGGCCCCGCAGCAGGGGTCGAGGACGCGGATGGTCTCCCGGCCCCGGTGGTAGTGGCCGGTGGGGGTGTGAATCAACTCGGCAATCAGGTCCACCACCCGGTCGGGAGTGGGGTAGTAGCCCCCTTTGGCTTGTGCAGCGAGTCTCATGTCGTCTCTCCTTTCCCGCCGCCTTCAGGCGGCGATTGCCAGGTCCTTGCGGCGAGTCTCGATGCCGATTACCTCTCCGATAGCCAGGTTGCGCTGGAAACAGAGCACCTGATGGGTGCCGATGGTCTCGGCGCACGCCGTGCAGAAGGCGGTTATCAGCTCGGCGCGGGCAACGACGGTCATCCGCCTCACCAGCATCGAGCCGCCGTCCGGCAGAGCCTGCCCCGTACTCGATACGGGGGTGTGGCGGTAGAGCATGACCGAAGGGTCCCGCCGCTCCGCCTCCGTCGCGGGCCGGTAGAAGTGGGACTGGCCTGACCGGCACAGGTGCTGCGAGCCGTCGTGCTCGCAGTAGCGGCAGGTCTTCCCGTCGGGGGAGAACCGCTGCCATGCCCCGTGGTTGCGCTGTCCGCGCCGCTTGTTGTTGCGCTTGGCCCGCTTCAGCGTCCTATCCATCGGACGCCTCCCCGGGCAGCGTGAGCCGGCCCGACGCCACGGCGTCGGACAGGTCTTCGCGCAGCTTCTTGGCCTTGGGGGAGCACCGGTAGGCCGAGACGCCCACCGATTGCAGGGGGACTATCTCCTCTTCCTCGATGCCCCGCTGCCAGAGCCAGCCCGCCCAGGAGCCGTGGAGGGGGAGCGGGCTGCGCTTGTCGAGGAAGCGGTGATGGAGAGCCGGGGCATCCTCCTCCGACTGAGCCAGCAGGAGGAAGGAGTCCTTCTCGTAGCCGAACTCCGCGGTCTTGGTGTAGACGAGTGCGTGCCAGCCGCCGGTCGCCGGCAGGCGGGCGATCTTGGTCGTCCAGGTGCCGATGGTCTCGTACGGAATCACGCAGCGCTGGTAGCCGCCGTGAAGCGCCATTCCGTCCGCGCCCCTGATGATGTGGGCGACGCCCGGGGGCTGCTTGAGCAGGGATGCCCAGATCGCCTTGAGCGCCGTCTGGGAGCCGACCATCGAGACGAACCAGAGGCCGTCGGTCTCCTCGTCGCGGGCGAAGGCGTCGGCGGTGGCCGAGAAGCCGGCCGCCGAGATGGTGTAGAGAGCCTGCCCCGCACTGGATGCGGGGTCTTCGGGGTCGATGGCGTGAGTCTGCAACATGGGCAGTCTCCTTTCGTTCCTTGGTGTGGGTGATGCAAGCGCGGGAGGGTGTCCCCCCGCGTGAAGCCCCGGTAGGGGTCGATGCGGTCCTCTCGTGCTAGCGGGTGTCCTCTAGGGGACGGTCGTCCAGGAGCTCGCAGTCGTTCACATGGTAGGCGGCCCCGCGAAAGCGAGACTCCGCCAGGGACTGTCTGGCCTCTTCGAGCGTGTCGCCCTCCAGCGCCCACACGGTGGCCCAGGTCTCCCGACACGTGCTCAGGTGGGCCTCCATGCCCTCCGCAGGGCCGTTGTAGCCGGTGCAGGCAAACGGGTCCGGGTCCCTGTCCACCAAGGCCACGAACCCGCCTTCCATTACGAACCCGGCCCCCTGAACCTTCCACTTGATGGGTGCGTCCCGAATGTCTCTGTCTGTCATGGCTTCCTCTCTCATCTCTTGGTTTCCGTGCGTCCTGCGGGGTGGGACCGGCTCTATCCGGCCATCAGCCCCCGTTCCTTGAGGCTTACGAACCGCTCCCCGCCGATGACCACGTGGTCCAGGAGCTCGATGTCCAGCAGATTCGCCGCCTGCGACAGCTTCCTCGTGATTGCGACGTCATCCGGGCTGGGCGTCGGGTCCTGGGAGGGGTGATTGTGGCTGATGATGATGCTGGGGACGGCCTCAATGACGGCGTGCCGCAGCACCTCGGCGGGCCTGATCATCGAGGAGTTGACGTTGCCCTGGTAGACGACCCGTTGGCCGACAACCAGGTTCTTGGTGTTCACGAGCAGCACCCGAAGCTGCTCCTGGGCCAGGCCGGACATCTCCGGCCCCAACAGCCTTCGCACGTCTTCGGGGCAGTTGATGGCGGGCGGGTCCTCGGGGCCTTCCGGCCTTGTCGCCACGTCGTAGCGGACCGCCAGCTCCCCCAGCAGGTTCAGGTTGCTGCGCAGCGCGTCCAGGAGCGCGGCGTCCTTGGTGGGGCTCTTCTTCCTGGTCATGTCGGCCTCCTTCGTTATCGGTTAAAACAGGAGCGGGGCGGCCCCCCTGTAGGTTTGGGAAGCAGCCCCGTTGTGTTGCGCCCGGCTGATGCGGGCGTCGCTATGCGGTTGTGGGTCCCGCAGGCGTCCTGAAGAATCGCTCAGCCCCTGTCGGCCGAGTCCAACGCCTCCTTCATCAATGCCCACGTCTTGGGCGCTGAGCCTCCCGGCGGGAGGGTCTCGCCGATCTCGGAGCGCAATGTCTCCGACAGGCGGTCCCAGACGTTCAGCAGAGCGGCCCACTTCGGACACCGCTTCGCCAGGACCAGGAGTCCGTTCTCACGGGTCTCCGGCGCCTCTTCCAGGAGCAGCAGGCACCGGCGCAGGTCGCCGGGGTCGTGAGGCCACGACGCATCGTGTCCAATGGGATGCACGCCGAGGGCCGTAAGAGCTATGGCCTCGGACGAAATGCCGCGCTCCCCCAAGGCCAGCCACATGGTTATGCTCATTGCTGTCACCTTCCTTTGGCATTGGTCGGAAAACGAGGGCAGGGCCGTCCCGGTAGTGGGGAGGCGGCCCCGTGGGTGTTGCGCCTTCGGGAAGGCGTCGCTGTGCGGCTATAGACTGGCGGGCTACTCGAAGGGCGAGGCGTCGGGGGCCTGCCCGGCGTCGCCGTTGCCATTCCCGTTCCGGGAGTCGAGGAACACGACCTCGGAGGCGTGGACCTCGGTGCGGTGGCGGCGCTGGCCGTCGTCGGTCTCCCAGGAGTTCTGGACCAGGCGGCCCGCGACGTAGATGCGCTCTCCCTTGGCCACGTACTGGTTCACCGCCTCAGCCGTCGCACCCCAAACTACGATGTTGTGCCAGTCGGTCTCGTCCTCGGCGTCCTTGCGGTAGCGGTCCGTCGCCAGCCGCAGCTTGGTGACGGCCGTGCCGCCGGGGGTGTACTGCATCTCCGGGTCTACGCCGACCCTGCCCAGGAGCTCTACCTTGTTGATCGTCCGTGCCATTTCGATTCTCCTTGTGTGTGAAGTAGCGCGGTGCTTGCCGCGCCCGTTTGAATGAAAGCGGGGCCGGCTCCCCGATAGAGGGAAGACGGCCCCGTCCTGCGCTCCGGTCAGGGAGCGTCTAGCTGAATGCGATGTGCGAAATCAGGACCGCAGCCTGCGCAACTCTGGCAACCGGTTCGCCAAGCGTCTGGCAGTCCTGAGCGATCACCGTGACCCGACCCTGCGCCCTCGCCACGTTCAGGCTCTGGCACACCCGGGCAATCTTCCTGTTCTGGCCTCTGGTGAGGCCCCTGGCGGACTGCATTCGGAGCCAACCAATCGTGTCGCCGTAGTCGGTGACCACGACGGCCCCATCGTCCCTGGCAATCAGAAAGAGATCGACCAGGGTGCCGTCTGGGTAGGTCAGCAGCGTCCGTATGCGCACCGAGCCGCTCGGCGTTTCGGAGCACTCGAAGATGTCCGGCAGGCTGCCTTGCAGCCCTTGGACCATCGCTTCGACGTTCATCAAAACCCTCCTATGTCCGTCGATGTAACGCGGGGCGCCGGCCCCGTCCTGCGCTCCCCATTTGAGAGCGGCTATGTCACCCGAACGTACTCCGACTCGCTCTCCGTCACCACGTCGGCCCGGACCTCCGGGGCCAGCAGCTCATTGAGCTTTCGGTGGTTGACGGAGTACCTGGTCGAAGTGACGAGGGTGACCGTGCGGCCCCCGACCGTCGCCTTGGAGTCCCCCTGGCGGCGCATCCAAGCCTTCAGGGTGTCCAGCGCCCCGCGCTTGGCCTTCTCAGGCTCCTTCACGGATTCCTGTGCCTCTGCATAGGCCGCCACCGCGTCCCGCGCCTCTTCGTCGCTCACCTCCTCTATCTCGGTCTCCGGTTCATCGCTCGGTTCCTCCGCACCCGGCAGGCAGACCGCCAGATACGGGCACGACCGGCACTGCCAGCTGGAGGCGGAAAAGTCCCGGTCGGGCAGAACGTCCGGGTCAGGCCCGTTCCGTACGTGGTGCGCGGCCAGCTCACCCAGCCATTCGCAGGCGTCCTGCAAGACCCGCTCCAGCCGTTCGGCGGGGATGATTTCGTAGTCCCAGGTGCGGTTGCCGGTGTCCATCGTGGCGATCACCGTGTCCCGAGGCCATCCTCCGAACGTCCCGTAGGTGTAGAAGGCGGCCTGGGCCACCGACGCCGGATGGCTGCGCTCGGCTCCGAGCGTCCGCCACCGCCTGAAAGCCTCCGGCCCCCTGGTCTTGATCTCCACGACCATCGGGTCGCTGTGGGCGGAAGCTTGCGGCTCGTCGTCGAACAAGAAGAGCTGTGGCGGGGCTGTCTCGTCCCCCGATCCAGTCGGGGGCAGGCTTTGCTCCAGAGGCATCCGCCCCGTGGCGTCAGGGTGGCCGACGACCAGCAGAGCCTGCCCCGTACCCGATGCGGGGTTGGGGCCGAGCCGCATGGACACCCGTTCGGGATCGTGAGGGTCGGCCGCATCGACCTTCCAACCCGCCCGCTCCATCGCCCGGACCACCACCGGCTCAAGGGCGTTGCCCGCCTCCATCGCCGTCAGCGACTCCTCACTGGGGGGATTCGTAGGCTCGTAGCCCGTCGACGCATACCAGAGGGCGCGGCGGCAGCCCAGGGCCGAGGATGCCCGCACCTCCAGGTTGCCGTCGTCGTCGAACCGCGCCGCAGGACGGGAGAAGACCTCCGCCCTGTCGGTTGTCTCAGTCGTCATGTCTCTGTGCTCCTTCCTGTAAATGGGAAGCGGGGCCGCCTCCTCTGTGGGAGACAGCCCCGCCTCGATGCCGTTGTCCTTGCCGTTCATGCGGCCGCTTTCATCTCAATCGCCGCCTCCTGCGCCGTCTCCGCCTCTCGCTCTTCCCTGGCCCTCAGGTGGGCCTTGAGGATGTGCGCGATCCCGTCTCCGAGGCCGAGAACGGCGACGCTCCTGCCGTCGTCCAACTGGTTGAAGAACGGCTGCATCTCGGCGATGCCCTGGATCTGGTCGATGATCTCCTCCAACGGCGTACCTCTCCGCATGTGCAGGGAGATCAGGCGGCAGGCCAGCTCGGTGACCCCGTGTTGGAAACTTCCGCCCTTGCCGAGGACTCCGAAGACCTCGAACGGCTCGCCGTCCTCGTCCACGGACACCGTTACGAACAGGTTCCCCATCTCCGTCTGAAGCCGCGTCGTTGTGCTGGGCAGGGTGCGGGGCCGAGGCCGCGTCATCGTGGTCATGGCCTGCCCGCCTTTCCGAGGCAGAGCGGGCGCGTCCCGGTGCACTCGATGGCCTCCATCCTCCCGTAGGCCCGCACCATCTCGGCGTCGCCCACGAAGGACTCGGCCTCCACGCGGGTGTCGAACCGCTCGAAGGGGTCGGTGCACAACCCGCCGGAGAAGGCTATAGCGTGGTGGTGGATGCCCGGAGGGCAGTCGCGGAGGTAGGGGAGCGCCGGAGCGTAGCGGTCGAAGTAGCCCGCTACCTTCAGGGCCATCTCCCTCTCGCATTCGTCGCCGAGGCCCAGGAGCGTTCTTACGATGGGCTCCTCGCAGTCCTCCTCCGCAAAGGTCTGTGTGTACATGGCGTCCCGCAATTCGGCGGGAAGGGAGTCCCAACGCTCCAGGCTGAGCTTCAGCCCCCCGTGGCTCGGCGTCCAGACCCGCCAGACGCCCTCGGCAAGCTCCTCGATGTCCCGTGTCCAACCCCAGGGTGTGTAAGTTACGGTCGTCGTGGTCATCGTCGTTGCCTCCTTGTCCTGTAATGAGAAGCGGGGCCGCCCCCGAAGAGACGACCCCGCTCGATTGCGGACCCGATGGACCAGCAGACTAGGCGGCCTGGGCCTGCTGCATCTGCCGGAGCTTGTTGGCGGCGGCCTCCACCAGCGGGCCAAGCTCGGTGCCGTCCAGGTCGTCGATGCTCTTGCCCGTGCGGTCCACGACGGCGGTCCGCACCTGGTCTTCGTCGAGACCCTGCTCGGCGGCGATCTCGAAGAGCCGCCTGCGCAGCTTCTCGGCCTGTGCCTCGGCGCGGTCATTGGCCTGGTTCTGGCCGGAGTTGCCGTTGGCCCCGTTTCCAGTACGGGGCTGGCTCTGGGCGGGGACCCGTTGCGGTTGCGGCGCATTGCCGACCTGCGGCTGGTCGCCGTAGAAGCCGTTGCCGAACTGGACCCCGAAGCTGCGGAAGGCCCGCTTCAAGCCGTCGGTCACCGCGCCCTTCATTGCCGTGTCGTGTCCGTCCTGGGTGTCCTCGGCCACTGGGTGGACGCCGAGGTCTGTGCGTGGCAGAGCGCCCGCCACGGTGACGCGCACCGGGGCGCTGTAGGCAGACGCGACCTTCACCTCGCCCGTATGGGTATCGACGGTCTCGACCTGGCGGAGGGTGACGTCCCCGACCAGCTCGTAACCCCACCCTCCGTATCCGAAGATGCGGTTGGCCTGCTCGATGACGAGGTGGCCTTCGAGGTAGTCGTAGAACTTGCCGGCGCGCCCCTTGCGCTGGGAGACCAGCTCGGGGTCGAGGGGCTGTCCGAGCGCCTGGGTGACGGCGGGCGAGAGCCCGTCCCAGAGCAACTCGTGCTCGCTGACGATGGCGGCGTCGGGCTTGTGCCCGTTGCCGTTCCTGGCGGCTATAGCCTGCCCCGTGCTCGACACGGGGGCGGTCTCCTTGTGGACTCCGTTCGCGCTCCCATTTCCGTTGTTGCTTCCGTTCCTGTTGAACATCTCAAGCTCCTTCTGTGTGGTGTGTTCCTGTAGCGAATGGCCGATGCGGGTTCCCTCTACGGGAAACCGTGTGCGGGCGAAGCCCGTCGTGAATTGGGCATAGGTCCTCCCCCGATCGGAGTCGGGGGCAGGCTCTGGGCGATGAGAGTGGGGATCGGGGAAGCGGGAGCAAGTCCCGTTAGAGAGAGGCGAGGTGGGGTGGGAAGCCCGCAGAGAAGCGGCGGGGAGCCGCTAGCGGGCGGAGCGTGCCGCCCGTGAGAGCAGGCGGAGGAAGGCGGCCTCTCCGTGGGGGAGGGACGCAAGCTCGCCAACGTCGCCGACACCTGCGGGAAGGGTGACTGCGGCGGCCCTGCGACCGAGCAGGGTCAGAAGCCGCTCCGTCGCCTCACGGCCCGCGTCGTCGGCATCGAAGGCGAGGAAGACGCTGGGACAGCCCCGCAGGGCGGAGGCGACCCGCTCCATGCCCTGGGTGCCCAGGGCGGCGACGGCGGGAAGGCCCCATCCGGTAAGGGCGAGCCAGTCGAAGAGGCCCTCGGCGACGACCGCCCATGGAGGCGCGGGGCCGAGACGCCCGAGCCCAAGCACCGGCTTGGGGCCGGGGAGCGCCTGGAAGCGGGGAGTCCGGTGGGGATCGACGGCCCGGCCCGCGAGCCAGCGGACGAGGCCGCCGGAGCCGTCGGGAACGACGACCATGCCGGCGAACCGCTCCGCTCCCCGCTCGGTGAACAGCCCCGAGTCCCGCAGCCGCTTCTCCGAGAAGCCGAGGGACTCAAGGGCCTGCCGCAGCCCGCCGCCCGGCGAGTAGCCGAGACCGAGGCGGGCTGCGGCGACCGGGCCGACGCCCCGCGAGGCCAGATACTCCCGCGCTTCTGGAGAACGCCGGAGCCGTCCGGCGTAGAAGCGCGCCGCCGCCGTCAGCAGGGCGGGGTCGCGGGGAGCCAGCGCGGCGGACCTCGGACGGCGCGTTCCGGCTGGACGAGTGGCGGCCCTGGGCGCAAGCCCGGGGCTGCCGTCCAGCCGCGCGATGGCCTCCGGCAGGCTCAGGCCCTCGGCCCGCTGGATGAAGTCCAGCACGTCGCCGCCCTCGCCGCAGCCGAAGCAGTAGAATCTCTCCGAGTCGGCGTACACCGTGAAGCTGCCCTCAGCCTCGTCGTGGAAGGGGCAGACGCCCTGGCGGACCCTTCCACGACCGCGCAGCCGCACCCCGGCGGCCTCCACCGTGTCGCCCAGCGGGTGCCGGGCCTTCAGCGCGGGGATGTCCACGTTGGCCGTGACCATCACGCACCTCCGGTCAGGGGCCGGAGGCCCCGGAGGCTGCGCCGCGAGACCACCTTCCCCGGCCGCCAGCGCATCCCCAGGACCGCCGCGACCTCCAGCGTCCCGCGGTCGCCCCCGGGCACCAGCGCGGCGGCCCGTCCCGTTGCCTGGCTGTAGACCAGGACGCCGCGGCCGCCGAACCGCCGCTTCACCAGCTGCGTCCACTCCGAGAAGGCCCACCGGGACTCCCTCTGTGCCGTCTTCGCCGTGTCCACGCCGGCGAGGACCGCCAGCGCGCCGTCCACGTCTCCAGCCTGCCGGAGACGCCGCGCCTCGTGAACGATCTTGGCCACGCTCGGTATCTCCGTCGCCGATGCCGCCTCCGGCTCCTCCTCCTTGAACAGCGCCGCCATGAGCTGGTCGACCAGCTCTTCGAGGCTGCGCCGGGGCCGCACTACGTTGTCCATCGTCCGGGTTCCGTTCACCAATGTTGCCGTCGTCATCACGACCTCCTTCGTGTTGTGTTGCCTGTGGATTGCGCCCGCCTGCGGGCAAAGAAGAAGGGCCGCTCCCGGATGGGAGACGGCCCTTGCGTGTTGGGGTGGATTGAGTGAGCCGGAGACCCTCGTTGTCAGCGACGAGGCGGCCTCCCTACCGGACGCCGGGGCATGAACCGTCTAAGCAGCAGCGCGCCGATGCCCAGCCCGACGAGGTTGAGCGCGAAGAGTTCCACGTCGCCGGTGATCAGCGGCGCCGCAATGACCAGCGCGACCACCGCAGCCACCACGACCCGCTTCCGCTTCCACCACGGCCGCTTCTCAGGGGCCTTGACCGCCGCCTCGCTCACCGGCTCGTATGCCGTCCAGATGGGCAGCCCGATGAGCGCCTCAAGCTCGGTTATAATCACGCCGGCCGAGCAGCCCCCGGTGTGGCAGCGGGTTTCGATGCCGTTGCCGTCGGGCCGCTGCCGAAACGCCAGACCGTCCGACTTGCCGCCGTGACAGACCGCCGTCGTCGTCCAGAACCACCCGCGCTCGAAGCTCACCCGGTGCGGCAGCAGGTTCGCTATCCGCATCGCGCTCGGTCCCGTGTACTGTTCCGCCATGTCTACTCCTCCTTCTCCGATGGTGTGTGTCCGTTCCGACGCCAAGCCTGTGCCCGGCGGACCGTGATGACGTGTCCGAGACGATGTGCAGTCTGGGCGCGCCTCCCGTGAGCGCGTATCTCCCAGTAGAACTTCGTATCAGGCGCGAAGCCGAGCAGATGCCGGACGATTGGCAGGATGGGGTCGACGTCCAGTCCGTCGTTGACGAACAGGCGGGCGCGGCCTCGGCTCGGCAGAGTGAAGCTACCTCGACCTGGCACGACGACCGTCTGTTGCCCCTCGTACACTTCAATCTCGATCTCGACTCCCTCAACTGTGGTGGCCAGGTACAGCTCGTTACTCATCACATCTCCTCTCCGGTGTGTGTCCATTCCAACGTCGCCATGTGCGTTACCTCCTTTGCCGACTTGCCTGATTCCGTGTCCGATTGCCGAAGACGCACCCGGCCCGCCAGCGCGTGGAACGCAGGAGAAACCGGGGGTGAAGAAGACGCAGCTCACCCAGGGCGGAATGCGACCTGGGGGAAGCTGCGAGACGTGGAGCGGCCAGCCTGCTTGCAACGGCAGACCGGCGCGTGTCGAAGCTGCGGCATGGCGTCGTACTGCCATCCCGCAGGCATGAGGAACCGGACGGAGCGGCATGAGCACTCCGACCGAAGTGTCCCGGCTTTCGAGGCGGGGTCAGGAGAGCAGTGCTCGATCCATCGACCGCATCACGCAGCGGGAAGGCGCTTATCCCTGTTGGGCTGACCGTTCGGAGAGCAGCGCTCAATCCTATGCGGTCGTTCCCGGGTCTGGGACGGACCCTCCAGGTTTCTAGGGCGGGAAACTCTGGAAAAGCCTGAAACTGAACTCAGTATCACCGATGACAGGCGCCGGTGGCAACGGCAACAGGTCATAACGCTCATATCACTGTCCTCTTTGCGCCAACAATGGGCCTGTGATGGACCTGTGCCTAGTTCCGCCACCGGCCCAGGGTCAGAATCTGCCGAATCCGCCGCCTGATCTGCGCCAGAACCCGCTCCCTGCGCACCCTCTCCAGCGTCTGCGTGCGCCAGCGGACCTGCGTCCTCCGGCTCAGGCTGTCCCAGGGGTCCGTGTCGGGAGGCATCGTCAGCCCGTGCTCGCCGACCAAGGATATCTCCAGCTCCCGCAGCCGCTCCTCGTCAGCCAGCCACGACACTCCGCTGCCATCAGTCGGGTGCCTCTCCCGCAGCCCTCGCCACTCGTCAACCAGCGGCCACGCGTCGCCGAAGACCTGCTCGTCGCCGGGCTGAGGCTCCATCGTGATCACCGATGGGCTCGTTCTCCTGAACAGCTGGCGAGCCGGTGCATTTCCCTTGTCGACCGCCCCATCCTGGGTTGCAGCTTCCGGGGTTTGCATCTTCGCGTCGACAGGTGGCTCCTCCGTCTGCGCCATGCGGCGCTCCACCTCCCTCCCGACGGCCTCCTCGATCTCGCCAGGGATGTTCCCAACTCGCCCTGCGACCGCATCCAACCTGCCCTCCAACTCCTCCACCCGCTCCCTGACCTTCTCGAAGGCCTCGATCTCCCTGGACAACAGCACCTTCTCCAGCGCGTCGGACAGCCTGGGCGTCAGGGTCCCAGAGTCGACCGCGGCCGCCAGGGTCTTGTAGTTGACCCCCAGGAGCTGGGCCGCCTCCAGCTTGCCCTCCTTCAACAGGTCGTGCAGCAGCGCCGTCAACCGCACCTTCTGAAGACTCTCCAGGTTGGGTGTGGCGTCCCCGTCGACCAATTTCTTCTCCATTCCTCTCCTCCTTCGATTTCCGAACACCGACACATCCGTAGCTGAGCACAGGAAAATCGGCCACTTCCGAAAACGGAACTTTCATAGCTGCCAAACGGAAGTCACTCCCCAAGAGGCCCGATTCCGAAAACGGAACTTCCGTAGCTGAGCACTGGAACCGGCACCGGAACCAGCCCTGGAACCGAAGTGCTTCCCCCGATTGTCCTGTAGGGGGCCTTTCGCCCCGATTCAGCTTCACCTCAGCCCCCACTTCCGTTTTCGGAACCAACTCCATCTCCTGTACAGCCCCATGACACCACGAACGCCCCTCGCATTCACATGCGTCATAACGGGGGGTGTGCGTGCCCCCGGGGGCGACCTCACCCCCCGTTATGTCTCGTTGGATAACCCTCCCAGACTCCCCACACTCGATTGCACGAGCTTCGGCTCGACCAACTGCGAGGAGGCGGCGAGGTGTCACCGCAATCGACAAGCCGGTCCGTTAGACGGCTGCTGTCCCTGGCGGCAGCGCTGCTGCTGGCGGCGCTGCTGGCGATCCCGTCGAGCGGGGTCGCCTTGGCCCAGGCCCCGCCCGGAGACGGCATCGTCCTGGTCAACGCCGACCGGGACTTCGTAGAGCGCAAGAGGAAGGGCGAGTTCGTGGCGAGGCCGATCTTCGACCAAGAGATCGAGACCCTCTACTACGCCGTGCGCGACGCCGACACCGGCGACTGGATAACGACCATGTACCACGTCAAGGCGCGGGCCAAGAGGCTGAGCGAGGGCTGGGAGTACTCGTGGGAGTATCCGGCCCTGAAGGAGCAGCCCGAGCTCGACCCCGAGACGCCCTTCCTGCTCGTCATCCTGGCGAGCGGTGGCGGAGAGTCGGGGGCCTTTCACGCCGTCATCCCCGTGCACCAGCCGGGCGGCCTGTGGGACCGGGTGCTGGGAGCGCTCGATCCGTCGCGCTGGGCGAGGGCCTTCGCCCGCTGGATGATCGAGGGAGTCCACGGAACGCTGTGCGGCGTCGTGGAGCGGGCGTCCGGCGACGACGCCGACGAGTGCCGGGGAGGATAGGCCGTGAGCGACATCCTCACCGGAACACCCCCCGATCTGACCTACCTTCACCCCCTGGTGCGCCAGGCGTGGATGGTCGTGTGGGCCGTCGCGTCGGGAGCGCTGGTGGTGATCCTCGGCTGGATGGGGCTGAGCCTCATCATGCAGCAGCACCTCGGCGGGCAGCAGGCGGGATGGAGGGAGTTGATCCCCCGCCTCGTCCTGGGACTGGTGGCCGCCGCGTCGTCACTGTGGTGGTGCGCCCTGGTCATCGACGTGGCCCACGCCGTCTCCGGCTTCATCGCCGTCGAGATGAACGTCAACCCCGGAGACCTGCTGAGGGCACCCCTCGACACGTTCCTCACAGCCGTGCAGGCCGGGAGCGTCGGCATGGCCCAGCTCCTTGCGTTGCTCTACCTGGTCTACGGCTTCTTCGTGCTCTACGTGATCGTGCAGATGGTGCTGCGCCTGGCCCTCATCGACATCCTTCTCGCCCTCGCGCCCATCGCGCTGGGGCTGTGGGTCCTGCCGCACACGGCGGGATGGGGCCGCCACTGGCTGCGCCTGTTCATGACGACGGTGTTCCAGCAGGCGGTGCAGCTGATCGCCCTGGCCCTGGGCTTCGGGTTCCTCAACGAGTTCGCCGCGATGGCCGCCTTCGAGCCGGTGCAGGACCTGATCTGGAAGCTGCTCATGTCCCTGGCCTTCGTCTACATGGCGACCCGCGTGCCGTCGATGCTCGGCAACGCCGGGACGTTCGACGCCTGGCTGAGCACGCTCTACTTCGGCATGAACCTTCCCGGAACGATGGTGCGCTCGGCGAAGACCATCGGGCTGATCGCGGGAGGAGCCGCAGGCGGACCCGGCGCTGCGGTCGGGGCGATGGCGGCGAGCACGGGCCTGTCGGCAGCGGCCAGCGGCCTCAGTTCGGCCGCCTCCATGTCCACCCCGTCCGGGGGAGGCAGCGGCGGCGGGGGAGCAACGCCCAGGAGTGCGGGCGAGTGACGTCAACGACAACCCGTGGGCGCGGACGAGACTCGCGCCTATGGCTACGGCAAGGAGGTGGAGCCATGTGCAATTAGGTGAGCAACCGGCGGAACTGAGAACGGACAGATGAAGCGCCGGGCGGGTCTCCCCGCCCGGCGCAACAAGAAACGAAAGAGAGGGGAAAAAAGAAATGGAACAGTTGACGCAGACCATTTCCAACCTGGTCGGAATCCTGCTGGGCGTCGTTGGCGTCGTCGGAGTGGGGTTCTTCGTGTTCGGGGCATACCAGTACCTGACCGCGTCGGGAGCGCCCCAGCAGATGGAGCGTGGGAAGTCGGCCATGATGACGGCCCTCGCCGGGATCATCCTGGCGATGGTGGCCTACGGCGTCGTCGATCTGGTGATGAACGCCGTCGTCGACCCGGCGGTGAGCCCGGACCTGCCCGACCCCACGCCCGAGGGCGGCACCGAGACCACCACCGAGGGCGGCTAGGCGGAGACGAGGAAGGAGAAAAATCATGAGAGAGCACGAGGTGCCGACCCACCTGCAGGCCGAGGACAGGGTGCTGCTGTGGTTCACGTTCCCCCAGATCGTGGCGTTGATCGCCGTGTGCGCCCTGTCCTACGGCGCTTACCACTACGCCCCCGGGCCGTCCGAGGCGCGGATGGCCCTGGCCGTCCTCCTCGGCCTGTTCGGGATCGCCATGGTCGCGGGGAAGATCGGTGGGAGGCGGCTGCCGCTGGTGGCCGCCGACCTGTTGAAGTACCGGCTGGGGGCGCGGCTCTACGCCGGATTCCCGGCCCAGCTGGCGCGGAGCGAGCCTCCCGCACCGGTCGAGGGCGGTCCGGGACCGCTCAACCTGATGGCGAGGCGAGGCAGGCGCGGGGCTCGCAGGATGCGGGTCATAGCGCGCCGGGGCCTCCGCAGGATGCGCAAGAGCCGCAGCAGGCGGAACGGACGGATGCCCTTCCGTCCCCACGGCTGGTTCGGCAAGCGACGCGGACGCAACGAGAGGAAGACAGACAACGTCAACGTTCGCCAGGCCGCCGGACGGGAGGGGAAGGAGAAGCGTCCGAGGATGTGGCGCTCCCTCATGGGCGCCGCCGCGCTTGCGGCATTTCTCGCTAGCGTTCCCCAGGACGCCGCAGCGGACGGGGACGAGCAGGACGATGGCCCCACCTTTCCGGAGATCGAGTTCGAGATACCCGAGACGGTGCCCGGACGGAGAATCTTCGTCGAGGGGCTCCGCGTATCGGGAGACACCGCCACCGTGACCCTGCGCGCCGCCACCGGCCTGGACCTCCGCGTCCGGGCCTTCGGCGGGCCTGAGGGCCGCGCCCTCCGCTTCTGGGGATCGGCGAGGCTGGCAGAGGGGGAGCGCATCGACTACTCCCTTCCCCTCAACGGCCCGGTCCCGTCCTTCACCTTCTCGTGGGAGGACGAACTGGGACAGGCGGGGGCCGTCACCGTCAAGGAGGCGCAGATCCCGTACCCGCTTCCCGCCGCGGAGGGCGAGCTCTGCGATCTGAGAGTCGCCTCCCTCGGCTGGACGCCCGCAGGCATCGAGGGAGCGGTTGAATCCGAGTGCGTGACGGAGATCGAGGAGGCCGTCGAGCTTCAGACGGTGGCCGGACACGCGGACGTGACCCAGACGACGTTGATGGAAGCCGAGGTCACGGCAGTTGCAGGGACCGTCACGGTCGAGGGCGGCGGATCGGTGGCGAGCGTCCCGTTCATCCCCGACGGGGAGACTCTATTTTCCCTTCCCGTCGCAGAGGGCGAGGCGGTCCACGCCGTGACCATGGGCGTGGAACTCGAGGCCGGTCTCCGCATCCCGGTTCCCCCGCTGTCGCAGCTCACCCACCACCCGGAGTTGACGGAGTACCGCACCGAGACGGTGAGCCTGTGGAGGCCGGGTACGACCGAGACGGTCAGCGAGACGGTCACGGTTACCCACGACAACGGAACGACGACGCAGCACGTCGTCACCGCGACCCTGTCGATACCCGGCGAGACGGTCAGCCGGGACGTGACGCTCGCCATCGTCCACCCGGAGCACGTGAGCGCCGAGGTGGTGGAGCGGATGCCCATCGCGGGGAGCCGCGAGGAGAGCCTCTCGATGGCTTCCCGCGTCGGGGTCGACGACCCGTTCGAGGTCCTGGCCCTGCCGGAGCCGGAGCCCGAACCGGAACCCGCCGAGCAGTCGCCCGGCAGCGATCTGCACCACTGGTTCGACATCCTGGGATGGGAGTGGCCGTGGTGAGGCGCGGACTGACGACAACCCTTCTGGCCGGGACGGCCCTCGTCTTCATGGGTGCTGCTCCGGCTGAGGATGCAATGCTCGACGCCTTCGACCGCGTTCTCACGGCGATGGCGTATGCGGCCTCCGGTCTCTGCCTCTTCGCCATCGTCTGGGCGGGCTTCGTCCTGATGGCCGAGGGAGGCGAGGGGCGGGGAGGCGGAGGGGCCAGGACCGCCGTCGTGCTGGCGGTCGTCGGACTCGTCCTGGTCCTGTCCGCCAAGGGAGTCGCCGCGCTGCTGAGCAGCGGCATCGTCCCCATCCCGTAGACCGAGACGAGGAGTACACCGCATTGAGAAAGCTGATCGAACGACTGACCAGACGCGAAGCGGAGGAGCCGGCGACCCGCTCCGACGTTTCGCATGAACAGACCATTGAGTCCGTGACTCCCGCCCCCAAGCCTCCGCCCGACCTGCCCCTCTTCTTCATGCTGTCGCACCTCGAGCACGACGGGCCCGTGCGCCTGGACGGGGTGAAGCTCGGCGTCTGCGAGGTGATGGGCCTCGAGATCGACGAGCCGAAGCTGGGGGCCTTCGCGGGCATGCTCAACTCCCTCGACTTCCCCGCGCAACTGCTCATCAGGCAGCACCCGCCGCGCCTCGACGGGATGCGGGATAAGCTCAGGGAGACCAGGCCGACGGACCTGCCCCCTCAGACGAGGGCGGCGGCCGAGTCCCTGGAGCGCCTGCTCACCGAGATGGAGGACCGCGACGGCATCCTCGACCGGCGCTTCTACGCCGTGTGCGAGTTCGGGCGCATCGACGACCTGCACGGCCTGCTCTCGCGGGCAGGGCTGTCCGTCCATCCGCTCAGAGGCCGCCAGCTGCGGATGTTCTTCGTGTCGGCAGCCCTCGGCGGAACCCCGGTGGACTTCGACGAGGACGAGCAGGTCGAGGTGGAGATCAACCGCCGCGACATCGGCGTCGGCGACCGCCTCGTCCGCTCCCTGCACTTGGGCAAGTGGCCACGGTCGCTGGCCCCAGGTTTCCTCCAGGGACTCATGGCCGCCGGAGCGCCGATGGACCTGTCCATTCACCTGGGGCCGATTCCCACCGAGCAGGCGGCCCGCACGCTGGAGTGGCAGAAGGTGCGCTTCGAGTCGGCCCAGTCGCTATCGCTGAAGCGCGGACGCTCCCTGTCCCCCGAGGCCGAGATCGCTCTGGAGGACGTGACCCGCCTGCGCGACGAGGTGCAGCGGGGCCGGGAGCGGCTCTTCCACTCGTCTCTCTCCGTCACGCTTCACGCGAGGGACGAGGACTCGCTCAAGGAGATGACCCAGCGGGCGAAGGCCCACTTTGCCGCAACGCTCGGCAAGCTCGACAACCTCTCCTTCAGGCAAAGAGAAGGGTTGCTTTCGACACTGCCGCTGGGACTGAATGCCGTCGCAACATGGCGCACGCTGGACACCTCGTCCCTAGCGCGGCTCTTCCCGTTCTCGCCACCCGACCTCGACACCCGGAGCGGGACGCTCTACGGCATAGACATGCGGGCCTGCTCACCCGTGGTCTACGACCCCTGGGATGGGACGCACCTGAACGCGAACACCGCCGTGCTGGCCCGCTCAGGCTCCGGCAAGTCGTTCTCGACCAAGCTGGGAGTGCTGCGGGGCCTGACGCGCGGCGTCACCGCCTACGTCATCGACCCGGAGGGCGAATATGCGGACATGGCCCGCGCCGCGGGCGGGCGAGTCCTCTCGCCAGGCGTGCCCGGCCAGGGCATGAACCCCTTCGTCATCGACAAGGGCGACTCCGAGGAGCTCCTCCAGCGCATCGGCAGCCTCAGGCGGCTCATTGAGGTGATGGTGGGAGAGCGCCTCAGCGCGGAGCGGAGGGCATCCCTAGACCACGCCCTGGCGGGCTACTACGCCCAGCCCCGAGAGCGAACGGGGTTCCGCGATTTCTACGCATTTCTCCAGGAGGACGAGGCGGGAGACCCCGGCCTGGCACGCCTGCTCCGGCCTTTCGCCACCGGCAGCCTCCGGCACCTGCTCTCTGACGAGGGCGACGACCTGCTCGGAAACGAGGCCCTCGTCACCGTCTTCGACCTGCGGCTGCTGGAGCCGGAGCTGAGGCCCGCAGCCGCGATGGTCTGCACCGAGACGGTCTGGGCCGCCGCCGCCCAGGACCCCAAGCCGCGCCTCCTGGTCGTCGACGAGGTGTGGTCGATCATGCAGCACCCGGAGGGAGCGGCATTCCTCGTCTCCGTCGCCAAGAGGGCGCGCAAGCATCGCCTCGGCCTCCAGTTCATCACCCAGGACGTCCAGGACCTGCTGTCCGAGGATACCTCGCGGGCCATCACCGGCCATTCGGGAAGAGCCCTCCTTCAGAACGCCGCCTTCAAGCTCCTGCTCCAGCAGGACGCGGCCGCCGTGAGCGCCGTGGGCGACGCATTCGACCTACCGGAAGACCTCCAGCGCTGGCTTCTGTCCTGCCCCAGGGGCGACGGACTCCTGCTCACCAAGGGAAACCGCATTCCCATCCGCGTCGAGGCGACGGCAGAGGAGACGGAAGTCATCGAGTGGCGGCCCGGCTCACACAGACGCAACGACGACAACACATAGATACCGATAGAAAGGAGCACCCCTATGAAACTGAACCCCAGAAAAATCCTGTTCGGCGATCCAAAGTCCAATCGTCCCGTGCTGCTGGCGGTGACCCCTCCCAGCACGGGTGAGCGCACCCTGCTCGGCGTCGAGAACATGCTGCAGGCCATCGCGGTGCCGGAGCCCTTTTCCCTGGAGTTGGCCGGCGACGTCGATGGCGTGACCCTCATGGCCCGCTGTCTCGACGAACAGGTGGTGAGGCAGCAGGTATCGACACACTACCCCCAGGCGCGCATCCACGAGGTGACGCCGGAGGACGACCCGCTGCGCCTCGACGAGGACGAGCGGGCGTGGTCGATGACCCTGCGGGCGAGCGGCCCCGAGTACGTCCCCCTGCGCACCTTCCGCGACGACGACCTGCTCGACCCCGGCTCCGACCCCCTTATCGCCCTGCTGGGCGCGCTGTCCGACCTGAACGAGGGGGAGCGCGTGGTGGCTCGGCTGATGCTTCGCTCCCTCGGCCCCGACTGGTCGCAGGCCCACCTCGAAAAGGCGCACAAGCGACCCGTGGCCGAGCCGCGCGACTCCACCTACTCCAATCAAGTTCGCCACCACCAGTCCGACGTGACGACAATGGCGGTCCTGGGCTTCGCGGCCCTGGTGGGTCTGCGGGGCTACCTGTGGATGCGGGCCGGGGAGACCTGGAAGGCCGCACTGCTCGGCGTCGGCATGGCTGTCGTCCTCACCGTCGCGGGCTGGGCCTGGTGGCGCATCAACCAGGCCCGTTCCCGCGTATACGACCCGCTCCTGATCAGGGAGAAGGTCGCCCGCATTGCATTCGATGCCGAGCTGCAGGTGACCGCCGTGCTGCCCCCCGGAGGAACGGCGGAGCGGGCGAGGGGCCTCCTGGGTCCCGTCGCCGCCGCCTACCGCCACTACGACCATCCCGCCGGGGCGGGGTTCAAGGTCAGCAGGGTGCGGTCGGCAGCGGTCCCCAACGTCTCTCTCCACCCGACCGGTCCCGGACTCTTCGGAGGCCGCAGCGTCCTCGGAGTCCGAGAGGCGGCGGCCATGTGGCACCCGCCGGGAGCCCACGACGAGACCCCTCTCGTGGCGCGGTCGGGCGCGAAGGCGCTCATCCCCTCGGCGCGTGGAGTGAGGGGCGGCGCTCCAGTGGGCGACACGACCGCGGGCAAGCCCAGGGAGATCCGCTTCCCAGAAGACCTGCTCAGGCGTCACCACCTCTACGTGGCCAGGACCCGCATGGGCAAGTCCACCCTCATGCACCACCTCATCGTCCACAAGATGAGGGAGAAGGCGGCGGGCAGGGACGGAGACGCCATCGTCGTGGTCGACCCCCACGCCGACCTGGTGGGTGCTCTCCTAGAGCAGGTACCGGAGGAGATAGCCGACAGGGTGCGGCTGATCGACCTCGCCGATCAACGGGGCGCGCCGGGCGTCAACCTGCTCGACACCCGCGTCTTCTCGGACCGGGACCGCACCGCCGACTCGGTGGTGCGCGTCGCAAGGGGCCTCTGGGAGCAGTGGGGACCGAGGATGCAGTCGATCCTGGAACAGACCGTCAAGACCCTCCACGAGTCCAACGAGCACCCGGACACGGACGCACACGAGCAGCTCACCCTCCTCGACGGGCTCAAGCTCCTGTCGGACGACGAGTACCGCGGTGGCGTGCTGGCCAGGGTGTCCGACCCATACCTGCTTGAGTGGTGGGCCAGGGACTTCGGCAACTGGCGCCGCGAGTACAAGTCCGAGGCCCTCGCCCCGGTCCAGACACGCCTCTCCTACTACGCCTCGTCCAAGCGGGCGAGGGCCATCATCGGCCAGTCCCGCTCCACCATCGACATGCGCGAGACCATCCTCGACGGCGGCATCCTGCTCGTCTCGACCGCGCAGGGAACGGTCGGCAGAGATGTGGCCGCGCTGGTCGGCGCGTCACTGCTCAACCTGGTCGACTCGGTCATACGCGAGCAGGGTGGCCTGCCGCCGGAGAAGAGGCGAGGCGCGCTGGTGGTCGTCGACGAGATGCAGTCGATGCCCGGCGTGGACTACGAGTCGATGCTCAGCGAGCTCGGCAAGTTCGGGGCGTCCTTCATCCTGGCAACGCAGAGCCTCGCCAAGCTGGACGACCTGTCGCCAACCATGCGCGACACCCTGCTCGCCAACGTGGGTTGCCTGGCCGTCTTCCAGGTGTCCGGGTCGGACGCCCGCCAGCTGGTGTGGGAGCTCGGCAAGGAACGGGTAACGGAGGACGACATCGTGTCGCTGCCGGTGCACCACTGCTACGTCCGCGCAACTGTCGGAACGGAGCGTATGCCCGCCTTCTCGATGATGGTCAGGAAGCCGGAGCCGGGAGATCCGGACAGGGCCGGGCGCATCAGGGCCGCCTCGTCCTCCTACGTCACGACTGAGGAGGAGATGGCGACCCAGCAGGCCGAGGGCAGAAAGCGCGTCGACGACTTCCGCAAGGCCTACCACGCCATGAAGAGCGGCCAAAGCCCTCCGCCGGACGGGTCGAAGGGCGGTGCCCCCCAGGACCCAACGGAGAGGCGGGAGCAGCGAAGCAAGCACACCCGGCCGCCGACCGGAACCGCCGAGCACGAGACACCCGCCGAGGAGCGTGAGGGATGAGGCCGGACGGGTGTGAGGCCGAGCTCCTGCGCCGGCTCGCCGCAATGCCTTTCCTCGACCGGCTGGAAATGGCCGCCGTCTCAGGCCGGTCGAGGGGCGCGGTCTACGAGGCCGTCGAGAGGATGGAGCGCGACGGCCTCGTAGCGTCCATCCCCCACGCCGCGCCTCTCATCCCCCCGACCAGGCGCTACTGCCTCACCGTCGCCGGACTGCACCGCCTGGCCCGAGACGAGGGCACGACGGTCGACGAGCTGCTCTTGCGGTGCCTGGTATCGGAGCAGGGGCGGCGCGTCCTCCTGGAGAGGCTCGACTCCCTCGCCGTCGTCTACCGGCTCGCCTCCGCGGTCTCCAACGCCGCATACCCAATCCGCTTCCGCTGGTACCGCGCCATGCCCATGGACGCCGCCATCACGCTCCCGGACGGTAGGACCGTCGCCGTCGTCAGGCAGGGGCTCACCGCCGACAGGACGGCCTTCTCCAAGCGCCTGTGGCGGCTACGCGAAAAATTCCGGCCCAGCGCAGTCCTGATGCTCATGTCCGACGAGATCAGGCTCAGGCACGCCCGCAGGATTGCCGCCGGATCGCAGTCCCTCACGTTCCTCGCCCTGGAGAGGGAGGCGGTAACCGCGGGGGCGAACGCCCCCATCTGGCGCACTCCGTCGGGGTCGGCGTTTCTTGACCTTAGGACGGCCCTGGCCCACACGAGGCCACGTGGCGCGTGGCCTGCAGAGAAGCCCCCGGAGCGGGCGTCACTTCCAGAAAAACTCTCATTCGACGACACGGAGGAGAACCCGCCCGGCTGGGCGCTGCCCGCGATCCTGAAGGAGACAGACAAGCGGGCCCTCGACCTGCTCTCCGACTGGCCCTGGATAACCCCAGCACACCTCGGCGAGCTGCTGGGCGTGAGGCGGTCGAGGCTGTCCGAGGTCCTGCGGTGGCTCTCGGATATGGACTTGGGCGTCGATCTCCAAGTCCAAGGAGGCCGCCGCCTGGCTCTCTCCGACCGGGGGCTGGCGTTGCTGGCCCGCCGCGACCGCTCCTCGGTGGGTGCGGCGCGGAAGCGGTGGAGCGTCGCGCCCGCAGACCCACGAGCCCCGCTCGACTGGCGGAACGTCTCAGGGAGGAGAAGCGGGCAGCTTCTCAGGAACATCGAGCACACCGACTCGGTCCACTGGTTCGCGGCGGTCATGGAGAGGCAGGCCCATTCACGCTCCAGGCAGGTCGTGCAGCTCGACCCGCCCGGCAGGGCGTCGCGCCACTTCCGCCATCAGGACAGGGTGCGCTCCATCCATCCCGATGCCTTCGGCGTCCTGCGCACGGGTCCCGACACATGGCCCTTCTTCCTGGAGTGGGAACGCCGAGCCGTCCGCCCGGGCACGATGGCCGACCGCATAGCCCCATACCTGCGGTACTACTCCTCGCACCGACCCACCGACGACCACGGCTCGCGGCCCATCGTGCTGGTCGTCTTCGAGGACGAGATCGCGCAGACGCATTTCCTGCGCGTGGCGCGAGACGAGATGGAGCGCACCAGAGTTACGGTTCCCCTGTGGGTCTCCCACAGGACTCTCTTGGAGAAGGTGGGGCCACTGGGGCGTGTCTGGCGGACGACCGGCCGCTTGGAACCTGGGTACGCCTTCTCGTAGTGGCAAGCTGAGTCTTCAGCTGTAGCGCCGTGGCCCGATGGGGCGTACTGAGGGCTTGGCCGACCGAGACGGTACGGTCGTTCGCGGTTTCGTCTTACTCCAATCCAGAGCGCTGCCGTCTCGGCGGAGTTGCGCGAGGTGGACTGGGCCGTAATCGCGTCAGTCATCAAGCTCGGGGAATTCGTCCTCGTCATTCTCCCGTTGCTTCCTCCTCGTGGTCCTCCTCGGCTTCCTGAGGTTCTTCGGCCTCTTGCAACCACTCAAACGGGTGGTAAGTGAACTCCTCTTCTCGTGTTCCCCCAACCGACCAGGCGTCCAAGGCATCGTCGAGGAGCGACGCCAGGCCGGGCGCCAGTTCTCTGAGAACTCCATCCTCCTCCAACTCCTCGCCCAGTTGAGCATTCAATGCTTCGCGTAGTTCGAAAGCGCTACGGTACGTGCCACCGAAGCTCTCGACTGTCCCATCCAGCAGAGACCGCACGTGTTGATTATGGCGTTCGCAGAGGTCGGTATAGACATCAGCTTCCTCTTGACTCTTCAACCCCTGGCATCTCAACTCTTCGAAGTAGGTTGAGTTATGGGGACCCCATTCCATAGACATTAGGAAGCTCAAGACAAGACGCACGTGCACGTGTGGAGGATGTAACTGGCCCTCGTAACCGGCGGCAGACTCCAGCATACTGCACACCAAACGTCTCGCCGGTTCTGGGATTCTCTCGCCCTCGCCCATGAAGTCGACGTTTTCAAGCGGCATGACCACTCCACCCAGAATGTCCCAGAACGGATCATCCCCATAGTAGGGCCTCCAGTTGCCTGGGAACCGCGCATCGCTGTGTTCGTCACGCTCCTCGGCTACTCGCGCCTCCCACGCCATGCCTATGTTCCTGTAAGGGAATGTCCAGCGGAACCAGTACCGTTCGTCGTCATAGGTAAGATGGCCGATCCCGCTGGCAATCAGGTAGTCGCCCCCGCTCCTCAGTTCCTCGAGCGTCATCTCTATCTTTACGGACCGCTCCTCATCTGGATCTAGAAGCAGGAAGGTGTCGTCATCAATGAGTAAGTCTTTCAATGCCCCAGGTGAGCGCAAGCTGGACAGTTGGCAGACAATAAGACCCTGGCTTCTGGCGACACCCGTGAGGTTCTTGTCTCCAGTGACAAGCAGTGTGGGCGGGTCAAGTAGGTTCCTGGAACAGGCATCTGCCAATCTTAGGAGAGCAGCGTCAACAGTACCTAGATTTTTCTGGACTTGCCTATCCTCCACGGTGATGTCATTGGGAGTTGGAGGAGTGTCGGTGGTAATCAGCCAGCGGCCATTCCCAATATCGATCCCGTTGACAGGATCATCTAGTTCGTACAGGTTGTCCAAGACTTTGAGAGCACAGAAAGCCTTGCGCACTGACTCTTTGTCTCTAGGTCCAAGCTTAATGGCCATGAGCTCGTTATACACAACACGTGGGACAACCAACAGGAATCGCCCCAGGGCCGCGATCTCATACGAGTCGAGCCGCGGAGGGTTCATGAGTATGTTGGTGTCCAGCAGCAGTATAGCCTTCGGCTCTAGGCGGCTGACTGCTTCCACAAGGTTCTTGGGTACTTCCATTCGCTGACCCCTAGGAACTTGGGAATCCCAGGCGTAGGGCAGCGTCGCTCAAGTGCGGAACGGATCTCATCCGAGCCAGATGAGGCAGGCCGATCACCTGCGCACCCGCGAGTTTCCCGCGTGCGACCCGCCCGCGTTTTAGCCTGAAAGTACCGTACACTTTGGCCTCTTCTAGCTCCACGATTCCGAACTGTGGATCGCTGAACACGTTCCAAGCCGACCTGCCCGACCCATTGCCATTGCATACGATGACTTCTGGCCCGACGTGCTCCAACACGACCATCGCCCAGTCAACGCCTCTCTCCCAGGTCCACCGTGAGAGGCCGGCGACATTGCCTGTACGCAGCGGCACGACGTTGAAGCACGCGGAGTCGCGCAGAATGTCCCGACCTTGTCGTCCGAACAGTACCTCAAAGGCCTCTATGACCCTCCGCTGATGCTGACCTCCATCCTCCCAGTGGCGGTCGTCTAGCCAGGCGTTGTACCGGTACTTCTGGTCGTAAGGCCGCTCGAGATAACCGAGCCGCTTGTCGTCTTCCTCTGACCGCGGTCCACCACCAGGATTGGCACCGATGAAAGCGACCTTCGCACCATCCTCTATGATGCTGGCCGAGCAGTACCACGGCTTGATGCCGTAGACGGGCTCGCCGCGGGCCTCAGTTTCCTTCAGCAACTCTCCGGCCCTTCCCTCGAAGCGGCGAGCGGTGGAGAACTCAGACATTGTGCTGCCAACCTCCTTACTTGCTTGGTCTGACTCTATCTACCAGGCAGGTTACCATACTGACAACTCGATACTCGCGGTGTTTGCTTAAGAGTGTCTGCACACCTATGTTCAAATTGTCCGTTCCGTCGTCGGGCTCATAGGCACGGTGACTCCCCTGCAGTGAGGCTAGACATTCCAGTGCCGGGGTCGTCAGTTAGTGCCGACCGTGGGAATACGGATCGTTGTGCCTTCGAGGAAGTCCATATCGCATCCTCGTCTGGCATCTCCGCTCTACTCTGAGAGCGAACTCCCGGATGGCGATCACTAGCGGGTCGGTAGGATCTAAACGCCCTACAGCCACATGTTCTCTTTGACGGATTCAACCTTACTTGTCGCCGATGACCACGGCTCCCAGAATACTGAGAAGGCCATCGTCCTTCTCAAGACCCCCAAGCCCTCTCCTGAGGTGGGTACTTCGGCATAGTCCACAACCGAATGGTACGACGCCCGCAATCCCTCGCCACGCCAAAGCAGTCACTCCAAGACTACGCCGGGACGGGCCAAGCGGTCGTTGGGAGGAAAGAAAGAAGACCCCACTAAGGAGTCTTCTTTCTTTCCTTCTCGTGCGCGCTGATCGAGTCAGGCCGCCTCCGGCTTGGCACCCTCCGAGTCCCCAGCCGCAGGCAGCAGGATGTGGAGCAGGCCCATCTCGGCGGCGAGGGTGAACAGGGCGACGAGGTGGCCAGGGTCCGGCTGCGTTCCGTTCTTTCGCCAGCGACGCAGCATCCGGTTGTCCACACGCAGCAGCCGGGCCAGCCCCCGCGAGGATAGCTCAGCGGCCTCCATAAAACGCTCCAACCGCTCAGGAAAGTCCGGCGGGAAGCGGGACGGCTCTATGTGGTAGACCCACCGCTGGCGGCGCACCACGTCGTTACTTCCCGCCCTGGTCCGACCCTGCGGCCTCCGGAAGCATGATCTCGAATCCGCCGGGCATAGACTGTGCCAGACTCACGATGCGCCACACCTCTCCGCCGGTCGGGATCGTCCCCTCGCGCCACTCCGTCACGCGGTCGAGCCCGATACCCAAGACCCGGGCGAACTCCTCCCACGACAGACCGGCGATCTCGACCAGGCGCTCCAGCCGGTCTCCAAAGTCCTTCGGGAAGAGCTCAGCGTGACAGCCCTCCGTCCGGTTGCGTTCCCCCATGGTTTGCCTTCCCCTTCGGAAGACCACCATCAGATCCTCGTTGTTCAACAGCGCGCCCAGACCTCCCGGCACCCGCGTAGCCAGCGCCACCAGCGCCAGCATGGCACCCCCGTTGGGCCATCCGCCATCACGCCAGTACTTCAACTGTCTCGGGTCTACGCCCAGGCAGACTGACATCCCCTCCCAGGTCAGGTCGGTGATCTCCTTGAGAGCGGTCAGGCGGGCGGAGAAGTCTTCCGGCAGCAGGGAGACGCCGGGCGAGAACAGGTGCGACGGGACATGGCGCTCCCTACTCATCGCAGCTCACCACGACGAACAGCTCGTCGAACTCGGAGCAGTCCAGTACATCCATGAAGCGCCGCCGCATCGAGGGCGACGGGCAGCGCCTCCCGTTGATGAGGCGTGAGAGGTGGCCCGAAGAGATGCCCAGCAGATGGGCCAGCTCGTTCTGTGTCATGTTGAGCCGGTTGAGGCGGTCCCATACCGCCTCGGCCCTCAGCTTCACCTTCCTGGCAGGGCGCTTACCTGGCACCTTCGCCCTCCTTCGTAGAGAGGTCGCCACCAGGGGCTGAGTTGGGCACGGAGCCGTTCCTCTCCGCGTCCTGCTCGATGAGGGACGCCAGGTGAGCACGCACGATCATGCGAGCCAGTATTCTCAGGCCCCTCAGCCGTATCGCATCCTGCTCTTTCGTAAGCCTCTGGTCTCCACTCACGTGCCCGGCTCCCCTTGTGTTGCACCCCGGTGGCGCAGTGGTGTATGATCTGTCAATAGTACGTATATTCTGTGACATGGCAGTCTAACAGCAATGCACGATCAGTGGCAATACTTGTCGGGTGGCAATATGAGCTTGTTGACAAAGTGCTTCCTGTGATGTCACAATCATTGACCAACTATTGACCTCTTTGGGGCTCGGAGGCCGGTGTGACACAGGAGTTGAACAGGGGGACAGCGATGAACGAGGAGACCGACCACAGGGACGAGAACATCGGGCAGATGCTCAAGCGGCTGAGGGGAGACACCAGCCTGCGGGGCGTCCAGCGGCTCAGCGGAATCTCCAACGCCTATCTCTCCCAGATCGAGAAGGGCGAGCGCCATCCGGGACCCAAGCTCCTGAAACGCCTGGCAGCCCTCTACGGCGTCGGAGTCCAGGAGTTGCTCAGGAAGGCCGGGTACCTGGAGAGGGAGGGAGAGGAGCCGGAGGTGGACGAGACGGCCGAGGTGGAGAGGGCCTACCAGTACGTCCTGGCCGACCCCGTCTTCCGCGTGGGGACGAGGCCCAGGGGTCCGCTCTCCATCGATTCGAAGCGATTCATAGTCGAGCTGTACGAGCGATTCAGCGGAAAGAGGCTCCTGTCGTGAACGAGTTGACGCTGGACGACTTCTGCCACCACCTGATAAGCGGCGGCACTCCCGACGTGAGGCTCCATCCGACCGCCATCGCGCGGGAGTTCATCGACTTCTTCGGCCTCTCCGCCTTCCCCGACATGGCCGAGATCGAGACGCTGCTCGAAAGGGCCGATATCGCGACCGTCGTCCGCTCACGTGACACCAGAGGCCTCAGGGGCTATCACACGGGGACGAAGGACGGCGGCTATATCATCGTGATAGACGACTCCGAATGGGACGGGGCGCAGGAGTATACGACGCTCCACGAGGCATACGAGATCGTCAGGGAGCGGCTCCGCGACCTCTATCCGAAGGTCGGAGCCCCTCAGGGCAGGAGCAAGTGCCGCCAGGCCGACGGGTTCGCCGCCGCCGCCCTGATGCAGCCCTACTGGTTCTCCCTGTTCGTCGAGGCGTCGGGGTTCGACGTGGTGGCCCTACAGGGGACCTACGGACGGGCCTACTCGTCCCTGACCATCAGGCTGGCCGAGGTGATGCGCCACCAGCCCCTTCTCGCGGTCCTGTACGAACGCAGTGAGAAGGGGGACCCGCGACAGTGGGTAGCCGATCCGGATTCGGATGTCTTCCGCGCCACGGTGGTGGCTCGGACGCCGGGATTCAGGCTGAGGACTCGCAAAAGGCCCCTGTCCAATCTTCGGGGGCTGCTGCCCCGACGAGGTGCTCTCCCCGCCCAGTGCTCGGTGGCGGAGAGAGTCATCCACACCGGCAGGCCCGTCTACGTGGAGAGGGTGAGCGGTTACGACCTGTGGCGGAACGACGACGTGACGGTTGCCGCGAGGCCCGCCAACTGGCACGGGCGCCTGGCGAAGGTAGCCCTCATCGCCGTGCCGTACCGGGACCGGTCCGTCCTCAGACCGCAACTCGCACACGCCTACTTCGAGCGCATCCCACACGCTCACCAGGTGATCTGACCAGATAGAGACTACAGAAGGAGAGTCATGAAGAGAGAAGACAACGGACAGGACGGACAGTTGCCATGGGAGGACCGCGACGAGTTCCGCAGGTTGATGGACAGCCTGAGTCAAGAAGAGCTTCGGGGGATGCTTGAGCGCCTGAACGCAGACATCACGGCCAACCCGGACGATACGACCGCCCTGAGCGCCAGGGGCCTAGTTCACAGGGAACTGGGAGACGACCGCCGAGCCGAGGAGGACTTCGGCAGGGTCGTAGATCTTTCCCCCGGTAACGCCGAGGCCCACCACTACAGGGGACTTGCCCGTGCCCAACTGGGGAAGCACAGCCTGGCAGTTTTGGACTACGACATCGCCATCGTCCTCGACCCAGGTGACGCGATATCGCATTACAACAGGGGGGTGTCCATAGCCGAGCTGGGCGACCTGGCCGGGGCAATCAAGGACTTCGACGCGGCAATCGGCCTGGACTCCAACGACGCCAATCCCTACTACAACAGGGGACTTGCCTACACCGGGCTGGGTGACCCGAGCAGGGCGGTCGAAGACTTCAGCAGGGCCATCGCCCTCGACGCCGGTCTCCCCGAGGCCTACCACAACAGAGGAGCCGCCTACCGGGACCTTGGCGAACTCGATAGGGCCATCAAGGACTTCGACAGAGCCATCGAACTCCAACCGCTCAGCAACCTCTCGCGCTACTCCAGGGGAGTCTCCAAGCTCAATCTCGGAGACTTCGACGGCGCACTCCGGGACCTCGATGCCGTCCTCGACCTCGACCCTGACAACGCCGGCGCCTTCCGCAGCAGAGGAGTCGCTCTGGGCAGCCTGGGGAGACCCGACGACGCCATCAGGGACTTCGACAGGTCCCTCCTCCTCGACCCAGCCAATCCCGAGGCCCTCACCGCCAGGGGCCTGGCCCATGCCAACATGGGACAGCACAAAGAAGCAATCGAAGACTACACCAGGGTCATCGAGATTGACCCCGACAACGTCAGTGTCCTCTATGAGAGGGCGACCGCTCACCTGCACCTGGAGGACAAGGAAGAAGCCATTCACGACTTCAGCGCCATCTTGGAAATCGCGCCCGACAACATCGGTGCCCTATTCGGTAGGGGAATGGCCCACATGTCTTTGGAGAAGTACGAGGACGCGGTTGTGGACTGCGACAGGCTCGTCGAGCTCGTCCCGGATGAGACCGTAGCGTACTACCTGAGAGGGTGCGCTTACATCAAGATTGGGGAATTGCGCCGGGCCGTCGAGGACTTCGGGAGGGCCATCGCCCTCGACCCGAACGACGTCCCCTGCCTGCGAAACAGGGCGATGGCTCACGTTGACCTGGGCGAGCCGGACAAGGCCGTCCCGGACTACGACAGGCTCGTCAGCCTCGAACCCGATGATCCTATCGTCCGCTACTCCAGGGGCGTCGCACTGAGCGACCTCGGCAGGCATGACGCTGCGGTCCGGGACTTCAGCAGGGCCATAGAACTTGACCCGGACGACGCGGAGTCCTACTACGAGCGGGGGATGTCTCGCGTCGAGCTGGGTGAATACGATGGCGCAATCGAGGACTTCGACCGGGCTGCCAAGCTCGATCCTGACCACCCATCCGTCACCCAGGAGAGGGCTGTCGCGGTCAAAATGGCGAAGAGCAACAGCTGAGGCAACTGTCCGTCATCTCGTGGGGAGGAATCAATCTGCGATGAATCGTCACAACCCGAACGCCTCCTTTGCCTACTCCGCCAAGCGGTGGCAGGGGCGCTTCCGCGACACTTCCTCAACCGTCAGCCGCCGTGGGCGATCTCCGTCGGATGGTAAGGGCCTCCGCAACCCTCACCTCCTGGCCCTCCGATACGAGGAGGAGAACCTCTTTCCGGGAATCCGCGGCGACGGTGGGGCGGTCGAGTTCTTCAGCCGGCGAAGGCTGAAGTGGCACAGGACCTCCAGCAGCGGCGACGACCGCTCGTCGGATGGACCGACCCGCAACATGGCAAGTTCACAGGTGGCCTGCGTCAACTTCCTGCTCCCCTTGGCAGGGATACCTGGAGCCCTGGCTGCGGTCCTGCGCTCAATCGACCGGGATGTCCGCACTGTCGTGAAGATCGAGCACGAGGGCGACGCTTCGGAGGTGGAGTTCGAGTGGATCGGTCTGGACGATTCCCTGGAGGGTACGAGGACGAGAGGGGCGTACGCGACAAGCATCGACGCCTTCCTGGTTGCGGAGACGGACTCCGGTCGTCGGCGTGCCTATCTCATCGAGTGGAAATACCTCGAGCAGTACCTGAGCACCCGACCGACCTTCAAGGGCAGTGGCACAGCCGGAGTAGTTCGCCAGCTCAGATACGGTCATCTCTACCGATCGCGCTCATCATCCTTCGACCTGGAGGCTGCCCCAAGGCTGGAGGAGTTCCTGTACGAACCCTTCTACCAGATCATGCGACAGAGACTGCTGGCGGACCGGATGGTCGAACGGCGTGAGCTTGATGTCGATGAGGCCAAGGTGGTGGTCGTCGTGCCCGAACAGAACGTCGACTATAGGAGAATATCCGATGGCTTCAAGACCACATCGCCGCCGCTGACCGACCGGTTCCCCGACCTGGAAACGGTCGAGTCGATGATGCGCGCCGTCCTCAAGAATCCGGATGCGCACTTCGACATGGTTGCGCCGCACACCCTGGTCGACACCGTATGCCGAGAGCGTCCAGTGGAGACCGCGTTATGGGCCGAATACTGGCGGGAGCGCTACGGAGCATGACCGCGGTGAATTGAAGGTGGAGGCCCGGATGTCGCATGGTGTATAGTAAGACAGGGTCATAGTACAGGAGGCAAAAAAAGGGCCATGTCCACCACGCCCAGAAACACCAAGACGATCACCTTCTCCCTGCCGCCGAACATGGCACAGCAGGTGCAGGGCGTGATGAAGGAAGAGGGGCGCACCATGAGCGAGCTGATCCGCGAGGCCCTTCGCAACTACATGGAGGAGCGGGAATGGCTGAGGGACATCCGGTACGAGAGGCTGAAGAAACGAGAGGAAGAGCAGAACGAGGCGACAAGGAGGACAGACGAATGAGTATGAAGCAACGAGAAGACTACACAGCTGCGGCCCTCTACGCCAGGGTATCCAGCGACAGGCAGGACGTGGACCTGTCCGTCGCCGCACAGCTGCGGGCATTGCGCGACTACGCCGAGAAGAACGGCTACCTCGTCGTGCGCGAGTACATCGACGAGGCCGAGAGCGGACGCATCGCCGACAGGCCCCAGTTCCAAAGGATGCTGGACGACGCCGCCAAACCCAGCGCGCCATTCCAGGAAATCTTGGTCTGGAAATTCTCCCGCTTCACACGCAAGCGCGAACACGCCGTCGCCTTCAAGTCTATGCTTCGTAGAAGAGGCGTCAGGGTGACTTCCATCACCGAGCACGCCGACGACTCTCCAACGGGCAAACTCATGGAGGCCATCATCGAGAGCGTGGACGAGTTCTATAGTGAAAATCTTGCCCAGGAGGTCGCCCGGGGGATGCGAGAGGCCGCCTTGCGTGGCTTCTGGATGGGCACCTACGCCCCATTCGGCTACAGGAAGGTCTACGTGCAGGACGGAGTCAAGACACGCCCCAAGCTGGAGCCGGACCCGCCTGCGGACGCCGTGATCAAACGCATCTTCGACATGGCCCTCCAGGGCAAGAGCTCCCTCGACATCGCCAAGGCCCTCAACGCGGAGGGCGTCGCCAGCCCCAAGGGCAAGCAGTGGCTCAAGAGCACCATCCACACCACTCTCAACAACGAAGCCTACACCGGCGCCGTTGTCTGGGGAGTCAATGCAAAGGACGGCGCTCCGCCGGTACGCGTGGAGAAAGCACACCCCGTACTCGTCTCGAAGCGCAAGTTCCGGCAGGTCGCCAACCTGCTGCGCTCCCGCGCACCGGAGACCGTACATCCCAGGCGTGCCTCCAGTCCCTACCTGCTAAGCGGTCTCGTCAAGTGCGAGATGTGCGGCAAGGCCCTCACAGCGGCCGAGGCCAAGAGCGGCAAGTACACCTACTACGTCTGCCACTCGCTGCTCAAAAAGGGCAAGGGAACGTGCAAGACCCCCAGGCTCAACTCGAAGAACTTCGAGGGCCTGATCGTATCCAACATCCGCGAGAACATCCTCACCGAGAGCAACATCAGAGACCTGGTGAAAATCGTGGACGAGGAGATGGACGGAATTGCCCGTGAGCAGCGCAAGAGGCTGAAGATCATCGAGGATGAGCTTGAGGACGTGAAGAAGTGGCTGGGGAGGATTTGGCACGCCATCGAGACCACCGATATCGCGCTGTCCGACGCCTCGGACCGCATCAAAGAGCACCGGGAGCGCAAGGAGAAGCTGGAGACCGCCGCTGAGGAGGCGCGGGCCATTCTGTCGAAGCGGAGAGTGACCCTGGACAAGATGGACACGATCACGGCCTTCGCTCAGGACATGAGCGAGTACCTGAAGACCAGCGAGCTAACCGAGTCGAAGGCGTTCATCCGGTCGTTCGTCAAGGAGATTGAGGTCAGGCCCGGCAAGGCCACGATCCACTACTCGATCCCGACGCCGGAGGATAGCCCCATAGAAGGCGGAGATGCCGCAGAGCTCGTGCTGAACGACGGAGTTATGAATATGGGAGTCGTTGGTGGGGAAGCCGGGACTCGAACCCGGACGCCTTGCGGCACATGATCCTAAATCATGCTCGTCTACCAGTTCCGACACTCCCCCACAAGGCCCATTGCGGAGTCTCCAGGACGTGGATATCGCTACTACTCTTGGCCCATTTACCTGAACAGACAGCCAGTCTCAGACCAGGCGCTACTACTCGGCTCCTTCGCCCTCACCGCCCTCTTCGGAATCCGGCTCAGGAGCTACTTCCGGGACCGCGGCCAACGCCGCCGGTTCCTCTGCGGTCTCCTCCTCCGGTTCGGGCAAAGCGGCAATCGGGTACCCTTCTACCACTTCCAGCACTCGCGACAAGACCGGAGCCGACACGTCCCGCGGGAACGGCGACACTGTCCACCTTCCCGAAAGTTCCTCGCTGATCTCCTGGACCGTCATCGGACGGTTCCCGTGGGCCAGGATGACCCTGAAGATAGCCTCCTTCAGAGGCGTGTCAGGCAGCAGGTAGTCCGCCGTTCCTGAGCACTCCTCCTTGATCTGGGCGAGGTGGTCTTCGGCGCTGGAGGTCAGGACGAGCAGGTCTTCGTCCGCCTGCTTGCACATATAGCACTTTCTTGCCGCTATCAGGCTCGCCACTGAACGACCCTGATTCTCCGCCGAGTCAAGGTCGATGATGTAGCTGGGTCCTGCCGGGGTTTCGTCAGTCATCAAAAAGGGGCTCCCTTCGCGTGGCTGCTTGCTCTTGGCGGGCGGGAGGCCCGCCGCTTTGGTGTCTCTTCCTACTCTCCAAAATCGCGGGCGGCGCAATGCCTGCCCGGCGCGTGCCGCTGCAGGTCAGAACACCTCCTCGGGCCAGTCGAGCATCTGGACCGAGACTGTCTCGCCGGCCTCCTTCAGAGGCAGGTCCTCCGGGCAGATCGCCAGACCGTTGGCCCTCGCCATCGAGGTTAGCAGGTTCGAACTCTGATGTCCCGTCAGCCTGGCTCGATAGACGCCGTCGCCTCCCGTCACCACTACCCTGGCGTACACTCTGCGGCTGTCCGTGTTGTATATGGGCTCCTCCAGCACAGCCTGCACTGACGGCCTGCCCGAGACCGGCTTCCCCATCATCTTGTGTATCGCGGGCCGACCGAACTGCTCGAACGCCACCAGCGCGCTAACCGGGTTCCCCGGGAGGCCGAGGTGTGGAACTGAGCGGCCACCGCCCGCAGACAGAAGACCAAACGCAAGAGGCTTCGCAGGCCGCATGCGCACCGACCACAACTCCAGGGCGCCACGCTTCATCAGTATGTCCTTGACTATGTCGTAGTCACCCTTGGAGACCCCAGCCGACGTGATCAGAACGTCCGCGTTTAGTCCCTCTTCGATCTTGGCGTTCAGCGAGCTGAGGTCATCCCGGGCTATTCCGAGCATCCGAGGCAGTCCCCCCGCCTGCGTCACTGCGGCGGCGAGGCCGTAGCTATTGCTGTTGTATATCTTGCCTGGCGTCAGGCCGTCTCCGGGCTCTGTCAGCTCATCGCCCGTGGCCAGTATGGCCACCTTGGGGCGTCGCACGACCGCCACATCCGAGCAGCCTACAGAGGCCAGCACCCCCACTTCAGCCGGCCTGAGCACCGCCCCCTTGCGGAGCACAACCTCGCCCTTGGCGACGTCCTGGCCGGCGGGGCGGACGTTGGCGCCGCGTGGGAACTCCACGAGGACGCCTATCTCCCCCATTGCGCCCGACGCCCGGCGCTCGGTCTCATCCGTATCCTCGAACGGCACGACGGTGTCCGCTCCATCCGGGATCGGCGCGCCGGTCATGATGCGCACCGCGGTGCCCTCCGACACCGCCCTGTCGGGAACCTGTCCCGCGGCCACGACCCCTACGACCCTCAATGTGCGAGGCGTGCCCTTGGCCGCTCCCTCCACGTTCGCCGCCTGCACGGCGTACCCATCCATTGCGGAGTTGTCCATTGGTGGAATCTCGAACCCGCTGGTTACGTCCTCAGCAAGGACTTGGCCCAGCGCTTCCACTATGGGCTTACGCTCGGTCGGCAAAACGCCGAAGAAGCTCAAGACACGCTCTCGTGCCTCCTCGACGCTGAGCATCTGCGCGTGGTGATGCCCCTCTATGTGCTCCCTCTCCTCCAGCAAGCCGTGCTCCGATTCCCTCCGCGTCAACTGCGAACCTCCGCGCCTAGCCTGGAGCTGAGCTGACGGAGGATGCCGGCCTGTGCGCGGTCGATCTGCTCCGCAGTCAGCGTCCCCTGGTCGGATTGGTAGGTGATCCTGAGGGCCAGCGACTTCTTTCCTGCCGGGACGCCCTCACCGGCATACAGGTCGAACGGCGTGCTCGACTTGACCAGCCTGTTACGGTCTATGATCGCCTGCACCTCCGCCGCCGCCACCTCGGCGCCGACGATGAGCGCGACATCACGCTCCGACTCGGGGAAGCGGCTTATTGCGCTGTACCCGGACGACTGCCCTGGCGCCGCCTCATGGAGCGTCTCCAGGTCGAGCTCGAACATCGCCACCCGGTGCCCGTCGAGGCCGAACCGCTCCAGCACCTCAGGGGCGACTTCTCCGACCAGCCCCACGACCTTGCCGTTGCAGGACACACGCGCCTTCCTGCCCGCCTGCATGAAAGGCTGGGCCTCCTCCGGCGAGTAGGCCCCATTGAGTCCCAACTGGCCCAATGACGCCTCCACGACCCCCTTGGCGTCGTAGAAGTCCATCTCGCCGGACTCGGCCAGCCAGGTGAGCCCATGCCTGGGGCCAGTCACCGCACCCACCGCGACCTCCCTCTCGTCCGGCAGTTCTCTCTCCCTGGCCTCGTCCCTTGGAAGGTACACGCGCCCGATCTCGAATAGCCTCAGCCCCTTCCCGGCGGAGACGCGAAGGTTCGACGCCAGGGTCTCCAGCAGGCTGCCCCGCAGGCTGGTCCGCAGGATCTGCATCCTGCTGCTCATCGGGTTCGCCACGCGCAGAGGTTCTGGTACGCCGGCAAGCGCTTCGGAGTCCTCCAGCGTCTCCATGCTGGTCAGCGGATACGAGATCGTCTCGTACATGCCGGCAGCCGCCAGCGCGTCCCGAAGCTTCTCTCGCATCTCTTCGCGGGGGCGCGGCTGGGGATGAGGTATCGGCGTGCTGAGGGTCGTGATCGGCACCGCGTCGTAGCCGACGATTCGCGCTACCTCCTCGATGAGGTCCTCTTCGATTGCAATGTCCGAGCGCCAGTAGGGGGCGTGCATCCGCAGCTCCCACCCCTGCGCGCCGTCGTCCGTGTTTTCCACGCCGGAGTCTCCGGCACGCTCGAACCCAAGGGACACTAGCGTGCTCTCGACCTGCTCAGCGTCGAAATCGACGCCCATCACCTGCTTCACGCGGCTCTGAGTGATCTGGGCCGGAGGCGTGTGCTTCCTCCCGGGGTACGCGTCGACGATGCCTCTGCAGGCTTGGCCGCCCGCGACCTCCAGCATTAGCTGGGTGGCCCGTCTCAAGGCCCTGGGAGCGAGCTCTGCCCTGATCCCTCTCTCGAATCTGTGCGACGCCTCCGTACCCAGGCGAAGCGCTCCGGCGGTCCGCCGTGTGTTGACGGGGTCGAAGTTGGCCGACTCGATCAGAATGTTCACCGTGCCCTCGGACACGGCAGTCCCGGACCCGCCCATGACGCCCGCCAATGCTACGGCGTCGTGAGCGTCCGCAATGGTCAGCATGGGGGGAGTCAGCTCCCTCGTCTCACCATCGAGCATCGCCAGCGTCTCGCCCGGTCTGGCCGGACGGACGACGATGCGGCCGTCCTTTACCTTGTCCAGGTCGAAGGCATGTAGGGGCTGGCCGTATTCGAGCATCACGTAGTTGGTGACGTCGACGATGTTGCTTATTGGGCGCTGCCCCGCCTTCTCCAGGGCCTCCTGCAGCCAGCGCGGGGACGGCCCCACTGTGATGCCCGTGACTACGCTGGCAGCGTACCTGGAGCACAGGCTAGTATCCACGATCTCCACCGCGACATGCTCCTCTACCTCCCTCCCCTCCTCCAGGTAGCTTAAGTCGGGCTCCGCTACGCGGGCGCCGGTCAGCGCGGCCACCTCGTGGGCCACTCCCAGGATGGAGAGGCAATCAGGCCGGTTTGGCGTAACGTCCAGATCCAGGACGCTATCGCCCAGGTAGTCGATGAGCGGTGTTCCGGGCGCGGCGCCATCGTCCAGTACCAGAATCCCGTGATGGTCGTCTCCGATCCCCAGCTCCATGGCGGAGCAGACCATCCCCGCAGACTTCACGCCCCTTATGTTGGCCGCCTTCAGCGGCTCGACCCGCTTCGAGCGGGCGCTGAAAAGCATTGCCCCTGCACGCGCGAAGGCTATCTTCTGCCCCGCCGCCACGTTCGGCGCGCCGCACACTACCGTAGTCGTCTCGCCGCCGCCAAGGGCGACTGTGGGCAGCGAGAGCCGGTCCGCGTTGGGGTGTGGCTCCACCTTCAACACCTCGCCGACCATCACCTTGTCCGGCTCCCAGCCGGCCCCGGTCTCGGTGATGCCGTCTACCTCCGTGCCCGCCATGGTGAGTCGGTGGGCCAGCTCCGCCGGCGGAATATCCACGGGAACGTACTTCTTCAACCAGGACAATGGGACTAGCACAACCTAACCTCCGAGCTCGACAGGACCGCCCGCCCAGACCTTGGCTCGGCGGGCAGTGGTAGTCGTTGGCGTCCATAGCGGCGCTGCTCGGCATCGCCTAGAGCTGCTGCAGGAAGCGAACGTCGTTGGAGTAGAACGATCGAATGTCTTGGATGCCGTGCTTCAGCATGGCGATGCGCTCGACACCCAGGCCGAAGGCGAAGCCGGTGTAGACGGAAGGGTCGTAGCCCACCCCTTCCAGCACGCGGGGGTGCACCATGCCCGCACCGAGTATCTCGATCCAGCCGCTATTGCTGCATACCCTGCAACCGTCGCCGCCGCAGGAGAAGCAGTCTATGGACATGTCGACGCCGGGCTCCACGAACGGGAAGTAGTCGCACCGGAAGCGCACCCGCCGCTCCTCGCCGAAAATCCGCCTGGCGAGCTCGTAGAGCGTGCCCTTCAGGTCGGAGAACGTGATGCCTTGATCCACGGCCAAGCCCTCCACCTGGACGAAGTGCCACTCGTGGGTGGCGTCCGTCGCCTCATACCGGTAGCACTTCCCCGGCACCACTACCCTCACCGGGGGGCTAGTGTTTTCCATAATCCGAGCCTGCATAGGCGACGTGTGGGTGCGCAAGAGCATCGGCCGGTCGCCGCGCTCGTCCGTGTAGTCCACCCACAGCGTGTTCCACATGTCGCGCGCGGGGTGGTCCCGAGGTATGTTCAGCGCCTCGAAGTTATATCGGTCCCACTCGACCTCAGGCCCCTCCATGATCTGGAATCCCATGGAGACGAAAGCCCCACAGATCTCGCGCACCATCCGGGTGGTCGGATGGAGGGCCCCCGCAGGGATGGGCCAGCCGGGCAGCGTCACGTCGATGGAGGGTTCGCCATCGTCACCGCGCCGGTCAGCGCCCTTCAGTCCCTCCTCTTTCACGGAGAGGCTCTCTTCGAGCAGGGCTTTGACCCTGTTGCCGGCAGCCCCCACCTCGCGCCGGCTCTCCGGTGCGAGGTGGGGGAGTCCTCTGAGGAGCATGGTCAAGTCGCCGTTGCGGCCCATGTGGGACACGCGCCACTTGTCGAGGCCCTCTAGGTCCTCGACTGACTCCAACTCCGCAAGCGCGGCAACCCGCACCGCTTCTATGTTGTCCAGGCTGGTAACTGCCACCTTTGCCTCCGATCCGTACCCGATTATAAGTACGGCTTCGTAGGAGGGTCAAGGATGACGTCCTCTACCGTTCCTGATTGGACGAGGAGCACGATCGTTTGGAAGGCCCTTCTTAGATTCGTTTCAT
The DNA here is from genome assembly GCA_965262055.1 of Dehalococcoidia bacterium. Lineage (GTDB taxonomy): Bacteria > Chloroflexota > Dehalococcoidia > Lucifugimonadales. The sequence continues at coordinate 162,736 of CBDHEI010000001.1, forward strand.
AGTGTTTCGCTTGGTCCACTCGCCAACCTGACCCGAGGCACCGATTCCGGCACGTCGCCATCCAAACAATGATGTAAGATAGTATGCACCGCCTCGGGAGGGGCAATGACCACGCTGAAGAGCCTCGGAATAGTCGGTGCCGTCTTCATCGTGGTGGTGGCCGTCGCGGCCGCCCTCAGCCTCTTCCTGCGGGGGTCTCCCGAGACCCCCACAACACAGGCCCAAACCGCGGCAGTCGATCACACACCAGCCCCCGACGCCCCGCCTACGGACGCCGTCTCAGTCGCGGCCTCGCCTGAGACCCCGGACCCGAGCGGGAACCCTGATGCCAATGCACCTCCGCACGAGACCCCGTCGCCTAGCGAGCAAGCTGCCGCGGCTATCGCGCCTGGCGCGGACCCTAGCCGTCCAGACCGCGACTACACCATCGTAGAGATACTCCCGAAAAACTTCATTCCTGCGATCAGATTCCCCTACTTCTACGACGTCGGCGAGGCTGAAGCCATCTACGACGACGGCGAGCTGGTCATCGGGCTGTCTATCGGCGGCGAGCACCGCGCATACTCCGTGCCGTATCTGAGCGGCAGGGAGATAGTCAATGACACCGTGGGAGGGGTCAAAGTCGCCGTCACGTGGTGACCGCTCTGCTTCTCGGGCATAGTCTATGCCCGAGAGATAGAGGGGCAGGAGTACAAGTTCGGGGTATCGGGTAAGTTGATAATGAACGCCCTGGTCATGTACGACAATCAGACCGACTCGCTATGGAGCCAGTTCACCGGCGAGGCCGTGGAGGGACCGCTGAAAGGCATCTCACTGGAGTTCATCCCCTCGCAGCTCATCACGTGGGGAGCCTGGAGGGATCTGCACCCCGACACCCTGGCGCTGGAAAAGGTCCCCTACGGGGACTTCGGCTACGAGTCGGGCGACGACTGGGAGCAGCAACAGCAGCAGCAGGTCAACCCCACCGGCGACCCCTACTTCGCTTACTACCATACGGACGCCCGCGGCGTCATCGGCGAAGCGAACCCCGACGACAGGCTCTACGCCAAGGAGATGATCGTGGGCATCGCCGGCGCTCTGACACACCGCGCCTACTCGTACCGGGACCTGAGGGAGCAGCCGGTGATCAACGACATCCTGGAAGGCCGAGCCATTGTGGTGGCCGTGGACGTCGACTCGCTCGCGACAGGCGTCTACTACAGCAGCCCCGGCAGCCGGAGCCTGACCTTCGAGCAGTCCACGGAAGACCCGCTGCTGATGATAGACGGCGAGACTGGCACGGTGTGGCAAAAGGCGACAGGGCTCGCCGCATCGGGCCCGATGAAGGGGTCTCAGTTAAAGAGAATCCCCTTCATGGCGGCGTTCTGGTTCGCTTGGACCGACTTCAACCCGGGAACGGAGCTCTACAGGCCTCCGTCCGCTGACGCACCGTAGCGAGACCAGGCGCTCGGATCAGCCGGCGCCTCCCCACTTCGCGCCCACGCTCGACTCGAACGCCGACATGCGCGCCAGAGGCTCCCGCGGCCAGATACGCTTCCACGCGTCCTGGACGTCGATCTCCAGCCTGCCCAGCCCTTCTATCTCCATCTCGATCTGGTCCCCGTCCTGGATCGGTCCCAGCCCGACGTGATTGGTGCCCGTGGCGATGATGTCGCCCGGCTTCATGGTCGTGATCCAGGTGACGTACTCGACCACCTCGTACACCGACCGGGCCATGTCGTCGGTGCGCAGGTCCTGCCGCAGGTCTCCGCTCACCCACAGCTTGATCCCCAGGTCCTGGGGGTCCGCTATCTCGTCGGCGGTGACGATTGCCGGGCCTATGGGCGCGAATGTGTCCCACGACTTCTGCCACCAGAAGCTGTTGTTGCCATTCGGGTTCAGCCCCCGGGCCGACACGTCGATGAAGTTTATGAACCCGAAAATGACGTCCTTGGCGTCGGCGGCCTTGACGTTTCGGGCCTTCTTGCCTATGACGACGCCCAGCTCGGCCTCGTGGTGGAAGTGTGGAGCCGGGGCATCGGGTAGGACGATCGTGTCTCCGGGCCCTATGACCGCGCTTGGAGACTTCAGGAAGGAGTCGCGGTCGCCCTTGCTGGAGCCGCCCTCCATGTAGTTGCCGGCCATGCACACGATCCTGCCGGGCTCTGGCAGCGGCGGCCGCAGCCGCACTTGGCCCACGGGAGCGCCGGCGTCGCCGGCGACCGCAGACTCGATGGCGCCCCGGTACTGATCGAACCGCTCGATCAAACCGGCCATCCACGTCTGACCATCCAGGTGGGGCACGTCCGAGACCACCCCGGAGATGTCCACCACCCTGTCGCCCTTGAGGACCCCTGGAACGTAATCGTCGAACAGTACGAGTTTCATGCGCAGCAACTCCCCTCGATATTTCTCTCGCCGCCGCCTGGCGGACTTGCGCCGCGATTTTAGCACACGGGCGTCAGCGTCCGGCTGGTACAATGCCGCAACAAATCTCACGGCTTGGAGGAAGCGGGTGCTTCAGCAGGCAACCTACACGCGGGACGGACGTACGTTGACGGCTACGGTGGAGCGCTCGGACGTGTTGCTCCAGTCGGAGGATATCCTGAACTTTCCCAGGCTGATCGAGCTGGAGGGCGACAGGCTGGTGCTTCCCTACGGGCGGGGCCGCCACGGCGGCAGCGAGACGCGGCCCGTCGCCCTGTCGGACAACTTCGGCAAGACGTGGGCCGACGCCCCGGCGGGGTCTCCCTGGGCAGACAACGTCCAGACCTCGGGCATCCTGGGCTACCTGAACGACGGCTCCATCGCCTACATCGACGTCTTTCCGGCCAATGTGAGTTGGTCCAAGCCCGAGGACGGGCCCTACCACCGGAGCAGTGCGGGCAAGGTGAGCGACCCGGTATTCCGGCTCCGGCGTTTCTCCAGGCAGGGAGACCTCATCGAAGAAGGGACACTGAAACTGGAAGGCCTGCCCTGGGACCTCGGGTCATACGAGAACTACGGCACACTGCTGGAGCTGGAGAATGGGGATCTGCTGACCGCCTTCGAAGCGCAGGTGGGGTACCCGTCGGAGGAACGGTTCAACTTCACGACCTTCGTAGGACGCTCCACCGACGGCGGCAAGACCTTCCACCACGTGCACACCTTCGACCCTGAGACGCCGGACGGCGGCGTCGGCGACGAGGGCTTCTGCGAGCCCGATATGGAGGTCCTCGCCAACGGCGACATCCTGTGCATGATGCGCACCGGCGGCCGGTCGCCCATGTACCAGTCCCGCTCTACCGACGGCGGCCACACCTGGAGCGAGCCGGAATCGGTCGGCTGGCAGGGCGTCAAGCCGCACCTGCGCCTGCTCAGCAACGGCGTTCTGGCGTGCAGCGCGGGCCGCGGCGCGTACGGCTTCCCACAGGTCACTCACGCCATGTTCAGCATCGATGGCACCGGCGAGCACTGGGAATACCCCCTCGCCTTCCACACCGGCCCCGGGTGCTCCTACACCTCGAACATGGAGCGCAACGGCAAGTTCTACGTAGCCTACTCCCACTCCTCCTTCACCCGGGCGTCGGACACCTACGAACTGCCCTACCACGCCATCGAGTGGGCCGTCATCGACGTCGCCTTGACCTGACGACCCCTTCCCACCGAGCCCGCTTTGGACCGGGTGCGGGAGACCCCGTTTGTTTCCCGCGCCCGCTTACCCCCGCCCCTCTCTGCGATATAATGCCGCCTACGCTCCCGGACACCACAAGAAACGAGGCTTAGTATGGCAGAGACGCAGACCCCCCACGACATGCTCGCTACGCTGCGCTGGCGTTCCATCGGCCCGCCAAGGGGCGGAAGGACCGTCGCCGTCGCCGGGCACCCCACGGAGCCGATGGTCTTCTATTTCGGGGCCTGCGCCGGAGGCGTCTGGAAGACCGCCGACGGCGGCACCTACTGGGAAAACGTCTCCGACGGCTACTTCAACACAGCCGCAGTCGGCGCCATAGCCGTCTCGGAGTCCGACCCCAACGTCATCTACGCTGGCACCGGCGAGTCCTGCATCCGAGGCAACGCCTCCCACGGCGACGGTGTCTACAGGTCCACCGACGGCGGCGACACCTGGACCCACCTGGGACTCTCCGATACCCGCCACATCGCCCGGGTGCGCATCCACCCCAAGGACCCCGACCTCGTCTACGTCGCCGCTCTCGGCCACGCCTACGGCCCCAACGAGCAACGCGGCGTATTCCGCTCTGCCGACGGCGGCGCGACGTGGGAGCGTGTCCTCTTCAAGAGCTCTGGAGCGGGCGCAGTCGACCTGTCCATGGACCCCAACAACCCACGCGTCCTCTACGCCAGCATCTGGCAGGTGCTCAGGCAGCCCTGGATGTTCAACAGCGGAGGCCCCGACAGCGGCCTCTTCAGGTCAACCGACGGCGGCGACACATGGACCGAAATCACGGACAGGCCTGGGCTCCCGTGCGGCCTCAAGGGCCGGATCGGCGTCGCTGCCTCGCCCGCGAGGACCGGCAGGGTCTGGGCCATCGTCGAGGCCGAGGACCGCGGCGTCCACCGCAGCGACGACGGTGGGGAAACCTGGGAGAAGACCACCGACGAGGCCGCCCTCCACCAGCGCCCCTGGTACTACAGCCACATTTTCGCAGACCCAACGGACCCCGAGACCGTCTACGTGCTCAACCTGAAGGCGTGGAAGTCCACCGACGGCGGACGTACCTTCTCCGAGATCACGATGCCCCACGGAGACAACCACGACCTCTGGATAGACCCCCGAGACGGCAGGCGCATGATCGAAGGCAACGATGGAGGCGCCTGCGTCTCATTCAACGGCGGCGACACCTGGTCCACCATCTACAATCAGCCGACCTCCCAATTCTACCACATCACCACCGACAACCAGTTCCCCTACCGCGTCTACGCCACCCAGCAGGACAACAGCGCCATCAGCGTCCCCAGCCGCTCCTACAAGGGCGGTATCGTATGGCAGGACGCCTATACCGTGGGCCACTCGGAGAGCGGCCACATCGCGGTGCATCCAGACGACCCCAACATCGTCTTCTCCGGCGCCATCGGCAGCGCCCCGGGCGGCGGCGACACCATGCTCAAATACGACCACCGCTCCGGCCAGAGCCAGATCGTGACGATCTGGCCGGAACCCATGCAGGGCCTGGGGGCTAAGGAGCATCGGTACCGCTTCCAGTGGACCTACCCTCTATTCTTCTCCCCACACGACTCCAACGTCCTCTACGCCGCCGGCGACAGGGTCTTCCGCAGCAGGGACGGCGGGATGAGCTGGGAAAGGGTGAGTCCGGACCTGACCAGGGCGGACGAGAGCAAGATGGAGCCGTCGGGCGGCCCCGTAACCCTGGACACATCCGGCGTGGAGATATACGGCACCATCTTCTCCCTGGCGGAGTCCCCGCTCGTACCCGGGGAGCTATGGGCCGGCTCGGATGACGGCCTGGTGCACGTCTCTCGCGACGACGGGTGGACTTGGACCAACGCCACGCCGGATGGGCTTCCAGAGTGGAGCCTGATCACCGCGATACGGCCCTCGGCTCATGCGCCCGGCACCGCGTACCTCTCCGCCACCCGCTACAGGCTCCACGACAACAGCCCGTACCTGTTCAAGACCACTGACGGCGGCTCCACGTGGAAGTGCATCTCGGGCGGCATGCCCGAAGACCAGCTCAGTCGCATCGTCGTCGAAGACCCAATACGCCCCGGCCTGCTCTACGTGGGCACCGAGACCGGCGTCTGCTTCTCGTCCGACGACGGCGCGTCGTGGCGCCCCTTGCAGGGCAACCTCCCCGTGGTCCCGGTGCACGATCTCGTCGTGGAGGGCGACGAGCTGGTGGCCGGCACTCATGGCCGCTCTGTCTGGGTGCTCAACGGCCTCTCCCTGCTCAGGCAGCTCGCCGACTGCGACGAGGACTCCGGCTTCCACATATTCAAGCCCACTGACACCTACAGGGCTTCCTCATGGGCCGAGACCGACAGGGAGCCGGTGAAGGGAAAGATATACGGCCTGCCCTCCGGCGATCCCGCAACCTACTACGAAGACCGGGGGCCGTCGGGGGAGACCCGCAGGCGCTTCCTGAACGCCGGCGCCAACCCGCCAAACGGGGTGGTTGTCAGCTACTACTTCAAGGACAACCCCGAGGGCGAAGCGACGCTGTCGTTCCTCGATTCGTCCGGCCAGGTGGTCGCAACCTTCTCGTCATGCAAGGACGAGCCCGGCGCGAAAGACGGAGCCCCTTCGCTTCCCGCCGACCCCGGGATGAACTCCTTCGTGTGGGACATGCTCTATCTGGCATCCCGCGCCATAGAGGGCGAGGATCCGAAGGAGAACCGCATCCGGCCCCTTGCCCCGCCCGGAGCCTACAGGGTCCGCCTCACCTCGAGCTGCGGCGAGGCCGAGCAGGATTTCCAGCTGCTCAAGGACCCACGCGTCGCGGCCACCCATGACGACCTTCACGAACAGTTCGCGCTCCTCCTGAAGGTACGCGACAAGCTCTCCGAGGCGCATGACGCCGTAACCAGCGTCCGCAGGATACGCGCGCAGGTGGACGAGTGGGTCGCCCGCGCCGAAGCCGAGGACAAGCGCGGAGATCTTGCCGGCGCAGCCGACACGCTCCTCGAAAAGATCGCCACAGTCGAGGAGGAGTTGGTCCAGACCAAGTCGAGAACGATGATGGACCGGCTCATTCTTCCCACAAGGCTGGAAACGAAGCTGATATCCCTCGCCACAGTGATCGCCGGGGCCGACTCCGCCCCTACCCGGCAGTCCTACGAAGTCTTCGACTACCTCTCCGTGCTGGTGGACGCCCAGCTCACCGCCCTGCGCGATGTGATCGACACCGACCTTTCCAGCTTCGCCGGGCTCGTTGAGGACCTCGGCATACCGCCCGTCACGACCAAGCGCGCCACGTGATCAGGTCGAGGGCATTCGGATACGTCACCGCCGCCGACTTCATAGTCCGGTCGGCCTACCAGATGGGCAAGACGCCCCTGCTGCCCCTGTTTGCCGCCTCGCTGGGCGCCGGCGATTTCCTGCTCGGCGCCATCGTCTCCGTCTCCACCCTCACGGGCATGGTCCTCAAGCCCTTCGTCGGCATCCTGTCCGACCGCTGGGGAAGACGGGGCTGGCTGATCGCCGGAACGGCGTTCTTCGCCTTCATGCCCTTCGTCTACGGCCTCATCGACTCTCCCGGCCAGCTCTTCGCTGTCCGCATCATCCACGGCACGGCCACCGCGATCTACGGGCCCGTAACCCTCGCCTACGTTGCCGGGCTATCGCCCTCCGGCAGGGCCGAGCGCCTAGGATGGTTCTCCCTCGCCAGGAAGTCGGGCTACGTCGTAGGCCCTGCTGCGGCGGGCTGGATGCTGGTGACGATGGACCCAGTATCCGTATTCACCGTCATCGGCCTGCTAAGCGCTGCGGCCTTCATACCCGTTCTGCTGCTGCCGGAAACCGGAGGCCAGCTGCGGCGAGAGGGCCCATCTGTCTTGCGCCACGTCCTGTGGGCCTTCAGGAAGAGCGGCAGCGTGCCCGCCGTGTGGCTCGCGGGCGGGCTCGACGCCGGCATATACGTCGCCGTCTACGCTGCGAAGACGTTCCTACCCCTCTACGCCGTCTCCATGGGCGTCAGCGTGGCCGCAGTAGGAATCGTCTTCGCCGTCCAGGAGGCCGTCCACATGGTGCTGAACCCCCTCGCAGGGAGACTCGGAGACCGGATCGGCCACATGTACACCGCGGCGGCGGGAGTCACCGTCCTGGGTGTGGCGTTGCCGCTGCTCACGGTCGCGGACACCGGCCTGGCCCTGCTCGCGCCCGCCGTGCTAATCGGCGCTGGTCAGGCGCTCGTCCTGCCGTCCACAGTGGCCCTGGCCTCGTCGCGCGTCCGCGAGGAGCACCTCGCCTTCGGCATGGGCCTGATCGGCTCTCTCAGGAACACGGGCAAGGTGGCCGGCCCGGCGATGGCCGGCGCCGTCATCGCCTTGCTCGACTTCACCATGACCTTCAGACTCCTCGGGCTGGTCGTATTGGCCATATCCGTCTTGATTTGGGCCGGGGCCGCATACCCCCGCTCTTCAGCCACGAAGAAGCTAAACGAGGCCAGCTCCCCACTGCGGCCCAGCCGAGCGATCGAGAGCCGCTAGTTAGCAGGCTGCTGAAAAACGGGGTGTGCTGAAGGACGAAGCCCCTTTGCCGGGGGTCTGAATGGCGTCCCTCGGATTTAATCCGGGATTTCCCATATTGGGAGTCTTCAGGCTCAAGGGGCAGCCCAAACGAGATGTTAGCATCATAGTCAGGTCCTGCAAGGCCAGTCAATCGCCGGTCTATCCGATAAGAGATGCGTTTGCAGTCGTAGAGCACCCTTCTTGTCCGTCTTCATCGTCCTCGTGTCCCCTGCCAGTGGGGTGAAAGCGCATTGAAGACAAGGCGACTCCCTGGAGCGCTCTCCCCCTCTTGGCAAGATCGTGGTTGTACCCTCCCTCAGCTTGGCGCCGGCGATAACCGGCCGATACGATCCAACACTCCCTGGAACAACCGTCGAGGAACCGACATCTCGGATAACTGAAAGATCAACCACCGGGAGTGCCGCACCAGACGGCCTCCCATCTTGATCAGCTTGACCTGCACGCTCCGCAGCGACCAGTGCTTGACCGCCTTGGGCAGACACAGCCGGCGAAGGAAGTTCCCAAGGTTGTACGCCAGGACGAACAGAGATAGACGCACCCGGTTGGCCACGAACCGATGGCACGACAGCCGAGTCCAGTTCAGCGCGTACTTCCCCTCCTTGATCCACTGCTCGGCTGTCCCACGACCATTGTAGAATCGCACCACTCCTTCGGGGCCAGCCGTCATGCTCGTGACTATGAAGCCCACCCGGGGGAATAGCTCTCCCCTATGCCACTCCACCTTGGCCACCACCCGCCGAGCGCGGTCCCAACTCCCGGCACGATACCAGAAGTCGTCGTATAGGATCACTGGACGCTTCGGCGGCCTCCCCACAGGCCTCCTGAGCAGAGGGGCGATCTCCCGTTGCAGCACCTCGTTGCCGGGGAGTCTTATAGCGTAAAGGACGTGCCGCTCCTCGAGGTACTCATAGATGTCCGGCTTGGCGAATGCGGCATCGGCACGAAAGTACCGCCGCACTCCTGTCGCCCCGTAGCGGGACAGGATCGGATCCAATACATCACGCCACCTGTGCGCGCTATGTACGTTCCCCGCACGGAGCATCGCCCCCTCGCAGTCACCGAACTGGTTGAACACGAACAAAGGGTGATAGCACGTGCTCCCAAAGTGACCGTTGTACGACGCTCCCTCCTGTCCTCCATGTACCGGACTCTCCGAACTGTCCATGTCCAAGATCACCCGCCGGTGCGCTGTGTGCGTCATCGCCCGGTCCACCCACGTAGCGTTCACTCGGCCCAACCCTTCCACGTTGCCGTCTTGGGTAAGCACCTCGGTCTCGAACCGGCTGATGGTGTTGGTGCTGGCGGCCGGTCTCTCAGGACCACCTCGCCGTCCAACGACTACCCGCATCGTCGGGTCCTGGGCCAACCGTTCAGCGTCGTTGGTATCCTCGTAGCCCGCCAGACGACTGTACACCGACTGCCTGAGAAGGCCCACCAATCGGTGCTGCACGTTACGACCGCCACGGCTCTCCTGCAGACACTCATTCGCCGTCTCCGTCAGCCCCAGTGCATCGTCCAACTCGCGGCAGGCCAGCAGCCCAGCGTCCGAGGTGATGGTAGCGCCGCGAAACTCCAACCGTACACGTCGGTCGAAACGGAGCGTGGCGCGGGGGTTGGTGCTTTCACCCATTGGGTGCCTCCTGAGTGGGTACGTTATCAAGAACTAGAGTAGTCGCTCACGACCAGTCTAGCACTCATGATAACCACTGTGCTCTGCTATTCGGCTACATCGGGTATAGCTGTTGCTGATTACGGCAAGCCCTGCAGGGTTGATATGGGAAATGTGGGTTAATTCCTCTTTCCCTGGGCATAGGGAAAAGCCCAGAAGAAGATTTGGAAAAGTACTTCCGCAGCCTGTTGGATTAGCTCCCCAGTCTGGCTCTCGCGGTGGTGTGTGATGAAATACGACCTGTCCCCAGAACCCTTAGGAGCGACCTCTACGCAAAGCACGGCGTCTTGGAGTACTGGTTGGTGGACCCGGTCGCCCAGACCATCACCGTCATGACGCCCGGCGAGGACGGCTTTGAAACAGCAGCCGCCTACGGCAGGTCGCAGACCCTGACCTCACCCACACTGCCCGGCCTTGCCCTCGACTTGGACGACCTATTCTGAGTCGGCGCGTAGCCGCCTCGCCCTACTTGGAGAGGCCGTAGACCACTTCCGCATTCGTCAGCCGCGCGAGCGCCTCGGGCGACACCCATATCTTGGACGAACGACTCCCGGAGCCAAGGATCGCCCTCTCCAGCTCCATCACCTTGCGGTCAACGTAGACCGGTAGCTCCTCCGGGAGCGCGAACGGCGTCACGCCGCCGATCATCATCCCGGTCAGTTCGATCACCTCCTCCGCCGAGGCGAAGGAGGCGCGGGAGACGCCCATCAGCTTGCGCACCGTCCGGTTCACGTCCAGGCGGTCTGAGCCTCTGACCACGCAGACGCAGTACTTCTTGTCGCCACGTTTCGACGCAACCGCTATCGTGTTGCCGCAGTCCTCCAGCCGGTAGCCGTACCTCTCGCAGAAGTCAGCCGTGTCGGCGGACTCCGGATCGCAGGCGATCACCTCGTAAGGCACGCCGATGGCTTCTAGGGCAGCCGTTACCCGCCCTTCTATCTCGTCCGTCTCGATCATCCCAGCTCCAGGTACCAGTTCTACGAGGTCAGCCCCGCCGCTTCCTCGACCGGCTGGGACCTGCCGGTCGCGTCCCCACCCAGCCACCGGTACCGAGAGGGGAGGAGCGAAAGTGACCTGTCTTCCAACGGCAGCTTGACGGGCACGCTGCCAAGACGCGCGGAATGCACGGCAGCGACCGCGACCTCCAGCGCCTGGCGCAGGTCGTGCCCCGATATCCATAGATCGCTTCCCGTCTCTATCGAGCTCAGGAACGACCGTATCGACGTGCCCAGATAGTAGTGCTTCCTCCAGGGGTAGTCCGCAAACTGAGGGTCCACGCGAACCCTGGCCCCCGTGGCGTCGTACCCCTCGAGTATCTTCGGAAGCCCCCAGTCCCATCGCACCAGGGCCCGGTCCGTCCAAATTTCGATACCTCGGTACGGCGTCTCTGTACCGTACACCGGGCAGTCCATCCCGTTAGAGAGTTGGAACCGCCCGTTGACGATCAGGCCGTTGTCGCAGCCGCTCTCCAGCGCCTCCTGCGGCCTCGCCCACGCGATCACCTCGTCCACCTCCGCCCCCGTGAAGAGCCGGAGCACCGAGATATGCTGGCAGCCGCCGCCCGATATCTGGATCCCCCAACCGTGCAGCGCCACGCCTTCGACCTCGCCCAGCGCGCCCGAATGAATGCGCTGCGCCGCCTCTCGCACCTCGCTCATCGCGCACTGCAGATTGCCGCCCGCGAAGACGACCCCGCGCTCCTCGCACACTCGCACCATCTCGTCGGCGTCGGCCAGGACCGCCGCAATCGGCTTGTCGCACGACACGCCCTTGACGCCGGCCTCCGCGCACGCGATCACCGCGTCCTTGTAGTACTTGGTCGGCGTCACCACCGCCGCCACGTCGGGAACGACGTCCCGCAACAGCGACTCGGCGTCCGGGTACAGCGCCTTTACCCCGAACCGTTCCCCGACCGCCTTGCGCCTCTCCGGGTTGTGTTCCGCGAGGGCCACGATCTCGGTCTCAGGAAAATCCGAGTAGGCCTCCGCATACTGCTGTCCCAGCCTGCCGCACCCTATGATTGCGACCCGGTATTTGGTGTCTGACATTATCGATCCTCCTAGAATCCCGCATTGCCACACGACGTCCATTATAGCCGCATGGCGGCGGCCAACATGGACAGCCCTACCCAGTTTATTCCGTGGTGGACTCGGTCGCTCTCTTCTTCCAGTCTCCCCACGAGACCATGCCCTCCCTGGGCAGGAACACCGCCGCGATTATGGTCGGCGGCAGGAAGAACACCGCGTGTATCAGCACCGCGTAGCCGAAAGCCGCTGACCTGTCCACGTCGAAGAACCCCAGCATGTATACCACGGCCCACTCGAAGGTGCCTATCGCGCTCGGCGCCGCGGGTACAACCGTGGAAAACGATATCGTCCCGATGATCACCAGCGTGGCAATCACGGGCGAGATAGGTAGCCCGATTCCGTCTGCGGTTACCCAGGCCGCCGCGCCGATCATCAGCCAGTACACCAGCGTAAGCGCCAATGAGGCCGCCAGCCGCCCCCGCTCCCTCTCCAGGTCTCTCACCGCCTTCCCGAACGCGGCGAGGAAGGGTATCCGCCTTATCAGCTCAAGCGCCTGGCCTCCCCACGCAATGAACCTGACGAGGGCCACGGTTATGAGCAGGACACCCACCACTCCCGCCAGGTACAGCGAGAACACCCTCATCTCGGGCTCGATGACGAGAGCCGCGGCGAACATGAGCGCGGTGACCATCGCGTCGACCACCCGCTCCATCCCAAGAGCGGCTAGGGCCGTCCCTGGCCTCACCCTGTCCCTTACGGTCAGGATGCCGAACTGCATCGCTTCGCTCGCTATCCGGAGGGGAAGGAAGTTGTTGAGCCCGATGCCCTCGTTCTGGATGATGAACAGCCGGGGAACGCTCGGCCTTGGCTCTCCCACGAACAGGATGCGCCACCTTGCGGCTCTGACTACGCCGGCAAGCATGAACAAAGCGAGCGACATCGTGGTCATGACAGGCGATATACCGGACAGGTGATGGACCACCTCGCCCCAGTCCAGCCCACGCACCACGAACCATCCCAACCCTATGCTAGCCGCCACCCCCAGCGCTACCCTGCCCCATGTCAAGGTTCGACTCTTCATCTAAAGATCATACTCACGTACTCTTGTAGTTCCTCGCATTCTTAGGTCCCGCGCCATTACGCCCTGCCCTGCCAACGCAGTAGTATAATCGGCTTTCCCGTCCTCTTCCACCGAGACCGCAGCTCAGGTAACTGTTCAGACCGCGTGGAGATGGAGTGTCCAGCAAGGATTGGAGAGATTCTCTTACCTCTTCCCCCGTTCGACGGGGGAAGATTGAGATGGGGGTCCCTAGACTCTGAACAGCTACCGCAACCGTTCAGGCTTCGTGAGACATGCTAGCCGACTGCCATACGCACCTCGATGCCTACCCCGACGATGAAATAGTCGCCGTTCTGGACCGTGCGCGCGACGTGGGCGTCGGCCTAGTCATCGTCGCCGGTACCACCGTCGCCTCCTCGGAACGCACCGTCGCGCTTTCTCAGAAGTTCCCCGCTGTCTTCTCGGGCGTCGGTATCCATCCAATGGATCTGGAAGGGCCGGTCGACGACGCCACAAGTGACCGCCTGCACCAACTCGCGGCTTCCACATCCAAGGTCGTGGTCATGAGCGAGATAGGGCTCGACTTCATGGAGGGCATGCCGGATCGGGCCATGCAATACCAGGCCTTTCGCGAGCAGGTGCGTATCGCCCGCGACCAGCGGCTCCCCATCGTGTTCCACAGTCGCGAGGCCCACGACGAGGTCCTCCGCGTGCTGAGGGAGGAGCGCGCCTACGAGGTCGGTGGCGCCATGCACTACTTCCAGGCCGACCTGGACACGGCTATGAATGCCATTGACCTTGGCTTCTACATATCCCTCGCGCGGCCCCTCCTCAGGCTCTCTCACCTTCAAGAAGTGGCTGCACGACTCCCCATGGACAGCATCGTCTTGGAGACGGACGCCGCCCCACAGCCATTCAAGGCCAAGCGCGAAAACTGGACCGAGCCCCGCCATCTGAGGGACATCGCCCGGAAGCTCGCCGAGCTCAAGGGCGCTTCCATTGAACAGGTCGAGGCCGCGACCACCGTCAACCTCCTGGACATGGTGGGCCGCGACTCCGTCCGCAAGCACATCCATGTCGACGGCCCCGGCGGCGAGGAGGCAACCCCTTGAGCACGCTCGAATCGTTGAACCTCGGAGTCGTAGGGGCCGCACGGCGCGGAGGCAGACTCCTCCACGCAGGGGACGTCCTCGACTCTGTGCGCGTTCACGCCGTATGTGACACTGACCCAGACGGACTGTATCTCGCCAAGACCGATCTGGGCGCCGATGAGGCGTACCACGACTACGAGGAGATGCTCGATAGGTCCGAGCTGGACGCCGTCGTTATAGGCACGCCGATGCCTCTGCACGTCCCTCAGGCAATCGCCGCCCTGGAGCGCCACATCCACGTCCTGAGCGAGGTGCCAGCCGGCGTAACCGTCGACGAGTGCCGGGAGCTCGTGCAGGCATGGAGACGGAGCCGCGCAATCTACATGATGGCCGAGAACTACATCTACACGCGTCAGAACCAGACCGTAAAGCAGATCGCGCGAGAGGGCCTGTTCGGCACCCTCTACTACGCGGAGGGCGAATACATCCACGAGCTCAAGAGACTGAACGAGGTCACGCGGTGGCGCCGCACCTGGCAGACCGGGACAGACGGCATAACATACGGAACCCATAGCCTCGGCCCCGTGCTGAATTGGATGGCCGGCGACCGGGTCGTCAACGTCGCCTGCGCGGGAAGCGGACACCACTACTCCGACCCGCGCGGAGACCGCTACGAAAACCAGGACTCATGCGTGATGCTGTGCAAGATGCGCTCCGGCGGGCTCGTCAAGATAAGGGTCGACATGCTCTCCGACCGGCCGCACTCCACGGGCAACTTCCAACTCCAGGGCACGGACGGCTGCTACGAGTCGGCCCGCGCCCCCGGCGAAAAGGACCGTATATGGCTGCGTTCCCGCTCCGAGGGTACCGAGTGGATGGACCTCGACGACCTCGCGGAGGAGTTCATGCCCGAAATGTGGCGCAGCTACGGCGAGAAGGCCGTCCGGGCCGGTCACGGCGGCGGCGATCTCCTCGAGGTCGTCGAATTCGTGAATGCAGTCAGGTCCGGCGCCGAGCCGGAGATAGGCATACATGAGGCCATGGACATGACCCTGCCGGGACTCGTCAGCCAGCAGTCCATCGCCGAGGGCGGCCGGTGGATCGATGTCCCCGACTCCAGGGAGTGGGTGGGTACCTAGCTGCTGAAGAACGGGGTGTGCAGAGGGGCAAAGCCCCTTTGCCCGGAGTCCGAGAGCCTGCCCTGAGCTTGCCGAAGGGGTGTCCCTCAGACATAATTTCTTTCTCTCTGTTCCTAGAAGAGAAAGGCCCGAAAGAAGGTCTGGAAGTGTCCTCCTAGCGCCACCTACGGGAACTGCGAGAAGTCATACCCCTCCTTGACGATGCAGTCCAGCAGTGCGGGCCGGCCGGTGCGCGTCACCTCGATTGCGCTCTTTAGCGCCGGTACGAAGTCGTCGGGCTTCTCCACCTTCATCGACCACGCCCCCAGTGCGGAGGCCAGCTTCTCGTAGTCGCCGTATTGCGCCAGCGCGTCGTACATCTCGGCCGAGTACGGCATGTGGCCCCGCTCTATCGCCATCATCTGGTTGTTGAACACGATCGTCAGTATGCCGATCTTGTTCCGCACCGCCGTCTCGATATCCATCCCCACCATGCCTATGGCCGCGTCGCCCATCATGTTCACGCACAGCTTGTCCGGCTCGGCCAGCTTCGCGCCCATCGTGATCCCCAGCCCGTACCCTAGCTGCGTCGACTTTCCCCAGCCCATGTAGGTGTGGGGAGCGACCGTCTCCCAGAACGGCACGATCTGTTCGCGGGGGCTTCCCGCGTCGTGGGTGACGATGGTGTTGGCGCGGTCCACATTGTGGAGCAGGTCCCAGATGATTCGGTACTGGTTGATCGGCACCTCGTCCGACGTGAGCTGTGGCATCCAATCGTCCAGCCACTCCTTCTTCAGCGCCGCCACCTCGGGCGCAACGTCCCTGTCGTTCTTGCGCCCCACACCGCTACTCTGGGCCTTGACTTCCGCGATGAGCGCCTGCAGCACCAGCTTGGCGTCACCCAGCAGGGCGTGGTCGGTCCTGTAGTTCTTGTTGACCGTAGTGGGGTCGTTGGTCGAGTGGATGATCACCTTGCCCGGCGGTATCGCCCTCCCGTACCCCGTCGGCGTGAAGCTGCATCCTATGCCGAAGACCACGTCCGCCCTGTCTAGGAATCGTGCCACCGCCTTGGTCGTGGACGTGGAGGCCGCGCCCAGCGAGAGCGGGTGGTTCTCCGGGAAGGCGCTCTTGCCCGGCAGCGTCGTCATCACCGGCGCCTGCAGTAGCTCGGCGGCCTCCTGAAGCTCATCCCAGGCGTCGGCGTAGAGGCAGCCCTGGCCCGCGTGGATGATCGGGCTCTCCGCCGCCAGCAGCACCGACGCAACCTCCCGTACATCCGCCGGGTCGGGCGCGTACAGGTTGCCGCCGACCGGGGAATACTCCAGCTCTCCGGGGTACTCCTGCCCCCATATCTCCCTGGGGACCTCCAGAAGCACCGGGCCGCCCCTGGCGGTGCGGAGCTGGTAGAAGGCGCGCCGCAGGAACTCCGGTATCCGGTCGATCTGGTTTATCACCGCCGACCACTTCGTGACCCCCTCGTAGTTCTTCGCAACCTCGAACACCCCTGTCTTGTAGGTCATGTTGCTGTAGTCTGAGCCCGCTATCAGCAGTATCGGTACGTTGTCGGCGTACGCCTGTGCCGCCCCCGGGTAGGCATTCTCGGAGCCCGGTCCCTGCTGCATGGCGAAGACACCCAGCTTCCGCCCGCTCGTAGTGCGGCTGAAGCCGTCCGCGATCGCCATGCCGACGCGCTCCTGCCTGCACAGCACGGGCCGCACCTCGATCTTAGCCACGGCGTCGATCATCTCCTGCGCCGGAAAGACGGACAGGAACTCGACCCCTTCCCTCTTCAGTATCTCCGCTATCGCATCGGCGCCATTCATATTGAGTCTCCTAGGGTTATTGGATGATGAGCGCCCGGGCGCATCCTTGCCTCACCGGACCGCCGGGCCCGTGGGAGTGTATTTGCTGCCAGCAACAGGTGTCAACGCGCGCACCCTACCGCAAGTCGAGGTTCTCCATTCCCGTGCACATATATAATCCCACATTTCCCATATCAACCCTGCAGGGCTTGCCGCAATCAGCAACAGCGATACCCGATGTAGTCGAATAGCAGAGCACAGTGCTTATCATGAGTGCTAGACTGGTCGTGATAGACTGCTCTAGTTCTTGATAACGTACTGTCCTCGGAGGCACCTAATGGGTGAAAGCACCAACCCCCGCGGCAAGCTCCGTTTCGACCGACGTATACGATTGGAATTCCACGGCGCTACCATCACCTCAGATGCCGGGCTGCTGGCCTGTCGCGAGCTGGATGATGCACTGGGACTGACGGAGACGGCGAGTGAGTGTTTGCAGGAGAGTCGGGGCGGTCGCAACGTGCAGCACCGATTGGTGGGCCTTCTCAGGCAGTCGGTGTACAGTCGTCTGGCGGGCTACGAGGATACCAACGACGCTGAACGGCTGGCCCAGGACCCGACGATGCGGATCATCGTTGGACGGCGAGGTGGTCCTGAGAGACCGGCCGCCAGCACCAACACCATGAGCCGGTTCGAGACCGAGGTGCTCACCCAAGACGGCAACGTGGAAGGGTTGGGCCGACTGAACGCTAAGTGGGTGGATGGAGCTATGTCCCGCACGCCGCACCGGCGGGTGATCTTGGACATGGACAGTTCGGAGAGTCCGGTACATGGAGAACAGGAGGGAGCATCGTACAACGGTCACTTTGGGAGCACGTGCTATCACCCATTGTTCGTGTTCAACCAGTTCGGGGACTGCGAGGGGGCCATGCTCCGTGCGGGCAACGTACATAGCGCGCACAGGTGGCGTGATGTATTGGATCCGATCCTGTCGCGTTACGGGGCGACAGGAGTGCGACGGTACTTTCGCGCCGATGCCGCATTCGCCAAGCCGGACATCTATGAGTACCTCGAGGAGCGGCAGGTACTTTACGCTATAAGACTCCCCGGCAACGAGGTGCTGCAACGGGAGATCGCCCCTCTGCTCAGGAGGCCGGTGGGGAGGCCGCCGAAGCGTCCAGTGATCCTATACGACGACTTTTGGTATCGTGCCGGGAGCTGGAACCGTGCTCGGCGAGTGGTGGCCAAGGTGGAATGGCACAGGGGAGAGCTGTTCCCTCGGGTGGGCTTCATCGTCACGAACATGTCGGCTGGCCCGGAAGGGGTAGTGCATTTCTACAATGGTCGTGGGACAGCCGAGCAGTGGATCAAAGAGGGCAAGTACGCCCTGAACTGGACTCGGCTGTCGTGCCATCGGTTCGTGGCCAACCGGGTGCGTCTGTCTCTGTTCGTCCTGGCGTACAACCTTGGGAACTTCCTGCGCCGGTTATGTCTGCCCAAGGCGGTCAAGCACTGGTCGCTGAGGAGCGTGCAGGTCAAGCTGATCAAGATGGGAGGCCGTCTGGTGCGGCACTCCCGGCGATTGATCTTTCAGTTATCCGAGGTGTCGGTTCCTCGACGGTTGTTCCAGGGAGTGTTGGATCGTATCGGCCGGTTATCGCCGGCGCCAAGCTGAGGGAGGGTACAACCACGATCTTGCCAAGAGGGAGAACGCTCCAGGGAGTCGCCTTGTCTTCAATGCGCTTTCACCCCACTGGCAGGGGCCACGAGGACGATGAAGACGGACAAGAAGGGTGCTCTACGACTGCAAACGCATCTCTTATTGGATAGACCGGCGATTGACTGGCCTTGCAGGACCTGACTATGCTGCCACTATCTCGTTTGGGCTGCCCCTTGAGCCTGAAGACTCCCAATATGGGGAATGTCGGGTAGAGATGGTTGGCCCGATTATGTCTTCGCCTTTCCGTGAGAGAGAGGAAATCGGCCCGAGGATGTTGTCCCGCATCGCTAGGCGAACGGGGTTGATACCAGAAGATTTATAGAGGTTCTGGAAGGAGGCGCGCATGTTCGAGCCAGACAAGATTGCCACGGCTGTTATCACAGGTCATCACGAGTACGACGTGGTGGGGCTCCAGACGCTGTTTAGGAGCATTCCCGCTTCATTCTTGGCCGTAGACTATCCTGCGGCTCCCGCCGGTCGCCAAGAGCGAAGGACCGCCCGTAGCGGGCCCGGGACTGCAGCTAAGGCCTTATGCGTTCCTGTCGACCAAGCAGGGGAAATCGAAGATTGATGCAGGACTACCTCGTTTCTCGACTGGTGCCCTTGGGGGCAGCGCTCTTCGTCCTTGTCGCAATCGCCGTCGGCGTCATGTCGATCCAGAGCGAGCGGGTCGTCGCACAGGCGCCAACCATCGACAATGCGACGGGGACTCCTGTGTTCATAGGCGCCCATCGGGTGGGTGAGGTCCTGCGAGTGGACACCTCCTCGATCACGGACCCCGATGGCCTCACGAACCGCAGTTTCACCTTCGAGTGGCAGGCCGACGACGGCATGTCGTTCACACTCTTCGTTTTCCTGGCACTCAGTTTCTACGACGGCTACGAAATCGCACCATACAATGTTGGGTTGACAGTCAGCGCGCAGATCCACTTCCGTGACGATCTGGGCAACGACGAATCGATTGAAATACGAGCGACAAGCCCCGTTGCGGCTGTGGCGCCGGATGCGCCGGGGAACCTGAGTGCCTCATTGGGCGGTCCCGGCGAGCTGAACCTGAATTGGTCGGCGCCACAAGCCTGTGACCACTTCTGTTGGATCCTCCGCGATCGCTCGGTGAGCGTTGGAGACGGCGGGGCGGACATTTTTGGCTACACGGTGCAGTGGAAGTTGTCGTCCGGGGACTGGAGCGTGGCGTCGGATGTTTCGGAAACGCAGGTGACGTCGACGTCCTACACCATCACCGGTCTGATGGCGATCAACACATACACAGTGCGCGTGCTCGCTCGAAACGCAGCGGGACCCGGCACTCCTTCGACCGAGGTTACAGTCAGCGGCACCGATATCAACGTGGGACCGGTCGTATCGGGGCCGGCGCGGCCGCACTTCTTTGAGACCAACTCCAGGGATGTGGCCACATACACCGCGACCGACCCCGACAATGCCACGACTACGTGGTCTCTGTCTGGGGACGACGCAGGCTTTTTCAGCATCGCAGACGGGGTGCTGAATTTCGACTTCGCCGGCGACTTCGAGGACCCCCAGGACGTCGGAGCGAACAACGCGTACAACGTGACGATCCATGCGTCCGATGGACAAAACACCGCCACCGTTCCGTTAACCGTAGTAATCCGGAACGACAACGAGCCACCGGCGATCACCGGAGACGACTCCCTGACATTCGCCGAGGACACTGCCACCACAACCGTTCTGCATGCATACGCCGGCAGCGATCCTGACGGTGTCGCCACGTCCCTCACGTGGTCCCTCGCCGGGGCGGACAGCGGCGACTTCGACATCAGCAGCACAGGGGCGCTCAGGTTCAAGAACGTGCCCGACTACGATCGCCCCGCGGACTCCGGCGGCGACAACGAGTACAACGTCCAGGTTCGCGCCTACGACGGCAGTGAGACCGGGACGCTGGACGTGACCGTCACCGTAACCAACGTCAACGAGGCGCCTTCCACGCCCACCGGCAGGGACGCAATCGAAGTGGCGGAGAACACCACCGGCAACCTGGCCCGCTATAGCGCCACTGACCCTGACAAGGACGATACGGTGATGTGGGACGTATCTGGCACCGACGCCAGTGCCTTCCGCATCGACTCCTCGGGCAACCTGGCCTTCGACGGCGCCCCCGACTACGAGAGTCCCACCGACTCGGGCGGGAATAACGTCTACGAAATCAGCGTCGACGCCAAGGACGCCGATTACACCTCATCCTTGAACGTCACCGTTACCGTCACGCCTGTTGACGAGCCGCCGGTGATCACCGGGGTTACCACCATAGACGACTACGATGAGAACGGCTCCGGCGACGTGGCCACGTACACCGCCGCCGACCCTGAGAGCGCGACCTCGACGATCACCTGGTCCCTGGGAGGGGCGGACAGCGGCGACTTCGACATCACGGGCGGCGTGCTCACCTTCAAGAACACCCCCGACTACGAGCGCCCGGCCGACTCCGGCGGCAACAACCACTACGAGGTTAAAGTCCAGGCCACCGACCCAAACGACAAGCGTGGGGAACTGCAAGTAGACGTCATCGTCACGCCTGTCGACGAGCCGCCCGAGCTGAACGGCCCCGACACGGTGGACGATTTCCCAGAGAACTCCGCCACCAGCAGGCAGGTGGGCCGCTACACCGCCAGAGACCCCGAGGGAGCCACGGTGACGCTGAGCCTGTCGTCGGGCGACGCCGATTTCGCTCTCGCCAGCAACGGCGTCCTCACGTTCAAAGAGTCGCCGGACTACGAGGAACGGAGCAGATACAGCGTCACCGTCAGGGCCGTTGTCGGGTCGCACACGGTGGACAAAGTGGTGACCGTCAACATCCAGAACGTCGAGGAGCCGGGCAGCGCAACCCTGTCCACGGTCCAGCCCCAGGAGGGCACGTCGCTTACCGCCACCCTGGAAGACGACGACGATTCCACCGGGACCATCTGGCAGTGGTACCGCACCTCCAGTCGGCGCAGCACCGGCACCGCTATCACCAACGCCAATTCGCGGTCCTACACACCCGTCGAGGACGACGTGGGCCGCTACCTGCGGGCTGTTGCAACCTACGACGATGGCTACGATACGGGTAACTCCGCGTCAGCCGTCAGTGTCAACCGGGTGCAGGAAGCTCCGCCGGCGCCGGAGCCGCCCGTGTTCCCCGCCGACGGCGACTACGATCGCAGCATACGCGAGAACCTGTCGGCCGGAAGGAATATCGGCGCTCCCGTGACCGCCACCGACGGCGACAGGCTCACCTACACTATCCCCGCCTCCGACGAGTTCGAGATCGTCGAGTCCACCGGTCAGCTTCGCACCAAGGCCGAGCTGGACCGCGAAGGCCAGGATCAGCATTTCGTAACGGTCACCGCCACCGACCCTGGGGGACTGACGGATACCGTTACCGTCACCATCACCGTCGAGGACGTGGACGAAACGCCGGTGGTGAGCGGTCCAGGCAGCCTGGAGCTCGAGGAGGGTACGAGCGCCGGCACCACGTTGGCCACCTACACGTCGACCGATCCGGACCGCAAGGGCATAGACCTGGTCCTGTCGGGCACCGACAGTGAGGACTTCACGCTCAGCAGCAGCGGCGTTCTCACGTTCAACGAAGTCCCGAACTTTGAGGAGCCAGCCGACTCCAACCGCGACAACCGCTACCAGGTCACCGTGGAGGCCCGGGAGCAGGGTGACGGCACCAGCGTCGGCCGTCTGAACGTGACGATTCGCGTCACCAACGTCGACGAACGTGGTGTGCTGGAGACTAATGTGGAGGAGCCGCGCGTCGGGCAGACGGTGCGGCTCAACGTGGAGGACGAGGATGGCGGGGTGAACGTCACGGAATGGAAGTGGGAAAGGGGTGACCGCAACGGGTCCTGCGGCACGGTCGACAGCCCGACGGTGACCACTTGGGGGACGATCAGCGGGGCCAAGAGTAGCAGCTACACCCCGACGTCGGCGGACCAGGGCCATTGCATCAGGGCCACGGCGTTCTACAACGACCGGGCAGGGACAGGTCGCACTCTGCAGTTCCTGACCGCCGAATCAGTGGAGTTGGGCCCGTTCTTCGAATCCGACACCGGCACCGGCAGGGTGCAAGAGAACAGCTCCGAGAATACCAGCGTTGGACGGTTCAGGGCCCGTCACTCCAACAGCGGCGAGACGTTGACCTACGGCCTGGCCGGAGCCGACGCCGGCCATTTCACCATCGACGACAACGGGCAACTGAAGACCGGCTCGATCGCCTTGGACTACGAGAGCGTGACAGACCATGAGGCGGAGGTGGAGATCACGGCCACAGCCCCCGACAATGAGACCGCCACCATCACAGTGACCATCGCAGTGACCGACGAATGCGCCAGTGCCGGCGAGCCGCCCTGCGCACCCGGCACGCCCAGCGTATCGTCGGAGTCCGACACCAGCCTCCACGTAACCTGGTCCACTCCCAGGACTCCCTCCGGCACTTCCGTCACCGGCTACCAACTGCAATACCGGGAGTCGGATAGCGGCGGGAGCTGGATTCCCCAGAGCGTGGCCGGAACGGACCGCTCCCATACCATCGAGAACCTCATCAAGGACACGACCTACGAGGTGCAGGTCAGGGCGATCAACGACAGCAGCGGATACGGCGAGTGGTCCCAGTCCGGCACTGGCAAGCCGGGCTATGTTCCCCCGCCGCCGCCCATCCCCCCCATCACTATAGGCGGCACCAACACCGGCGGAGGTGGGGGTGGAGGGGGAGGAGGTGCGTCTGCGGACCCCTCGCTGATCGTCTTTTCCCCAAGCGCCTTCTCCTTTGAGGCCGTGGAGGGCGGGGATAACCCGCCGCCTCAGACCCTCCGCGTGTGGAACGCGCAGGAGCGGGAGATGGCCTTCGGCACGTCTGAAAACGCACCATGGCTCACAAGGTCGCCCTCCGCCGGCATTTCGGACGGCCCCGACGACGCGGTAAGGATCACACTGTCGGTGGACGTGTCCGGCCTGGAGGCGGGCTCGTACACCGCCTCCGTCCGCGTAAGCGGCCGCAGGATAGGGAACTCGCCCCAACGCGTGCCCGTGACCCTGACGGTGCGCTCCCCCGGATATGCCCGCGAGCGCGTCTCTCCCGGCGAGCGGACCGAGATCGTCACACCGGACTCCACGTTGCGGCTCATCGTACCCGAAAATGCGGCGTCCGCCGAAGTGGACATAGAAGCCAGGAAGCTGGATGTCGACTCGCTATCCGCCCCGCCGGGCGACCAGGAACGCGTCATCCTGGCGGTGCAGCTCCAGACCCTCGCGCCTGGCAGCGAAACACCCCAACCCATCACCTTCTCCCCTGGAGCGGAGCTGAGACTGCTGCTGCCCGAGGACGAGGAAGCATCGTGCAACGCAGGCCGCGTGAGACTATACCGGGTGGACGACGAAGAGTGGGAGCTCCTCAACCACCGCTGCGAGACCAACGAGGAGGGCCGCGTCTGGGCCGTGTCGATTCTGACAAGCTTCAGCGTCTTCGTCCTGACGGTGGACGACGCCGCGTATCCTGTCGGGTCCATATGCTGGTCGGTGTCGAACATACTCTCATGGACTACCTCCAAGACCTCCGGGAGCGAGGCTGCCCCCAACACACTCCTCGTCTGGCTGGAGGGCGTCCTGAGGCTCTGGCTCAGCCTCTCCTGCCGGTGAACGGGTAGTCATTGACTCTGCGCGAACGGCCGTGCTACTGTATCTCCATGCTCACACCAGCACGTACTTCCTTGCTCTCCCACCGCGCCAGCCGCATTGAATCCATAGGGACTGCCCTCGTGGCTGCCCGCGCCCGCCCCAATAATCCCATCGCGGCTGCCTACCATTCACGTTGGCCCACCATGGCGCTGCCATCCGCCAGCGCCACTTTCGCCGCGTCAGCGCCCGCGATCCGGCTGTCCCACGGCGTCGCCGTCCCTATGATAGGAGTTGAGTCCGGGGCGTGAGCGGGACGGGAATCTCCTATAATGGGTGTAGCCGTCTGGGTTCTAGGAGTTCCATATGATGCATCCTGACACGGCCACACTCGCCCTGAAGGAGTGGGCGGTGGCTGTCAAGGCGCTGGCCGAAGGCGCTCAGGTCCTCGCGCTGAGGAAGGGCGGCATCCACCGCGAGGACAGGGACTTCCGAATCGTGCACCCGCAGTTCCTCTTGTTCCCCACCTTCGAGCACCAGAAGGCGGAGCTGCTCAAGCCCGGCTACCACGGCGACCTGCGGGACACTCTGCAAGAGCGCGGCGCGCCCGCCCAGGTCACAATCTCATTCTGGACCGAGGTCACGGCCAAGTTCGAGCTGCGGGACGAAAGCGCTCTGGACAGGCTCTCACCCTTCCACATCTGGACCGGGAGCTACGCCCGCAAACGGCTGCACTGGAGGCCGAAGCAGCCCCTGACCGTCGCGCTGCTGCGCGTCTACCGGCTCCAAGAGCCCCAGGCCATCCCTCTACTCGACCAGTACGAGGGCTGCAAGTCCTGGGTAGACCTCGGATGCGAGGTGCCTCTGGGCAACATGGTCCCGGTGCTGGACGACTCCCAATACGAAGCCAAGGCGGCCAGCATAGGAGAAGTCATTGGCGCGTAAGCCCCTTCGCCTGCCCGGGGCTGCGGGTACGACAGTCCCGCTATTCCATCGCCTGCGCTGCGCCCTCTTCCGCAGCCGCATCGTCCCGGGTTGCCTCTTCCTAGCGCGCCCGCCTGGGTCGATCTTCCCCCCTGTCTCGCCCTGACCGCCGGCGGCGCCCTGTACGCCCCCTAGACACCTTCTTCATCTCGCCCTCTATCAGGCGGAAGTCCCTCTGCGGTAGAAGGTGCAGGGCGTCCATGAAGGCCAGCGGCCACTCCTCCGGCGGCCACCGCTTCACGTAGTCGAGCCGCGGCCCCAGCAGAAGCCCATCTATGTAGTCTTCCTCATCGAGCACGATGTAAGGTTCCAGCTTCACGCGGTAGGGGAACGTCTCGTGACCGTTGTGGGACTTCCAGACCGGGCTGTGGTCCTCGAAGCATTGGGACGCGATCGACGCGACCCCGGTCCACTTCCGCAGCCCGGACACGTAGAACAGCACCCGGTCGTCCGGCTCCATCCGCTGTGCGCGCCGGCGGTACCTGCGGCCCAGACCGTGGAGTTCGAACCCCATCCTCCTGCTTATCTCGAAGTTCTCCTGGGACTGCACTACCATCCAATAGTTTTTTGGCATCTGTGGTCACTCCGAGGGAGTACCCTCGCATTACGCTCATTCTAACACCGGCGGTGTGGGCTCGTGACGCCCGGACTGTAGGGCCGCTTAGGGACGGGGTGTGCAGAGGGGCAGAGCCCCTTTGCCGGGAGTCTGAGAGCCTGCCCTGAGCATGCCGAAGGGGTGTCCCTCAGATACATATCTCTCCCCTTCCTGAACAGGAAGGGGCATCGAGACGGTTCTTCCCCATTCCGTTGGCCGCGCGAAAGCTACCTAATAGAGGCCCGCATAGAGGCCCGCTCGGCAAGCTCCGTGAACGGATCGGCCCGCCAGTACGGGACGAAGCCAGGCCTCGTCTCCTCCAGCATGTCGCGGCGCAACTCGACCTTGATCAGCTCCTCGCCGGACCGCCCAAAGGCGATCTGATCCCCGGCAGGGTCGAAGGCAACGCTCCCGCCCGCCGAGTTCGCATCCACCGGTATGAAGACGTACATGCTGTTGTCGCATGCGCGGGCGGGCCCAACCTTGCGGAACCCCATCAGGTTGAACGCAGACTTCTCCCGCGCGTGCTGCTCGTCGCGCAGCGGGTAGGCGTTGTCTCCGGAAGGCAGCACGTACAGGTCGGCGCCCTTCATAGCGAACAGCTGGGCCAGCTCCGGGAAGTACAGGTCCCAGCAGACCGCCACGGCCATCTTCCATCCCTCTATCTCGAACAGAGGTGTGTCAGACCCCGGCTCAACCCGTTCGCGCTCGGCCGGCGCCGGCTGGCACTTCCTGTACTTGCCTTGGTAGCCGTCCGGCGTGACGACGAACGCACTCTTGTACAGCTTGTCGTCCTCTCCAAGCTCCACGGTACCCACCACAATCGACACCCCATGCTCGCTGCATATCCGTTCGAGCCTGTCGGTCTCCTTGCCCGGCAACCTAGTGGCCCAGTCGCGCGCTGTTTTGCCCTCAGGAGGCCGGTTTAGGGAGCCGGTCAGCGCCACCTCTGCGAACAGCACCAGCTTGATACCTTTGGCCGCAGCCTCCGTGCAGGTAGACTCGATCTTTGCGATGTTGTACTCGATGTCGCCCGTGACGCAGTTCGTCTGCGCCATCGCCGTCGACAACGTCTCTGCCGGCTTCATCTGGCTCCTCCTTAACTAGCTGAGGTTATGAACGAGGCGTCGCCCCGTCCCCCGCAAGAACCTGAGGGAGCTTGTCCATCCCATTGAACACGACTCCACCAGCCGCCTCTAGAGCCGGCGCGAGTGCCAGTCTGGAGGGTGTCGCGAAGGCAAGCACGCGCATGCCGGCGGCTCGCCCCGCCACAACGCCTACGAGGCTGTCCTCCACAACGATGCAAGAATGGGGACTGTACCCAATGGAGGCTGCCGCGTGGAGAAACACGTCCGGAGATGGCTTCCCGCGGGGGACCTGCTCAGCACTGAACAACCGATCAGTGAACAGGTCCATCAGCCCCGCGTACGTGAGCCTCTCTCGCATCGCAGCTAGAGTACCGTTCGAAGCAACGCACGTTGCGAACCCGCTATCGATGGTGTCCGTTACCGCACCCCGAACTCCCTCTACCGGCTGAACAGAGCGGCGTACAAGCTCCGATTCCTTAGCCTCGAGGTCACGAATGAAACGGTCCCCGAGTGTGACTCCCCGGAGTTCCTTGACCTTCTCCACAATTCCGAGGTTTGAGAGGCCTTGGAGCTCTTTGGCCGCTTCCGCCTCTGTCACGTCGATCCCATTCTCATGAAGGACTTAATCAGCGCCTAGCGGTTTATCTCCTCGGTGTCAACGAGCACTCCGTCGCAATCGAAATCGAAGATGACCAGCATATGCGGCTGACCCGGTCCGCTTTCGAGACCTATGGTCAAGAGGCCTCTCTCATGACGTTGTACATGTGCATGTATAGCTTCAACGCCTCCTGGGCAAAGTCGAGCAACCCCAGGTTATCCGCCTCCCCCACGTGTAGTTGTATCTCCTTCTGGAACAGGGAGAACTCCGTGTGGTAGACGTTCCCACGCTCGGACAGAGCATCGGCCATCCGTCGGGACTCCTCCGACGGCACCAACGCGTCGGCTCTGTCGTGCATGATAAGGGTGCGCGCCGAGAGCTTGTCGATGTTGGTGCTGGGTGAAACCCTGCGGAATAGCTCCTTTGTCTGCGGTGAAAGCTGCTCTATCAGCCCGTCCGCCTCCTCCAGCGTCGTCCCCCTCAGAAGCCGGTATACCGCTTTCCCCTCCTCGCTGAGCGCCTCCTCCTTGGTTTCGTCGGCTTCTCCGCTCCGTGGTACTTGCGCCAGGACCTGCCTGTCTCCAGAATCGCTTACACCAGTTATCAGATGGTACCTGAAGATCTCGTAGGTGAGGGAGTCCGGTTTCCACGGCGCCGAGTATCCGTCGCCGAAACGCGATCTGCTCCCAATGGCCCTTGTCAGGTCGGTGATGTCATAGTAGCCCGCCAGTAAGTTGACGAACTTGACCTGGTCCCTGATCCGATCGTCTTGGGCGGCCACGGTGACAAACGACGCTCCCACGCATATGCCGCCCACGCCCACCCGGTCCGGGTCCACCGAGTCCAGCGACCTCAGGTACTGGAAGCCGCGCACGAGCCTGTCGATATCCTCCGGCACCAGTTCCTCCCTGACTTGCGTTTCCAGCCACGGGATCATGACGACCATGCCAGACCGGGCCAGCGCGTCCGCCAGTGCAACTATCCGCGCGTCGAACCTTCCCCCCGGCACGACCCCCTGGAAGAAGAGCACCGCCCCGTTTCGCGCATCGCCCCGTGGGGCGTACAGGTCGGCCACGGCCTCGCCGCTCTCCGTCTGGAACCGCACCTCCGACACCACCGGGTCCAGCGTGAACCACGGCTGCACCTCCACGGGAAGAGAGGGAAGCACCTGTGGGACGAAGAGCGTGGTCCGCGCCGCCGCCCTGCCCTGGGGCGTGAAAGCCATCAGCAGCAGTACCGCGGCCAGCACCGCGCCAACCGCAATGAGCACGCCGTCGAGTAGTCGCCTGAGCATCACCAAATCCCGGCCTCGCGTGTATTATAGTGTCGCAAGCATTGTGGAGGGTGGCATTACTTGGCCCCTTTGTACACCGATGGCGAGTCGGAGGGCGGGGTCGGCGCCGTCGTAGTGGCCGCCGGCCGCAGCCGGCGCATGCGCGGCCCCGACAAGACCTTCATGCCCTTGGCAGGTAGGCCGCTCGCCAGCTATTCCCTCGAAGCCCTGAATCGTTGCCCGCTGGTGGACGCTATAGTCTTCGTCGTGTCGGCCGAGGCCATGGATCAGGGCCGCCGCCTCGTTGACCAGTACAACTGGGAGAAGGTGATCGCTGTGTGCCTGGGAGGCGAGCGCCGGCAGGACTCGGTGAGACACGGCCTCGACGCGCTCCCGGACATCGATTTGATGCTGGTACACGACGCGGCCAGACCGTGCGTGGACCAGTCCCTCTTCCAGCGCGGCATCGACGAAGCGATGAAGTACGGGGCCGCGGTGGCCGCTGTGCCCGTCAAGGACACCATCAAGACGGCCGACGCCGACGGCGTCGTGACAAGCACCCTGGATCGTGCAAGCCTTTGGGCCGTGCAGACGCCCCAGGTCTTCAGGACCAGCCTCCTCCAGAGGGCGCACCACGAGGTCCACGTGGACGTTACCGACGACGCCGCCATGGTCGAGTGCCTCGGTCACGA
Organism: Dehalococcoidia bacterium; assembly: GCA_965262055.1. Taxonomy (GTDB): domain Bacteria; phylum Chloroflexota; class Dehalococcoidia; order Lucifugimonadales. The sequence continues at coordinate 192,271 of CBDHEI010000001.1, forward strand.
GGTCCGCCTCTTCCCAGGCAGCGACGACAACATCAAGGTGACCACCCCCTCGGACGTGGCGGTCGCCGAGGTCCTGCTCGCCGCCAGGGCCGCGACGAGCGGGGTGGCGTAGTGAAGCCGCGCACGGGCATAGGCTTCGACGCCCACCCGCTGGTGAAAGGACGCCCTATGATCGTCGGCGGTGTAGCGGTCCCGTCCGACCGCGGCCCCATGGGCCACAGCGACGGCGACGTCCTGACACACGCAATCATCGACGCCATCCTGGGCGGTGCGGGCCTCGGGGACATCGGCACCCACTTCCCCTCCGGCGACGAGAGCTTCAAGGGCGTCGCCAGCACCCAACTCCTGCGCGCAACCGCAAAGCTGCTGAGCGAGCATGGCTGCCGCGCCACCTACGTCGACGCCACCGTCATCCTCGAGCGTCCCGTCCTCAAGCCCTACGTCGACCGCATCGCCGGGAGTATCGCCGGCTGCCTCGGTCTGGACCGCGAGTTGGTGAACGTCAAGGCCACGACCACGGACGGCCTCGGATTCACCGGCAGAGACGAAGGCATGTCCGCCCTCGCCGCGGCGACCGTCGATGCTGTTGAGTGTGGCCCCACGCACCCGGAACAGGCAGAGGCCATCGCATGAGACTCTATGACACCCTCTCCGGAAGTACGGAGCCCTTCGCCCCAGCGGGAGACGTCGTCACGATGTACATCTGCGGCCTGACCCCCTACGCCCCTTCCCACGTGGGCCACGCCATGAGGGCCGTGGTGTTTGACGTGCTCAGGCGCTACCTGGAGTACCGGGGCCACGAGGTCAGGCACGTAGAGAATTTCACCGACATAGACGACAAGATGATAGACGGAGCCGCCCGCGAGGGGATCTCCACCGGCGAGCTCGCCGAGAGGAACATCGAGCTCTACCTCGAGGAGATGGACGCCCTCAACGTGCTGCCCGCCCACATCTACCCCAGGGCCACCCGCGAGATCCCCGGGATGATAGAGATGATAGACGGGCTGGTAGACAGAGGCTACGCCTACGCGGTCGACGGCGATGTCTACTTTAGCGTCAGGCGGGACGAGGAGTACGGACGGCTGAGCCGACGTGACCTGGACGCCATGCTCGCGGGCGCCAGGGTCGAGGCCGACGAGAAGAAGGCCGACCCGATGGACTTCGCCCTCTGGAAGAGCAAGAAGCCCGGGGAGCCGTCATGGGACAGCCCTTGGGGGCCCGGCCGTCCGGGTTGGCACATCGAGTGCAGCGCGATGGCTCTCCACTACCTCAGTGAAACGGTAGACATACACGGCGGTGGCCAGGACCTCGTCTTCCCGCATCACGAGAACGAGATCGCCCAGACGGAGAACTACACCGGCGTCAGGCCCATGGCCCGCTTCTGGATGCACAACGGCTGGATGAAGCTCGGCGACGACAAGATGAGCAAGTCCACCGGCAACTTCGTCACCCTCGGCGACGCCTTGGAACGCTTCTCGCCCGACGCTCTGCGGCTTTTCTTCCTCGCTTCCCACTACCGCAGGCCGCTCTCCTACAGCGACGACGCCATGCTGACCCAAGAACGCGCGGCTGAGAGGCTCCGCAACGCCGCGCATCTGGAGAGCGGCGAGGACGGCCCCGCTCTGGACCCGGGGCCCTACCGCCAGAGGTTCGAGGCCGCCATGGACGACGACCTGAACACACCCCGCGCCCTCGCCGTGCTCTTCGACATGGCGCGCGATATGAACCGCGCCCGGCAGCAGGGCCACAACCTCGCGCCCGTCCGGCAGGCGTATCGGGAGTTGGCCGCGGTCCTTGGGCTCACCCTTGAAGAGCGCGCCCACGCCGCCAACCAGCACATGCTCAGGGTCTTCGACATTCTGCCCGGCATCCACGCGAGGCTGAAGGACGAGAGCCTCGACGACTTGGCCGAACGCCTCCGGTCGGACATGGCCGGGCGCGGGATCACGATATCCGACTCCAGAGCCCCAACGCTCGCCGACGACGTGGAGCCCGGCGTGGCCGGAGCGGCAGCCCTAGACCTGCTCGTCGAAATACGGCAGACCCTCAGGTCTTCCCGTCGGTACGACCTCGCCGACTACCTGCGAGACACGCTGTCCGCAGGAGGCTTCGTGCTGGAGGATACGCCCACGGGCACGGAGTGGAAAGCCGCCGCCCCGAACGCACCTTAGCAGGCTGCTGAAGAAAGTGGTGTGCAGAGGGGGGGGAGCCCATCTGCCGTGAGTCTGAGGGTGTCCCTCAGATATACTTCCCCCCTCTCTCTCTCTGGAAAAGGAGGGGCCTGGAAGAGTTCTTCCGCAGCCCGTTAAGAAACAGGCTCAGGCCATAACCCCGTATGGGTCCAATCACGGAGGAGGTAACCGATGGACAAGGTCCGGTTGGCCATAGTCGGGTGCGGCACCATATCGCAGCTCAACACCCCCGGGTACCTGAGGCACGAACGCTGCGAGGTCGTGGCCCTCTGCGACCCGATGCCCGAGCGCGCCGAGCGCCGGGCTAAGGAATGGGGCATCTCCCCCCGCATCTACACCACCCTTGAGCAGGTGCTTAACGACCCCAACGTCGACGCCGTCGAGCTGCTCACCCCGACGCATATGCACGCCGACCAGTCCATAGCGGTGCTGGAGGCCGGCAAGCACCTCTCCTGCCAGAAGCCGATGGCCACCAACATGGCCGACGCCGACCGCGTCGCCGACGCCGCCGAGCGCGCCTCGACCCAGTACCGGGTCACCGAAAACTTCCTCTCGTACCCGCCCCTGGTCAAGGCAAAGGAACTGATGGACGCCGGCGCCATCGGCGAGCCGACTCTCGTGCGAATGCGCACCATCTGGGGCAGCCCCGTCCCCAGCGACACCTTCCCCATGGACGCCGGCGCTCTGGACTGGCGCCGGGACGCCCGCGCCAACCCCGGCGGGCTCCTCTACGACGACGGTTGGCACAAGTACGCGACCGCGATCTGGCTGATGGGCGACGTCGCCCAGATCACCAGCATGGTCACCAAGACCGCCGACTTCATGATCGACGCCCCCTCCGCCGCGATATGGAGGTTCGAGAACGGCCGCCTCGGTGTCTTCGAGTACACTCACGCCCCCGACATGCAGATCAGGTCCCGCTACTACCCCAACGACGAGTTCTTCGAAATCCAGGGAACGGCGGGCTCCATCTGGGTCACGCGCTGCACAGGCGAGATGCTCGACATGCCGCCGGTCATGCTCGTAAAGGGCAGCGAGACCGCATCCTTCCAGGTGCCCATGGACTGGAAAGAGGGCTTCGACGGCGCCGCTGTGGAGTTCGTCGACTGCCTCCTGGAGGGCAGACAGGCCAACATGGACGCCGATTTCTCCTGGAAGACGCTCCGGGCCGCGCTGGCCATCTACGAGTCCTCGGAGCTTCAGCGCCCCGTCAGCCCTCGCCGGCAACCTCCTAAGCCTGCCGGCAATAGCGCGGCCCCAAATTCCCCAACCAACACGTAAGAGCCGCGTTGCCAACCGCCGCCTAGCAGGCTGCTGAAAAACGGGGTGTGCAGAGGGGCGGAGCCCCTTTTGCCGGGAGTCTGAGGGTGTCCCTCAGATTTAATTCCTCTCTTCCCTGGGAACTTTAATTCCTCTCTTCCCTGGGAACAGGGAAGAGCCCACAAGAAGATTTGGAAGAGTTCTTCCGCAGCCTGCTAAGGTCGCGACAATGCACTTGCTTGGTGGGCCAACAACCCTCTGAAAGTGCGGAGGGGCGACAGCCCATCGCCGTGGGCTGTGGGGATTAAACCCCCACGAATCCTCTGGAGTGGGTGGTTGGATATTCAAGACGTTTCTACCTCCGCCAGCCGGTTATCGGCTCATCATCTGCTTGCGGGCGCACCGAACACCATCTAACATGGGTCTGAGATGGCCGACGCGCAAGCCGAGTTCAATTCGATCGACGCCCTGCGGGCTGAGGCCCTGGGCGAACCGGGCAGCAGGGCATTTCGGATCATAGTCGGAAGCGGCAGCCGCTCGGCAGTGCTCTGGCTCGAAAAGGACCTGCTCTTCCAGTTGTCGCTGGCGGTCAGACAACTACTATTCAATGTGCCCGAGGCAGAGGATCCGCCCCCGGACGAGGACGGTCCCCTGGACCCGCCGGAACCGGACATCGAGATGCGCATAGGCAAGATCCAGCTTGGCCACCACGGCGGCAGCGGCAAGTTCATGATCGAGGCCTACGACGCCGAGGCCGACGAGGAGGCCGCGCCAACCGTCCGCGTCTGGGGTAGCCGTGGACACCTGGAGTCCTTCGCCGCGGAGGCGCTAGACGTATGTGCAGCGGGTAGGCCCCTCTGCCCTCTCTGCGGCGGGCCCATAGACAAGACTGGTCACGTGTGCCCTAGGCGGAACGGACACAGCAAAATGGCCCCGCCGGAGCGCCCCGAGTAGCGGCGCGCGCCTCTTGTCATGTCTGGGAGAATCGGCTCCGAGAGCAAGCAGCCCTCCAGAACCTCCAGCGGCGCCGTTGACCCAGCCGAGGGAGAGGCCCTTGGCATCCTGGAGTCCGGCGGCGTCCTCGCCGGGCAGCTCGTACCCTGGAGCTCCAACGGCACCTTCTTCGTCCAGCTCGACGCGGGCCAGGGAAAAGACCTCCGCGCCATATACAAACCCCGTAGAGGAGAACGTCCCCTCCATGACTTCCCATCCGGGACGCTCTACAAGAGGGAATACGCCGCATATCTCGTGAGCCGGAGCCTGGGTTGGCCCAGGATCCCCGCTACAGTGGTAAGGGACGGTCCCTACGGCGTCGGCTCCATGCAGCTATATATAGAATCGGACCCGAACATCACCTACTTCGACCTCGCCAAGGAACGCGGCGGCGAAATGCTGCCCCTGGCCGTCTTCGACCTGCTGACAAACAACGCCGACAGGAAGGGCGGTCACTGCATCCTGGGAAGCGACGGCAAGGTCTGGAGCATCGACCACGGTCTGACCTTCCACAACATCTTCAAGTTGCGAACGGTGATGCTGGAGTTCTGGGGCGCCGAGGTCCCGGGTCCTATGGTGCACGATCTGGCTGCCCTCAGGGACCGCCTCAGCTCGCAGGGAGGCTTGGCCGAGGAGCTTCGTCGCCTCGTGTCCGACATCGAGTACGACGCCTTGGTCGACCGCATCGAGGCGATTCTTAAGGAGCCGGTAATCCCCGAGCTTCACCCGGGCCTCAACGTCCCCTGGCCCTTGGTCTGACGCCGCTCTGAGACAGGTTGGACTACAGGCGTCCCCGGCGTCGCGGCGGTAGAGCCCTCACGCTTCTGCGTGCTCTCAAGCGGGCCGCGACGTATTGGACAATTCCGGGGCCGCCAAACAACGTTGGCTTGGACCATCTACGCATATGTCCGTAGGTTATGGGTCCCTCGTCTGGGGCGAACGACCCCAATGGCTGCCAGCTAACAGCGTCCGGCAGCAGGCCCGCCAGTCTCGCAGAGCGCGACGCGCTGAGGGCTTCCCCTCCAGCCTCCCGCACGAGGACCACGCCCGCGGCAACGTCCCAGATCCTTGGAGACGTGGTGGCCGCAAGCTGGAGTCGCCCCATTACGGTCAGCGCGACCTCGTACACGGTGCTGCCGGCCACCCTGTACTCCCCAAGGTCGCGGCCCAGCCCTCCGCCGGGCCTGAACAGACTCAGGAACGACCCTGGGACCGCCGCAAGGCGCGTCCCTTCGGGCTTGGGCTCGTCCACCACTGAGACCCGCCGTCCGTCCGCGTAAGCCCCGGAACCGGCGCTGCCATGCAGCACCAGGCCCTTCCCATCGCCGGGCCACGGCAGGTAGACCGCCCCCACTACTGGCTCTCCCCTGTAGAGCACGCCTATCGAGCAGGCGTATACCGGCAGCCCGCAGGTGTAGTTCTTCGTGCCATCCAACGGATCGACTACCCAGACCACGTCGGGGACCACTTGGTCGTCCTCGCTGCCCCCCTCCTCTCCCAGGAACCCGTGGCTGGGGAAGGCCTCCTTGATCGCACTCGAGATCACCCTCTGGCACTCCCGGTCAACCTCCGTGACCGGGTCGCGCCGCGATTCGTCCTTGTACTCGACGGCCACGGCCGTGCCGAAACGCCCAACCAGAAGCTCGCCCGCCTGCCTCGCAAGATCGATCGCCAGCGCCTCTACAGCCGAGCCGTCGAGGCCACCCACCCACGGCGAAGCTGTGTCGCAACGTTGCTCGTTCATAGCCTGCCAAGTCTATGGCTGCCGTACCATAGCGTCAAACACGTCCCCCTTGGCGCCAGCAGAAAAATTCCCAAAAATAGACCCAAAACGCATGAACTTTCGCTCATGTTTTTGCTATCATGCATCGCAAGTCGGGAATCATACCCGACCAATTCTGGAAACTGGGTGGGACTAAGTGAATCACACATCTGTCATCGGCAGCGTGTTCAACCGGGGCAAGGGAGCTACCACGCTCGGCGAGGAGGGCGGCCCGGACCCCGCTTTTGCGGAGGCGCCGGCACAGCCCCGGCACCGCGCCCTGCCCGGACGCCTCTCGCGGCCTATTGGCATCAACGTCCGGGTACACACGCTGGACTCGCTCCGTTACCGGAATTTCCGGTTCATATTGGCGATGGTCATGGGGACCGGCGCCTTCAACTGGACCCTCTCTGTCGTGATGGGGTGGATGACCTTCGACCTGACGCGGTCGGCGCTCCTGACCAGCCTTGCACTGGCCATGAGCTCGGTGCCGTTTCTAGTCATTGGGCCGCTGGCCGGCGTTCTGGTCGACCGCTGGGACCGCCGCCATGTGCTGGTGTCGGCCATTGCCGCCAAGGCGGTCATCACTGCCGTGTTCGCCGCGATTGTCATGACCGGTTATCTCCAGACCTGGCACATCTTCGCGTTCCTGCTCCTAATAGGCACTGCGATTGTCCTCGTCCATCCGGCGATGCTCTCACTCATAGCCAACATCGTCCCTAAGGAGACGCTGGTCAACGCCTACGCCCTGAACTCGATGGGGTTCAACGCAGTCCGGCTGTCGGTGCCGGCTCTCGCCGGCGTGTCGATAATCCTGCTGGGCCCGGCGGAGACGCTCTTCTTGGGAGTGGCGGCGCTGCTGGCAAGTGCGCTGGCCATCCGTGCAATCAGGCTGGAGCCCGGACAGGAAGCCCGGGGCTTTAAGCGCCAGAACCCGCTGGCACAGGTCGCCGAGGCGGTGCGCTACGTCAAGAACGAACGGGTGGTGATGTCCCTCATGGCCCTGGGCGTCGTGCCCGGCGTGCTGCTGCTGCCGTTCGTACACGGGCTCATGCCCGTTTACGCCGGAGAGGTGTTCAACGTAGGCCCCGCCGGTCTGGGCATCTTGATATCGGCACCCGGAATCGGCTCCCTCCTGGGCTCGATCATGCTCGCCAGCGCGAGGGCCCTGCCGAGAGGGCGCGTAATCGTGTTGGCCCTGGTATGGGCCGTCATCTGCGCCGCCTCCTTCTCGCTCAGCCGCTCGATGGGCATGTCCCTTGTACTGCTGATGATGCTGAGCAGCGGGCTGGCAACCTTCTACACCGTCAACGGAGCGACGGTCCAGCAGATGGTCCCCGACTCGCTGAGGGGCCGCGTGGCTTCGCTGGGCGCTATGGCCCATGGCCTCTATCCCGTCGGCGCCCTCGCGGCTGGCACGATCGCGGAGCTGTTCGGCGCGCCCATGGCCACACTGGTCGCGGCGGGAGTGATGGCCTGCATAGTTGCCATCTCATTCGGGCCGATCAGAAGGGTCTGGAGCTACAAGTGACGCCTTGGCCTGCCACCATAGCACGTCCTTGTCGTCCGCCGATAGGCTGGCAAACTCCCTGCCCTGCTCCCGGCTGATCGCCTCCATCAGCTCGTACCGCCGCCGGAACCTGGAGGCCGCGCCCCGCAGGGCGCTCTCGGCATCGACGCGCAGCCACCGTGCAAGGTTGACTATGGAGAACAGCATGTCGCCGAGCTCGCGCTCCCGCTCGTCCGCGTCTGCGGCCGCCCCGAGTTCGGCTACCTCTTCGACGACCTTCTCGGCCACGCCCACCGGCTCCTCCCAGTCGAAGCCCACGCCGGCAGCCCTACTCTGGAGCGCCTGCGAATAGGCCAGGGCCGGCATCCCGCTGGGCACTCCGTCCATGATGGAGGCGGAGGCGTCTCGCTCGGCGGCCTTCAGAGACTGCCAGGTGCCCAGCACCTGGTCCGCTCCAGAGGCCTTCTCCCCCCCGAAGACGTGCGGGTGCCGCCGCACCAGCTTCTCGATCACCGACCCGAACACGTCCGACTCGCCGAACTCCCCTTCATCGCCCCAGATGCGTATCTGGAACGCAACGTGGAACACCACGTCGCCAAGCTCCTCCACGACCTCTTTGGCCTTGCCCTCGTCCATCGCCTCCACCAGTTCGTGGCACTCCTCCATTACGTACCGCCTCATCGACCGCGCAGTCTGCTCCCGGTCCCATGGGCAGCCTTCGGGCCCTCGGAGATGCGTCACCAGCGCCATCAGTCCGTCGAAGGTATGCGGAAAGTCGGTCTTCGTCATGGCGTAGTTTCTCCTCCGGCGCAGGTCTGCGCGCGGGCGATTAAAGTCGGGAGGGCAATGGGGAGCAGCCCGTATACCGCTACCTGCGGATCGAGCTCCCGTCAGCGTATGCGCGCACGATGTCTATGATCAGGCTGATGTCCTCGCGCGCGGACGACACGGGTGACACCGGCGTCGCGTCGTTCACGATGCAATCGTGGAAGTGCCGCAACTCTCGCCGGAAAGGGCTCTCCCAGCTCATCGCCGGCTCCCGCCTCACGGTGGTGCCCTCAGCGTCGATCTCCTGTACCTTGAGCGTCGATACAACCCTGGAGAAGCCGGTGCCGTAGGAGACCACGACCCGCTTCGTCCCGCCGTACACCTCCAGCGTCTCCCTGAAGTCCCACAGCTCCGGCAGGTCCACCCACGTAGCCACGCAGCTATGCCCCTGCGGGTACTCCAGCGTGGTGCTGATGGCGCTGCCGCCGCCCCAAACGTTCGTGCTCACCACCCTGCTCGGGTTCCCGAACATCTCCCGCAGCCCGTAAAGGTCGTGGATCATGCTGCCCGACACGGTGGAGAAGCTGCGCCGCACGTCCGGCGGCGCGTCGCCTATGGCCGCTCGCACAGCCTTCTCCTTCGCGTGGGCCGTCCTCTCGATCATGTCCTTGGGCACGTCTTCGAACTTCCGCGTGCGGAACTGTCCAATGTGCAGCAAGTTGTTGGGGTGCAGGTGGTTCACCTGCACGAAACGCACGTCGTCCATGGCCGCAACCTCGCCCTGCGCCGCCTGGTAGGCCGGCTCGTACAGCTTCACGTACCCCACCAGCGCGACCTGTCCCGATCTGTCCGCCGCCGCCACGATCTCGTCCGCCTCCTCCATGGAGTAGCACATCGGCTTCTCGATGAAGAGGTGCTTGCCCGCGTCCAGCGTAGCCACGGCCGTCTCCGTCTTGGGGTCCGTGTGGCACAACAGCACGGCGTCCACATCGGAGTTCAGCACGTCCCGGTAGTCGGTCACGTGCGTGGGGACATGGAACCTGTCCGCGGCGTGCGCCGCCAGCGACGGCGACACGTCGCACACTACGGCGACCTCGAACTCCTCAGCCAGGTCGAGCAGGAACGGCAGGTGCTGCACCTGCGCAATGTCCCCGCACCCCACCACGCCGATCCGTACTCTCTCCATGTCAGCCTCCTATCACCCCGGCCACTGCGGACTACCAGTGCAGCGTAACCCGATGTCAAGCTGAATTGCTCTTGAGTGTATCAGCGCGTGTATCGATTGTCCCTGTGCGTCCGGGTAAGCCCGAATCCACCGAAAGACGACTTTGGGGACAGTCCTTGAAGAAGCCAGAGGGTGCTCCTCTGAATCTGGGAGAATGGTTTTGAAACAGAAAACCGCCCGGAAACAAGGAGCACCCAGTAGATGCTGCCACAGAATAATCCCGACCGTATCCGCGTCGTCTTTGACGACCACCGCCTGGTGGCCAATGCCGGCCTGCTCCTGCCGGCCACCCTTGCACAGCACCTGGGCCTGCGGGAACTCGTCGACCATCACCTCGACCTAGGCTGCGCATCGGGGCGGGCGAACACGGGGGACAAACTGCTGACGCTGGTCGCTTCCGCGCTGGCGGGCGGCGACTTCATCGACGACGCCGATGCGCTGCGTGCTGGTGGGACGGTCGGTGTTCTCGGCTGCGTGGTCAAGGCGCCATCCACCCTGGGCACCTTCCTGCGCAGCTTCCGGTGGGGGCATGTCCGTCAACTCGACCGGGTGAGCCGCCAGTTGCTGGCACGCGCATGGGCCGCTGGGGCCGGACCCGGCGACTCGCCCCTTACCATCGACCTGGACTCCACCATCTGCGAGACCTATGGACTGGACAAAGAAGGGGCGCGACACCACAACTACACCGGCGTGCGGGGCTATCACCCACTGCTGGCCATCGCCGCCGGAACCGGCGATGTGCTGATGTCCCGGCTGCGCGAGGGCCGTGCCAACACCGCTCGCGGCGCTGCCCACTTCCTGCGTGAAACGGTGGGGCGGGTGCGCTACGGTAGGGCCAGCGGCCAACTCACGGTGCGCGCCGACAGCGGCTTCTACGCCCACGCTCTCGTCGCCGTCTGCCGCGAGATGAGTGTCCGCTTCTCCATCACCATCCGCCAGCACAAAGGCCTGCGGGAGTTGATTGAGGCGATCCCCGAGCAGGACTGGACGCCGATTCCCTACTGGATGGACGGCGCCGCCGATGTGGCCGAGACCACCTATACCCCCTTCCAGAGTGAACCCGACGCCGCGCCGGTGCGGCTCATCGTCCGGCGGGTGAAGCCCACGCCCGGTTCCCAGTTGGCCCTCTTCGCCACCTACAGCTATCACGGCTTCATCACCGACCGGGACGGGGAAACCCTGGAACTGGAGGCCGATCATCGCCGCCACGCCGAGATCGAGAACGCCATTCGAGACCTGAAACACGGCGTCGGACTCAACCATCTCCCCTCGGGGCGCTTCGCCGCCAACGGCGCCTGGCTGGCGGTGCAGGTGATGGCACACAACCTCGCCCGCTGGACAGCGCGCATCGGTCTGGCCGAACGGACCGTGACCACCAAGACCCTCAGGCGGCGGGTCTTCGCTCTGGTGGGACGGATCACCCGCTCGGCGCGCCGCCTTACCCTGCATCTTCCCCAGCATTGGCCTTGGGAAACCCAGTTCACTCGCGCCATGGCCCGGCTGCGAGCCATTCCACTCCCCGCCTGAACTGCCAGCCTGCAACTGACCCAACTTCCCTGAAAACTCGTGCCACCCCGGTCCCGCGAGAGTTCCCTGCTGCGTATTCTCTCGCCATCCCGCGCATCGCAGCTCCCGCAGAGGGCCATAGGGGCGCAAGGCGGCGACTGAAGACCGTTCGCCGACCTCCAATCTACCCCAATGAGCCCAGCCATCTCCCCTGTAGCTCCCTCACCCACCCTGCCGCTGTCCTCACGCCGTCCATCGGTGTCCTTCGGTGGATTCGGGGTAAGCAGGTCCGTCCACTTGCCCAAAAGGTCGTCCTCGTCTACCATCGTTCCATGTGAGTCAGACCCCTCCTTTGGTCCGGCGAGCAGCGTAGAGCACAGGAGAGCAAGGTTGTCCGACAAGATCGTCATCTACACACATCCCGACTGCGGTTACTCCAACTCCTTGAAGGCCGATCTGGACTCAGGCGGGGTCGAATACGAGGAGATAAACCTCGCCCTGCACCCGGAGCAGTGGGCCAAGGTAGAGGAGCTCACAGGCGGCGACCGCACCACGCCAGTAACCGTGGAGGGCGGCCTCGTAACCGTGGGCTACGGTGGGGTTGGCTGAACCTACTAGGCGAGGCCGTCGGCCCCGCTAGTCAAGCTACTTCACCTCCTCGACAAACGTGATCTTCCACTCCCCTTCCACCTTCCGGAAGGCCATGCGAATACGCCGCTCGCCCAGCGGCTCCTTCATGGTCAAATACATCCCCCTTTCGTCGCGGCTGACGACCGACGGAGGGCTCTCCTCGCTCAGCCCCAGCTTTACGCGGAAGGGCTTCATCCTTCCTATCTCGCTGCGGACTGTTTCATCCCGCTGCTGACGGTAGTCCGCTTCGAGGTACGCCAATGCCGCGTCGGCGTCGTAAGCGTTAAAGGCCTCCCAGTAGCCGAAGGCGAGCTCCCTGAGAGCGTCTGCCTCTTCTGGGTCCGTCACGAGGCCAGAGCCCTGCTCGGCCTCTGTCTCCTCAGCTTCAGGTACGGGCGTTGGGCTCGGCTCAGCCTCTGCCACCTCGGATTCAACTACGGGGAAAGGACTCGGCTCGGCTTCCGCCTCCATGGTTTCGCCCACGGATCCGGGAGTCGGCTTGGGGGTTGACGAGCTTCCGCAGGCAACGGTGATGATGGCCAGCATAGAGAACGCTGCGGGAAGTAAGCACCGTCTCAGCATCGCCATATCCGTCCCTAACTAGCAGTCAGATCGCGACCCCTGGCGACCATACTTCCTGATTACGCCGCCCCTACCCTCCTCAGCAGGCCCATCGGCTCGCTGTCCAGCAGCGCAACGGCCTCCTCCTCACTCATCCCCGATCCCCGGGCGACCGTCATTGCGAAGTCCCGCGTCAGCAGGTCGTCCGGCGCGTGCGCGTCCGAATCGAGCACCATGTGCGCCCCCGCCTCCATCGCCGTCTTGACCACGTGGCCGTTCGCAAACGAGTGTCCCCGCCTCGCGGACACCTCCAGGAACACTCCGTTGCGCGCCGCCATGGCCGCCTCCTCTGCCGAGATGAGCCCAGGGTGCGCCAGTATGTCAACGTGCTCCGAGCGCACCGCCGCAAGGTTCGTGCCGGGCTCCACCGGCTCGACCACCGTCTCGCCATGGACGTTGACCACCACCGCGCCCAGAGCCTTGGCCTCCTTGGCCAGCCGGTCTATGTCCTCCTTGGGGCAGTGAGTGATCTCCACGCCCGGAAGCGCCAGTACGTCCCACCGCTCCGACGCCGCCCTGCAGTCCGTTATCAGCACCTTGAGCACCATCTCCATGTTGCCCGGCCCAACGTGGTCGGTCACGGCCATCACGCGGTAGCCCTTGACGTGGGCCCGCCTTATCAGCTCTATGGGCGACAGCACCCCGTCGCTCAAGAACGTGTGGGTATGAAAGTCGTACACACCGCCTCCAATCGCAGCTGCCTCAGACGGACGAACCAATCTCCCCGGCCAGCCGCCTGATCGAGTCTTCAGTGTAGCTCCAGTCCCGCGACGGTATGGAGAAGATGGCGTGCTCGACGCCGGCGTCGCGGTACCTCCGCAGGTCGTCCCGCACCTCCGCGCTCGAACCGGACATCACGGCATCCGTGCGCGGCCTGCCCAGCTCCAGCGAGAAACCCATCGCCACCCCCACCGAGCCAGGCTCCCGGCCGTTCTCCTCGCACATCCGCAGCAGCGCCGCCGCCTGCGCGACCAGGGAGTCTGCATCGAGTGTCATGGGGAACCATACGTCGCCCAGCCTCGCCGCCCGCCGCATCGCGGCCTTGCTGCCGCCGCCTATCCAGATCGGCGGGTGCGGCTTCTGCAGCGGCTTAGGGTAGAAGCTCTTCCCTGATATGCTGAAGTGGCGGCCACTGTAGCTCGCCGTCTCCTGCGTGCACAGCGCCTTGAACATCTCTATGCTCTCGTCCGTCACCCTCCCCCGCGTCCTGTAGTCGGCGCCCATGCCCTCGAACTCCTCGGGCATCCAGCCCAGCCCGGCCCCGAACACCACCCGCCCTCCGCTAAGCACGTCCAGCGTCGTCACCATCTTGGCGTTCAGCACGGGGTGCCTGAGCGGCAGGATGAGCACGCTGAAGCCCAGGGTGATCCTGCTGGTCTGGCTGGCGACGAAGCTGAGAGTCGTCACCGGCTCCAGCACGTTCTGGCCCTTCGGGTCCATCTTCCCGGGGCCCCACCTGTCCGGGTACCGCTCCGCCAGGTCCGCCGGATACACCGTCCTGTCCGCGAACCAGATCGAGTCCAGACCGGCCTCCTCGCACAGGGACGCAAGTCTGCAGGCGTACGCGCCCATCTCCCCCGGCGGCGCGCCGAGCCCCAGCGCAAATGTGGCTGAAAGACCGAGTTTCATAGGGGTCCTCCTTTTCCGCGGAGATGATACCATCTTCCCCGCAGCCCAGCTTAATGCAGAACGTCCATTACAGGAGGCCCCTAATGCGCAACATCAGGATCGCAGCCGTCGGATGCGGGGGACGCGGGAGGGGACACATAGCCGCCTTCGCCGGCCTGGAAGACGTAGATTTGGTCGCCGTCTGCGACCTCGACGAGGGCCTGCGCAACGCCGCAGGCGAGCAGTTCGGCGTGGCTGGCCGCTACGGGAACGTCGACGAGATGCTCGACGCCGAGGCGCCCGACGGGGTCGTAGTTGCCGTCCCGGCCCACCTGAACGGCAAGGTCGCCCTGCCGATACTGGAGCGCGGCTTCAACACCCTCGTCGAGAAGCCGCCCGGCATGAGCGTCACCGAGACCGTCTCGCTGCGCGACGCCGCCCAGCGCACCGGCGCCAAGGCCATGGTCGGCTGGCAGAGGCGCTTCCACCCCATCATCCTCGAGGTCCGCGAGATGATAGAGGCGCGCGGCCCCGTGACCCAGATCGTCGGCGAGTTCCACAAGAGCATCACCCAGCTCGGCGAGACCGGGCGCTACCCGGAGGAGGTCATGGACAACATGATCTTCGAGACGCCCATCCACTCCATCGACCTCGTCAGGGCCATCGCCGGCTCCTCCGACGTGGCCGAGGTCCACGCCATCGTCCGCCGCACCATCTCACCCTACAAGGACGTGCACGCCGCCCTCGTCCTCTTCGAGAACGGCTGCGTCGCCCAGATAACCGCCAACTACACCACCGACGCCCGCCTGCAGCGCTACGAGATTCACGGACGTAACATCTCCGCCTACGTCGAGGGGATAACCACGGCCGACATCGTGGCCGACGGCGACCGCATCCACCTGACGTCCGAGGGAAGGGGCAACGACACCGTGGTCCAGGCCCAGTTCTTCGTCGACTGCATCAGGGAAGACCGGCCAGTGGGCCTTCCCGCCGCCAACCTCGACGAGGCCATCAAGTCCATGGAGCTAGCGGAGGCCATCCTCGCCGGCCTCCGGGACTGAACAGGGCTATTCCATTTCGTTTGGCTACGCCGTAATTCGCCCTTCCCGTAGGGGCGGGTTTCAAACCCGTCCTGTCCCTCTCGTAGGACGCCAATCTGATCGCGCATATGCCCCAATCACGGTAACTTGGTTCCGCTACTCGCCCCGGGGCCGGTACTGCATCTCCTCAGGCAGCGCGTCGATAACCCCCAGCGCCAGCAGCACCCGCTGCGTCACGAAGGCCGCGACGTCGCCCATGGTCTCCTGCTCCAGGTAGAAGGCTGGCTCCGGGGGTATCACCGCCGCCCCCAAGCGGGCCGCCGCCGCCAGATTCTCCAAATGCAGTGCGCTCAACGGCGACTCCCGGGGCACCATCACCAGGGGTCGGCGCTCCTTTAGCGTAACGTCGGCTGCCCGCCGTATCAGGTTGTCCGCAAAGCCGTGCGCCACCGCCGCCGCGGTCGCCATGCTGCACGGCACGATCGCCATGCCGCGCACGGGAAAGGTGCCGCTGGCGATCGGCGCCGCAAGGTCGCCGCTCGCGTAGTGAGTGAACTCACCGCTGTCCGCCCACCGCTCCAGCGCGGCCCCGAACGACTCGTCCATCTCCTCGCGCCACACCATCCTGGCAGCCGAAGAGGCCGATGCGATCACCGGCACCCTCATGTCGAGCAGCACGTCTATCGCGGCCCGCGCCAGCAGCGACCCACTGGCCCCAGTGATCCCGACGACCACCGGATGCCCGCCCTTCACGCCGTTCGTAGCCTCCATACCTCTCCCCCAGCCTTCACCGGAAGCAGCGTTCCCCTACTCCCAATCCTAAGAATCCTCTAATCCCGCCCATCCTGAATTCTGACAGTTCCCCACCCTACCCCGAAACCAGCAGCGACGCCACCACCGAGACGAGCACCGTCGCCGAAACGTAGGCGTTCACCCGGAAGAACGCCATGTCCATGCGCGACAGGTCGTCCGGCGACACCATCCTGTGCTTGTAAGCCATCAGCCCTGCCGCGACGAGGCACCCCACGTAGTAGGGAAAGCTCAGTCCCAGCGCGATCCCGGTTGCAACAAGGAACGCCACCGCGAGCGCGTCCATCGTCCTCGACCACCGGAACGCCGCCCTCACTCCGAACCTCCGCGCCACCGCGTGCAGCCCGTGCCGCGTGTACGCCTCTACGTCCTGCGCGTGGTACAGAATGTCAAAGCTGCCCGCCCACATCGCGACCGCCGCTGACAGCAGCACCGGCTCCCAGCCCAGGCTGCCCTTAACGCCTATCCACGCCGCCGACGGCGCGATGGCCAGCGCCCACCCCAGCAGGATGTTCGCCGCCCACGTGAACCGCTTGGCGTACGGGTACAGCACGAGATATGCCGCTGCCACGGGCGCCAGCGCCAGCGCCAGCGTATTGAGCCGCCACGCCGCGAAGAAGAAGAGCGCCGCGGCCGCCAGCGCCAGCGCCGCCATGTCGGGCGCGCCCAGCAGGCCCGCCGGAAGGTGGCGCTGTGCCGTGCGCGGGTTCAGCGCGTCGATGTGGCGGTCGATCAGCCGGTTCGCCGACATCCCCAGCGTCCGCGCGCCCACCATCGCCACCGTGATCCACAGGAACAAGCCCCACGACGGCAGCCCGTCCGCCGCCAGCACCATGCCCGTGTACGCGAACGGCAGCGCGAACACCGTCTCTTGGACACGCACGGCCCCCGGGAAGAGCCGCAGCCGCTGCAACAGCGGGCGGGGCTCGTCCACGCCTATATCCCGTACTCGCTCCACCTGGAGCTCACCAGGGCCTTGACCTCATCCGTCATCTCTATCAGGGGAGGCCACTCCCGCGTCCGCCCGTCCATCGGCCCCTTGGCCGTGGCGTCTATGCCCATCTTGCTCCCGAACTTCGGCGACGCCGAAGCGTGGTCCAGGTCGTCCACCGGTCCCTCCGCCAGCACGATGTCGCTGGAAGGGTCGATGTTCGCCGTCACCCGCCACGCCACCTCCGACAGGTCCTGCACGTCCACGTCGTGGTCGACGATGATGATCGTCTTGGTGAGCATCAGCAGCCCAAGCCCCCACAGCGCGAACATCACCTTCCGCGCGTGGCCCGGGTACTCCTTCCTGATCGACACCACCAGCAGGTTGTGGAAGATGCCCTCCGCCGGGAAGTTCACGTCCACGATCTCCGGGAGCGTCAGCTGGAGCGCCGGCAGCATCAGCCGCTCGCTCGCCTTCCCCATGAAGTAGTCCTCAGACGGCGGCTTCCCCACTACGGTCGTCGCGTATATCGGGTCCCTGCGCTGCGTTATGGCCATCACGTGGAACACCGGGTAGTCGTCCGCCGGCGAGTAGTAGCCGGTGTGGTCGCCGAACGGCCCCTCGGCCCGCTGCTCGCCCGGCGTCACGTACCCCTCCAGCACGATTTCCGAGTGCGCAGGTACCTCCAGGTCGACGGTCTTGCACCTGACCATCTCCACGGCGCTGCCCCTCAGTACCCCGGAGACCATGATCTCGTCCATGTCCGGCGGCACCGGCAGCGAGCCGGTCCACATCGTCGTCGGGTCCGCCCCTATCGCGACCGCCACCTCCAGGCGCTCGCTGCCCTTACGCTCGCCACTCCTGTAGTGTTTCGCCCCCACCTTGTGCGTCTGCCAGTGCATCCCTGTCGTCCTACCGTCGTATACCTGCATCCGGTACGTGCCCACATTGCGCCTGCCGGTCTCCGGGTCGCGGCTTATCACAAGGGGAAACGTGATGAAGCGCCCCGCGTCCATCGGCCAGCACTTGATGATCGGCAGCCTGTTCAGGTCGATGTCCTCTCCCGTGACGACCTCCTCCTGGCACGGCCCACGCGATACCGTCTTCGGCTGCGCCCTCGCGACGCCAGCCAGCTTGCCGAGCACACGGAGCTTGTCGCCGATGCCCGTCGGCGGACCCTGCAACATGCCAAGCAAATCTCGCGTCCTATCGGCAAGGTCATCCAGCTTGTCGACGCCCAATGCCCACGCGACCCGCCGCTCGGCGCCGAACAGGTTCATGACCGCCGGCATGTCGAAGCCCTCGACGTTCTCGAAGTAGAGCGCCGGCCCTCCGGACTTCACCACGCGGTCCGCGATCTCGCTCATCTCCAGGTCGCGGCTCACCGAAGCCTCGATGCGCCGAAGGTCGCCCTTCTCCTCTAGCAACGAGATGAACTCCCTGAGATCCTTAAAGCTCATCCCGAACCCACCACCTTAAAACGTTGCTCATCCCGAACCCACCACCTTCCGTTGTTGGGCATCACGCCGTAGGGGCGGGTTTGAAACCCCCTCCGGTTCTGTTGCATTTGGGCGGGGTATCTCATTCTCCTCTATCCTTGTCTCCTTTCCGGTTGTTCCGCAGAACGTCATGAAGTGGGTTGCCTGGCCGAACGGGATAGAGAGAATCCAGGTCTCCCAAATGGTTGAAGACGTTCCAGAAATCACGGCGCACGCTTGGGCTGCAAGTTTGCAGCGCGACTCTCAGGTCTTCAACCTTCTTATCCTGTTTGCCCCGTTCGCCGCGATTGTAGCTATCTTGGGCAATGTTGGCTGGGAGCCTATCAAATCTGGTCAGGGACTTGAAGTTTGGTGTCAACGGCACCCAGCAGAGGGTGAGGAGGTCCTTCTCATCGCTGAGTTGTACCTCGACCACATCAACACCTCTTCTCTGCAGGGCGTCCAACTTCTTCCGCTTGGCTTCGGAGGGCGGGTTCGTTACGATGACTTCAATGATGCGAACGGGAGTGTCGTCCGCGCTGTAGAGAATAAGATCAGGGACAATGCCGCCAACGGAATCCCACTCTCCAGGGACCTTCACCTTTTCGACGCCGGCCCGGAGATCGCACGATAGGTCGCCGTTCAGGAGGCGTACCCGGAGTTCCTCATCTTTACCCCGACCAAAGTCGGGCCTCGTCAGTTCGTCGTAAAGCAGAGCTACGGCCCGCTGATGCAACCATGAGGCTGCCCCTGCGTTCCTCATTACATTCACTTCCTTGTCTCCTTCCTGCTCCGACCTACCCCGCGTAATGCAACAGAACCCGCCCTCCCCCCGGCCGTAGGACGCCGCTGCTAGTCCTGAACACCCTGTCCATCCATGTCTCTCCCCAATCACCATCATCACGCCAATCAAACGAATCACAGTTCAGACCGCCCTGCCGCAACGCGGATATTGGTGGACGACACGTCCCGCCTGAAATCCGACGCCGGTATGAACGTAAACATCGACTCGAACCCAGCCGGCGCCTCGACCTCCGAGGCCGCGTGGAAGCGGCCCTCCCCGCTGCGGCCCGCCACCATGAACCGGCAACCCAAACCCCGTATCTCCTCCAGCGCCCCCACCATCAGGGAAGCGTCCCCTCCATAGTACCGTGGGGCCACCAGCCTCACCGCCGTGTCCCACCCGATAACGAAGGTGCACGCCGGAAAGAGTCTCGCCTTCTCCGAAAACCGCGTCGCCCTCGTCACCACGATGTCGCATCTACCCGCAAACTGCCCCAGCCTGCGTCGCACTTCCGACACACCAAGCGGCGGCTTGTCCACGTTGGAAATCGACAGCTCGAAGGTCACGGGCTTCCCCAGCAGCCGGGCCGCTGCCGCCGCCAGCCCCTCGTGCCCTTCGTGCAGCGGGTCGA
This sequence comes from Dehalococcoidia bacterium, assembly GCA_965262055.1. Classification (GTDB taxonomy): domain Bacteria; phylum Chloroflexota; class Dehalococcoidia; order Lucifugimonadales. The sequence goes on from CBDHEI010000001.1 coordinate 212,020, forward strand.
ACGATCCGGCAAGAACCCCGCCCGCAACCGGCCTGTCCGCCACCATCCTGCCGTCGCTCGTCACCGTAACGCTTCGGGCATGGCCCCGAGACAACGCCTCCACGAGCATCGCCTCGTTCTCGTAGCTCACTTCCAGCTCGTCCCCATGCTCCAAGGGCAGTTCGAGGCTGTATGGAGCCCCAACACCCTCGGCAGCCGCGCGCAGCACCAGTCGGCTGACCAGCTCGTCCTCACCGTCGCGGTCCCGCAATCCCTTAACAAACCGCAGCCCGTAAGTGGTAACACCTTCCCCTGAGCAAGCGGCTACGTAACACCGATGCTCGCCGCGCCTGGGCCTGTCGGTTGCGATACCAGCCGTGCACCCGATGCCCGCGACCGCTTCGCCGCGCCCTGCCAACCGTTCCGCCCGGCGTCTGGCCGCCCGCGCCATCTTCACCGCAACCTCCGGCGTAACCGCGCTCTCGACCCGCTCCCCAAGGTACTCATCCAAGGCCGACGCCGAGTACGGTATCTGTACCTCCAGGACGCTCCTCGACGCGCCAGCCACGCCGACCAGCCACGAAACCGCCCTCGCGCCCCCGCCCGCAACGCACAGCGCAAGGCGCACTCCGCCGCCGTGAATCGCCTCCACCTGGGCGCGAACCAAGCCATCCATCCACGGCCTCCCCATGCGGGGGAATCCCCCGGTCAGTAAGTCGAACAAACTATAGCCGCCCCACCCCAACCCCCGCAACAGAGCGCCGCCCTCCAAGCCGGCGTAACCTGTGCCGTCTTCCGTGGCAGTTCCAAGACCCACATCCTTGACCGCAAGGAGTTCAAGGGCAATCTCTACGCCATCTATCAGGAGGTTATGGGCTACTTTCAGGCCAAGCTGAACTCTGCCCTCATTCCCAATGCCCAGGGCAGAGACGAGCGGTTGGAGCTACCCGAGAGCGCCCTGCGGGAGGCTGTGGTGAACGCCATCGCCCACCGGGACTATCGCAGCACGGCCAACGTGCAGGTGTACCTCTTCCAGGACCGTGTGGAGATCGTGACGCCGGGAGGACTTCCCGCTGGGTTGCGAGAGGAAGACCTAGGCACCAAGAGTGAGCCAAGGAACCCTCTGCTCTTCAGTATGCTCTATCGCATGAAGCTGGTGGAGCAGATCGGCAGTGGCATCAGGAGAATTCGCGACGCCTGCTTACAGCATGGCGTCGCGCAACCAGCTATCCAAGTGTCCCACGATTGGGTAACAGTAACGTTCCCGCGCCCGGTGGAGACCGCCACCCCACATGTGCCCCCCCATGTGCCCCCCATGTTGAACGACTCATCGCCGTCATGCAGGGAGATATGAGGAGGGCTGAGCTTATGGAAGTCTTGGGGTTGGCGGACCGCGGGCATTTTACCAGAACCTACCTGCAACTCGGCATTGATGCTGGCCTTGTCGAGATGACGCTCCCGGACAGTCCAAGGAGCAGGGCTCAGAAATACCGGCTGACAGCCCTGGGTAGGCATGTACGGGATTCCCAACGGACCGCCCACGACTCCTGACGCGGCGGGAGCCCCGCCCCCCGTCGAGTAGAGTCCCAGGGAGTGGTGTAAGAGGGAGAGGGTCTGGAGAAAGAGAGACCACCGCGTCATCCTTAGCGGGCAAAGAAGAAAGCTCGAGGAAGGAGGACAACGGTGGTCAAGGAAAAGATGGACCTGCTGGAGCTGTTGCGCAAGGGGGGAATGGACGGTGACGTGGACTTTCTACGGGAGGCTCTGAGAGTGCTGGTAGAGGGGATCATGGATGCGGAGGTGTCTGCCAGGATCGGTGCTGAGTATGGAGAACGGAGCCCTGAGCGGGTGACCCAGCGCAACGGGTATCGGTCCCGGGCGTGGGATACCCGGGTGGGGACTATGGAGCTGCACATCCCGAAGCTTCGAGAGGGGAGCTACTTCCCGAGCCTGCTGGAGCCACGGCGTCGCAGCGAGCGAGCTCTGCTGGCGGTCATACAGCAGGCCTACGTGGAAGGGGTATCCACAAGGCGGGTGGATGACCTGGTCAAGGCCCTAGGGTGTGAGGGCATCTCCAAGAGCCAGGTGTCGCGCATCTGTCAGGATCTGGACGTGGTGGTGGATGGCTTCCTGGGCCGTCCGCTGGACGGTGGACCCTACCCTTACCTGTGGCTGGACGCACTGACCCAGAAGGTCAGGGAGGACGGCAGGATCGTCAACGTCAGCGTGGTGGTGGCAACGGCGGTCAATGGCGAGGGCAAGCGGGAGATCATTGGGATGGACGTCGGTACCAGTGAAGACGGCGCCTTCTGGCTGGCCTTCCTACGCTCGCTGTCCGCCAGAGGCCTCAGCGGGGTGGAGCTGGTGGTCTCGGACGCTCATCAGGGACTCCGCGGCGCCATCGCCGCAGTCTTCGGCGGAGCCAGCTGGCAACGGTGCCGCACCCACTTCATGACCAACCTGCTCACTCGGGTACCCAGAAGAGTCCAACCATGGGTGGCCACCATGGTCCGCACCATCTACCAGCAACCCTCCCCCGATGAGGTACACGCCCAACTCGACAGGGTGACCGATCAACTCGGAGACCGGTTCCCTCAGGTGGCCTCTCTACTGGACGAGGCTGGACCCGATATCCTGGCCTTCTCCAGCTTCCCTGTCCCCCACTGGAAGAAGATCTGGTCCAACAACCCCCTGGAGCGCCTCAACAAGGAGATCAGACGTCCCAGATTCCCCACCTAACATAGTTGGTGTGGCCTTCGTGGATTTACGCCCGTGTTGAGTATCGATTCGGTGGTTCCATATGGTCGGATCGGGCCGTAGGTAGGACCTTGGCCGAAGACTTTGAGGGTATGGGCATCGGAGCCGCACCGATTATGGCTGTCCTCAGGCCGAAGAAGGCATGGCGCAGCCTGGGCGACCTTGCTGAGTCGCCTTCAACCGATGCACAGACAGGACCGCTTATGGTTGGTACGGCTCGGCGGACAGCGCCAATATCCTCTGACGTGCCCTGATCAACAACTCGTATGAGGGATGGCCCCGCGCCAGACGGATGATCAGCTTCCTGGCGTGTCGCATCACCCGGCCCGGAAGGGCGATCAGGGCGAAGCGCACTGCCTTTAGACGCTTGCTCACCCACTGTCCGCCCAACACCAGCCGCTTCATCGCAGAGCTCAGGTTGAAGGCCAGCACCGCTATGGCCCACCATGCGGCGTTGGCTCCGAACAGCCCCGACGGGAGCCTGCCCGCAGCCAGGTCACTCTTCAGGACGCTGTGGACCTGCTCGCCTTTACCGCATCTCTGCCTGTACCACAGGATCGTCTCATCTCCCGGAAGGTCTCGGTTGGTCACCAACCCGGAGACCTTGTGCCAGGCTCCGCCGGCCAGCCTCATCACGGGGAAGGGCAGTTCCAGCTGCAGTTCCATTCCCGGCAGAGGCTGTTCGCTCAGCGGCTCCCTGATAGCGATGAACCGGTATTCAGGGTTCTTCTTGCTGTAGGCTATCCAGTCTGGTACGAAGTTCACCTCCGCCCACTGTTGACCTGTCTCGACCCAAGTGGCGCCCAGTCTGCGGTGCGGGGCATGCCAGTCTTGTTCGGCAACCTCGGACACCGCGCGCCTGAACTCCGGCGTCACGTTGAGTCCTACCGCAAACTCGATCACTCCGAAGCGCTCGTCTCTGCCCTCGGCGCAGTACCGCAGCAACTCGTGCTGATACCCAGCCGCGTCCGACCGCAGCATCACCTTGTCCACCGCACAAGGCAGATGCTCCAACGCTTCGGTCAACACTCGCAGTTGCTGATAGCCAGCAGGTACGTTGCCGTCCCGAAACTCCGAATGCACTATCAACTCAGCCTCGGCCCAGTAGGTCGTCAGAGGCTGATACGCCTTGTACTTCTTGTAGCTGTAGAGCGCCTGCTGCTTGTGCGTCTCCACCAGCGTGGCGTCCATGTCCAACGTGGCTTGAGCGCAGGGCGAACGGCTCTGTACGAAGCTCACCATATCGGCGTTCACCTTATGCAGACCCCCCAGCGCTTCGTTGGGTGAAGGTATGAACGCTCTGTGAGCTTCCCGACTGGACTCCTCGCCCGCCTCGTGGAATCTCTCCAGGTACCGGAACACCGCCGACTCCGATGGCATGCTCCGCCGACGCTCTACACGCCATCGCTCTTCCAACGCTCTACGCTCTCGACGACCCATCCCATAGCTCTCGACTTCCCGAAGCACCCTGCACAACCCCGCGTCCTTCTCCAAAACATCCAGATCGACCACTGACTCACCGCCTGCCAGGTTCAGCAGTATCAGCGAGCTGACCACTTGGCTGTCCGTCCAGCCCTGACCACACTCCCGCAGTCCCACGTGGCGCTCTACCGACGACCTCAAACCTGCTGCGTGCATCAACTCCAAGTACGTCATCATGCCCGCCATCGCCGTCATGCCCGGCGAGCTCTTCTCCTGCTCGTACTGGAACGGCAGAACCCCTTGCTTCATAATAGGTGCACCTCGTTGGTGATCGTTTCTCTCTTCCAAGAAACATCTTAGCCGGCATTTCCCATATTGGGAGTCTTCAGGCTCATAGGGCAGTCCAAACGAGATGATGGCAGGATATTCGGGTCCTGCAAGGTCAGTCAATCTCCGGTCTATCCAATAAGGGATGCGTTTCTTGCCGTGACCCATGCTTCTTGTCCGTCTTCATCGTCCTCGTGTCCCCTGCCAGTGGGGTGAAAGCGCATTGAAGACAAGGCGACTCCCTGGAGCGCTCTCCCCCTCTTGGCAAGATCGTGGTTGTACCCTCCCTCAGCTTGGCGCCGGCGATAACCGGCCGATACGATCCAACACTCCCTGGAACAACCGTCGAGGAACCGACACCTCGGACAACTGAAAGATCAACCACCGGGAGTGCCGCACCAGACGGCCTCCCATCTTGATCAGCTTGACCTGCACGCTCCGCAGCGACCAGTGCTTGACCGCCTTGGGCAGGCATAACCGGCGAAGGAAGTTCCCAAGGTTGTACGCCAGAATGAACAGAGACAGACGCACCCGGTTGGCCACGAACCGATGGCACGACAGCCGAGTCCAGTTCAGGGCGTACTTCCCCTCCTTGATCCACTGCTCGGCTGTCCCGCGACCATTGTAGAATCGCACCGCTCCTTCGGGGCCAGCCGTCATGCTCGTGACGATGAAGCCCACCCGAGGGAACAGCTCTCCCCTGTGCCACTCCACCTTGGCCACCACCCGCCGTGCCCGGTCCCAACTCCCGGCACGATACCAAAAGTCGTCGTATAGGATCACTGGACGCTTCGGCGGCCTGCCCACAGGCCTCCTGAGCAGAGGGGCGATCTCCCGTTGCAGCACCTCGTTGCCGGGGAGTCTTATAGCGTAAAGGACGTGCCGCTCCTCGAGGTACTCATAGATGTCCGGCTTGGCGAATGCGGCATCGGCACGAAAGTACCGCCGCACTCCTGTCGCCCCGTAGCGGGACAGGACCGGATCCAATACATCACGCCACCTGTGCGCGCTATGTACGTTCCCCGCGCGGAGCATCGCGCCCTCACAGTCACCGAACTGGTTGAACACGAACAAAGGGTGATAGCACGTGCTCCCAAAGTGACCGTTGTACGATGCTCCCTCCTGTTCTCCATGTACCGGGCTCTCCGAACTGTCCATGTCCAAGATCACCCGCCGGTGCGGCGTGCGGGACATAGCTCCGTCCACCCACTTAGCGTTCACTCGGCCCAACCCTTCCACGTTGCCGTCCTGGGTAAGCACCTCGGTCTCGAACCGGCTCATGGTGTTGGTGCTTGCCGCTGGTCTGTCGATGCCTCGGTCTCCAACGACTACCCGCATCGTCGGATCGTCGGCCAACCGTTCAGCATCGTTGGTATCCTCGTAGCCTGCGAGACGACTGTACACTGACTGCCTGAGGAGGCCCACCAATCGGTGCTGCACGTTACGACCGCCCCGACTCTCCTGTAGACATTCATTCGCCGTCTCCATCAGTCCCAGTGCATCATCCAGCTCGCGACAGGCCAACAGTCCGGCGTCCGAGGTGATGGTAGCGCCGCGAAACTCCAACCGTACACGGCGGTCGAAACGGAGCGTGGCGCGGGGGTTGGTGCTTTCACCCATTGGGTGCCTCCGAGGACAGTACGTTATCAACAGCCAAAGCAGTCGCTCGCGACCAGTCTAGCACTCATGATAACCACTGTGCTCTGCTATTCGGCTACATCGGGTATCGCTGTTGCTGATTACGGCAAGCCCTGCAGGGTTGATATGGGAAATGTGGGCTTAGCCCCCTTCACGGCGGGCTCCAACGAGGTCTTCCTCTTCTCTAGGCGGGGAATCTGGGACGTCGCACCGATGTCGTGGGCATCTTCCCTAACCGACCAGCCGCGCGTCGCCTGGTTGGCGCCGTCCTGGCTGAACAGCACGACGAATGGGCCGTTGGCCGCCGATACCTCACACCCGCCATTCTGATCCTAAACGAAGCTCTTCCGGAGGCCGATCTCGCCGAGGCGACTGCGGCTTAGACAACATCAACAGGATGACGCACTCTTACACCACTTGACGGGACGTGACCGAGCCGTCGTCAGTCGTCATCCTTTCTGCCCGGTACTGGGGAGCTTCCGTGCCAAAGCTAAAATCCCCCAATCCTGAGAATCCTGACTCTGACAACCGTCCTTGCCAGTGACGAACGCCCGTGCTATTCTACCCCCATGCACACACCAGCCTCTAACCCCTCTGCGCCCGGACCGCCCCTGCCCCAATAACCCCGTAGGGGCTGCCCTCATAGCTGCCCAAGACCCTGTCCCATATGGCCTCAAAACCACTCTTCTGCTGTACATTAGCGTCTCAAAAGCGCCCCGGACTGCCCTCAGGAGTCCCACGCCCCACATACGAATAAAGGCAAAATGGAACACTTTGAAACGATTCTTCGGCCCTCCACCCGCTCACCACTCGGCAGCGGCCCCGGAATCTGCGCTCCGTGGTACCATGTTTGCTGTCCCTAGCTAGCTATCGGAGGACTATCAATGGCCGCAACCGACCGCATCACCTACGCGCCCGTTCCAGGCGCGCAGGATCTATTCACAACCGAGTTCATCGAGTACCTGGTGGCCCTGCACGTCAGGTTCACCCCCACCATTCATGACCTCAGACGGAAGCGAGCTGGCGTGCTCGACAGGGCTCTGAACAAGGGCCAGCTCCCGGCGCATCTGCCCGAGTCCGAGGCCAACACCGGGGACTGGACGGTGCCTCCCGTACCTGAAGACCTGCGGCGGCCCGGCATTGAGATCACCGGCCCAGTCTCCATAACCAACATGTTCATCAACGCCCTCAACCCCGGTCCCGGAGGCGTCCGCGCCGAGGGCGACCTGGACGACGACGAGGACGCCGCCGGCCACCGCCTCGTGGACACCGTGACAGCCGCCCGCAACCGGCTCGCCGCCGTCGAGGGCACCCTGGAGTACTTCGACCAGCGGCGCGAGCGCGAGTACAAGGTCCAGCCCGGCGAGCTGCCCTTCTTCATGCACCGCGAACGCGGCATTCACCTCGACGAGCCCGACGTCACCATCGACGGCCAGCCCGTCCCGGCCGCCATCTTGGGAACCGCCCTCACCCTCTTCCACGGCGGCCTGGCCCAGATGAGACGCGGACAGGGCGTCTATTTCTACCTGCCCAAGCTCGAGTCGGCAGAGGAGGCGGGCCTCTGGAGGGACTTCTTCGATTTCAGCCTTGACCACCTGCCCGCGCCCCCGGACGCCGTAATCAGGGGCATCCCGCTCGTGGAGTCCCTCCCCGCCGCATACCAGATGGAGGAGATGCTATACGCCCTCGGCCCTTACGCCGCCGGCCTCAACGCCGCGAGGTGGGACTTCAAGGCGAGCATCTTCGAGTTCGTCATGGCGGACCCGAACTCCGTCTGGCCAGACCGCTTCGGCGTCGACGTCAAGACCACCGACTTCATCGCCAACATCTTCAGGCGGCTGGTCGCCGTCTGCCTCAAGCGCGGCGCCGCGCCCATCGGAGGCATGGCAACCGCGCTGCCCTCCAGGAACGAGGAGGTCAACACGGCCGCCGGCGCCTCCATTCGCGGTGACAAGGAGTGGGAGGCCCGGCAGGGGTTCATCAGGGGCTGGGTGGCGCACATCTTCCACATGGAGACCGCCGCCGACCCCTTCAAGGAGCTCCGCGCCTCCGGTTGGGTGCCAACTCCCGAGATGGCCGACCCCGACAACTACCCGATCAGCATCGAGGTGCCCGAAGGCCCCATTACCGTCCAGGGCACCCGGCGCAACGCCAGGATGGTCATTGAGTACCTTGAAGGCTGGCTCAACGGTCGAGGCGCCAAGGGCATCGACAGCCAGGAAGGACAGCCCGGCGTGCACGGCCCCCTAATGGAGGACCTGGCCACAGGCAGGATGTCGGTAGCGCAGATCGCCCAGCGCGTCATACATGGCGCCCCCGACGACCAGACGGGCGAGGCCCACGACTTCGCCTTGGTCAAGCGCCTACTCCACGAAGAGCTGGAGAGCATCCTGAGCATCAGGGGTGCCGAAGCTGGGGACGACCCCGGCCCAGCGCTGGCCGCACAGGAAGAGCGCTACCGCAAGTCCTACAAGATCGCCATGCGGTGGATCAGGAACTACACGGACTTCGACTTCCGCAGCCTCGGCTCCTACACCAGGGCCGACCTGGACGCCATCGCCGCAGCGGACGACGCCTTCTGACCAGAGCCCGGAAGGGCTCCCCGGCGGCTATTGGCCGCCGCCGCGCAGGCGCGATAAGGACCATATGCGCCGCTGGCTGTTCCCGCCGGAGCGCGCATCCGGGCCCCTGCGCCTGCTCCACAGTTCCTTGAAGTACTCGGGGGCGAGCAGCTCGCGCTCGTCCGCGACGTTCGCCAGCTCCATGGCGAGGTTCGCCTGGAACGCCGCGACCTCCACGTGCTTGCCAAGGTCCTTGACCGCCTGCGCCGCGTACGCGAAGTCCCCGTCTCCCGTCACCAGCACCGCCACGTCGTAGGTGTCGCTCCAGGCCATGCGCAGCATGTCCGTCGCGATCATGATGTCGACGCCCTTCTCCACCGCCACTTCGCCCCTCATCTTCGATGTGCCCAGCCGTACCTCCAGGTACGGAGTGTTGCTCAGCGCATTCAGGAACCGCTGCTGGTCCTGGTACGCCTGCGGATTCCTGTCCTGGTCCCTCAGCACATTGTAGTAGTACGTCCGGAAAAGCTGCCTCTCTCCGGCGAGCTTGGCGGCAAAGGCGCCGAAGTCGACGTCGTACCGGTTGCAGTTCTCGGTCAGGCTGTGATAGAGGTTGCTCCCGTCTATGAATATGGCCACCCTTGCCGGCGCTTGGGTCCTGTCGTGATTGCTATCGGATTCCGTCGATGACTTAAAAATATTCATCTCTCCTCATATTCCTGGCATTATCGCGGGGCCGCTCCTCTGCGGTGCAGGAGAACAGCCTCCCGCTACCGGATCATATCACCCAAATCGTCTCCCATCTCTCCGAGCACCTCGTCGAGCGCCATGATCACCTCGTCCGCCTCGTCCCGGCTAATGCACAGCGGAGGCACGAACTTCACCTCCGACCCTCCGGGGGCAACGAGGATCCGCCGTTCGCGCAGCTTCTCCCGCGCCATGTCGCCGACCTTCCTCTCCGGCGGAAACTGCTCCTTCGTGCTCCGGTCGCAGACCAGCTCAACCCCGAGCAGCAGCCCGATCCCACCCACGTGGCCGACTATCGCGTGCTTCTCCTTCAGCGCCATGAGCCCGTCGAGCAGGTACGCCCCCATCTCCGCCGACCGCTCCACCAGGCCCTCCCGCTCGATTATCCTGATGTTCTCCAACGCCGCCGCAGCCGAGACCGGGTGTCCGCCGAAGGTGAGGGCCTGGCTGAACAGGTCCTCCTCGGAGGAGAAGGCGTCCGCGACCTCCCGCTTCACGACCGCCGCGCCCATCGGCAGGTAGGTGCTCGTCATCCCCTTCGCCACCGTCATCATGTCCGGCACCACATCCCAATGCTCCATGCCGAACCACTTCCCAGTCCTGCCGAACCCGCACACCACCTCGTCCGCGATCAGCATGACCCCGTACCGGTCGCAGATGTCGCGCACCGCCGGCCAGTATTCCTCCCCCGGCACCCTGCTGCCCCCGGCTGCTGGCTCCCCTATCACCGCGGCGACCGTCTCCGGCTTGTGCAGCAGGATCAGGTCCTCGATGGCCTTCGCGCACAGCAGCGCGCACTCGGACGCGTCCGCACCCCCCAGTTCGCACCGGTACGGATCGGGGTGAGGCGCGTAGACCATGCCAGGGTACGAAGGCTCGAAGTCCGACCGCCGGCCCGGCGCCCCACCCATCCAGAGCACGCCGCCGGTGGCCCCATGGTACGACCCCTTGCGGCTGATCACCTTGTACCGGCCCGCCTCGCCGTTGCGCTTGTGATAGGCCCGCGCGATCTTCACCGCCGTCTCGTTCGCCTCCGAGCCGCCCGTGACAGGCCACGTGCGCTCCAGGCTTCCGGGTGAGACCTCCGCAATCTTCTCCACTAGCGCGACCAGGGCCTCGGTGGTCGTCCCCGATGGCTGGTAGGCCAGTCGCTTCATCTGTTCGACCGCAGCGTCCGCGATCTCCGACCGCCCATACCCCACGTTGACCGACCCGTAGCCGCCGTGAGCGTCCAGCCACGTCACACCCTCGGAGTCGGTCACCCTCAACCCGTCGCCGCTAACCATGATCGGCGGCCCGCCCTCTTCCGCCACCTGCACCCAATCGGCGTTGTGCATCCAGTAGTGCTCGAAAGCGGAGCGCCGCAGCGCTTCGGTATCCACGTCCTGTACCATCGTCGCCTCCAGGCTTGGGCCCACGATCAGCTAAACGTTGCCGGGAAACCCGAGCTCGCCCTCAACCTCCCACAGGGATACGTCGACCGCGTGGACGATCTCGTCGACCTCTGTCCTGGTGATGCAGAGAGGCGGCCCCATGGAGATCAGCCCTCTGGAAGAACGCAGCAGCAGCCCGCGCTCCATGAACTTCTCGCTGAGCCGGTCGCACACCCTGCTCTCGTCTTCCAGCCTGGCCTTGGTCTTCCGGTCGCCCACGAGCTCCACGGCGAGCAGAAGCCCCAACCCGCGAACGTCGCCCACGATCGGATGGTCGGCCTTCATCCCCTCCAGCTGGTCCTTGAAATAGGCCCCCACATCTGCCGCGTTCTGCACGAGGCCCTCCGACTCGATGATCTCGATGTTCTTCAGCCCAGTCGCCGCCGCGACGGGGTGTCCGGCCGAGGTGAAGACGTGGGCCATCGCGCCTTTGCCCGCGAACAGGTCCGCCACCTCTCTCTTTACCACGGTGGCCCCCAGGGGCAGGTAGCTGCTGGAGATGCCCTTGGACATCGTCATCATGTCCGGCACCACGTCCCAGTGCTCGATTCCGAACCACCGGCCAGTCCTGCCAAACCCGCATATGACCTCGTCGTCGATCAGCAGCACCCCGTACTTGTCGCAGATGTCGCGGACCATAGGCCAGTACTCGTCGCCGGGCACCGCCGCGCCCGTAGGGATCGCAACCGGCTCGCCTATGAACGCCAACACCGTCTCCGGCCCGTGGAACAGGATCAAGTCCTCGACGGCCCGCGCGCATCGCTCGGCGCAATCCGAGGGCGTCGTGCCCCCCAGCGGGCAGCGGTACGGGTTGGGCTGCGGCGCGTAGACCATGCCCGGATAGGCGGGCTCGAAGTCCTGCCTCTTGTATACCGCGGAGCTGCCCAGCCACAGCACGCCCCCGGTCGTGCCGTGGTAGGAGCCTTCGCGGCTGATAATCTTGTACCTGGTAGGCTCGCCATTACGGTGCGCGTGGGACCGGGCAATCTTCAGCGCGGTCTCGTTCGCCTCCGAGCCGCCGCTGACCGGGAAGACGCGCGACAGCGTGCCCGGCGTTAGCTCCGCCAGCCTCTCGCACAGCTCTATGGTCGACGGGATCGCCGTCCCTACGGGGTAAAAGGCGATACGCCGCATCTGGTCTTCAGCGGCTTCGGCAATCTCGGTGCGACCGTAGCCGACGTTTACGGAGTTGTAGCCCCCATTTACGTCTATCCACGTCCGGCCATCGGAGTCGACGACCTTCACCCCTTCGCCGCCGGTGACGATACGCGGACTGCCCTCCTCCCCGGTCTGCACCCAGCTCCGGTTGTGCATCCAAAGGTACTTGAGAGCAGCTTCCCGGACCGGTCCGGCGCTGATGCTGGTCATGCCCTCTCCTAGCCTCGTCGCCGGCCAGTGTATACCCGCCGTTTCCCTGCAACAAGCCGGAGCCACCAGGCAGCAGCCCCCTGCACAAACCGTCGCACATACGTATAGGCGCCCCTTGTGGGTGCTCAACCTCGGCGTCGTGACAATGCGCCACCCCGTTGAGCCAAAGGCCCTCGGGGAGTGCAGAGGGGCGAAGCCCCTCGCTGGGGTGTGGGAGTATCCCCCACGATTCCCGTTGGGGGTGGGTGGGCGAGGCGTTCAAATCGCTTTGACACGCTCGCAGGCGTTCGCTATCATCAATCCGACCGGGCAAAAGCCGGCTCACGAGGGAGGCAACGTAGCTCAGTGGCAGAGCGGGCGCTTCATAAGCGCTAGGTCACAGGTTCGAACCCTGTCGTTGCCACATCAGCCACGGAGACCCATCGGACGGCTCCACAGCCGGGCGGTTAGCTCAGTGGTTAGAGCGCTTGCTTCACACGCAAGAGGTCCGAGGTTCGACCCCTCGACCGCCCACCAGGGGTCCGGTGTGGTCGGTGCAGATGAGGGGATATGGCCGGCGAGGGCGACGCGGGCATTCGGAAGCCTGACCGAAGTCCCGTTAGAATGTGGATGTGCCGAAGTGGCGGAACGGCAGACGCGCTACGTTCAGGGCGTAGTACCCTTATGGGTGTGTGGGTTCAAATCCCACCTTCGGCACCAAAGAGCCCGTTCAGGCGAGATCGTTTCGGTTCGCGCGCTTGTAGCTCAGTTGGATAGAGCGCAGCCCTGCGGAGGCTGAGGCCGTGGGTTCGAGTCCCGCCAAGCGCGCTTCCTGATACCATAAGCCCCCTGCCGTGTCGATGCACGGCGCGCGCCAAACGTGGGCGATTAGCTCAGATGGTTAGAGCGTCTGTCTTACACACAGAAGGTCAGAGGTTCGAGTCCTCTATCGCCCACACCTTTGCGCTGCCAGCCGCCAGCGCCACTTCCGCCGCGTCAGCGCCCGCGATCGGGCTATGCTACAGCGTCGCCGTCCCTATGATAGGAGTTGAGTCCGGGGCGTGAGCGGGTCGGGAATCTCCCCTTTCCGTGCTTCAGCTGTCCCCGGCGAATCGCGGCATCACCTTTGTGGCAAAGGTTTCCAGGTTCGTCAGGGTTTTGCTCAACGGAATCCCCATGTGCGCGAACTCGACAAGCAGATAGTCCAGGTTGCATACCTCCCGCAGCTCCTGGACCTTCTCCACCACATTCTCAGGGGACCCCACAAGCAGGGTGCGTGACTCCAGGAAGTCCCAGTCCAGATTCACGTCAGGGTCCAAGACCTCGCCCGGATTGGTGAAGACCTGCCTGCCGCGAAAGGGATCGTTGAAGATGAATGAGGACATGATGCCCTCTTCCGCATCTCGGCGCGCCTCCTCCATCGAAGAGGCCACATACGTGGATCGCATGACCGCCTGGTCTTCTCCCACGCCGAAGGGTCTTCCCTCCAGCTCGGTCCTGACCCGTGCGTAGAGTTCCATTCGCTGCCTGATCCTGAGAGCAGGGGGTTGCCAATAGCAAGCTTTCAGTCCAAGTTCGGCCGCAGTTGTTACAGACCGGTCTGTGGAGACGGTCATCCACAGCGGCGGGTGCGGCTTCTGGTAGGGCCTCGGCGTCACCCGGAGTTTCGTTACCCTCTCCCCGTCCTGCCAGGCGGGATTCGGCGGATACTTGGGGTGCGAGAAGACGGTGTCTTCGGCAGGGAAGCTGTAGTTGGTTCCATGGTACGAAAAGTACTCGTTGGCCCATATCTCCCGCACTAACTCCACCATCTCCCGGAACAGTTCCCTGTTCTCCTTATCCTTGCGAGGGTCCGCGTTGGGATGAAACTGTGGACCCTCATATGGCCAGATTCCCCTACCGAAGCCAACCTCCACCCGTCCGCGGGTCATGTTGTCCAGGATCGCAATGTCCTCGGCAAGCCGTATCGGATGCCACCACGGGGCTATGTTCGCCATCTGTCCGATGCGAATCCTAGACGTCCGCGCCGCGAGGTCTGCGCCCAGCAGAATCGGGTTCGGAAGATCGCCCACTCCATAAGGCCCAAAGTGGTGTTCACCGAGCCACATGGCCTCGAAGCCCAGCTCCTCGGCCAGAATGGTCTGCCGTCTGAGGTTGTCGATAAATTCCTCGGCCGTGGCGGCCTTCCCGGCGGACGCCGCCACGGTCGTGAACGCCGCGAACTTCATGCCTGGAACCTCCCCTCTGTCCAGCTCTTCAGCACTATTCCGGTGATGCCCATCCATAGGAACCCATTCGACATGTCCCCCGTCCTCGGGCATTTTCAGGTAACCGTTCAGACTCCGTGACATCCGAAGGAGGAGTCCAGAGGGGTTCGCCCCTCTGGCAGGGGGTCTGGGGGCTTTGCCCCCAGTTTCGAAAGGGCGGGCGGGTGGGAATCAAAGACATCTGCCCTATCGGGACTTTGCTAGTGGTGAAAACATCAGCAAGTCTTGTATGTTAGTGGTGGTACCCAATAGTGACTTCACAGAGGTGGAGTGGGGTGCGGCAGACCGACCAACTCTTGGTCATCAAAGACCGTTGTTCAGCGAGGGTCGCCGCACCACCCCCAAACAGAGCCCGAACAGTTGCCTGGGCAAAACGAGCCCGCATCGCGCAAGGAAGGGCCAGTACTTCACACAGGAGGTATGGATGGAACAGGAAGCAGTCTACGTAGGCATTGATGTGGCCAAGGCCCATCTGGACGTCGCGGTCCGCCCCATAGGGCAGAGGTGGACCATCTCCAATGACGAGCCTGGGATCCGGGAACTGGTCTCTCGGCTCAGGGCCCTCGAACCTGCCATGGTGGTGCTGGAGGCTTCGGGCGGCCTGGAGCTGCCTTCGGTGGCAGCCCTGGCGGCCGCATCGCTGCCAGTGGTCATCGTCAACCCCCGGCAGGTTCGAGACTTCGCCAGAGCCACCGGGACGCTGGCGAAGACTGACGCCCTGGACGCGGCCGTACTGGCCCACTTCGCCGACGCCGTTCGCCCAGCCGTGCGCCCTCTGAGGGACGCCGAGACCCAGGTCCTCAACTCGCTGGTTGCCCGCAGGCACCAAGTGATAGCCATCTTGGTGGCGGAGAAGAACCGGCTTGGGAGCGCCATCAGCGCCGTCCGGCCCCGCATCGAGGCCCACATCGCTTGGCTTGAGCAGGAGCTGACCGACATTGACGAAGGGCTGCGGCAGACTCTCCGCAGCAGTCCGGTGTGGCGAGAGAAAGACGACCTCCTGCGCACCGTCCCCGGCGTGGGAGAGCAGCTCTCCCTCACCCTCCTGGCCCATTTGCCGGAGCTGGGCACGCTGAACCGGCGGCAGGTCGCCGCCTTGGTGGGAGTGGCTCCCTTCAACCGTGACAGCGGCACCATGCGTGGCAAACGGCGCGTCTGGGGCGGGCGCTCCCGGGTCCGAGCCGTCCTGTACATGGGAACGCTGGCCGCCAGCCGCTTCAATCCCGTCATCCGGGACTTCTACCAGCGGCTGCTGGCCGCTGGTAAGCCGAAGAAGGTGGCCCTCGTCGCTTGTATGCGCAAACTGCTCGTCATACTCAACTCCATGCTCAAGCAGCGCTCTCCCTGGCGCGCTCAGCGCGCCACCACACCGGCACTCGTCGGTCACTCTTCTTGACTTTCAACACAGTTGCTGAACAGTTACATTTGCAGGCACCGCTTTGCGCCTGTGAACGGTCATGCTACGCTTGGGGGCCACCATACTACAAGGAGCGGGCGTCATGCCATCACGCCGGAATCGGGGTCTAGTCCAGACCGTGCTGGGCCCTGTACCTCCCTCGGAACTGGGTGCCACCACAACCCATGAACACCTCTACGTCGACTTCTCCTTCATGTATCGCCCTGCCCAGGACTCCCCATCTCAGGGACTGGCGGACGCGCCCATAACCCTGGAGAACCTTGGATGGATACGGCGCAACTACTACAGCAACCGCTCCAACCTTGAGCTGATGGACCTGGATACAACCATAAAGGAAGTCAGGAAATACAGTGAAGTCGGCGGCGGCGCTATTGTGGACGCGACCACGACGGGAATCGGACGCAAGCCGGATGCGCTGGTCCGAATATCCCGTGAATCGGGCGTTCACATCATCATGGGCGCAGGCTTCTACGTCGAAGCGGTCCATCCAGAGGACATGGATGAACGAAGCGTCGAGGACTTGGCGCGGGAGATTGTCGGCGACATCCTTGTAGGCGTTGAAGGCAGCGGCGTAAGAGCGGGAATAATCGGGGAGGTCGGTTGCACTTGGCCTCTGGCCCCGAACGAGTGCAAGTCTCTGGCGGCGTCGGCAATCGCACAGAGCGAAACGGGCGCGGCGATACTGGTCCATACCGGGCGGAATCCGGATGCGCCGTTGGAGATCCTCGAACTGCTGGCGAGCGCCAGCGCGGATATATCTCGGGTGATTATGGGGCATCTGGACCGGACCGTGTTCGAGTTCGACGCGCTTCAGAGAATTGCCGCGTCAGGCTGTTATCTTGAATGGGACCTGTTCGGCAATGAGGGGTCGTACTATCCTCTGGCCGAAATCGACATGCCCAGCGACGCCCAAAGGCTGGATTTCATGAAGCGCGTCGCCGACGCCGGCTATTCCGACAGAATCGTCATTGGTCAGGATATCTTCACAAAACACCGGCTTGTTAGATATGGCGGGCACGGCTACGGCCACATTCTCGAGAACATCGTTCCCAAAATGCGACGCAAGGGGTTTTCGGAAGATGCGATCCAAGCGATAACTGTGGGCAACCCGGCCAGGGTACTCGCTTTCGCATAGGGTCCGCCGTACCCTGCATCAACGCGGAGACAGTCCCTGCCGCCCTTGGGATCAGTATTCCTGGTCACCGGGCTGACCGGATCAATCTCAACACTTGAGCCGAGGGCGTTGATAGGCTCACAGTCCATCCTGATCTCGAAGATGGTTCTGCCTACAGTGAACCTCGCCCACCATTTCCCACCACCACCTGCCTTCGGTGCAACACCCAGGAACACCATCCGGTGTAGCCGGTCGTGTATCATCCCCCCACACCGGCGCACCTACCCCACATCTCCCACCACCCATGGAGGGTCCACCGCCATGTACAAGCAAGTCCGGGCAACGGCCATAAGCATCAAGCCCAAGAGTTGGGACAAGCAGTCCAACGCCGACAAGGTTGAGCGGTTCGTCAGAGAGGCGGCAAAAGACGGCCCGGACCTCATCGTGACCCCCGAAGGGGTGCTCGAGGGCTACGTGGCCAGTGAGGTATCCAAGAATCCTGAGCTTGCGCAGCGGATGCTCGACATCGCCGAGCCAATAGACGGGCCCTACGTCGACCGGTTCATGCGGCTGGCACAGGAGCTCGCGACCTGCCTCGTCTTCGGGTTCGCCGAGCGCATTGGCGACGAGGTCTACAACGCCGCAGTCTTCATAGACGACCGTGGCGACCTCTGCGGCAGGTACCACAAGACCCAGCTCGCCGAGGGTACCAGCGCCCCCTGGTTCTTCAACCGCGTCGGCAGGACGCTTCGCGCCTTCGACACACCGCTCGGCAGGGCCGGCATCCTCATCTGCAACGACCGCTGGAACCCGATGATAGCGCGTACCCTCGTCCTCGACGGTGCCCAGATGCTGCTCATCCCCTCCTACGGCATGAAGACCAAGCCCCAGAACGAGACCGTGCTGGCGCGCGCCCGCGAAAACGGCGTCCCCGTAGTCGAGGCCAACGTCGGCGTCAACATGATTGTCAGCAAGGGCGAGATCGTCGGATACAAGTGGGGCAACGACCAGATCACCACCGCCGTCATCGACGTTCCCGCATGGCCGTCCACCGCTGCCGCCCGCGAATACGAACGCCAATACATGGACATGCAGACTCCCGAGATGGAGCGCCGTTACCGCGAGTGGCAGAAGTCGCTGCGCGGCGAAGAGAATCTCGTTAGCCGCGCCAGCATTGGAGGCCTGACGGCCGGCATCGCCGAGTGAGGCTGCGTCCCTAACGGAGGTATTTCCAATGCCGTCCGCCGACAGATACCGCCCCATCATCTTCACCGACGACGCCTCGATGCTGAGCGTCAACGAGCCCCCTCTTTCCCTCGACAGGGTCCGTGAGCAGATGATCGAGCCGCTGGAAGGCACGCCCGCGAGCCTCTGGTGGAGCGTGGGCGACCACGAGGTGTTCCACCACGAGACTGAGATCGGCGAGATCATCGGCGACGGCATCGACGACTTCGAGAAGTACGACTACTTCCACTCCTTCTCAGCCGCCCAGTTCAAGAGGGTCTCCGACAACACGCGCCATCTTATAGAGACGACCGGCGGCCCGCTGACCACCCTCATCGGCATGTGCCGTGAGGCCGGCATCGAGTTCTTCCCACGCGTCCGCATGAACAGCCACTACCGCAAGGACCCCTCTACACCGGACTACGGCCGCTTTCGCCGTGATCACCCGGAGCTGCTCATCGGGCGCCCGGGGGAAGACATCCCGGTAGGCAGCCACGAGTGGCACATCAGGACCGGCCTCAACTACGCCTTTCCTGAGGTCCGCCGCTTCATGGCCTCCATCGTCACCGAGCTCTTCACGCGCTTCGACGTGGACGGCGTGGAGATGGACTTCAACCGCCACCCGGCCTTCTTCAGACCTGACGAGGCTGCGGCCCATAGCTACCTGATGACCGACCTGGTGCGACACGTGCGGCGCCGCATGGACGAGGTGGGCGCGGCCCGCGGCAAACGCATACTCCTGGCCGTCCGCGTCCCGCCGACGCTGGCTGACTCCCGGAGAGTCGGCCTGGACGTCCGGCAGTGGATCGCCGAAGGACTGGTCGACATCGTCACCGCCGGCATCGGCTTCGTCCTCTTCGATCTGCCGATCAGGGAGTTCGTAGAGGCCGCCAGGGGGACGGGCGTCAAGGTCTACGGCTGCATGGAGGCGCTTCGTCCCTCGGTGGACAAACGTGTCATGAGGGCCATGGCCAAGCGGTGCTGGGACGCCGGGGCCGACGGCGTATATCTCTACAACTTCTTCCCCCTGCCCGGCGAATGGAGACGCCCCATCCTCAACGAGATCGCAGACCCCGACAGGCTGGAGCGCCTGGACGCCCGGTACGAGCTCGACAGCAGGGACTGGACCGGCCTCACCGGCGAGCACGCCGCGCTCGTGGGCTCCCACCTGGCCGCCTTCCAGGGCGCAATGCCCAGGCTCCAGCTACCCGTCACCCTGCACGACACCTTGACCGGCGTGGGTGCGGTCATCCAGTTCGACATCGCCCACAAGATCGAGGCTGCCCGCGCGGATGGCTCTCTGCGCGGCTGCGCCCTCGGCCTGAGACTCCAAGGCCTTACCCAGGACGACACCCTGTCCGTCACGCTCAACGGCCACCACCTCCCCTGGGAAACCGCCAACGTCTCCTTCGACGGCTGGCCCCAGATGCACCTGGACGGCGACGCCTTCGACACCTACCCAAGCCGCGTAGTCGAGCGGGTCCACAACGGCGTGGAGGTCGTCTTCCCAATACCCTGCCCGCCCCTCAAGTACGGCAAGAACGAACTGGAAGTCCGCCTGCTCCGCAACAACAACCCACCCGCTCAAAACGTCGTCCTGGAAGGCGTCCACATAACGATCGCATATGAGCCCTCCTAATACCTATTCGTTCTGACTACATCGCCAATTCAGTTCGTAGGGGCGGGTTTCAAACCCGCCTTCCCCGGTCATTGCCTCAGAATGCGAACCCTGTTCACGTATACATGGCGGCGCCACGGCGACTCCGTATAGCATGCTTGCAGACGGCCAATATGGCCAGCGGTTGTGACGTTCCCCCATCCGCCAGGGGAATACCCAGATCGGGGGTTCAAGACGCCCCCCGCTGCGCTACAGTATGGGCATGCCAGCAACCGCGGCTAAGCTCACCACCATAGTCGAGGCCTACCTCGACGACCTTCGCCGCATCCGCGCGTCTGGCGGCGCGACCGGCGAGCGCTCTTACTATCCGCCCCTGAACAACCTCCTCGCCGCAGTTGGTGCAACGCTAAAGCCCAAGGTCTTCTGCGTCGGCGAGCTGGCACAGCAGGGCGCGGGACACCCCGACTTCGGACTCCACGCAGCCAAACAATTGCAGCGGGGAAGGCCCCGCGAGGGCCAGCTCCCCGAGTGCGGCGTCGTCGAGGTCAAACCAGCCGGCGACGACGCGTGGCTTACCGCCGACAGCGCGCAGGTGACCAAGTACTGGAATAAGTACCGCCTGGTCCTCGTCACCAACACCCGCGACTTCGTGCTGCTCGGCGAGGACTCCGCGGGCAACCCAACCAGGCTGGAGACCTTCCGGCTCGCCCGGACACAGGACGAGTTCGAGTCCCGGCTCGAAAAGCCCCGCGCCTTCGCCCGTGAAGTCGGCCCCGCCCTCGGCGAGTACCTATGCCGCGCACTCTCCCACCGCGCAACCCTCGTCGAGCCCAGGGACCTCGCCTGGCTGCTAGCCTCCTACGCCCGCGACGGCCTGGCCCGCGTCGAGGCGGCCGGCGACGCGCCATCGCTCCATACCGTGCGCACGGCGTTGGAGGAGGCCCTCGGCGTCCGCTTCGAGGGCGACCGGGGCGCGGCCTTCTTCCGCTCAACCCTCGTCCAGACACTCTTCTACGGCGTCTTCTCCGCATGGGTGCTCTGGGCACGGCAGACTCCGGCGCCCACTGGCCGGTTCAACTGGCATGAGGCCGTCTGGCACCTCCGCGCACCCGTGCTCAGGGCGCTCTTCCAGCAGCTCTCCGACCCCGGACGCCTCCAGCCCCTGGGCCTCGTCGAGGTCCTCGACTGGACCGCCGCTGCCCTGGACCGCGTCGACCGCGCCGCATTCTTCGACCGGTTCAACGAGGGCGAGGCCGTACCCTACTTCTACGAGCCCTTCCTGGAGGCCTTCGACCCCGCCCTCCGCAAGCAGCTCGGCGTCTGGTACACCCCCGCCGAGGTGGTGCGCTATATGGTCGCCCGCGTCGACCGCGCCCTGAAGGACGACCTGGGCATCGCCGACGGCCTGGCCGCCGATAACGTCTACGTCCTCGACCCATGCTGCGGCACCGGCGCATACCTCGCAGAGGTCCTGCGCCGCATCGCCGACAACCTCCAGGACCGCGGCCTCGGCGCACTCACAGGTGCCCACGTGAAGCGGGCGGTCACCGAGCGCGTCTTCGGCTTTGAGATCATGCCCGCGCCCTTCGTCGTCGCACACCTCCAGGTCGGGCTCACCATGCAGGCCCTCGACGCCCCGCTGGCCGACGACGGGGACGAGCGCGCCGGCATCTTCCTCACCAACGCCCTCACCGGATGGGAGCCCACCGTCCAGAAGCCGCTCCCCTTCCCCGAGCTGGAGGAGGAGCGCGACCGCGCCGAACGCGTCAAGCAGGACTCGCCCATACTCGTGATACTCGGCAATCCCCCCTACAACGGCTTCGCGGGCATGGCCGTGGACGAGGAGCGCGAGCTTTCGACCGCCTACCGGACGACCAGGCGTGTGCGGCGGCCCGAGGGCCAGGGACTGAACGACCTATACGTCCGCTTTTTCCGCATGGCCGAGAGACGAATTGCCGAGAAGACGGGCCGCGGCGTCGTCTGCTTCATCTCCAACTACTCGTGGCTCGACGGCCTCTCCTTCACCGGCATGAGGGAGCGCTACCTGGAGGCGTTCGACGCAATCCGCATCGACTGCCTCAACGGCGACAAGTACAAGACCGGCAAGACGACGCCCGACGGCCACACCGACCCCAGCATCTTCTCGACCCCGGAGGACCCGGTAGGCATCCAGGTCGGCACCGCAATCACTACGCTGGTCCGCAACGCCGACCACTCCCCAACGAAGTCCGTCGGCTTCCGCCACCTCTGGGGCCAGACCAAGCTCGAGCAGTTGGACAAGACGGCCGAGACCGCGCCGGAGACCCTCTACGAAAATGTCTCGCCGCCCCTGCCGCTGGGCCTGCCATTCGCGCCCATAGCGGTCGGCGAAGGCTGGCACGACTGGCCGGCGCTGCCCGATCTATTCCCTGTCTCATTCCCGGGAGTCAAGACCAGCCGGGACTCGTTTTTGGTCGACGTCGACCTTGACCGGCTGAAGGCGCGGGTCTCGGACTACTTCGATGCTGACCTAAGCGACGAGGAGACAGCACGCCGCTATCCAACCGTGATGAATAACAGGGCGAGGTTCAACGCCCGCGCGGTCCGTGACGCACTGCTTAGGCGCGGCGGCCCCGCAGGTACTGGCTTTAGTCGCTACTCCTACCGACCATTCGATACGCGTTGGCTTTACTGGGAGCCGGATACGAAGCTGCTCGACGAGAAGCGCGCCGACTACCAGCCGCATGTATTCGAGGGGAACCCGTGGTTGGTTCTCCAGAATAAGGCTCGCCCCGAATTGTCACCTCCTTTAGTTATTTCAAATATCGGGGACCTAAATCAGATGAACAGTGGCATCTACTGCGTTCCCACATACCTCCGTGACGACGGACTCGGGATCGACATGACCGGTGCTCAGCGGCACCCCAACTTGTCACCTGCAGCACAACGCTACCTCGAACGCCTGAACGCGACCGTCGAAGACCTCTTCCACCACGTCCTCGCCGTGCTCCACGACCCAGCCTATCGCGACACCAACGCCGACGCGCTGCGCATGGAGTGGCCGCGCATCCCCCTTCCGGGCTGGCCCGACGGCAGCAGCGACGGGGCGGCCGACGAGCTAGCCGCGTCCGCCGCGAGAGGCCGGAAGCTCGCCGCCCTTCTCGACCCAGACACCCCTGTTCCAGGCGTCACCGAGGGTAAACTGCGCCCCGAGATCGCCGCCGTAGCCGTCCCGTCCACCACCGGCGGCGGCAACATGACGGGCGACGACTTCGCGCTAACGGCGAGCTGGGGCCACTTCGGACAGGGCGACGCCGTCATGCCCGGCCAGGGCCGCGTAGTCGAGCGCCCCCGCACCGCATCCGAAACAGCCGCCCTGGGACAGGCCGCCCCCACCCTCGGCGACACCACTTTCGACATCTACCTAAACGACCGCGCCTACTGGCGCAACGTCCCCGCCGCCGTATGGCACTACAAGCTAGGCGGCTACCAGGTCCTAAAGAAGTGGCTCTCCTACCGCGAGCACAAGGTCCTCGCCCGCCCCCTCCTCCCCGAAGAAGTCCAACACTTCACCAACACCACCCGCCGCATCACCGCGATATTGGACGTAGTGAGTGAGAATTCGTGTGCGTGCGCGGCGCATTCTTCGCGGCCGTCAGCTGCCTAGGAGAGGGCGGTGCATCATGGCGACATGGCTACGAAGTTGAGCATCCTATACTATACTGATGCCAGCGAAGCTCTTCTGAAGGCGCTGGGGGACTAGCAGCCCACTCAAGCATGAACATTGCCGGTGGGACATACCGAGAGCGGGTACAGAGTATGCGGAGCGAATTGCATGAATGCCGGACATGACGTTCTGAACCACGACCAGGGTGAACCGAATCGGGGTTCTGGGCTCTACGTCGACGTGGAGAATTTCCAATTTGACTGCCAGGCCATGATTCAAAGCCTAGTCGAGAACTGGCCAACCGGCGCCCCTACGCCGTCACGCCTAACCCTCTATGTGCGGGCCGACCAAGTTGAATTGTGGCGGCTATGGGCCTCAAGTCGTTTCTGTAATCTGGATGTTGCCGTCCATGGTACGCAGCATTTCAGCATGAGCTCGTCCAAGAATTCTGCTGACATAGCAATCGCCACCAACGCGATGGCTGACTTGATTCTCAAGAGGATCACCCATGTCACGGTGTTCAGTGACGACAGCGACTTTATCTCGCTGTACGCTGCGATCCGCGACGAACCTGACATCCAACTAGCCGATGGGAGGGTGCCATTCCTATGGGTCGTGACCGACCGAGAAGGCTCGTTGTCCACCACGGTTAGGCAATTCTTCCCGCGCGACCAACTGCATACGGTCGCGATCGAGCGTAGCGATGCCCAGAACACCGAGCCCTCGGAATCACCGAATACCAAGCCGGTACAAAGTCACCCGGAACGCGCTAAGGACGTCTGGGCTGAAATGGCGCAGTCAGTTCTAAGAGACATGCCAGTCGGACCATTCAAGAGCACCGACTGCCAACCGGTAATCGAGAGACACTGGCCCAAGCATCCACTGGCCCGCGCTGGCGGGTCCCCGTTTGGTATAGAGTTCAAGAACAACATCTGGCCGGTCCTTGAGAAGCTAGGAGTGAAGATAAGGAACCCGGGGAAGAAGCCGGTTCAATATGAGATGACCGCTGAGGCAAAGAATGCATTAGCGTGATCCAAAGAGTGGGGCCTCCCCCAGCCCCGGACAGCAAATGCGCCTCTTCAAGAGTCGGAAGGGACCTGAACACGATTGACCCACATTTCCCATATCAACCCTGCAGGGCTTGCCGTAATCAGCAACAGCGATACCCGATGTAGCCGAATAGCAGAGCACAGTGGTTATCATGAGTGCTAGACTGGTCGTGAGCGACTACTCTAGTTCTTGATAACGTACCCACTCAGGAGGCACCCAATGGGTGAAAGCACCAACCCCCGCGCCACGCTCCGTTTCGACCGACGTGTACGGTTGGAGTTTCGCGGCGCTACCATCACCTCGGACGCTGGGCTGCTGGCCTGCCGCGAGTTGGACGATGCACTGGGGCTGACGGAGACGGCGAATGAGTGTCTGCAGGAGAGCCGTGGCGGTCGTAACGTGCAGCACCGATTGGTGGGCCTTCTCAGGCAGTCGGTGTACAGTCGTCTGGCGGGCTACGAGGATACCAACGACGCTGAACGGTTGGCCCAGGACCCGACGATGCGGGTAGTCGTTGGACGGCGAGGTGGTCCTGAGAGACCGGCCGCCAGCACCAACACCATCAGCCGGTTCGAGACCGAGGTGCTTACCCAAGACGGCAACGTGGAAGGGTTGGGCCGAGTGAACGCTACGTGGGTGGACCGGGCGATGACGCACACAGCGCACCGGCGGGTGATCTTGGACATGGACAGTTCGGAGAGTCCGGTACATGGAGGACAGGAGGGAGCGTCGTACAACGGTCACTTTGGGAGCACGTGCTATCACCCTTTGTTCGTGTTCAACCAGTTCGGTGACTGCGAGGGGGCGATGCTCCGTGCGGGGAACGTACATAGCGCGCACAGGTGGCGTGATGTATTGGATCCGATCCTGTCCCGCTACGGGGCGACAGGAGTGCGGCGGTACTTTCGTGCCGATGCCGCATTCGCCAAGCCGGACATCTATGAGTACCTCGAGGAGCGGCACGTCCTTTACGCTATAAGACTCCCCGGCAACGAGGTGCTGCAACGGGAGATCGCCCCTCTGCTCAGGAGGCCTGTGGGGAGGCCGCCGAAGCGTCCAGTGATCCTATACGACGACTTCTGGTATCGTGCCGGGAGTTGGGACCGCGCTCGGCGGGTGGTGGCCAAGGTGGAGTGGCATAGGGGAGAGCTGTTCCCCCGGGTGGGCTTCATAGTCACGAGCATGACGGCTGGCCCCGAAGGAGTGGTGCGATTCTACAATGGTCGCGGGACAGCCGAGCAGTGGATCAAGGAGGGGAAGTACGCGCTGAACTGGACTCGGCTGTCGTGCCATCGGTTCGTGGCCAACCGGGTGCGTCTATCTCTGTTCGTCCTGGCGTACAACCTTGGGAACTTCCTTCGCCGGCTGTGTCTGCCCAAGGCGGTCAAGCACTGGTCGCTGCGGAGCGTGCAGGTCAAGCTGATCAAGATGGGAGGCCGTCTGGTGCGGCACTCCCGGTGGTTGATCTTTCAGTTATCCGAGATGTCGGTTCCTCGACGGTTGTTCCAGGGAGTGTTGGATCGTATCGGCCGGTTATCGCCGGCGCCAAGCTGAGGGAGGGTACAACCACGATCTTGCCAAGAGGGGGAGAGCGCTCCAGGGAGTCGCCTTGTCTTCAATGCGCTTTCACCCCACTGGCAGGGGACACGAGGACGATGAAGACGGACAAGAAGGGTGCTCTACGACTGCAAACGCATCTCTTATCGGATAGACCGGCGATTGACTGGCCTTGCAGGACCTGACTATGATGCTAACATCTCGTTTGGGCTGCCCCTTGAGCCTGAAGACTCCCAATATGGGAAATCCCGGTTGAAGAACTGAAGCCCAAATTTGAGGATATTCGTCAGCTTCTAAATGCCGGCCATACTATCAGCAGTGATCAAGGAATGTCCGACGAGGCCTGCGGTTACTACACCATAGCCTTAGGTCACATGGAGACCCTTGTTGAGGAAGTTGAGAAAAAGCAAGGGCACAGCGTGATGGACGCGCTTAAGCGTGTGGGGAATGTTGCCAATTCCCCCGAAGGGGCTGGGGTCATTGGAGGAGTTGTAGCAGGAACCTCAATACCAACTCTTGTCACGGGACTTGGAGGATTTGGAATAGCTGCCGGCGGAACCGCATTTGGAGTCGCTGGGTTGGCCGGTGCTGCGGCGGCAACAGGCGGAGTAGCACTCGCTGGCGCGGCTGGGGCTTATCTGGTCTACAAGGGTGGTGCTGCAACGCTGAAGACTGAGTTGGGACAGAGAGCGAAAGGCCAAGTTGTAACGACAGGCAAAGAAGCTTTTGAACAGGCAAAAGCAGTCGGACACGGGGTGCGTGATGGCTTTGGAAGAGCCCGAGACAGGTTCTCCAAATCCGATGAGGATCTGCCCAAGCAGTAGGCAAAGGATCAGGGGTTAATAAATTGCAGTGGAGGAAATCACGAATTAGATATAAGAGAGAGAGAAGTTCTGACACCGCGGCGATGGCCCCTAGGGGCTAGGCGACCCCTCCGAGTCGACGGGGCCGCCGATGGTGCTTGTGGTAATGGCGGCGGCTCGTTCGGCGGCTGAGCTCCTTCCGGTGATACCGACTACACGGCGCGCTGCAGGTGATCGTCGTGGGGAGGCGCTGCCGTCTGGCCGGGGATGCTGCGGCGGCACACGTGGCACCGGGTCCGCGTCACAGAACTCCGTTGACTCATGGGCACACCCATCGCCCAAGGGGGCAAACCCTACCAAGCATCGACCGGCTCTCCCGCCAGGACAATCGGTTCCAAGTCGTCCGGCACGTCCACATAGGTTTTGCGGTATCAATGTAGGTCGCGAGTCGGACTGTGGTGGCCATTGCGACTGTGGGCCCAATTCGATAGCATACCCCGTCCCAGGAGGAATCTATGCGCTACTACCGTGTCAGCGAGAAGTTTGGCAAGACGCACCTTTGCGTTGAGGCTGGCGACGGACTGCTCACGTCGCTTAGCAGTATCAACGAGCGGGTCGGCGAATTTCGCGACCTGTTGGACGCCAGCGACATTACCGGCAATAGCGTGGACGCCATTGCCCGCCACCTGCTCAAGCAGGGCCGCGGCAAGAAATTCGAGTTGGCCCAGCTCATCGACTGGTCCATCTCCGAGACCGGCGACGCGCGGATTATCAAGCCCCTGGAACCCGACGAGATGTGGGCCGGCGGTCTAGGCAACATGATAATGACCCCTGAGAATCTCGCCGATGCCCCCGAGGGCGTCCGCCTTGCCTACAATACCCCGGAGATTACGACCAACTTCTACAAGGGGACCAGCCACCGCCTGGCCGGGCCCTTCGACAGGGTCGGGATCAGGGCCGACACGGAACACACGATCGCCGAAGGGGAGCTCGTGCTGGTGATTTACAAGGGAAAGCTGGCCGGGTTCAGCACCGGCAACGAAGTCGCCGGCGGGCTGGGTGCCCGGTCGGCAAATTGGCTGGTGCCCTCCAAAGTGTTCACGGGCTGTGCCTCGCTGGGTCCCTGCATTGCCACCCCCGAGAGCATACCGGACCCAATGTCGTTGGCACTCGAGCTGGTCCAGTACCGCGGTGGGAAGGAGATTGCGCGAAGCGAGGTGCCGGCGCGGCTCAAACGGCCGCCCGAAGAGATCGTCGCCTCCACCGTTGCCCACGACTCGCCCCCCGATTTGGTCATTCAGTACACCGGAGGATTCGCTGCGGTACCCGACTTCCCACTCCAGGCGGGAGATGTCGTGCGGATCACCATGGAGGGAGTCGGATTCGTCCAGAACACTGTCGAGGTCGTCTAATGGGTGCGGTCCGGTCCCCACACAGCATTCGGCTACATCCAATGGGTTTTGGAAACTCAGTCTTGACCTCGATGCGCGAGTCGTAAGACTTCCTCGTGCTGCGAATGAATCACTCGATCCTCCGCTGTTGAGATAAGAGCTTCCGTCGTCACCCTCACAGCAGGACCTTCCCCGATGACCCCTGTTTGAGTAACTGTTCAGACTCCGTGAGATCCGAAGGAGGAGTCCAGAGGGGTTATGCCCTCTGGCAGGGGGTCTGGGGGCTTTGCCCCCAATTTCGAAAGGGCGGGCGGGTGGGGATAAAAAACATCTGCCCTTTCGAGACTATGCTGGTGGAGAAGACATCAGCAAGTCTGAACAGCTACCTGTGTGACAAGACCCGAACGCCCGTGCTATTATGTCTCCATGGCCGGACTACCCATACCCGCCCTGCCGCACAAAGCGGCGCCAGGACCCGCCGGCGACATGTTCCACTTCCGTGCCAAAGTTGTTCCATTTACGTTCATTCATATATCAAAGGCGCTCCAAATCGGTGTCACGAGACCCCAACCCTCAGATAGGAAATGGAACAAAACGGAACAGAATGGAACACTTTTTTTGCGGAAAGCCCTTCAGGCCCACCCGCCTCGCCGGAAAGACCAAGGTACGCGACCTCACCTTGCATCTCGAAGGTATCCGTCCTAACCCGACATGGCCGTACCCCATTGTCGAGGTGGTAGAATCTAAGGTGGAGGGACCGTTCGCGGCTTCAATCTCCTCGGAGAAGTGGCCCCATGAGAAGACTCAATCTCCAATCGGTCGCCAGGACGGCCATCGCCCTGTTGGTGTTCGGAGCCGTGGTTTTGACCGGCTGCAACGAACCCGCCACGCGGGCCACGACTGCGACCGATGCCGCTGCCGATCAAAATACCCCGGCCCAAGTTGCCGTAACCCCCGGCTCAAACCCGGAAGTAGACTCCAGCCCAGCGACCGAGCCAACCGCGAAAGTCACTACCGCGAAGAATCCAACCGCTGGGCGGCAGCCCCCCGTCCAACCCGTCAAGACCAACAGCCCAGGGCCAGCGGACGACTCCGTACCTGCGGACGGCCAGCCAGTCCAGGTCGCTACCGTGCTGGACCCCCCGCTGCCTGATGCCGAGCAAGCCTCGATAACGACAGATTCAGGGCCGGAAGTCGGCTCCATACCGCCGGCTGACCCGCCTGCGCTGCTCGCGACCTCGCCGGTCTCTGTCCTGAACGAAGAGGCTCCGGGCCAAGTCGGCGCAACCACGACCTCGGACCCCGCGGACGACCAAGGTCCGTCGACCGACCCAGCCGACCAGATCGTATTTGAGCCCGTCGCCGCCCCCGGCCAGAAGGACCCCACGCACTTCGACACAACTACCGACATTGAGTCCAAGGACACCGACAAGGGCGGTGAGTCCTCCCAGGGCCAGACCTACACCTGGGAAGACGGCGACAGAACTCTGACCGTGCAGCTTCAGACCGACCTGGTCGTCCAGAAGAGCGCCGACAGCTCGTCCGCTGACATCGTCGCCGCAAACGTCGGCGAAGGAAGTGTCGTAAAGAGGGATGCCGGGACCCAGCCCAAGAGCGACGACCAACCCGTCTTCCGCTCCGAGTCGGGCAGGCTCATGACCCTCCCGGGCGGCGTCCTGCTGGTGCTCAACCCCGAGTGGAGCCAGGCCCAGGTGAACTCTTTTTTCTCCGCAAACGGGATCAAACTGGACCGCGTTTCGGAGTTGGACTATGTTGACAACGGCTTCCTCGTGGAGACGGAGCCCGGGTTTCCCTCCCTGGAGCTAGCCAACACGCTGGCAGCCCTGGAAGGAGTAGCGGTGTCCAGTCCCAACTGGTCGAGGGAGTCCACCCCGAAGTGACGGATCGCTCGTTGCTTTCGCCTGCAGGGCTGGTTTCCCTCAGGTGCGGCGAGCGCTAACACTTCCGCGGAGCAGTTGACCAAATGCTTAGGATGCTTCGCCTAGCCAGACTGGCGCCTGTTGTCGTCGCCGCCCTGCTCAGTCTCATGCTGGCCTTGAGCTACGCCGTGGCACAGTCCAATGTTCCGGCGGCGCCTACCATTGACTCCGTCACTCCTGGCGATACCACACTTGCCGTTGCCTGGACAGCCCCGGCCGGCGAAACGGGCATCACTGCCTACGACGTCCGCCACATCGAGACCAGCGAGGACGAGACGGACGACACCCAATGGACCGTGGTGGACAACGCATGGACCTTGGGTACTCTGGAATACACCATCACCGGCCTGGACAACGGCACCCAGTACGACGTGCAGGTGCGGGCCGTAAACTCCAACGGCGATGGGGCCTGGTCCGGTACGGAGGTCGGGACGCCGGCATTGCCCGCTCCCACCATCGGTTCCGTGCGCGCTGACGACCGCGCCCTGCTGATCTCATGGAGCGCTCCCACCGGGATCACCTCGAAAGTCGAGGCCTATGACGTACGGCACATCGCGACTAGCGCTGACGAGGCAGTGGACGCCAACTGGACCGTGGTGGAGGATGCCTGGGAGGGCGCCGACGGCAGTCTGACCTACGCCATTACCGGCTTGACCAACGGCACCGAGTACGACGTGCAGGTACGCGCGGTGGATGAAGACGACGTAAACGGCGCTTGGTCTGCCACCACCAGCGCCACGCCCGAGGACCACGGCGACAACCGCGCCGACGCTACCAGCATTACGACGGACGCCAGGATTTGGGGCGCCATTGACCCCACCGACGATGAAGACTACTTCAGCTTCAGCGTGTCAGGCACAGCCGACTTCTGGATTTACACCCTGGGAGACCTCGATAGCGTGGCTGAGCTGCAGGACAGCAACGGTTTGTACGTGGAAAGCAGCGACTACGGGGCAGTGCTGCCCAACCCGGACAACTTCTTCCTGTGGCGCAAGCTCCAGTCCGGGACGTACTACATCAAGGTCACGGGCTACGGTCCCGCCGAAACACCCTACATTCTGAGAATACGGACCTTCACGGACACCACGTCAAGGAGAAACGCGGCCACCCTGAATTTCAACGCCTCCGCTAGCGGCACAATTGACCCGGATAGCGACGAAGACTACTTCAAGCTGCAGCTCTCCGTGCCAACGGAAGTTGTCATTCGCGCTTCCGGGTTTCCGGATACGGTTGGTGAGTTGCAGAACAGCGGCGGCGGCGTGATAGCCTCAAACGATGACGGCTTCCTTCCGGGCGGCAGGAGAAACTTCCTCATTCGGGAGAATCTGCCAGCAGGAATCTACTACGTTAAGGTGAGATCC
The DNA here is from genome assembly GCA_965262055.1 of Dehalococcoidia bacterium. GTDB lineage: Bacteria > Chloroflexota > Dehalococcoidia > Lucifugimonadales. Next base: position 243,619 of record CBDHEI010000001.1, read on the forward strand.
TTCGCCAATAGGTCTGACGGGCCGTACTCGGTGTACGCCACGGCCATCACCGAACCTGGCAGCTCCATCACCAGCGCTTTACCGCTGAACCTCGGAGATACGGCCGGCGGTATCATTGACCCGGCCGGCGACGAGGACTACTTCAGCCTGACCCTGGACGAGACTACTTTTGTGATCGTCGGGGGCGTGAGCAAAGTCATTGACATCAGCGGTGAGCTGCTCGATTCCAACAACTTGCGGGCCCCCGTCGATTCGATTCACTTCTCCGACGTATTCATCTTCCAGGGCAGACTGGACGCGGGTACATACCACTTGAAGGTGACGGGCAAGGATGGCACAGAAACCGGCCGATACACTGTGAGGGCGATCCGGGAGGGATCGTACACCTATTTCGTAGACCGCTGCTCCAACATCTCTAGGAGCTCAGGTATTGACGATCCTCTATACGGATGCCAGTGGCACCTGAACAACACCAACCAGTTTCGCAGCAGCGCCGGTCAGGACATCAGAGTTGAGGAGGTGTGGCCCACCTACACGGGCGACGGCATAACCGTGGTGGTTGTGGATGACGGAATGCATTACACCCACGAGGACCTCACCGACAACGTCCACGCCCCATCCAATCACAACTACGACCCCGACCAGACCGACATATATAACTATTTCGAAGACCACGGCACTGCCGTTGCCGGTCTCATCGCGGCAAAGGACAACTCCCTGGGAGTGCGAGGCGTTGCCCCCGAGGCCACGATTTACGGATACAACTACCTAGTGGAACAGACTGATGCGAACGAAGCAAACGCGATGTCTCGCAACGCAGCGACCACGGCCGTTTCCAACAACAGCTGGGGGCCCAGAGACTACGGCAGGCCGCAGCACGCCACGGAGCTTTGGGAGTTGGCGGTCAAGGATGGCGTGACCAACGGCTATGGCGGGAAGGGCGTATTTTACGCCTGGGCTGGCGGAAATGGGGGTGAAGATGACGATCGTTCCAACCTGGACGAGCTTGCCAGCTCCTACGCCGTCACGGCCGTCTGCGCCGTCGGCCACGACGACAAGCGAAGCAGCTACTCGGAGCCCGGTTCAAACCTGTGGGTATGCGGCCCATCCAGCAGTGGGAGAGTGGGCCAGCCCAGGATAGCGACCACGGACAACGGAAACCGGTACAGGGGCAGCTTCGGTGGGACTAGCGCCGCCACACCCATCGTCTCAGGGGTGGTCGCACTGATTCGGGAAGCCAACAACACGCTTACGTGGCGGGACGTCAAGCTTATCCTGGCTGCCTCCGCCCGAAAGAACGACCCCGACAACACCGGCTGGGAGCAAGACGCACTCATATACGGCTCCACCACGGATCACTATAACTACAACGACGAGTACGGCTTCGGCATGGTGGACGCCAAGGCCGCCGTGGATATTGCTCCGGGTTGGACAAAAGTCCCAGAACTGCGGGAGATAACATCTGAATCAGCCGTCATCAACTTGGCGATTCCAGACGCCCCTACATTTGGGACGCCTACCACTGTGTCCACAAGCCTGACCATTGACCCCTACGTGGAATTCATAGAGTTCGTAGAGGTCAACACCCATTTCAACCACCTCAACTTCCGTGACCTTTCCGTGGAGCTCGTGTCGCCCTCCGGGGCCGTCTCCGTCCTCACAACTTCTGCCCCGGTCAACGGGGAGCTGACCTCAGCGTTCCGTTTCGGCTCTGCCCGTCACCTGGGCGAGGACGCAGCCGGCGAGTGGACCCTGCGGATCAAGGACCTTCAACGAGGCCGCACCGGCATGCTCAAGTCGTGGGGTCTCACAACATACGGGCACGGCTCCATTCCGGGTGAGCCTGATATAGACGCTGTGACACCTGGAGGGGGCACCCTCGTTGTTGAATGGAAAGAACCGACTATCACTGGAGCGACCACCATCACCTCGTATGACCTGCGCTACATACGTGACGACGCCACCGACAGAAGCGATGACGAGTGGACCCTGGAGACGGGTGTCGGGACTCTGACGAACCGCAGCCACACCATCACCGGACTGGAAGGTGGCGTAAAGTATGAATTCCAGCTCCGGGCCCATAACGATTCCGGACACGGCCCTTGGTCTAAGTCGGAAGCTGAGGAGCCCACCACGGTCGCCCCGTTGGCGCCCTCAATAACCAACGTCACTCGCGGCGACAGGACCCTGGCTTTCGTCTGGACCGCTCCAAGCGACACGGGCGGCGGGGAGATCACCGCTTATGACGTGCGCTACATCGAGACCAGCGCCAACGAGACGGTTGACTCCAACTGGACAGTGCGGGACAACGCCTGGAGAAGCGGCGAACTACGATACGTCGTCAGGAATCTCACCAATGCCACGGAGTACGACGTGCAGGTGCGCACCGTCAACTCCGCCGGAGATGGGGCGTGGTCCGCCACGGAGACGGGCACTCCTCTGCCGGACGACATACCCATAACCCTGCAGTGGGAGCAGACGACGCTGGCCGTCGATGAGGACGCGGGAAGCGTCGCGCTGAGGGCTGTTTTCACAACAACGCTGAACGCGCCGCCGGCAGCCGACTTCGCCTTCGGTGTGACACTGACTACCACGGACTTGAGCACAACTCTGAACGACGACTATACGCCCCCGCCCTCCTCAGCCAGTTTCGTCGCCAGCGACTTCAGCCAGACCGACGTGAGCGGCCAGCAGCGCTACCGCGCTACAAGGGATTTCAGCGTAGTCATCATAGACGACACCACGGACGAATCGGTTGAGAATTTTAGAGTAACTATCAATTACCTGACCCCAGGCCTCGCACACCTCCAGGGAGGCCCCCAATCGGCAACAGTCACAATCACGGACAACGAACACGTGCCGGTGACCATCAGTTGGGAGCAAGCGGACGTAACCGTCGATGAGAATGCCGGAACAGTCACCCTACGCGCCCAGGCCGTTACTGCAACCGACAAGCGCCCCGAGGACGGATTCTCCTTCGATGCTTCTGTGTACACCACCAATGGCAGCGCGGTGCAACCCGACGACTACGCTCAGGTCGATGAAACGCTGACCTTTAGCCGGAGCGACTTCAGCCGGGTGACCGTCAACGGCGAACGCCGCTATCGCGCGGCAAAGCAAATCGTGGTGGACATAGAAGATGACACAACCGACGAAGCCGAGGAGGACTTCACGCTAACCCTTGAGTACTCTAACGCCGGCCTTCTTCACCTGCAAGGAGGCTCAGCCCCAGATTCCCCACCTAACATAGTTGGTGTGGCCTTCGTGGATTTACGCCCGTGTTGAGTATCGATTCGGTGGTTCCATATGGTCGGATCGGGCCGTAGGTAGGACCTTGGCCGAAGACTTTGAGGGTATGGGCAGCGTAGCCGCACCGATTATGGCTGTCCTCAGGCCGAAGAAGGCATGGCCCAGCCTGGGCGACCTTGCTGAGTCGCCTTCAACCGATGCACAAACAGGACCGCTTATGGTTGGTACGGCTCGGCGGACAGCGCCAATATCCTCTGACGTGCCCTGATCAACAACTCGTATGAGGGATGGCCCCGCGCCAGACGGATGATCAGCTTCCTGGCGTGTCGCATCACCCGGCCCGGAAGGGCGATCAGGGCGAAGCGCACTGCCTTGAGACGCTTGCTCACCCACTGTCCTCCCAACGCCAGCCGCTTCATCGCAGAGCTCAGATTGAAGGCCAGCACCGCTATGGCCCACCATGCGGCGTTGGCTCCGAACAGCCCCGACGGGAGCCTGCCCGCAGCCAGGTCACTCTTCAGGACGCTGTGGACCTGCTCGCCTTTACCGCATCTCTGCCTGTACCACCGGATCGTCTCATCTCCCGGAAGGTCTCGGTTGGTCACCAACCCGGAGACCTTGTGCCAGGCTCCGCCGGCCAGCCTCATCACGGGGAAGGGTAGCTCCAGCTGCAGTTCCATTCCCGGCAGAGGCTGTTCGCTCAGCGGCTCCCTGATAGCGATGAACCGGTATTCAGGGTTCTTCTTGCTGTAGGCTATCCAGTCTGGTTCGAAGTTCACCTCCGCCCACTGTTGACCTGTCTCGACCCAGGTGGCGCCCAGTCTGCGGTGCGGGGCATGCCAGTCTTGTTCGGCAACCTCGGACACCGCGCGCCTGAACTCCGGCGTCACGTTGAGCCCTACCGCAAACTCGATCACTCCGAAGCGCTCGTCTCTGCCCTCGGCGCAGTACCGCAGCAACTCGTGCTGATACCCAGCCGCGTCCGACCGCAGCATCACCTTGTCCACCGCACAAGGCAGATGCTCCAACGCTTCGGTCAACACTCGCAGTTGCTGATAGCCAGCAGGTACGTTGCCGTCCCGAAACTCCGAATGCACTATCAACTCAGCCTCGGCCCAGTAGGTCGTCAGAGGCTGATACGCCTTGTACTTCTTGTAGCTGTAGAGCGCCTGCTGCTTGTGCGTCTCCACCAGCGTGGCGTCCATGTCCAACGTGGCTTGAGCGCAGGGCGAACGGCTCTGTACGAAGCTCACCATATCGGCGTTCACCTTATGCAGACCCCCCAGCGCTTCGTTGGGTGAAGGTATGAACGCTCTGTGAGCTTCCCGACTGGACTCCTCGCCCGCCTCGTGGAATCTCTCCAGGTACCGGAACACCGCCGACTCCGATGGCATGCTCCGCCGACGCTCTACACGCCATCGCTCTTCCAACGCTCTACGCTCTCGACGACCCATCCCATAGCTCTCGACTTCCCGAAGCACCCTGCACAACCCCGCGTCCTTCTCCAGAACATCCAGATCGACCACTGACTCACCGCCTGCCAGGTTCAGCAGTATCAGCGAGCTGACCACTTGGCTGTCCGTCCAGCCCTGACCACACTCCCGCAGTCCCACGTGGCGCTCTACCGACGACCTCAAACCTGCTGCGTGCATCAACTCCAAGTACGTCATCATGCCCGCCATCGCCGTCATGCCCGGCGAGCTCTTCTCCTGCTCGTACTGGAACGGCAGAACCCCTTGCTTCATAATAGGTGCACCTCGTTGGTGATCGTTTCTCTCTTCCAAGAAACATCTTAGCCCCCTTCACGGCGGGCTCCAACGAGGTCTTCTTCTTCTCTAGGTGGGGAATCTGGGCAGCTGTGGCCAACGTCAAAATCACCGACAACGACCACGTTCCCATAACCATCTCCTGGAAGCAGAGCACCCACACCGTCGACGAGGATGTAGGGACGCTCACCCTCAACGCCGTACTGGTCACAACCAAGGACAAGGCCCCGGAAAGCGGGTTCTCCGTAAGCCCGAATCCACCGAAAGACGACTTTGGGGACAGTCCTTGAAGAAGCCAGAGGGTGCTCCTCTGAATCTGGGAGAATGGTTTTGAAACAGAAAACCGCCCGGAAACAAGGAGCACCCAGTAGATGCTGCCACAGAACAATCCCGACCGTATCGGCGTCGTCTTTGACGACCACCGCCTGGTGGCCAATGCCGGCCTGCTCCTGCCGGCCACCCTTGCACAGCACCTGGGCCTGCGGGAACTCGCCGACCATCACCTCGACCTCGGCTGCGCACCGGGGCGGGCGAACACGGGGGACAAACTGCTGACGCTGGTCGCTTCCGCGCTGGCGGGCGGCGACTTCATCGACGACGCCGATGCGCTGCGTGCTGGTGGGACGGTCGGTGTTCTCGGCTGCGTGGTCAAGGCGCCATCCACCCTGGGCACCTTCCTGCGCAGTTTCCGGTGGGGGCATGTCCGTCAACTCGACCGGGTGAGCCGCCAGTTGCTGGCACGCGCATGGGCCGCTGGGGCCGGACCCGGCGACTCGCCCCTGACCATCGACCTGGACTCCACCATCTGCGAGACCTATGGACTGGACAAAGAAGGGGCGCGACACCACAACTACACCGGCGCGCGGGGCTATCACCCACTGCTGGCCATCGCCGCCGGAACCGGCGATGTGCTGATGTCCCGGCTGCGCGAGGGCCGTGCCAACACCGCTCGCGGCGCTGCCCACTTCCTGCGTGAAACGGTGGGGCGGGTGCGCTACGGTGGGGCCAGCGGCCAACTCACGGTGCGCGCCGACAGCGGTTTCTACGCCCACGCTCTCGTCGCCGTCTGCCGCGAGATGGGTGTCCGCTTCTCCATCACCATCCGCCAGCACAAAGGCCTGCGGGAGTTGATTGAGGCGATCCCCGAGCAGGACTGGACGCCGATTCCCTACTGGATGGACGGCGCCGCCGATGTGGCCGAGACCACCTATACCCCCTTCCAGAGTGAACCCGACGCCGCGCCGGTGCGGCTCATCGTCCGGCGGGTGAAGCCCACGCCCGGTTCCCAGTTGGCCCTCTTCGCCACCTACAGCTATCACGGCTTCATCACCGACCGGGACGGGGAAACCCTGGAACTGGAGGCCGATCATCGCCGCCACGCCGAGATCGAGAACGCCATTCGAGACCTGAAACACGGCGTCGGACTCAACCATCTCCCCTCGGGGCGCTTCGCCGCCAACGGCGCCTGGCTGGCGGTGCAGGTGATGGCACACAACCTCGCCCGCTGGACAGCGCGCATCGGTCTGGCCGAACGGACCGTGACCACCAAGACCCTCAGGCGGCGGGTCTTCGCTCTGGTGGGACGGATCACCCACTCGGCGCGCCGCCTTACCCTGCATCTTCCCCAGCATTGGCCTTGGGAAACCCAGTTCACTCGCGCCATGGCCCGGCTGCGAGCCATTCCACTCCCCGCCTGACTGCCAGCCTGCAACTGACCCAACTTCCCTGCAAACTCGTGCCACCCCGGTCCGCGAGAGTTCCCTGCTGCGTATTCTCTCGCCATCCCGCGCATCGCAGCTCCCGCAGAGGGCCATAGGGGCCCTATGCGGCGACTGAAGACCGTTCGCCGACCTCCAATCTACCCCAATGAGCCCAGCCATCTCCCCTGTAGCTCCCTCACCCACCCTGCCGCTGTCCTCACGCCGTCCATAGGTGTCCTTCGGTGGATTCGGGGTAAGGGTTACCGTGTCAACCGCCGACGGGAGCGCACAACAGAACGCCGACTACAGGCGGTTGTCCACCACTGTAACCTTCCGCCAAGCCGACTTCACCCGGGCGGAGGTGAACGGCGACCAGAGGTATCTCGCCGAAAGGCCGTTCACCATATCCATATTCGACGACAACGTCGACGAGGAGAATGAGACCTTCACCGTAAGCCTGGCCTACTCAGGCGCGAGCCAGCCCCACCTCCTGGAAGGGACAACTACTGCGAACGTAACCATCGTAGACAACGACCACGTGCCTGTAACCCTGGGCTGGGAGCAGACCACGTTTTCGGTGGACGAGAATGTGGGCGCCGTGACTCTGCGCGCAGTCGCGGTCACCACCAAGGACAAGTTGCCCGAGCCTGGCTCCTCGTTCGACGTGTCTGTCTCCACCTCCGACGGCGGCGCAACTCAGCCCGAAGACTACTCCCAGCTTTCCGATACAGTGACCTTCAGCCGGACCGACTTCAGCCCGGCGACCGTCAATGGACAGCAACGGTACAGCGCCACTAAGCAGTTCACGGTATTAATCGCCGACGATACCGAGGACGAATCCGACGAGAGCTTCACGGCGACTCTGGAACTCCTGGACGCCAGCTTGACCCACCTACAGCTGGGCCCCTCCACAGCGACGGTTACCATAGTCGACAACGAGCACGTGCCTGTCACCATCGATTGGGAGCGGACTACCGTTACCGTGGACGAAGGCGTGCCTACCGCGACTCTTCGTGCCGTCGCCGTCACCACGAAGGACAAGATGCCCGAAACCGGCTTCTCCTTCGACGTATCTGTCTACACCGCCGACGGTAGCGCGTCGCAGAACACCGACTACACCCGCCTCTCCGATACAGTGACTTTCGACCGGACCGACTTCAGCCGGGCGGCCGTCAGCGGCCAACGGCGCTACAGGGCCGTAAAGCAGGTCGAGGTGGCCATCGTCGACGACACCGACGACGAGCCGGACGAGGACCTCACCGTGACGATGGCCTACGCCAACCCCGGCTTGCCACACTTGCAGGGAGGCCCAGCCACAGCCACCGTAACGATCACCGACAACGACCACGTGCCCGTCACCATCGAGTGGGAGCAGACCTTCTTTACCGTGGACGAAGGCGCGGGCGCTGTCACCCTCCGCGCCGTAGCCGTCACCACCAAAGACAAGATGCCCGAACCAGGCTTCTCCTTCTCAGTGTCCACCTACACCGCCGAGGGCACCGCTTCTCGGATAGAAGACTACCGTGCGTTGGACACCACGACGGCTTTCAACCGCAACGACTTCAACCAAGCAACCGTCAACGGCCTGCTGCGTTACCGTGCTGTCAAAGAGTTCACCCTGAACATAGTAGACGACGCCAACGACGAACCCGACGAGAGCTTCACGGCGACCGTTGCCTACTCGAACCCCGGCCTCCCCCATCTGCAGGGCTCCTCCTCCTCTGCGACCGTTACCATCACCGATAACGACCACGTCTCCGTAGTCCTGGGCTGGGAGCAGACAGCGTTCGTCGTCGAAGAGGCTTCGGTCCCCGGCTCGACCCGGCCCGTTACTCTCCGAGCCATCGCCGCCACCACAAAGGACAAGAGGCCGGAGAGCGGCTTCTCCTTCGACGCATCCGTAGCAACCGCCGACGGCTCCGCCACCCAACCCGCGGACTACGAGCCTCTGTCCACCACGGTAACCTTCAGCCGAAGCGACTTCAGTCCGACAACCATCAATGGCGAACGACGCTACCGTGCGGAGAAGCAGTTCAACGTACTCATCAAGCACGACAACGCCCTTGAGCCCAACGAGCGCTTCACTGTCAGGCTCGCCTACTCGGACCCCGGTCAGCCGCACCTCCTGGAGGGCGATTTGACCGTGACGGTCACCATAACCGACGACATATCCTCCACTGTGGACCTGGCCGCGTCTGTCTTCGGCTCATCGTCCCGCGCCTCTCGTGGCGATGAGCTGGTCTACAGCTATACCGTCACCAACAACGGCCCAGCCACATCAACTAGAACGGTACTTACTACCACTCTCGACCCTGGAGTGAGCTTCATATCCGCCACGTCCACCTTCCCGTGCTCCCACTCCGGACGATCGACGGGCGGTGTCGTTACGTGCGAGTTCGGCACTCTCAGTACGGGCGGAACGGCATCCGGCACCATCGCCGTCCGGGTCGCTCCAACAGCCGCTGCGGACATCACTGCCACCTTCTCCGCGAACGGCCGCGAGCTCGACAACAGCCCGGGGAACAACACGACCACCGGTCTCACCGAGCTCGATACGCCACCCCAGCGTGTCACCAGCCTGAGAGCCACGGGAGACACCGACCACATCGACCTATCGTGGAGCAGGCCGGTAGACAATGGCAGTTCCATTACGGCCTACGAGCTGGAGCGTAAGCCCGAATCCACCGAAGGACACCTATGGACGGCGTGAGGACAGCGGCAGGGTGGGTGAGGGAGCTACAGGGGAGATGGCTGGGCTCATTGGGGTAGATTGGAGGTCGGCGAACGGTCTTCAGTCGCCGCATAGGGCCCCTATGGCCCTCTGCGGGAGCTGCGATGCGCGGGATGGCGAGAGAATACGCAGCAGGGAACTCTCGCGGACCGGGGTGGCACGAGTTTGCAGGGAAGTTGGGTCAGTTGCAGGCTGGCAGTCAGGCGGGGAGTGGAATGGCTCGCAGCCGGGCCATGGCGCGAGTGAACTGGGTTTCCCAAGGCCAATGCTGGGGAAGATGCAGGGTAAGGCGGCGCGCCGAGCGGGTGATCCGTCCCACCAGAGCGAAGACCCGCCGCCTGAGGGTCTTGGTGGTCACGGTCCGTTCGGCCAGACCGATGCGCGCTGTCCAGCGGGCGAGGTTGTGTGCCATCACCTGCACCGCCAGCCAGGCGCCGTTGGCGGCGAAGCGCCCCGAGGGGAGATGGTTGAGTCCGACGCCGTGTTTCAGGTCTCGAATGGCGTTCTCGATCTCGGCGTGGCGGCGATGATCGGCCTCCAGTTCCAGGGTTTCCCCGTCCCGGTCGGTGATGAAGCCGTGATAGCTGTAGGTGGCGAAGAGGGCCAACTGGGAACCGGGCGTGGGCTTCACCCGCCGGACGATGAGCCGCACCGGCGCGGCGTCGGGTTCACTCTGGAAGGGGGTATAGGTGGTCTCGGCCACATCGGCGGCGCCGTCCATCCAGTAGGGAATCGGCGTCCAGTCCTGCTCGGGGATCGCCTCAATCAACTCCCGCAGGCCTTTGTGCTGGCGGATGGTGATGGAGAAGCGGACACCCATCTCGCGGCAGACGGCGACGAGAGCGTGGGCGTAGAAGCCGCTGTCGGCGCGCACCGTGAGTTGGCCGCTGGCCCCACCGTAGCGCACCCGCCCCACCGTTTCACGCAGGAAGTGGGCAGCGCCGCGAGCGGTGTTGGCACGGCCCTCGCGCAGCCGGGACATCAGCACATCGCCGGTTCCGGCGGCGATGGCCAGCAGTGGGTGATAGCCCCGCGCGCCGGTGTAGTTGTGGTGTCGCGCCCCTTCTTTGTCCAGTCCATAGGTCTCGCAGATGGTGGAGTCCAGGTCGATGGTCAGGGGCGAGTCGCCGGGTCCGGCCCCAGCGGCCCATGCGCGTGCCAGCAACTGGCGGCTCACCCGGTCGAGTTGACGGACATGCCCCCACCGGAAACTGCGCAGGAAGGTGCCCAGGGTGGATGGCGCCTTGACCACGCAGCCGAGAACACCGACCGTCCCACCAGCACGCAGCGCATCGGCGTCGTCGATGAAGTCGCCGCCCGCCAGCGCGGAAGCGACCAGCGTCAGCATTTTGTCCCCCGTGTTCGCCCGCCCCGGTGCGCAGCCGAGGTCGAGGTGATGGTCGGCGAGTTCCCGCAGGCCCAGGTGCTGTGCAAGGGTGGCCGGCAGGAGCAGGCCGGCATTGGCCACCAGGCGGTGGTCGTCAAAGACGACGCCGATACGGTCGGGATTGTTCTGTGGCAGCATCTACTGGGTGCTCCTTGTTTCCGGGCGGTTTTCTGTTTCAAAACCATTCTCCCAGATTCAGAGGAGCACCCTCTGGCTTCTTCAAGGACTGTCCCCAAAGTCGTCTTTCGGTGGATTCGGGGTAAGGAGGAAGGCGGGACATACGCCCCCGTCTCTCCCCCGCCCGCAGTCTCTGCCACCACATATCTGGACAATCAAGTCTCCGACGGAACGACCTACACCTACCAGCTGCGAGCAATCAATGCCGACGGCGAGGCCGAATGGTCCAACGAGTCGACTGCCACCCCTGGGGTAACTAATCCGCCGCCGCCCCCTCCGCCCCTGATAACCGGCGTGATCGGCGGTGCCGTTCCCAGCGGAGGTGGCGGAGGAGGAGGCGGAACCCCTCCGGCCTCATCGCTGATCGTCTTCGCCCCGTCCTCCCTGTCGTTCGAGGCCGTCGTGGGCGGCGACAACCCGCCCTCTCAGTCCCTCCGCGTCTGGAACTCGGAGGAGCGGGAGATGGCCTTCGGCACTTCGGAAAACGCCGCATGGCTTTCCCGGACGCCCTCGGCTGGCATTTCGGACGGCCCGGACGACGCCGTAAGGATTACCCTTTCTGTGGACGTGTCGAGCCTGGAGGCGGGCTCGTACACCGCCTCCGTCCGCATAAGCGGCCGCAGGATAGGGAACTCACCCCAACGCGTGCCCGTGACCCTGACGGTGCGCTCGCCGGGATATGCCCGCGAACGCGTCTCTCCCGGCGAGCGCACCGAGATCGTCACACCGGACTCCACCTTCCGGCTCATCGTACCCGAAAACGCGGTCTCCGCCGACGTGGACATAGAAGCGAAGAAGCTTGATGTCGACTCGCTACCCGCGCCACCGGGCGAGCAGGAACGCGTCGTGCTAGCCGTTGAGCTGAACACCTTCTCACCCGGTGGAGAGACGGCTCAACCGTCGACCTACTCCCCCGGAGCGGAGCTGAGACTGCTGCTGCCCGAGGACGAGGAAGCATCGTGCGACGCAGGCCGCGTGAGGGTGTACCGGGTGGACGCCGGAGAGTGGGAGCTCCTTGAGCACCGCTGCGAGACTGACGACACTGATCGCGTCTGGGCCGTATCGGTGCTGACAAGCTTCAGCACCTTCGCATTGACCGTCGACGACACCGCTTATCCCACGGGGTCCATCTGCTGGTCGGTGTCGAACATACTCTCTTGGACTACCTCCAAGACTTCCGGCAGCCAGGCTGCCTCCAACACACTCCTCGTCTGGCTGGAGGGCGTGCTGAGGCTCTGGCTCAGCCTCTCCTGCCGGTGAAGGGGTAGTAATTTGACTTGTAGCGAACGCGAGTGCTAATGCTTCCCCATGTCCTCACTGGTAACATACCTCGCTGAGCCGCCACCGAGGCTCCCTCGATAGGATGGGAATCCCCAGATTGGCGCTGGCCGCATACCAATGATTAGACTCGCGCCCATTTCGCCAATCCTTGTGCTGGTTCTCGTCACCGCCCTAGAGGTTGATGTGGTGCTGTCCCTGAAATCGTATGGGCACGGATTCTTGCGGGGCGTCCTGTTCGTCCTCGCTCTGGCGGCGTTGATCGCCACGCTCTTAGCCACTACGCCCGCAGCATCCGCGCAGACGCAGGTCCCCGATGCGCCGACGGCGGTCGCCGTGTACAGCATCGAGAGTCAGAAGCTTGAAGTGCGCTGGTCCACATCCGATGCGTCTTCGACCACCTCGTTCAAGATCCAATGGAAGTCTGGCGCTGAGGAATACGACTCGTCCCGGCAGCTCACCAGCGATCCGGCAACGAGCATCGAGATCGACCAGTCGACCTCGGCAGGCGACCGGTACGTGGACATCATTACCGGGTTGACCGACGGCGCCGAATATACGGTGCGGGTGATCGCCGTGAACGCTAACGGGGACAGCGACCCTTCCGCCACTGCGACTGGCACACCAGCTTCCCAGCCCGGCCAGGCGCGGGAGTTCTGGGAAAACGAGGTCGTCAAGATCTTCGAAAGTTCGTCTCCCTGGCTGCGGGAAACCTGGGATTACATCACCACTCAGAACGTTCCTGTGTTCTGGACTCCCGGGCCGAGCGGCGCAGCTTTTATTCTCTGCTCCTCCGTGACCCCGTCGAAATTGAGGGAATGTGATGCGGACGAGGTCCATATCTCCAGGTTCTACATCAACCTGATCTATGGGATCGCTCATGAGTTGGCGCATGTGTACACACTGGCGAACCGCGTGACGGCTACGCCCGGTCCGTTGGGGATTGCTCGCCTTTACTTCCATGTTTTGGCTTATCAGGGCAGCCTAGCGGAACCGTCCTGCGCTCCCATTGAGATATTCGCCGACGCGGTGATGATTCTCACGATTGGGGACCAGTATCAGAGTTCAGGTTCCTATTGGGCCGGTTGCCCCATCACCAAGGACACCGTGAGCGAGCAAGCCCTCGCCGTCGTCAGGAGTGCGCAATCGGGGCAAATGCCGTCCTGGTTGGCCGATAACTACAACGACTCTGACGGCAACCCTGACCTTGCGCGTGTCTGGCGTGACGTGAAGGCGATAGAGAATGACACGAATGGGCGAGGGTTTCGGGCGACTGTCGTCTTTCAGTTGCGGGACGCATTCGGTGGCTACTGCGACAATCAGAAGGCGACCGATTCGGCGTTCGGCAGCGGGGTCACACGCAATCCCTGGAACGATGGCGGCTGCCTGCCCGACGCGCCGGCGAACGTCTCGGCTACAGGGGTTGGCAGCGGGAAGCTGACCGTGTCCTGGCAGGAGCCGCCAGACGACGGCGGCTCGCCGATAACGGGATACAAGGTCCAATGGAAGTCCGGCCCACAGGAGTACGAGTCATCGCGGCAAGCGGTAGTCGCGAATCTCTCAGACCCGCGGCGGACGATCAGTGGGTTGACGAACGATGTCAGCCATTCAATCAGTGTGTTGGCCTATAACCACAACGGTGACGGAGCAGCGACGGAGGTGACGGCAACGCCGACTGCGACCGACACCACCGCTCCAACACTGCTGACGGCGCGGGTAGAACGCACGGTGCTGCGCTTGAACTGGAGCGAGGCGATGGACACGTCTTCAAAGCCGGAAACGTCTGCGTTCACGGTGAACGTCGGCGCCTCCGCTCGCGCGACCGACGAGGTTTCGATCTCAGGCAGTGTCGTCACGCTGATGCTGGAGTCTGCCGTGGATGCGGGCGACGCGGTGACGGTCAGCTACTCGGCGCCGACCGGCAGCACAGCAACAGCACTCAGGGACTCCGCAGGAAACAACGTTGCCAGCTTTTCGAGCCAGCAGGTCCGCAACGATAGGATTCAGATCGTCATCACAGACCCGGGACCGGACAAGACCTACATCTGGGGCAGAGGGTTTGGGGAGCAGGACGCCATCGAGGCGACGGTGACGTTCGGCGAACCCGTGATCGTAAGCGGCGTGCCGGAACTTCCACTGGAGGTTGGTGCCGAGAGGCGACGCGCGGCCTACCACAGCGGCTCGGGCACGACATCCCTGGTGTTTCGGTACGAACTGACCGAAGGCGAGACCGATTCCGACGGCGTCATGGTCCCGAGCAGCGGAGCCATCAGCAAATTGACCGGCCCGGGCCTGGTCCGCTACGCCTCCACCAAGGCCGTTGCTCCAGCACGACTGTGGGACAGCGTCCGAACCGACTACCTCGTTGACGCTGTGCGCCCAACCCTGGTCCGCGCGAACGCGTTGGCGAATGGGAACGACGTGACGTTGACATGGGACAAGGCGCTGGATGAAGACTCAGCGCCCACCGCGACCGGTACGGTGTTCTTCAGGGTCAAAGACACGAGCGACGACACGTCCCGCCAGATCACCGCGATCTCGGTCCTTGGCAAGGTGGTGACCTTGACGCTGTCGTCGGCCGTTTCGGCGACCGACCGACTTACCGTCTCCTACGAAGATCCATTCGCTAGCACCCCCGAGTCCCTCCTGATGCAGGTGCAGGACGTCCACAAACCGCTGAAGGACACGCTTGGAAACCACGCCAGAAAGGACAGCGCCGCGATTTCCATTACCCAGAGCGCGAACAGTCCTTCTGAGTTCCCATCCAGCGAGACCGGGGCCCGCAGGGTGGACGAGAACACACCTGCTAGACGGATCATTGGCACTCCGATCGCGGCTACAGATGCCGACAACGACCGGCGCACGTACTCGATCTCCGGTACCGACGCCGCCTTCTTCGATGTGGTTGCGTCGAGCGGCCAACTGCGCACCAAGGCCGCACTGAATCACGAGTCCCGCGACAGTTACTCGTTCACCATGTCGGTTACGGACGGCAAGGACGTTCACGGATACGCGGACACGACGATCGACGCCACCATCACCGTGACAGTCACGGTCGACGACGTTGACGAGCCTCCGGTGATCACCGGTGTCACCACCATCGCCGACTACGACGAGAACAGCTCCGGCGACGTGGCCGCCTACACCGCCATGGACCCCGAGGGCGACAGCAACATCACCTGGAGCCTGGGCGGCACGGACCGGGGCGATTTCACCATCACTAACGGCGTCCTCAAATTCGCCAGCGCCCCCGACTACGAGCGCCCGGACGACTCCGGCGGCAACAACCAATACGAGGTCACCGTCCAGGCCGCCGACTCCAACAACAAGCGTGGAGAACTGCACGTCGACGTCATCGTCCAGAACGTGGACGAACCTCCTGTGATCACCGGCCCGGACACCGTTGACGACTTCCCCGAGAACTCCGCCACCAGCAGGCAGGTGGGCCGGTACACCGCCAGCGACCTCGAGGGTGCCACGGTCACCATGAGTCTCACTGGTACGGATAGCGACGAATTCACCCTCGCCAGCAACGGTGTCCTCACGTTTGGAGAGTCGCCGGACTACGAAGAGCAGCGCAGCTACAGCGTCACCGTCAGGGCCGAGGCCGGGTCGCACACGGTGGACAAAATGGTGACCATCAACATCCAGAACGTCGAGGAGCCCGGCACTATAACCTTGTCCACGGTGCAGCCCCAGGAAGGGACGGATCTCACGGCCACGCTGGAGGACGACGACGGACCCACCGGGACCACCTGGCAGTGGTACCGCACCTCCAGCCGGGGTAGCACCGGCATAGCCATCACCAACGCCAATTCGCGGTTCTACACGCCCGTCGCCGAGGACGTGGGCAGCTACCTGCGGGCCGTCGCCTCCTACGACGACGGCCACGGCGACGACAAGTCGGCTACCGCCGTCAGCGTCAACCGCGTGCAGGAAGCTCCGCCGGCGCCGGAGCCGCCCGCGTTCCCTGCGGACGGCGACTACGATCGCAGCATCCTCGAGAACCTGAGGGCTGGAAGCAACGTCGGCGCGCCCGTGACCGCCTCCGACGGCAACAACGACAGGCTGACCTACAGCATCGCCGCCTCCGACGAATTCGAGATCGTCGAGTCCACCGGTCAGCTGCGCGCCAAGGCCGAGCTGGACCACGAAGGCCAGGAGCAGCACTTCGTAACGGTCACCGCCACCGACCCGGGCGGCCTGACAGACGCCATTTCCGTCACCATCACCGTCGAGGACGTGGACGAAACGCCGGTCGTCTCCGGGCAAACCAGCCCTGAGGTCGCCGAGAACGGCAACAGGAATGTTGCCACCTATACGGCCACCGACCCGGACGAACAGGGGATAGACTGGGTCCTCACCGGCTCCGAGTATTTCACCCTCAGCGGCAGCGCCTTGAGGGCCACCCTGACCCTCGACGCGGTACCCAACTTCGAGGAGAAAAACCAGTACCGGGTTACCGTAGAGGCCCGGGAGCAGGCGGGCGGCGCAAGCGTCGGCCGCCTGAACGTCACCATTCGCGTCACCAACGTCGACGAACCCGGCGTACTTGAGACGAACGTGGAGGAGCCGCGCGTCGGGCAGACGCTGAGGCTCAACGTGAACGACGAGGACGGTGGCGTAAACGTCACGGAATGGAAGTGGGAAAGGGGTGAACCCAGCGGCCCCTGCGGCACGGTTGACAGCCCGACGGTCACCACCTGGGAGACCATCAGCGGGGCCAGAAGCAGCAGCTACACCCCGACGGCGGCGGATCAAGGCCATTGCATCAGGGCCACGGCGTTCTACAACGACCGGGCAGGCACAGGGCGGACTGAGCAGTTCCTTACAGCCACGTCTGTAGAGATCGGCCCATTCTTCACTCAGGACCCGCCGACTTTCAGGGTACAGGAGAATACTGCCGAGGGAAGAGATGTCGGACGAGTGCAGGCCCGGCACTCCAACAGCAGCGAGGCACTGACCTACCGCCTTAGTGGCGCTGGCGCCAGCTACTTCACTATCGACAGCAACGGCCAGTTGAAGACCAGCGCTACACCTCTGGACTACGATACCCAGCCAGGCAAGGAAGCAGAAGTGGAGATTACGGCCGAGGAAAACAACGGCCAAACGGCCACTATCGCCGTGACCATCACCGTGATCGACGAATGCGCCAGTGCCGGTGAGCCGCCCTGCGCACCCGGCACACCCGGCGTATCGTCGGAGTCCGACACCAGCCTCAGCGTAACTTGGTCCACTCCCAGGACTCCCTCTGGCACTTCCATCACCGGCTACGACCTGCAATACCGGGAGTCGGATAGCGGCGGGAGTTGGATTCCCCAGAGCGTGGCCGGAACGGACCGCTCCCATACCATCGAGAACCTCGTCAAGGACACGACCTACGAGGTGCAGGTCAGGGCGATGAACGACAGCGGCGGATCCGGCGAGTGGTCCCAGTCCGGCACTGGCAGGCCGGGCAATGTTCCGCCACCTCCTCCCCCGATAATCGGCATCACCGGCGTTACAGGTGCGGGCGGCGGAGGCGGGGGCGGGGGCGGAGGTGCTCCCGCTCAGGACCCGTCGTTGATCGTCCTCTCCCCGACCTCCCTCTCATTCGAGGCCGTCGTGGGCGGCGACAACCCGCCCTCTCAGACCCTACGCGTCTGGAACGCGGAGGAGCGTGAGATGGCCTTCGGCACTTCGGAAAACGCCGCATGGCTTTCCCGGACGCCCTCGGCTGGCATTTCGGACGGCCCGGACGCCGCCGTAAGGATTACCCTGTCTGTGGACGTGTCCGGCTTGGAGCCGGGCTCGTACACCGCCACCGTACGGATAAGCGGCCGCCTGATAGGAAACTCACCCCAACGCGTTCCCGTGACCCTGACGGTACGGCCCCCGGGATATGCCCGCGCCTCCTGCGACGCAGGCCGCGTGAGAGTGTACCGCGTTGACGCCGGAGAGTGGGAGCTCCTCGAGCACCGCTGCGAGACTGACGACACTGATCGCGTCTGGGCCGTATCGGTGCTGACAAGCTTCAGCACCTTCGGCTTGACGGTGGACGACGCCGCGTATCCTGTCGGGTCCATATGCTGGTCGGTGTCTAACCCCGAATCCACCGAAGGACACCTATGGACGGCGTGAGGACAGCGGCAGGGTGGGTGAGGGAGCTACAGGGGAGATGGCTGGGCTCATTGGGGTAGATTGGAGGTCGGCGAACGGTCTTCAGTCGCCGCATAGGGCCCCTATGGCCCTCTGCGGGAGCTGCGATGCGCGGGATGGCGAGAGAATACGCAGCAGGGAACTCTCGCGGACCGGGGTGGCACGAGTTTGCAGGGAAGTTGGGTCAGTTGCAGGCTGGCAGTCAGGCGGGGAGTGGAATGGCTCGCAGCCGGGCCATGGCGCGAGTGAACTGGGTTTCCCAAGTCCAATGCTGGGGAAGATGCAGGGTAAGGCGGCGCGCCGAGTGGGTGATCCGTCCCACCAGAGCGAAGACCCGCCGCCTGAGGGTCTTGGTGGTCACGGTCCGTTCGGCCAGACCGATGCGCGCTGTCCAGCGGGCGAGGTTGTGTGCCATCACCTGCACCGCCAGCCAGGCGCCGTTGGCGGCGAAGCGCCCCGAGGGGAGATGGTTGAGTCCGACGCCGTGTTTCAGGTCTCGAATGGCGTTCTCGATCTCGGCGTGGCGGCGATGATCGGCCTCCAGTTCCAGGGTTTCCCCGTCCCGGTCGGTGATGAAGCCGTGATAGCTGTAGGTGGCGAAGAGGGCCAACTGGGAACCGGGCGTGGGCTTCACCCGCCGGACGATGAGCCGCACCGGCGCGGCGTCGGGTTCACTCTGGAAGGGGGTATAGGTGGTCTCGGCCACATCGGCGGCGCCGTCCATCCAGTAGGGAATCGGCGTCCAGTCCTGCTCGGGGATCGCCTCAATCAACTCCCGCAGGCCTTTGTGCTGGCGGATGGTGATGGAGAAGCGGACACCCATCTCGCGGCAGACGGCGACGAGAGCGTGGGCGTAGAAACCGCTGTCGGCGCGCACCGTGAGTTGGCCGCTGGCCCCACCGTAGCGCACCCGCCCCACCGTTTCACGCAGGAAGTGGGCAGCGCCGCGAGCGGTGTTGGCACGGCCCTCGCGCAGCCGGGACATCAGCACATCGCCGGTTCCGGCGGCGATGGCCAGCAGTGGGTGATAGCCCCGCGCGCCGGTGTAGTTGTGGTGTCGCGCCCCTTCTTTGTCCAGTCCATAGGTCTCGCAGATGGTGGAGTCCAGGTCGATGGTCAGGGGCGAGTCGCCGGGTCCGGCCCCAGCGGCCCATGCGCGTGCCAGCAACTGGCGGCTCACCCGGTCGAGTTGACGGACATGCCCCCACCGGAAACTGCGCAGGAAGGTGCCCAGGGTGGATGGCGCCTTGACCACGCAGCCGAGAACACCGACCGTCCCACCAGCACGCAGCGCATCGGCGTCGTCGATGAAGTCGCCGCCCGCCAGCGCGGAAGCGACCAGCGTCAGCATTTTGTCCCCCGTGTTCGCCCGCCCCGGTGCGCAGCCGAGGTCGAGGTGATGGTCGGCGAGTTCCCGCAGGCCCAGGTGCTGTGCAAGGGTGGCCGGCAGGAGCAGGCCGGCATTGGCCACCAGGCGGTGGTCGTCAAAGACGACGCCGATACGGTCGGGATTATTCTGTGGCAGCATCTACTGGGTGCTCCTTGTTTCCGGGCGGTTTTCTGTTTCAAAACCATTCTCCCAGATTCAGAGGAGCACCCTCTGGCTTCTTCAAGGACTGTCCCCAAAGTCGTCTTTCGGTGGATTCGGGCTAACATACTCTCATGGACTACCTCTAAAACCTCCGGCAGCCAGGCTGCCGCCAACACACTCCTCGTCTGGCTTGAGGGCGTCCTGAGGCTCTGGCTCAGCCTCTCCTGCCGGTGAAGGGGTAATCATTGACTCCGCGCGAACGTCCGTGCTAGTCTATCTCCATGCTCACACCAGCATATACCCCCTTGCTCTTCCCCCACACCAGCCCCATTGACTCAGTAGGGGCTGCCCTCGTGGCTGCCCGAGCCCGCCCCAATCATCCCGTAGGGGCTGCCCGGCTGCCCGAGCCCCTGTTTCATATGGCCTCAAAGCGGCTCGTCTGCCGCACATTTGCGTCTCAAAAGCGCCCCGGACTGCTCCCCAGCGTCCCAGGCCTCACATACGAAACAGGGCGCAATGGAACACTTTGAAACGGTTTTTTGGCCCTCCACCCGTCCGTGATGGCGTCTCAAGCGCGGTAGCTCGGTGCCCCTCTCCGGTTGACGCTGTGCGCAAACGACTCTGATAATGCATCCCATGAACACGAGAAGCACCGCCAGCCAGCGCCCGGTCTCCCGTAACGCCATCAGCTCCATCGCCTATGCTGGAATATTCTGCCTGCTGGCGCTGTCGTCGCTGATGGCGTGCGAAGATAGCCCGCTACCCACGGAAACCCCGGCGCCTACCAACACGCCTTCGCCGGCAGCGACGCCAACCCCAACGCCTATCCCACCCACACCCACGCCTACACCCACCCCCACGCCTACACCCACCCCCACTCAAACAGCAGTCCCACCTACGCCCACACCGACCGCTACTGCCACAGCAACACCCACCAATACACCCACTCCTACCCAGACACCCACCCCACCTACGCCAACGGCGACCGCTACTGCCACAGCAACACCCATCAATACACCCACTCCTACCCAGACACCCCTTCCGCCTACACCGACCGCCACACCCACCATGACTCCTACGAATACGCCGACTCCCTCTTCGACTCCCACTGCAACACTGGCTCCCACCAATACACCCACTCCGACCCAGACGCCTATCCCACCTACACCGACCGCTACACCCACCCCGGCTCCAACAAATACGCCGACCTCCACTCCCACTCCCATTCCTCCTACTCCCACACCAGCCGCTACTGCGACTGCGACACCCCCGCCAACCCCCACGAACACACCCACCCCTACGAACACGCCCACCCCTGACCCGGAGCCTCCCTCTGTCGCGGAGTTGCTCGACGCGGCTACCGCTGCAATGCAGGCCGTCGAGTCCGGCTACGTGGAGATCGACATAACGAACACAACAGGTGAAGTAACGCTGCCGATACGCTGGACCGGAGACTTCCAGGCCCCGGACCGCTACCACTTGGCTATTGAGCTCAGTGGAATCAAGCTGTTTGAGACAATCGTCATCGGCGCCGATTCCTACGTGAAAGACTTGATAACAGGCAAATGGGAGACCAGGAACGAGCTACTGACTCCGTTTAGCAACCTGTTCGCCTACGGAGCATTCAACACCACCTTCGGTCCCGATGTGGTGGTCGGGTTCACCCTCGTCGGCGTGGTGCAGTTGGAGGACGAGCCTGTCTACCATGTCAGGGGCCCCGTGACCGGGAGTGCCCTTGCTGACCTGCTGAACGATTCTCCGGTGCCGGGCCGAGACGGCGAGGTCGACTACTGGATCGGGATTGAGGACTTCTCGGTCCGTAAGATCGCAATCCGGTCCGAGTCGCCCGCGGGCCCAGGCGGGGCTACGTCTGTGACTCAGGTCGCCATGACGATCTCCGACCTAGGCAAGCCCGTCGACATAATGGCCCCCGACTCGTAGGGCGGGTTGCGGGGTTCGGCGCCAGCGGCGCTTCTGCCCGCACGCGTGCTAGAATGGAGTTGCCCGCGCCCAACATCCCTACTTGGGGCGAGGCGCTCTGGAGCGTACGATGTCAAGCTTCGGCAGAATGATCTACATGGACCATGCCGCGACCACTCCGGTGCGCCGAGAGGTCCTTGAAGCGATGCTGCCGTACTTCACCGAGAGCTACGGCAACCCCTCCGGCATATACGGGCTCGCCCAGGAGTCGCGCAAGGCGATGGACGAGGCCCGAGAGACGGTCGCCCGCGCTCTGGGCGCGCGGATGAGCGAGATCGTCTTCACGAGCGGCGGCACCGAGTCCGACAACGCCGCCCTGAAAGGCGCCGCCTTCGCCCTGAGGAACACCGGCAACCATGTCATAACCACGTCCATCGAGCACCACGCGGTGTTGCATACCTGCCACCACCTGGAGCAGCTCGGTTTCGATGTGACCTATCTCCCGGTCGATGAGTACGGACGCGTCGAGCCCGACGATGTCGCCCAGGCCATCACAGACCGGACCATACTTGTCAGCGTCATGATGGCCAATAACGAGATCGGCACGATACAACCCATCCGCGAGATCGCTAACGCGACCAAGGCCGAGGCCGCGCGCCTGGGCCGTACGATCGTGGTGCACACCGACGCGGTCCAGGCGGCAGGGCTCCTGGATATCGATACCCGCCGGTTGGGCGTGGACATGCTGAGTCTGTCGGGCCACAAGCTTGGCGGGCCCAAGGGCGTCGGCGCCCTGTTTATCCGCAGGGGGACGCCCTTCGACCCTCAGCAGTTCGGCGGCGGACAGGAGCGCCAACGCCGGTCCGGCACCGAGAACGTCCCAGGAATCGCCGGCTTGGCGGAGGCACTTAGGCTCGCCGCCAGCGAGAGGGACGCGGCCAACGCCCACTGCACTCACCTTCGGGACAGGATCATCGCGGGGGTCTTCGAGCGAATCGGCCGAGTGCGCCTGAACGGCCACCCAACGGAGCGGCTGACGAACAACGTTAACATCTCGTTCGAGTCCGTGGAAGGCGAGCCCATACTGCTGGGCCTCGACTTCGGCGGCGTGTGCGCGTCCAGCGGGAGCGCATGCTCCTCCGCGTCGCTCGAGCCGTCCCACGTGCTCCTCGCGACCGGCCTGCCCGCCGACATAGCCCAGGCGAGCCTCCGAGTAACCGTGGGCCGAGAAAACACCGAGGAGGAGGTCGACTACCTGCTCGACCTGCTGACTGACTTGGTGGCCAGACTCCGGGCCATGCCCTCGTTGTCAGCGGCCGCCGCCGGGCCCGCGTAGCACCCTTTGTGGTGCGGCCCGCATCCTAAATATACAAACAGGCGGTGACGGGCACCTAAGCCAACAAACAAGCCGGAGGCAACATGGCAGACCCTATCGACATCAGCGACGACACATTTCAGAGCGAGGTGATCGAGTCCGACGTTCCGGTCCTTGTGGACTTCTGGGCGGACTGGTGCGGCCCCTGCAAGATGGTCGCCCCGGTCGTCAAAGACCTTGCGGCAGAGTTCGACGGCAGGGTGAAGATCGCCAAGATGGACGTCGACGCCAACCCCCATACGCCGACCCAATACGGCGTCCGCAGCATTCCGACGCTGCTAATCTTCAAGGGAGGCGCGCCGGTCGACCAGGTTGTCGGCGCAGTCCCCAGGTCTGTACTTAAGGACCGGCTGGAGGCTGCCATCTCCTAGCTGCGGTCGCCTTAGCCGAAAACCCAGTCAAATGGTTCGCGGGAGCAGATGGGTCCCGGTGGGCTTCGCGGACTTCAAATCCGTTGGCCCCGGCCCTTCGGTCGGGGCGGTGGGTTCGACTCCCTCCCGCTCCCGCCATACACCTCTACGAAACGACCCCAAAACCCCGCTTTCGTATTTGAAAGCATGTCCGAATGCGTCTTGTATTGCCCTGCGGCGTCCTATACAATCAAGACCAACGGTATACCGTTGGTGCACCATTCAGGATAGGGACGA
Source organism: Dehalococcoidia bacterium (assembly GCA_965262055.1). Lineage (GTDB taxonomy): Bacteria > Chloroflexota > Dehalococcoidia > Lucifugimonadales. The sequence goes on from CBDHEI010000001.1 coordinate 267,518, forward strand.
CCAATGGCGAACATCAAGAGAAATCAGCTCTCGCCGCTCAAGCTACAGAACTTGCGGGAGGCCGGGACCTACGTGGACGGTGCGGGTCTCATGTTCAGGGTGCGGCCGGGCGGCGGCAAGAGTTGGATAATGCGGCTGACGGTGGGCGGCAAGCGCCGGAACTTCGGGATGGGCGGCTATCCCGCAGTCGGGCTCAAGGACGCCCGCGAGAAGGCCGCCGAGCTGCGCGAGTGGGTAGAGGATGGAGGCGACCCAGCGGACTACCTCGAAGCGCAACGTGCAGAACGGGCGGCCACTCCGACGTTCGGGGAAGCTGCCGAGAAGGTCATCGCGCTGCGCGCACCCACGTGGACAAGCCCCCGCCACGCGACACAGTGGCGGGAGTCGCTCCGCCTTCACGCGATGCCCCGCCTCGGCCCTAAGCCCGTCGACGCGATCACCACAGCCGATGTCCTCTCCATCCTGACGCCCATATGGAACAGCAAGCCGGAGACGGCGGGGCGCGTGAAGCAGCGCATGGCCGTAGTCTTCGACTTCGCAATCGCGGCGGGATGGCGAACGGACAACCCCTGCAACGGCGCGCTGAAGGCCGCGCTGCCCCAGCGCTCTCGGCAACGCCGCCACCATCCAGCTCTGCCTTACGTCAAGGTAGGGGCGGCGCTGGACGCGGTCCGCAACACCGCCGGGCGCGAGAGTACGCGCCTGGGGCTGGAGTTTCTTATCTTGACGGCTGCCCGCGCCGGTGAAGTCCGGCAAGCCACTTGGGATGAGGTCGACTTCGACTCTTGTGTCTGGACGGTCCCTGAAGGGCACATGAAGGCTCGACGCCCGCACCGCGTCCCTCTCTCGACCGCCGCGGTCGACGTCCTGAAACAAGCCCATGAGAGGTCATGGCGCGGCCTCGTCTTTCCGAGCTCCCGCCCGGTGGGGCAGCCCCTCTCGAACATGGCGTTCACCATGTTGCTCCGCCGGGCGGGGTACGACCACGTCACGACACACGGATTCCGCGCTTCCTTCAGGACGTGGGCCTTGGAACAGACGGACACGCCTTGGGCCGTGGCGGAGGCGGCTCTGGCCCACAATCTCGGCGGCGGCGAAGTCATGGCCTACGCCCGCTCGGATCTGTTCGAGCGCCGCCGGGCGCTCATGCAGGAGTGGGCTGACTACGTGAACACGGACGGGTGATCTCGTTCAGATAGATGCCGTACACCCACAAGGACAGTGTATGGGACGCAGACTGAAGCGAAATGATGGCTCCAGTATTCGAGTGCGTGGAGCCATCATGCCCAGAGGCGGTCCAGCAGGGCGCCGCCATTTCTGCATATCGTCGGACACGTTCTACCGCTGGCTCAGACGCTATGACCCCAAGGACCTGACGACCCTGCTGGCACGCGCTCCTCCAGGTCCACGAAGGCCGACATCGTCACCGGCGGCTCCTGCCGTCACGCATACGCTCCACCTCCGTCTCTAGTGCCCCTATGATCGGCACTCGGCGCCCTCAGCCGCCACTTTTCGCATCGACGTCTTTCCGCAGCCTGCTAGAAGTGCGGACGAAAACCCCCGTGTTGCGAAGATCGATTGTTGGAGCGGAACTGAAGTTGTCAGTATCAGCAATCCTCTCCGGCCGATACCGATGTCGTCCCGCCAGACCGTGGATATAGCGGCGAGAGAGAAGTTGGAGAACCGAGAGCCGATTCCTGCTTCGCCCATCAACCCGACTTTGCCGGCCACCAGCGTCAGATTGGCCACAGCCGCCGCCATCAACAGTTGGAACAGCGTCTTGGTCCCGACGATGCTCTGGGCTAGGAGGCCGGTCAGGGCTCGGTGAACCGTGGCATGGGCCGCACCGAGGACACACGCCGCCGCTCTCGACCAGCGCTCTCGCCGTCCTGGAGAAAGCTCAGGAGCCGACAACGCACGCGGAGCTGGTGTTCCCCAGCAACCGGAAGGCCGGGGCGCTCTCCAACATGGCGTTCACCATGATGCTACGCCGGGCCGGGTACGGCCACATCACGACACACGGATTCCGCAGCAGCTTCCGAGACTGGACACTAGAACAGACGGACGCGCCTTGGTCCGTGGCCGAGGCGGCTCTGGCCCACAATCTCGGCGGCGAAGTCATGGCGTATGCCCGAAGCGATCTGTTCGAGCGCCGACGGGAGCTCATGCAGGAGTGGGCATACTACGTGATATTAACCGGTTGACACCGGCCCGCTCTATCCTGTACGGTTCGCCTTATCGTAGGCGATGGGAAACGAGGGTAGTTTTGCCACCAGCGCCCAGAAGCAGGCGTGTAGGGGGGTAAAATAAAGACCCGCGCGACATTCATCGCTTAATTTGCACGGGATAGAGTGGCGATGAGTTCCACCGCCCAGCGCCTGGGAATCGGGCGTTAGGGCAGGTCCGCTGTAGATCTATCTCTCCCTTGGCGTAACGGCCATGTGCAGGCAGCTGCGATTGCTTCGCATGGCCGTTCTGCGTGTCTGAGGCCCGCTAGGAACGGCAATATTGCCGTTCCTAGCGGGCCTCATTCATTTTGGGGGAGGTGCCAAGATGACCCAAGAGAACGACCTGCTCACTCGGGACGAAGTGCTGACACTCCTGAAGGTATCCCGCTCCAAGCTGTATGAGCTCATGCGGCAGGACTTCCCTAAGCCCGAATCCACCGAAAGACGACTTTGGGGACAGTCCTTGAAGAAGCCAGAGGGTGCTCCTCTGAATCTGGGAGAATGGTTTTGAAACAGAAAACCGCCCGGAAACAAGGAGCACCCAGTAGATGCTGCCACAGAATAATCCCGACCGTATCGGCGTCGTCTTTGACGACCACCGCCTGGTGGCCAATGCCGGCCTGCTCCTGCCGGCCACCCTTGCACAGCACCTGGGCCTGCGGGAACTCGCCGACCATCACCTCGACCTCGGCTGCGCACCGGGGCGGGCGAACACGGGGGACAAAATGCTGACGCTGGTCGCTTCCGCGCTGGCGGGCGGCGACTTCATCGACGACGCCGATGCGCTGCGTGCTGGTGGGACGGTCGGTGTTCTCGGCTGCGTGGTCAAGGCGCCATCCACCCTGGGCACCTTCCTGCGCAGTTTCCGGTGGGGGCATGTCCGTCAACTCGACCGGGTGAGCCGCCAGTTGCTGGCACGCGCATGGGCCGCTGGGGCCGGACCCGGCGACTCGCCCCTGACCATCGACCTGGACTCCACCATCTGCGAGACCTATGGACTGGACAAAGAAGGGGCGCGACACCACAACTACACCGGCGCGCGGGGCTATCACCCACTGCTGGCCATCGCCGCCGGAACCGGCGATGTGCTGATGTCCCGGCTGCGCGAGGGCCGTGCCAACACCGCTCGCGGCGCTGCCCACTTCCTGCGTGAAACGGTGGGGCGGGTGCGCTACGGTGGGGCCAGCGGCCAACTCACGGTGCGCGCCGACAGCGGTTTCTACGCCCACGCTCTCGTCGCCGTCTGCCGCGAGATGGGTGTCCGCTTCTCCATCACCATCCGCCAGCACAAAGGCCTGCGGGAGTTGATTGAGGCGATCCCCGAGCAGGACTGGACGCCGATTCCCTACTGGATGGACGGCGCCGCCGATGTGGCCGAGACCACCTATACCCCCTTCCAGAGTGAACCCGACGCCGCGCCGGTGCGGCTCATCGTCCGGCGGGTGAAGCCCACGCCCGGTTCCCAGTTGGCCCTCTTCGCCACCTACAGCTATCACGGCTTCATCACCGACCGGGACGGGGAAACCCTGGAACTGGAGGCCGATCATCGCCGCCACGCCGAGATCGAGAACGCCATTCGAGACCTGAAACACGGCGTCGGACTCAACCATCTCCCCTCGGGGCGCTTCGCCGCCAACGGCGCCTGGCTGGCGGTGCAGGTGATGGCACACAACCTCGCCCGCTGGACAGCGCGCATCGGTCTGGCCGAACGGACCGTGACCACCAAGACCCTCAGGCGGCGGGTCTTCGCTCTGGTGGGACGGATCACCCACTCGGCGCGCCGCCTTACCCTGCATCTTCCCCAGCATTGGACTTGGGAAACCCAGTTCACTCGCGCCATGGCCCGGCTGCGAGCCATTCCACTCCCCGCCTGACTGCCAGCCTGCAACTGACCCAACTTCCCTGCAAACTCGTGCCACCCCGGTCCGCGAGAGTTCCCTGCTGCGTATTCTCTCGCCATCCCGCGCATCGCAGCTCCCGCAGAGGGCCATAGGGGCCCTATGCGGCGACTGAAGACCGTTCGCCGACCTCCAATCTACCCCAATGAGCCCAGCCATCTCCCCTGTAGCTCCCTCACCCACCCTGCCGCTGTCCTCACGCCGTCCATAGGTGTCCTTCGGTGGATTCGGGCTAAGCCCATCAAGTTCGGATCCTCGAACCGCTGGCTCAGGATGGAGGTCGAGGAGTGGATCAACGCTCGGATTCAGGCGCGCGATGAACAGCCGACCACCGTAGCGTGACCCAAATGGAAGGCCCGCCACCGCTGGAACCGGCGCGGGCCTCTTACACCCCGACCCCTAGAAAGAAGTGTACAGAGATGCAACGTCAGTTTAGCACAAATGAACCGAACCAGTGCGACAAGTGCTTGCTAGTCGTGCCGAAGATCACCGAAGTCGACTTCGATCGCCTGCAGTTCAAGCTGTGCGTCAACTGCTATAAGGGATGCATCGCAGGGAACCCGGACTTCTGGAAGCGCGCGGTCGAGGCCGTAGCTTACGACGAAAAGGCGCAGCGGCGCATCGAGGCCCTGGAGGAAGAGACTCACCGCGAGTTCAGCCGCGCCCGGGCGCTGCGGTTCGATGCCGAGGATCGGGCCGTCGACGCTGCCCAGGCCCCTGAGCTCAGACGGACGGTCGAGGCCCTGCGCTCTAAGGTGGACCGCAAGGACGACGATCTCGAAGCCCTGAACGCCCGCCTGGATGCGGTGGTCGCCAACATCGAGCACCATCCCAACGACCTACGGGAGATCGACCGGCTGCGCGCGGAGCGCGTCGACCTACTCGCACGGATTCACCAGCTCGAAGACGAGTCCCGCGAAGTCCAGCAATGGCGCGCCGACGTGCTGTCCGCCCGCCGGCAGCTCGACGAGGACCGCGCGAAGGTACGCCACGCTCATGGCATGATGGAAAAACGCTTGGAGTTCGAGGTCGAGCGTAAGAAGGCCTTGGCCGCCAAGGTCGAGGCCCTAAAGTCCGAGAACCGCAAGCTGCAGTCCATCCCGCCGCAAGTCGACCGCGAGACGCTCCAAGAGGTGCCGGCATGACAGTCCTATGTGTCAATGATCAAGAGCTAGGTACCGGTAGATCGAGAAATAATCAGGACCTATAGACCACTTAATCAGTGAGGGGAACCACCCCGGACACCTGATTGGCGACCATAGCTGCAACCTTGATGTAAGGAGCGGCGATGGCGTACAGGGAGGTGTCTAGAGTGGAGATAGCAGAAGTGGTACGCCGCTGGCAGTCCGGTGAGAGTCAGCGGCAGATAGCTAGCGGTACGGGACTGTCGAGGAAGACAGTCCGTAGATACATCAGGGCGGGGGTGGAGGCGGGCCTGACACGAGACGGCCCGGTTCCGAGTGAAGATCAGTTGACCCGCCTGGTGGGGCTGAACCTGAGCACCCCTCGGAAGGTGGAGACGCCGACCGAGGATGTCCTTGTCCCCTGGGCGGACCAGGTCTACGAGTGGCTGACGGCCGATCGGTTGCAGGTGACCCGCATCCACGAGTTGCTTGCGGCTCGTGGATGCGAGGTCTCGTACGCGTCTGTGGGGCGGTTCATCCGTCGGCGGGGTTGGCAGAGACGAAGCGCCACGACGGTGCGGATGGAGGAGAGCGCACCAGGCGAGGTGGCGGAGATGGACTTCGGTCGTCTGGGCCTGATAGAGGACCCGGAGACCGGTCGCCGCCGTGCGGTATGGGCGCTCATCATCGTCCTGACCTACTCGCGGCACAGCTTCGTCTGGCCGACGTTCAGCCAGAAGCTCGTCGATGTGATCGAGGGGTTGGAGGCTGCTTGGGCCTTCTTCGAGGGCGTTCCCAAGTACCTGGTGATCGACAACTTCCCCGCAGCAGTGGCGGGTGTCGATCCGCTCCATCCCCGTCTCACGCGCGGCTTCCTGGAGTACTCCCAGCACCGGGGCTTCATCTCAGACCCGGCGCGGGTGCGCCATCCCCGGGACAAGCCGCGCGTGGAGCGGGGGGTGCCCTACGTGCGGGAGCGGTTCTTCAAGGGCGGGGAGTTCACCGGCCTCTCGGACATGAGGTCTGCTGCTAGGCGGTGGTGCCTGGAGGTGGCCGGACAGAGGATACACGGCACCACCCTCAAGCAGCCCCTGACCGTCTTCCGGGATGAGGAGCGCCACACGCTCGGAGAGTGGGACGCAGAGCCCTACGAGATGACCGACTGGCGCACGGCCAAGGTGCACCCCGACCATCACATAGCCTGCCAGTACGCCCTCTACTCGGTGCCCTCTGCGACATGCCCACCCGGGCAGAAGGTGGAGGTGCGGCTCGGCAGCAAGCTGGTGCGCATCTACCACCGGGGAAGACTGATCAAGGTCCACCCGCGCCAGGATCGCGGCGGCAGGTCCACCGACCCCGACGACTACCCGGCAGAGCTGAGCGCCTACACCCTCAGAGCGCCGGAGCAAATCAAGCGCAGCGCGGCGTCACAGGGACCGGCCGTGGCAGCCTATGCCGAGCGTCTCTTCGACGGCCCGCTGCCCTGGGCCAAGCTCAGGCAGGGACACAAGCTCATACGGCTGGGAGAACGCTACTCCCCTGAGCGTCTCGATGCCGCATGCCGGAGGGCTCTCTCCGTAGACCTGATCGACGTGCGCCGTCTCGAGCGCATACTCGTCGAGGCCCTCGAGCAGGAGGCCACGCAGCCGGAGCCTCCACCGATGCCCCCAGGTCGATTCGCCAGGCCGGGCGCCGTCTTCGCTCGTGCCAACGGCCGCACCGCTCAATCAGCACAAGGAGAACGCTCATGACCACCACGACTGAACTCACCCCGCTGCTCAAGCGCCTCAAGCTCGGCGCCGTGCTCAACACCCTGCCGGAGAGGGTCGCTCTCGCACGCAGGGAGCAGCTCGACTACGCATCCTTCCTGCAGATCATACTGACCGATGAGATCAACCGCAGAGACCACAGGCGGCTCGAACTCCGCCTCCAGAGGGCCGGCTTCGAGCAGACCTGCCGCCTCGAAGACTTCGACTGGTCCGCATCCGTCACACTCGACCGACGACTCCTAGACGCCGCCTTCTCCCTCCAGTTCCTGGACCGCAACGAGCACGTCCTGCTCGTCGGACCGGTCGGCGTGGGCAAGAGCTTCATCGCTCAGGCCCTCGGATATGCTGCCGTCAGAGCCGGGCACTCCGTCCGCTTCGTACATGCCGACGACTTCTTCAGGGCCATGGCTCAGGCCAGGGTCGACCACTCCACGGACAAGACCTTCCGCTCCTTCCTCGCCCCGGACCTGCTCATCCTCGACGACCTCGGCCTCCACAGGATGACCCAACAGCAGTCCATAGACCTCTACGAGCTGGTCATCGCCAGGCATCGTACCGCCAGCTTCGTCATCACCTCCAACAGGGCTGTCGACGAGTGGCTCGGGCTCTTCGACGACTCCATCCTCGGCAACAGCGCCCTCGACCGGCTCGCCAACGCCAGCTACCAGATCGTCATAGAAGGCGCCAGCTACCGCGAGCGCTTGTCACCCCACAGGGCCCTGCTGGACGGACTGGATGCAAAGGAGGTGGTTGACCCTCAAACCGCAGGGTGATAATAGTCCGCATACCACGGTGTCCAGGGGCCGTCACCCACCTGACGAGGTGGTATATAGGTCGTGATCACGATGGTATATAGGTCCTGATCATCGACATCCTGATCAGCGACAATTACTTTTGCCGGTAGACGCTGACTATTCTTGCCGGTCGTGGGGGGAGACCATCTGGTACAGGAGGTACTGGATTGGTCACAGATCAGCAGGTAGTTCTACTGAGGCAGAAGCTAATGGAAGGCAAGAGTCAACAAGGGGCGGCAGCAGCATCGGGTATGAGCGTGCGGACGGCGCGGACGTGGCAGCGAGGCAGGCTGCCGTCGGAGAAGAAGGGCAAGCGGAGGTGGCGAACCCGACCGGACCCGTTCGCCGGGGTGTGGATCGAGGAGGTCGAGCGCCTTCTGCGGAGCGACGTTGAGGGAGCGCTGAAGGCGACGACTATTCTGGAGTGGCTCGACGAGCGGCATCCCGGCCGGTTCAGTGTGTCGCAGCTGCGGACGCTTCAGCGTCGTGTTCGTGACTGGCGAGCGCTGTCCGGGCCGGACCGAGAGGTGTTCTTCGAGCAGGAGCATCCGCCCGGTCGCGAGGCTCAGGTGGACTTCACTCACTGCGGCGAGCTCGGGGTGACGATCTGCGGCGAGCCGTTCGGTCATCTGCTGTTCCACTTCGTGCTGAGCCATTCGGGATGGCGGTACGTGGACGTTGCCTACGGGGAGACGTTCGCGGCGCTGGTTAAGGGTATGCAGGGAGCGCTGTGGGAGTTGGGCGGTGTGCCGGAGGTGGTACGGACCGACAACCTGTCGGCAGCCACACACGAGTTGAAGGGGAGCGGAGGGCGCGCTCTGAACGAGCGGTATGCAGCGGTGCTGGCGCACTACAGGCTGCGGTCTACGAGGACGAACCCGAGGTCATCACACGAGAACGGCGTGGCCGAGCAGGGTCACCACCGGCTCAAGGGCGCGCTAGGCCAGGCGCTGATCCTGCGCGGCAGCCGGGACTTCCGGTCGGTGGAAGCGTACATCTCGTTCGTCCGGCAGGTGGCAGACAAGCGCAACAGGTTAGTCGGGGCGAAGCTGGAGCATGAGCGGCGCTGCCTTCGGCCGCTGCCGCCTGCGCCGGTGCCCGAGTACGTTACCTACCGGACGAAGGTGCGCAAATGGAGCACGGTCCGGGTAGCCAACCGCACGTACACGGTGCCGTCCCGGCTGATAGGTATGGAGGTGGAGGTCCGGCAGTACGCCGATCACCTGGAGGTCTACTACAAGGGCAGTCCGGTCGAGCGGATGGATCGAGTGCATGGCGCTGGGGAGGCCGGCATAGACTACCGCCACGTCATCGGCTCCCTGGTGCGCAAGCCCGGTGCGTTCGCGCGTTACCGGTACAGAGAGCAGATGATGCTCCTATATCTGTCAAGCGACTTCATCGAATATCTGAGCAGGTTTCTGGATGGCAGAGTAGACTTCGCGAGCTACATAGCGCTTGAGACAGCGGATGACGTCGCGCTTACTCATTCCCTCAGCGGTTCGACGTCGCATGTATGCCTGGGTCCTGGGGTCATGAGATAGCCTGACGAGGACCATGCGATAGAGCGCGGCATTGGCCTGACGGTCGCCACCACGGTTGAGCCGGTGCCGGTTGGTCCTGCCGGATGATGCGGGTATCGGGTTTACACCGCACAGCGAGGCGAAGGCTGCCTCTGAGCGGAGCCGGTCGGGATTGCTTCCCGCGGCGATCAGCAGGGTTGCTGCCGTATCGGGCCCCACACCGAAGGTGTTGACCAGGGCCGGCGCGATCGACCGGGTGAGTCGTTCGATCTCGGCCTCCAGGTGCCGCACCTCATCACTGAGTTGACGGTAGCGGGAGGCAAGAGAACGAAGAGCGTACTTGGCCGCCGTCTTGGGATCGTACAGCCGAGAGGGACGGAAGCTTCTGCATCGCTTGGACAGAGCGCTGATGGTAAGGCCATCGAGCATCTCGCGAAGCTCGGCAGGAGCCGTCACAACCAGAGCCTTCATCTGGTTGCCGGCCTGGGTGCGAGCCTTGATAGCTGAGTCCCTTGCGCTCTTGAGCATGCGGATCATCTCGACTTCGCCCTCGCCAGACTTGGGAATGGCATCGGCCACTCCAGACAGCACCGAACGAGCTGCCATTTCTGCGTCGGTCGGGTCGCTCTTGCCCTTGCGATATCGGACCGACCGATCAGGTCTGTTGACCTCGATGACCGTGTATCCCCGACCGGTCATGAAGCGTGTGATTCCAGCGCCGTATGAGCCTGTACCTTCTATCCCGAACACGCGGATCTCTCCCAAGCCGCGGGACCACCGTTCGAGCTCTTCGTACCCGCACATGGTCGTAGGCACGTGCCGCTCGCCAAGTCGGACACCTCGCCCGTCAATGGCCACTGACACATGCTGATCTCTGTGAGTGTCGACTCCGATGATCACCTCAGCTGCGCGATGACTTTGGTAAGTTGAGACTCCTATCATCTCTGCCTCCTGGACGACGGCGCGTCAGCTGGGTGAGCGGACATAACTGCGAAGAGGCTCATGGCCAGGCTCCTATAAAGTCACTGCTCGCCTCAGCTGTTGGCTACGTATAGCCATCCTGGGAACGGGCCGACAGATCATCTGAAAGGCATCTGAGCCAGTTCCCGCACAGGGTCAGACCCGATCCCGGATGGCCCATAAAGTATCATCGCAGTTCCCCACCGGGACCTTCCGCTTGGCATACGATGCCCTGCGGGAGTGGAGGGGCGAACGCGCCGACGTGGACTACGTACGCATCCTGCACCTGGCCGCCACAACCATGGAGTCGGAGGTGGACCGGGCCCTGGGGCTGCTGCTCGAGGCGGGCACGCCCTTCGACTACGCGGCGGTGCGGGGGCTGGCGGCCCCGGCCCTACCACAGGTCCCTGAGCTGGCCTCGCCCAGGGTGGTGGACCTGAGGGTCTACGACCGTCTGCTTGCGGCGGGTGTGCGATGAGCATGGGCAGGGTCTCCTCGAACGGAGTGAAGGAACGGATCGGCCAGCTGTGCAGCGAGTTCAAACTGCCCACGGTGGGAGCGGAGGCAGGCCCCCGGTTCACCGCAGCCGGTCACACGGACGCCCTGCACACCCTTGTGGAGGTGTTGGAGCAGGAAGCCGAGGACCGTCGGCAGAGGCGCATCATCCGCATCAGACGAGCATCCAGACTGCCCGTCGGCAAGACGTGGGACACCTTCGAGCACGACCGGGTGCCGGTGGCGCTCAGACAGCAGCTCGACGAGCTGGCCGATGGGAGCTTCGTCGACAGAGGCGTCAATGTCCTGGCTTTCGGACTGCCCGGCACCGGCAAGACCCACGCCATGTGTGCCATAGGCCACCGGCTGGTTGAGTCGGGCAGATCGGTCCTGTTCACACCTGCCTACCGCCTGGTCCAGGACATGCTGGCGGCCAAACGAGACCTCGACCTGCCGCGCAGGCTCCGCAAGCTCGACAACATCGACTTCCTTCTCATCGATGACCTCGGCTACCTACCCCAGGGAGCCGAGGAGTCCGAGGTCTTGTTCACCCTCATAGCCGAGCGGTACGAACGCCGCTCTCTGGGCATCACCTCCAACCTCGTCTTCTCACAGTGGGAGAAGGTCTTCGCCAACCCTATGGCCACTGCAGCTGCCATTGACAGGATCGTCCACCACTCGGCCATCTTGGAGTTCGACGTCCCCAGCTATCGGACCGGAGCAGCTCAGAAGCGTCTTCAACAGGAGGTCAACCGGCAAAAATAATAGACGCACACCGGCAATAATAGTTGACGCCGATCAACATCCTATGGCCGCTCACCCTGAAGGACGCGCGTGCGCACCGGTACGCCACCTGGTCGAAGTCCAGGGGCTACGAGTACCACGAAGGTTACTGCACGGTCGCGGTCCCAAAGGACGCGCCCGCGTTCCAGTGTTCGGATCGCATCGACACCCGTAGCCGTGGGCCGCAGTGTCGCAAGCACACACAGGCCGTGCGCGCCGCGCCTGTCGAGGGCCCGGCTCCCATCAAGGACTGCAATCTATCAGTAGTGGTGAGGGTCACGCTTGTGCGCTCCGTGCGGACGGCATTGCAATATGTTGGGGCGCAAACTATGTTGGGCAGGCTTCGCCGCCGCGAAGTGAACGGTTCACATCCATCAGCTGTGGTGTCGAGCACACCTGCGCCATTCGCCATTCCGATGGTGCGGTCTTGTGTTGGGGTGATGATAGTGAAGGGCAATCATCGCCACAGCACAAGACTACTGTCCCCGCGCCGGAAGTAGCATCTCCTGATACACTGATGGCTTCATTCGTAGAATCCAGTCTCGAAGAAGTTCAACCAGGACTAGATTGGATGTGTGAGCATAAGACTCTGGCTATAGAAACAATGTCAGATGTTCAAGGTATCACCTATTGCGATGCCTCAGCGGGGAGCCTACAAATGGTCATGCTTAGACTCCATTACACTAAGGGCTCTGATGTAGTGCATATGAGAGGGATGGAGGATGTTGGCAATAATGAAGCAGTCTTGAATGAATGTGTGTTTGTTGACGACGAACGCACCTGCCAATCTGATACTGTTTCGGTGTCTAAAGGTGTAGCGTGGCTGTTGGAGTTGTGGACAATTTACCAGGATGCTTGACTTATGGCTTCTGGAACATAATTGCACTGCTCATAAGAGATGCTCCAATCTTCGTTCTGATGCGGGACGTGTATAAGCAAGAAAAGCAATCATTTCCTGAGGAAGGATGCGTCAGATTGGAATCAACGATCGTGGACAGGACAATTTGCGTGGCGTTCGACAATCTCATCCAGTGGGCTGAAGATTCGGCATTACTTAGTGAGATTGCAGCCCAACCGAACGGACGGCAAGAGCGTACTGTCTCAAACCACTTCCGTAACTTCCTATATGAGCAAGGGCTTGGGGACGTGCTCCACGAAGAGACAAGGAACTATGCCGGACAGAATTACAGACATGACATTGTGGCTATGCAGAATTCGGAAGTGGTTACAGTGGTCGAAGTCAAGACTCCCTTCACAAATCACGATGGTATTCGCAACAAGACGCGCAAGTCCGAACATCTGCCTAAAGATATGGACGCCCTCAAAGCAGCACTGTGCAGCGGCGCGACCACAGCTTACGACCTAGTCACACCTATTGGCTGCTATCCTGTGGATTCCAACGGAAGAATGATAGTCCTCAACCCCAACTCCATTAGAAGCAACGAGAAGGAAGTCAAGGTCAAGTACAAGATACAGTGGCCAACCCGACCGGATTACGAATTCAGCAGGGAGCATGGCAAACGTCAAGTCGATAGGGCTATAGTGGATCTTGCCGGAGAGCGCAACCTTAACGTGAGGCGCATCAGGGGCTGGCAGCGTGTTGATTTGCCCAACCCCCGCCCCGACGTTAACGCGTTTGTCGACTGCGCCCTGTACAAGGTGAACTGACGCCATCTGGCCCACGCCTGAGGAAGACGCCGCCATTAGGGCCGGTATCGACGCCGACCCGGACGACTACGAGGCAGACGCCGAGTGGTTCGTCGGAGCGCGCCCTGCGGCCGAAGTCCACCCTGAGCTCGTGGAACGATGGGGGCGCGTGCGAAGCAGTCAGAAAGTCTCGACCGAGAATCCTGTTTCTGTCAAGGGTGTCGATGGTCAGGATAAATGTCCGGCTAAGTGGCCAGCATAAATGTCACTTGTGCTATCCGCGTTTATGCTTCTGCACATGGCTGTGTCCGTTCCGATACTTGCCGACACCGGTCTGGTCGGCTTCGTTACTCAGGACGCACTCCGGCAGCGCCGGCTGGCGCGTTTTGGCGCGCCGTGGGAGAGTGCGGGACGGGCTGGGGGTTGCGCTTGGACGGCGCGCGCCGCTTGGGGGCAACGCTTTCCAGGGGAGTTCGGGCGGCGACCTGAGGGCTCCGACCCCGAAAAACCGCTTCAATCTGTTCCATTTTGTTCCATTTCGTAGCTGATCACCGGGACTTGCCGGGAGATTTTGGAGCGGTTTTGGGTCACGAGGGAGAAGGATTGGGACGCTTTGGGCGAGATTGGAACAGGCCCATCGGCGGCTCCGGGGGCCAGCGAGCAGGACCATCGAAGCTCGTTCTGGGCGTACACGGAGCCATACTAGCACGCCCGTTCGTGGCTGTCAAATCTCCAGGAGTCCGCCGATGGGTAGTGCCTCAGTTTGAACTGTAATAATGGCGCATTTGCTGACTAACTTGGCTTTCAACACAGAGATCAGTGCCGCGATGGCACATCAAATGACAAAAGCAACCGAGTCCATGACCTATAGAGTGAGATCAGCGAGATGCGGCGACTTTTCGATGCCGGGCACAGAATTTCTGACCTGTGCAAGCGATACCGAGTCCACCGCGCCGTCGTCTCACACATCGTTCACCGCCAGACCCACACGGAGGTCCCTGACGACCTTGAACCGCTTGAGCTGGCGCGGCCGATGGGCGGCGTGGCCAGGGCGTTGCTCGACAGGCCGGGGGGCGTCGGATGATGCGCGCCGCGATACTCACGATTCCCCGGGAACGCGGCCGTTTCCGGTATTCACAGGCTTGACATTCGGTGCGCCATTGCTTAGCCCTATTTCGAAAACAAGCCCCCGTAAATTTCCACTCCGCAAGGACTTTCCTTGTATAGTAAAGGCGATGTGATTATGGCTGCCCGCTTCCGGGCCACGCAGCGTGCGACAGACTCAGTACTTCATTGCGCAATGCCTTCACCCTGCGCGCCAGGCAGCCGACGCGTTCGAGCACTGCATCGAGTGTGCCGGACAGGTCGAGCGCGGCGACCTCCAGCCTCTTGCCGGAGTGCCGGACGTGGTATGTCTCGGGCTCCCTCTCTCCCTCTGCGTAGACGAGCAACCCGCCCGGCAGGTCGAGCGCGGTTGCATACGCGAGAAGCTGGTATAGATCGGCGTTGTGAACGCTCCCGTCTATTCGCTTGTACTTCGCGTCACCCACGAATACGCAGTCCCTGCCTTCCCACCAAGTGAGGTCGGGCTTGAGATGGACCCTGCCCTCTTCATCGAGACTGCGGACGCTTCTTTCGAGGAACGCGCTCCCGGAGACACCAAGCGCCTCCCTGAGCGCCACGGTTACGAATTCCTGGAACACCACGTTCATGTCCATCAGGAACCCTGACGCGCGTACTTCCCCGCGTCCCGACTCGAACGCTCCGTGCCGAAGGATGAGCCGCGATAGCGCCACCACGTCGGCGTAGTGCTCGTTCAGGCGGTCGAACGGGACCTCCGGCACGCTGTCCGGCCGGAACTCCACGAAAGACACGGTGGTCAGCATCCCGGCAATCCAGCCTAGGCCCCTGCGCGCGCCGCTGGAGCGCAGCTGCATCATGCCGAGTCGCCCGACCGCCGCCTTCACCAGTCGGTTTGACAGGATGTCGTCGGTGAACTCATCGTATCGCACCTCGACCGGCAGGGGGACGCCGAACCTGCGCCGCATCTGCTCGTCGAACAGGATGCGCCCACGCACGGTATACAGCGTCTCCTCCTCGGTGAGATATCCGTGGAGCAGACCGCGTGAGAAGGCCCGCCGCGCGGCCGCTCCCAGCGCCAACGCCAACGCATCGGGCAGCGCCACGCGCTCCTCGAAGTGGAACAGCCGCTCCTCCTGGAGCCTATACGCCCCCATCGCGTAGCATGCCATGGAAAGCAACTGCGGGATGCCGATCTTGGGCTGTATGAGCAACGACAGGCCGCCAAGCTCGACTGCGGCGACGGTGGAGCCGGGCTTCAGTAGATACCCGCTGCCTTCGCCTGCGATGGGCATGATGGAAAGGTCGAGAGCCTTGGCTTCCCCCAGCAGCACGTCGCACTCGGCATCCGAGAGCGTGTATTCGCTCTCTTCGTACTCTCGCAGATCAATTCGACGCATCGCTCTCGCCGTCCTCACCCGCGCCCTCATCCGGCGCTTCCCAAGCGACTTCCCCGCGCAGCTTGTCGAGTGCGAACTCCTCCGTTACCGCGTCGCCTCCGAAACGGCTCTCCTCTATGTACGGGAGGACGCTGTGCTTCCAGATACGCTTGACCGCGGCCTCGTCGAGTCCCGAATTCATGAAGTAGCTGGGTCCGATGGCGGCGTGACGATCGTCCTCCAGCAGCTCGTTGACCCGCTCGACCACGTCGGCCAGCCACTCCATATCATCAAGTGCGTTCCCTGCCAGCCACCGGCGGAGCACGCTTTTCACCGGCTCGTGGTCCGGGTGGAATTCCACGAAGTAGAAGCGGCGGCGCAGCGCCAGGTCCACCAGCGCGATGGAGCGGTCGGCGGTGTTCATCGTGCCGATAATGTACAGGTTGTCGGGCAGCGAGAACGGTTCGTCCGAATATTGGAGGCTCATCTCGCTGTCGCGGTACTCAAGAAGGAAGTACAGCTCCCCGAACACCTTGGCGAGGCTGCCCCGATTGATCTCGTCGATGACGAGGAAGTGCCTAGCATCCGGCTCCTCTTTCGCTTTCTTTGCCGCCTTGCGAAGCGGCCCGTCCCTTAGCTTGAATCCAGGCCGTCCATTCACCAGCATGGGCCGGAAGCCCTGCACAAAGTCCTCGTAGGCGTATGACGGGTGTAGCTGCACGAGCGTAACCCGCTCATCCGACCCCGCGAGATGCTTCGCGAGCTTCTGCGCAACGTAGGTCTTCCCCGTGCCCGGCGGCCCCTGGAAGATGACCTGGAGCTTTTCGGCAAGGAGTGGTTCGATACCTTCAAGGAACCCGACGGGGAGGTATAAATCGTCGGCGAGCGCTTCCAAAGGCAACGGTTCTGTGCCTCCCTTTGGTTCAATGATATTGATACTGTTGTTGGGTGTGGGATCGGGATTGGACTCGTTCATCCATACTACCGACTGGGCTTCGAGGCGGTTGCTCGGTCTGGCGAATCCCTGTTCTCTTGCTTCCTTGATGAGCCTATCGAGGAAGCCCAGTGCATGTTCATAGATACCCGCTTCATCCGCTTCCTTGGGAGGCCTTGGGTACCCGACCTTTTCGTACGCCTTGTTGAACTCCGTTACCTTGAAGGGTGGGTGCTGCTCAGGGCCTAGTGCCATCAGAAGGACTGAAATAGGCCTCATTCTGCCTCCGGCGCCTTGGAAGAAGTTTCTACTCTGGGACCCCTCATGTACCCGGGGTACGAAGGCTCTGATACGCTCCCTGATCGGCATACTATCCTCGGCCCAAAGCGCTTTCATAGCTCTCAACGCGTCATCTGGATGATTCTCGAACCACTCTCTGAAAGGAACCCGCGCCTGCCAGTTGACGAGGTTGTTGTTGAGGCATGCTTCCACCAGTGTCGGCCATTTGCTGTCGTCTGATAGCACAGCATCGCGCGCGCTCGATAAGGCCCGCCCTATATCGAGCTTGTGGCCCATTTCCTGCGAATCTAGTCGTCCGTCCGTGATGAACTCCTGTGCACGGTTGAGGTATTCGTACCACTGTTGGTTTTCAACCATCGTTATCGTCCCCTCTGATTCGCAGCAGTGCCGTGAGGGCGACACCCGCCCAGGGGTTAGGACAGTTCTCACTGATCCATCGAATGTGCCCCTCTGCACGCTGCTCCTTGAATTCGCCGAGTTGCCGCACCACCACCTCTCCTACGTCTGGACCTATTGGATACCGATTTTTGAAGACGTGCTCAAAGAAATTCTCAAGCAGCTCAAGAAGATGCTGGCGTATCTCCTCAGAGTCGGGAGACGGTATCCAGACCTCTCGATCATTGCTCATGCTGTCACCCGCATACCGTGTGATCGGTCCGATCGCTATGGGGTCGCGATCTGGCCTTCGATGCGGGTGGTTGGCGCAGTACGTCCAGAAGGGATCATCGATCGCTACATCCCTGATCTGGCAGTAGGGCTCCGAAGGTACGCGGGAGCCGCTCTCACCGCTGTTCTTTCGGTTGAACCAGCAGGTCCCGCAGCAGTCTGAACCTCCGTTCGGCACTCTGTACCTCCCCTTCGATCTCCCGCGCCGTCCCGTTGATTATCGCTGTGGAGGGTTGAGTGAAGCTCAAAGGCGTATGGCGTGCGTGTATCTTGGCAAATCACACGGAAGACCACAACCCCAACCGAGGCATCAGTCTTTATCCGACATTCCCCATATCAGACTGCGGGTGTCCAAAGAACCCGCCATCCTTCACGACAGTGATGGTGGGGGCATCCACGAACGCCGTCTACTATCCCATCGGGCTCACAAAACCATCTCTCGGTGCCGTGAATTAGCGTCCGCCAGGCAACGGAGGAGGCTTTCAGCACGTTTGCACACGCTTCAACTCATCCAGGCGCACAGCTCCCCCTTGGCTATTGTATCGGGAAGCCCGAATCAACGGGGCGGCGGCCCGCCTCTTCCCATCGTGCGCCAGCAGGTCACGGGCATACCAGTGGCGTCGCATGTGGCTCGTGACGCGCCGTCCAGCAGACCGCGCTCCCCGCCAAGCCCCAGACCAGGAACGGCGAGCGAGCGGGGGCCGTACCCGCCACGTGGCGGCCGTCTGGCGGACGGGTCGGGGCCGAGGAGCTCACGGGCCAACGGAGTCTAGCAGGCCCGACCAGTCAATCGGAGAGGGTGGGGGTGGGGGGTAATGGACTCCCCTACACGGGAGTCAGTCCTCGTGGTGGAACAGGCTGCCGAGCTCGTCTGCATCAGACACGACGCGCGAAATGGACTCGCGGCGGGCCTCGTGTAGATCGCGGCGGTCTATCCCCGCGTGTACGGGGAAACCCAATGCACCGAGTTGCCAGAGGTGTCCAGCGAGGGTCTATCCCCGCGTGTACGGGGAAACCGGGATGATGGTTGTCGATGATCAGGACCTATATACCATCGTGATCACGACCTATATACCACCTCGTCAGGTGGGTGACGGCCCCTGGACACCGTGGTATGCGGACTATTATCACCCTGCGGTTTGAGGGTCAACCACCTCCTTTGCATCCAGTCCGTCCAGCAGGGCCCTGTGGGGTGACAAGCGTTCGCGGTAGCTGGCGCCTTCGATGACGATCTGGTAGCTGGCGTTGGCGAGACGGTCGAGGGCGCTGTTTCCCAGGATGGAGTCGTCGAAGAGTCCGAGCCACTCGTCGACAGCCCTGTTGGAGGTGATGACGAAGCTGGCGGTACGATGCCTGGCGATGACCAGCTCGTAGAAGTCTATGGACTGCTGTTGGGTCATCCTGTGGAGACCGAGGTCGTCGAGGATGAGCAGGTCCGGGGCGAGGAAGGAGCGGAAGGTCTTGTCCGTGGAGTGGTCGACCCTGGCCTGAGCCATGGCCCTGAAGAAGTCGTCGGCATGTACGAAGCGGACGGTATGCCCAGCTCTGACGGCAGCATATCCGAGGGCCTGAGCGATGAAGCTCTTGCCCACGCCGACCGGTCCGACGAGCAGGACGTGCTCGTTGCGGTCCAGGAACTGGAGGGAGAAGGCGGCGTCTAGGAGTCGTCGGTCGAGTGTGATGGATGCGGACCAGTCGAAGTCTTCGAGGCGGCAGGTCTGCTCGAAGCCGGCCCTCTGGAGGCGGAGTTCGAGCCGCCTGTGGTCTCTGCGGTTGATCTCATCGGTCAGAATGATCTACAGGAAGGATGCGTAGTCGAGCTGCTCCCTGCGTGCGAGAGCGACCCTCTCCGGCAGGGTGTTGAGCACGGCGCCGAGCTTGAGGCGCTTGAGCAGCGGGGTGAGTTCAGTCGTGGTGGTCATGAGCGTTCTCCTTGTGCTGATTGAGCGGTACGGCCGTTGGCACGAGCGAAGACGGCGCCCGGCCTGGCGAATCGACCTGGGGGCATCGGTGGAGGCTCCGGCTGCGTGGCCTCCTGCTCCAGGGCCTCGACGAGTATGCGCTCGAGACGGCGCACGTCGATCAGGTCTACGGAGAGAGCCCTCCGGCATGCGGCATCGAGACGCTCAGGGGAGTAGCGTTCTCCCAGCCGTATGAGCTTGTGTCCCTGCCTGAGCTTGGCCCAGGGCAGCGGGCCGTCGAAGAGACGCTCGGCATAGGCTGCCACGGCCGGTCCCTGTGACGCCGCGCTGCGCTTGATCTGCTCCGGCGCTCTGAGGGTGTAGGCGCTCAGCTCTGCCGGGTAGTCGTCGGGGTCGGTGGACCTGCCGCCGCGATCCTGGCGCGGGTGGACCTTGATCAGCCTTCCCCGGTGGTAGATGCGCACCAGTTTGCTGCCGAGCCGAACCTCCACCTTCTGCCCGGGTGGGCATGTCGCAGAGGGCACCGAGTAGAGGGCGTACTGGCAGGCTATGTGATGGTCGGGATGCACCTTGGCCGTGCGCCAATCGGTCATCTCGTAGGGCTCTGCGTCCCACTCTCCCAGCGTGTGGCGCTCCTCCTGGCGGAAGACGACCAGGGGCTGCCTGCGGGTGGTGCCGTGGACCCTCTGTCCGGCCACCTCCAGGCACCACCGCCTAGCAGCAGACCTCATGTCCGAGAGGCCGGTGAACTCCCCGCCCTTGACATCTATCCCCGCGTGTACGGGGAAACCTAGTCGATGGGGTCCGTACTGTGTATAAGTACGGGTCTATCCCCGCGTGTACGGGGAAACCGCGTGTGCTTGGCAAGTGAATCACGGAGCGACGGGTCTATCCCCGCGTGTACGGGGAAACCCCGACCGGCGGATTCCAGTGCTACTCGATACCCGGTCTATCCCCGCGTGTACGGGGAAACCGCCTGGGGCGGCGCTAGCGGCTCAAATGCTATCGGTCTATCCCCGCGTGTACGGGGAAACCTGAGGGGGACATTTTCGCGGAGGCCGAGGTAGAGGTCTATCCCCGCGTGTACGGGGAAACCGAGTTGGCGGGAACGGCGTTGCTGCGTGATGACGGTCTATCCCCGCGTGTACGGGGAAACCATTTCCCCCTCAGTCCACGACACATCGCGAACCGGTCTATCCCCGCGTGTACGGGGAAACCCACGTTTGTGTTCCTGCGGGCGTATGAGTGGCCGGTCTATCCCCGCGTGTACGGGGAAACCACCATCGGGAAGCAGCGCTTCAAGGCTGCGCTGGGTCTATCCCCGCGTGTACGGGGAAACCACCCAGCTCGACATACCAGCCTGGGGCTCCAAGGGTCTATCCCCGCGTGTACGGGGAAACCGCGCTGTTCCGGCAGGCCATGGTGGACGCCGGAGGTCTATCCCCGCGTGTACGGGGAAACCAAGAGCTACGCGCAGAATGAGACCATCGGGGCCGGTCTATCCCCGCGTGTACGGGGAAACCCCCCGGTGTCCATTCCAGTGACCGTCCCAGTGCGGTCTATCCCCGCGTGTACGGGGAAACCCAAAACTGGAACGCTTGCCGCCCGTCGTCCGACGGTCTATCCCCGCGTGTACGGGGAAACCACCCGCGTCGTACCATCCCGAAGGTCCACAACCGGTCTATCCCCGCGTGTACGGGGAAACCGGGTCTGACCCGGCAGCAACGCTTGCTAAGATGGGTCTATCCCCGCGTGTACGGGGAAACCTGAAGCATGGCCAGGGTATAGTCGGGGCTGTGAGGTCTATCCCCGCGTGTACGGGGAAACCAGGGCTGGTACTGCCTGAAGCATCGAAAGGACAGGTCTATCCCCGCGTGTACGGGGAAACCTATCGAGAGTGCTCTGGGTGCGAGCGGAGACAGGGTCTATCCCCGCGTGTACGGGGAAACCATTTCGACATGGCGGAACCGGTTGGCGAGTGGCGGTCTATCCCCGCGTGTACGGGGAAACCCATGGTAATCGTGCGGCTCACAGGGACAATCACGGTCTATCCCCGCGTGTACGGGGAAACCTGCGGGGATGATGACCGCTCAGGATAGGCGCAAGGTCTATCCCCGCGTGTACGGGGAAACCCATCCGCATCGTCCAGGATGGGGGAGCCCAAAGGGTCTATCCCCGCGTGTACGGGGAAACCCGTGGCACCAGCTCGGATAGTACTGGAAGTGCCGGTCTATCCCCGCGTGTACGGGGAAACCCACAAGGGGGACAAGCGGGCCTGTCAGGTCGTCGGTCTATCCCCGCGTGTACGGGGAAACCGCGTACTGCCCGCGGTCCTTGTAGCCGTCATCCGGTCTATCCCCGCGTGTACGGGGAAACCATCGACGGGCGGGGGTCCGGCTCTGGCGTCGTCGGTCTATCCCCGCGTGTACGGGGAAACCTGCATGGGTGGCTCGCGTTGGGCTCTATGGGGCGGTCTATCCCCGCGTGTACGGGGAAACCGTATAGGACTGGTCGGGACGAGCTGCTCGAACGGGTCTATCCCCGCGTGTACGGGGAAACCTCGCCAACCACCACCTCACCCTCGCCATCCGGAGGTCTATCCCCGCGTGTACGGGGAAACCCACCACCGTATTCCCAACACCCACCACACTATAGGTCTATCCCCGCGTGTACGGGGAAACCGCACTCCGCGTCTCGCCATGCCCACACCACTGCGGTCTATCCCCGCGTGTACGGGGAAACCGAAGCCGGCATCAGCTCCCGCCAATCCATCGCCGGTCTATCCCCGCGTGTACGGGGAAACCTCGCCAACCACCACCTCGCCCTGCCCATCAGGAGGTCTATCCCCGCGTGTACGGGGAAACCCGCTCCCATCACATCATCCGAATCAGGCACCTCGGTCTATCCCCGCGTGTACGGGGAAACCGAAGCCGGCATCAGCTCCCGCCAATCCATCGCCGGTCTATCCCCGCGTGTACGGGGAAACCTCGCCAACCACCACCTCGCCCTGCCCATCAGGAGGTCTATCCCCGCGTGTACGGGGAAACCCGCTCCCATCACATCATCCGAATCAGGCACCTCGGTCTATCCCCGCGTGTACGGGGAAACCCACGTACTGCCCGACGTACTCATGGGCGAAGTCGGTCTATCCCCGCGTGTACGGGGAAACCCGTGCTCCAGTCCTGCCCCGCCCTTTTGTTTCCGGTCTATCCCCGCGTGTACGGGGAAACCGCTTCCCACTTGTCATCTACCACGTCGAGGGGGGGTCTATCCCCGCGTGTACGGGGAAACCCACGTGCATGTCGCCGCCCAGGGCGATGAATACGGTCTATCCCCGCGTGTACGGGGAAACCGCGTTCGAGAGGGAATACGGAATGCCGCTGACGGGTCTATCCCCGCGTGTACGGGGAAACCGGGCAGTACGTGAACCTGGCCGGAGCAAAGATAGGTCTATCCCCGCGTGTACGGGGAAACCAGCGACACGCCGGTAGACGGCGACATATGGGGCGGTCTATCCCCGCGTGTACGGGGAAACCCCTATCTCGTCTTACGATGCGAGTAAGAAACGCGGTCTATCCCCGCGTGTACGGGGAAACCCTGGGAGGCCGCTGGAGGTGCGTGGGTCTACGAGGTCTATCCCCGCGTGTACGGGGAAACCTCTCTCACCCCTAGCTCCGGTATCGGCCAGGTCGGTCTATCCCCGCGTGTACGGGGAAACCCCCTAAAATGATTCATGATTGCCTGTTCGCCCTTCAGGGGACGGAGCGGAACGACTGACAGCTAGTGGTACTTCACCAAGTACACGCCATCAGCATCCACTATATCCTTTGGCGGCTCTCCAAGCGTCCTTATTCGTTGCTCGCCCACCGCCGACGGGTCTCGCCACGTCATGACTATCGCGCCCTGCCCCAATTCATAATGCCAACGCGCCAAGACATCCCAGACTCTGTTCCTGATCCCATCCGTCATTTCCGGGGAGGTGTATACGCCGGGCGCTATCTCAAGCATCGCGGACGCGAGGAACCCGCGATAACGCGGCTCTACGTTAACCGTTACGACCACGGTCATGCCACATCCCCGGCCTGCGCTTCGGATGATGCTACGGAGGACGGGTCTTGGAATGGAGCAACGTCCTCAAACAACACCTTGATACTGTCAATCATCTTGGCGATGACCTTTTCTGCGCGAAGCATCTCCCCCGTGGTCCGCCTGGTGTGTCTCTCAATGTCCAGGCTTGGGTCTTTCATCACCGCCCCTGCCGACTTGAACGCGGCGGGCAGCAGTATCACGTCGCGGAACAAGTCAGCAATATCCAACGCAAAGGCATCGCCGCTGCGTTCATGTATAAAGCCAAGCTGAGGAATCGCGCCCACCGCCATCACGGCAATCACCGCCGCCGAAGTCACCGCGACCGACGCATGGTTGATGGCTTGGTTCGGAATGTCGGCCGCCAGCGGGTTCGCTCGGTCGTATCGGCGTCCCTGCCAAGTAATACCGTACCTCTGGGCCAGGTTTCGGTATGTCCGTCTCATACGGGCGCCCTCCATCCCTCGTAGCGCGTCTAGGCGCTGGTATGGGAACACTTCACCGAGGCGCAGGGCGTACATCTTGCGGGCTATGGCGATTCGTCCGAGATCATCGCTCCAGGCGCGCATCTGCCGACGAGCGATGTTGGAGGTATCCGGCATCAACGGCGGGGCCGTATAACATCTGACACCGTCCTCGCCAACGGCGACCAGTGCGGTAGCGTGGCGTGCCATCAATCGCAACGCGTCATGGCTGACCGTGGAGCCGGGACCTAGGAGGATCATCGAGATGGACTGGAACGGGATACCGTATTCACCGGTGTCCAGCGGGCTTCCGGAATCAGGGCCGGACTGGCGTTCAAAGCGGAGTGTCCCATCGCGGACGGTCAAAGCCCCGCGACTCAGCCACAGCAGCCCGTGACGATCGGCGTGCGGGATCCTTGCCGTCTCCAGTCCAAGTCTACCTCTTAGCACTTCCGTCCACCTCCGAAATCACGTGGCGGCCTAGGGCCGGCCCCACGGTCTAACCCAAGTGTGTTGCGGAGTAAGCCTCATTTCGATATTCGGATGTTAAGGTGCATTGACGAACAGGTAGACCAGCCTCAATCTCGCGGCGGGCTGAGTGCGGGCCGCAACAGAAACATCCCGTACCCGTACGCGCGGTGACGACCTATTCCGCGGGCTACGAGGTCCGTGAATTGGCTCGGCTCAGTCACGATGATTGAGCCCCGCATCACGGCCTCAGGTCCCTCCGACGCAGGCCAACGGAGTTTACGGACCACACGTACTCTCTGGAAGGAGATCAGGCGCGCCTCTTCCAGACGCGCACCGCGCCGGCCGAGTCGATCAGACAGCCAATTGGAGTAGACTTCCTCCCTGTTGCGTTTCATCCTCCCTTTGGGGTGGCGCTCGGCCTCGGCCTGAAACGCGTCTCTTTCGCGGCCCGCGTTCTCAGACCCGCGGGCACATCGCACGACCGGACGGATCAATATCTCAAATCCCAGCCGTAGCCCCTTCCGCCAAGACGTAGGCATGGGCTTGCCGTCGATGCGAGAGGCCGGAAGGACCTGAGACTGCAATGGACATGCAAAGGTCAGAGCTGCCATGCGAAGCTCTTCGACATCGGAGTAGGAGTAGCCGTATAGCGTGCCATACGTGCGGCTGCGGCCCCGCGGCATGCTGATTCTGAATGGCTTAGGGGCATTGTCCCCGAAGCTCTCGACGAGAAGGCAGTGCACCCCTTGTCGGCGGCGCCAAGCCGCGCAGTCTGAAAGTCCCTCGTCCGCCCGGCACCGGCCGGTTCACGGTCAATGCGGGAGGCGAACACCAGCCTGTCCTGAAGACTCTGATGCCTATCACTCTCGACGCGCCGCCAGCCCAGGGCGTTGGCAAACAGCCCGGTCAGCATCGAGGCCGCCGGAAACCAGCGGGTGACGCCGTAGTTGTCTATAGTTTCGCCGCCGAACGCCATCAGCGGCGATTCGAGGTTCAGGATCAAGTGTCTCATGGCTTACGCTGCTTCGCCGTCGCGGACCGCACCACCAGCCCACGACGCTAGGTCGTCGAGATTGAGCCACTCGGATCCCCGGATGTCGCAGTCGTCCGTGGACATCACCCGCCGCTGCTCTCGGACGCCGTAGCAGTCGTCCAGCCTCGACAGGTGGCGGGATATTGCCTCAACGGCGTCCGATAGCTGGGGCTCGACTGGACCTCGGAACGCGTTGGCGAGGCTGCGAGGCTGGCGAGATCCGGCCTCGATCAGCATGAGACTCGCATAGGCGTACGGGGCCGTCGATCCCAGCTTCGCCCCCGGCGAGACCGTCGCGATCAGGTGGATGAGATGTTCTACCACCTTCCCGGCGAGCTCACGGTCCGCGTCCTGCCATGCCTTGGCGTCACAGCCTTCGAGATTTGACACCAGCCCCGGCACGTCCACCACGACGTAACCGTAGAACAGGCCCGCCGTAAGCTCCATGTCGCCTATGTGAGCAGCTCCGGCGTCTTCGTCGTCGCTCTGCAGATCGTCAACGACGGAGAAGTAGTCGCTCTCCGACTCTTCAGGGTGTACGGTGAAGGCGTGGGCGACGTGGACCGAGGCGTCGATATTGGCGTTGGGGTCGGAGGTCACCATCCTACCGAATAGAGCTCCGACAAGCCCTCCGGGCAATACGGCGCTTTCCCGGAAAACCCTGAAGTTGTTGCGCTCGTCCTTGAATACCGCAGTCGTAGCCTTGCCAGCCTCCTCAACTTTCGTGGGGTGCTCCCTGAGTACTTCGAAGGCCCGCTTCCTGAGATACTCAATCTCCGGCAGCCCGAGTAACAGCGGCTGACGTCCTCCTTCGGTGTCGCCCTTCTCGCCGTATATCCCGACCTGGAAGGCTTTCTCGACTGTTTTCATCACGTTCTCAGAGGCGCCGGTCTCGTCGGCCAAGCCCTCCAACACCCTTCGGTTCACGATGTTTCTCGAGCGAACGACATCCTCGGCACCGTCTATGTTGAGCAGAGAGAACTCGTCGTCCACGGTCCTCCAGTGCCGCTTGAGGCATTGAGAGGACACCCGCGTCCGGGTGGTTCCCCCGAAGGGCATCCGCTTGGCGAGGCCACTGTCGTCGCGGTTCAGCAGCGCAGCCGGGTAGGAGTGCAGCGTGTGTATCTGCACGAATCTCGGTTTCGTCATGAGCCCACGTCTCCTTTCGTCTTGCCTATCCGTTCTCCGTGGTTGCAGCTTGCGATCGATGCTGCGCCCGGAAGTATTCGCGGGCGAACCGGCGACGGTGCTGCTCTGCCAGTTGCTGGTTGAAGCCGTCGTCGTGGATGAAATTGGCCATCTCCCGCCAACTGAAGGAAGCGTTTGCGGCTGCCAGCATACGGAACGCTCTCGCGAGCAGCGTACGCGTCATTCGACCGCGAGAGGTCAACAGTCGTTTGAGGCGCGCCTCGCTGTAGAACGCCGTCGTTCTGGTTTCGTCACCACCAAGGTAAAGAGCCCTGCCAACCGGCGTACTCTGGTCGTGGGCCGAACGACGTGACCCATCGTCTCTCCCCGTCGGAGTCATAAGGGCTATGCCGTGGAGAACCAGCACCCATCTCCCTTCCACTTCTGCGGGTCCGAATAGGTCCTCCTGCACCAGTAGCCTCAGAAACACAGGCGAGTCGGCACTATCGGGATTCATTCTGCGGAGTTCGGCCAAGTCACCCCGTTGGAAGTCGTCCTGGGCCATCCGAAGAGCGAGTTTCGCCGCGATGTCGCCCCGCGTGCTGAATCGTTCGTGCTGGCGTTCCGCGTCGGGCGCAGCGAGGGCCGGTCTCTTAGTCGCCATCGTCGTTCCCCTTCTCAGTGAACAAGAACCGGAGTCCACTGGTTCCCCGCATCCGCCCCTCAAACAGGCCTTCTGCCGCGACACGCGCTTTGTAGCGCTCGATGCCGGGACATGGAAGGTAGTTGATGGCATCTGCCAGAATGTCGCGAGCGTGGTGCACGACTCCCTCTAGCCATTCGGTATGGATGCGTTGTCTTTCCTGACTTTCGTCAGCCTCAAGCTCGGTCTGAAGGTCCTCGAAGAATCGGACGTCCACGATTTCATCCAGTCGATTCAGCCAGGGCCTCGCGAGCTTCCGATGCTCTGAGCTAATCTTATCGACCTCTCCTCGACCCAAGAACAGCTGGATCGCGTGACTGAGTATTCGTTGTACCGTGCCGATCTCTTCTATACGTCTAGTGGCAATCTGACCAAGGTCGTCGGTTGCTGCACGTGGAAGCATAGCAAACCGTAGTTTTTTTCTAATTGGGATAGCGCGCTCGTAGTAGCCCTCCGTCTTACCTTGTCCGCGTACCATCCCTCGCGCGACGAGCTGCATCTCCTCTTCAGAGGAGACCTCCTCGTCGGTCGGGCTGCACAGGATCGGTCGATCCCATTCGACCAGATAATCCACGATTCGCTTGTACGTGAAGCCGCCGGCGGCCAGTGTTAACGACTTACCCTCTTTTCTGTTGATAGGGGTCCATGGATCGCCGATGACACCGTTCAACGCCTTGGATTCTATACGTGCCGACTTCGACGTTGACCTGATGGCACTCAGATGCCCGTCCTCCCCGATACGAAGTCGTATTCGTCGGCAGATCTCTATGTAGAAGGGGTCGAGAGCGGTGGGGAGTAGCGCCTCCCCCTTGGTCCCGTCCCATGGCAACACCCACAGCAACCCCAAGCCACCGTCGCGCATGGGGAAGTCATTGAGCAGCTTCTCCCGACTGTCGAGCAATGCGCTGATATCACGTCGAACGTGAATTGCCGTCCGAGTGGATGGGGTCATACTGAACGCGGGCCTGTTGCCTAGGCCTCCGTTCATGCGTGAGATGCCATAGTTGCCGGCTCCGGAGAACCCCTCCGAAGTCTGGAGAGTGACCAGCGCTAGCATTACGTCGTCGTGGTCGCCTGCGACGGCAATGGCCGACTTCAAGTCGTGGTTCTTTGACGTAACTAGTACGTCCAACTCGTCCGGCGTCTCGACCCGGCTCTTATAGTCTCCAAGTCTGTCCTCGGAGTTCGCCGGTGGCTGCATGAATCCGGGTGTCGTTATGTCCTCAACTACAAGCTGCCAGGGCTCGTCGCCGGGAAACTCCGGTGTTAGTGCGCGAATCAGGTCGGCCCATTCTTTGGAGGCGTCGGGCGGCTCGCTCAGACCTGCCTTATGCATCGCCATTGCGCCGAGTTGCACGAGGAAAGCGTGCCAGGCATGCCGCTGGTGAGGCCGCAAGGCGGGAAAGGCTTCCACGTCATCCGCCATCAGAGCAACGTATACGTCCGGTAGCGATGCTAGGACGCGAGACCTGTCCGAAGTATCAATGCGTATGAGACGGTCCGTTAGGATGTTGTACATTGGATTCCGGCAACGGTCATGTGTGCTATATTGTTGACTCGTCCCTCGGACTTGTCAACCGAGGCTGCTCAGCTTCTCGTATATGCATCACATCCACCCGTACCACTCCGCGTCGACTCTCCAGAGTCACAGATGCCTGTGGTTCGATCAACAGTACTTGACCGGGATTTCCCATATTGGGAGTCTTCAGGCTCAAGGGGCAGCCCAAACGAGATGGGAGCATCATAGTCAGGTCCTGCAAGGCCACTCAATCGCCGGTCTATCCGATAAGGGATGCGATTCTTGCCGTGAACCATGCTTCTTGTCCGTCTTCATCGTCCTCGTGTCCCCTGCCAGTGGGGTGAAACCGCATTGAAGACAAGGCGACTCCCTGGAGCGCTCTCCCCCTCTTGGCAAGATCGTGGTTGTACCCTCCCTCAGCTTGGCGCCGGCGATAACCGGCCGATACGATCCAACACTCCCTGAAACAACCGTCGAGGAACCGACATCTCGGATAACTGAAAGATCAACCACCGGGAGTGCCGCACCAGACGGCCTCCCATCTTGATCAGCTTCACCTGCACGCTCCGCAGCGACCAGTGCTTGACCGCCTTGGGCAGACACAGCCGGCGAAGGAAGTTCCCAAGGTTGTACGCCAGGACGAACAGAGACAGACGCACCCGGTTGGCCACGAACCGATGGCACGACAGCCGAGTCCAGTTCAGCGCGTACTTGCCCTCCTTGATCCACTGCTCGGCTGTCCCGCGACCATTGTAGAAACGCACCACTCCTTCGGGGCCAGCCGTCATGTTCGTGACGATGAAGCCCACCCGGGGGAACAGCTCTCCCCTGTGCCACTCCACCTTGGCCACCACCCGCCGAGCGCGGTCCCAACTCCCGGCACGATACCAAAAGTCGTCGTATAGGATCACTGGACGCTTCGGCGGCCTCCCCACCGGCCTCCTGAGCAGAGGGGCGATCTCCCGTTGCAGCACCTCGTTGCCGGGGAGTCTTATAGCGTAAAGGACGTGCCGCTCCTCGAGGTACTCATAGATGTCCAGCTTAGCGAATGCGGCATCGGCACGAAAGTACCGCCGCACTCCTGTCGCCCCGTAGCGGGACAGGATCGGATCCAGCACCTGCCTCCACCTGTGCGCGCTATGTACGTTCCCCGCACGGAGCATCGCCCCCTCGCAGTCACCGAACTGGTTGAACGGTGATAGCACATGCTCCCAAAGTGACCGTTGTACGACGCTCCCTCCTGTCCTCCATGTACCGGACTCTCCGAACTGTCCATGTCCAAGATCACCCGCCGGTGCGGCGTGCGGGACATAGCTCCATCCACCCACGTAGCGTTCACTCGGCCCAACCCTTCCACATTGCCGTCTTGGATAAGCACCTCGGTCTCGAACCGGCTCATGGTGTTGGTGCTGGCGGCCGGCCTTTCAGGACCACCTCGCCGTCCAACGACTACCCGCATCGTCGGGTCCTGGGCCAGCCGTTCAGCGTCGTTGGTATCCTCGTAGCCCGCCAGACGACTGTACACCGACTGCCTGAGAAGGCCCACCAATCGGTGCTGCACGTTGCGGCCGCCCCGAGTCTCCTGCAAACACTCACTCGCCGTCTCCGTCAGTCCCAGGGCATCATCCAGCTCGCGGCAGGCCAGCAGCCCGGCATCTGAGGTAGTAGTGGCACCGTGGAACTCTAATCGTATACGGCGGTCGAAACGGAGCGTGGCGCGTGGGTTGGTGCTTTCACCCATTGGGTGCCTCCGAGGACAGTACGTTATCAAGAGCCAAAGCAGTCGCTCGCGACCAGTCTAGCACTCATGATAACCACTGTGCTCTGCTATTCGGCTACATTGGGTATCGCTGTTACTGATTACGACACACCTTGCAGGGTTGATATGGGAAATGTGGGGTAGAACAGTTGCGCTTTTCGCTATCTCCATTCGCACCAAAGTTCCTCGACGGCTGTTGTCGATCACATACTTGCTCCTCCTCGCTCATCCAAGCCTTACATCACAAAGATTGTATGTATTGAACAGGCCCAGCGCATTACCTTGTCAAGGGCCTTATGGCAGGCGCCCCAATGCCTTGGGGATAAACCGTTCTGCAATGCTAGGCTTTGGCCGCGGCACGCATCTCCCCCGTACACGCGGGGGTCTCGGTCGCCTAGAGGCTGCGCTGTCAGCCGCGGCGCAGCCCTAGACGGTCGTACACGAAGCGGCGTTCTCCGACGCTGAACTCGAAGCCGCTGTCGTTCGGCGACGGCATGACCGGGCCTTTGACATCGCAGTCAGGCAGCCAACGAACTGATACGGCCAGCTTGTCGATCCTCCGCGAGCCGTTGAACGGACTGGTCTGAGGTCGGTCAAAGGCTATGTCGATCCGGTCGTCACCCAGTCGCGTCCGTATCTTCTCGTCGCCGCTCGCGTATCTCACCTCCCCGTTGTCAGCGAAGAACGACCTGTCGCGCCTGATCGTGTGACCGCGCGCGAGTTGTTGATCGGCTATCTCGCCGCCCTCCGTTTTCAACGCGTGCATCAACCAGTCCTCGCCCATCTCCCTGGTGATAGCCTCCAGCGCTTCGGGATGGGTCGCATTCTCGACGAGTAGGCGGTTCATCTCCGGGATACGCCATTCGGAATGCTCGAAAATCAGCCGTCGCGTCGCCTCCAGAATGCTGAGGCTTCCGTACACATGACCGTGTGGCCCCAGTCCGTTTGCTTCCTGCCGACTCGTCAGTAGCGACGTGAGGTCATTGTTAGGAGGCATCAGCACGACGCAAACGGGTGCCGCGTAACCCGCAGGCCGATCGTTACCCTTGTGTCGGTGCAGTCGGCCTATGCGCTGCAAGAGAACGTCCACGGGGCATAGGTCGGTTATCAAGAGATCGGCGTCGATATCCAGGGACTGCTCCAGAGTCTGCGTTCCCACAACCACACCTCCCCCCCGCTGGCGTTTCCCGCCGAGCAGCCTTTCCACCCGCTCATCGAGGAGTACCCGGTCGCAGGAGGCAAACCGACCGTGGTGCAGCGTCGGCACGCCTTCCACGTTGAACAGCAGTCCGGCGCCGCCCGAAGCGACTAACTCTTCAAGCGCCTGCTGAGTGCTCACGGCGTGGCCGACCGTGTTGCGGACGATGAGGACCTTCGCACCCGCGAGGGCCGCGGTCAGGGCCCGTCGGGCCGTGTCGACAAAGTCGTGCATCGCCGGACTCGCCTTGATAGACACCTTCTTTCCCTGGCCGTTCCCACCGGCACTCACCAGGTTCTCGCCCGAGGCGTCCGGCGTGCTGACCGCGGGATACGGCGCACCGATCGCCTCATGGAGCGTTGGGGGGCTTTGGTTGGCGCGCTGGCCATGGTGCAGCCACCGACGGCGTGCCACCGAGCCGAGGGTGGCTGACATCAGCAGGGCGTACCCGCCCGCCCCTACGTGAGCGCCCAACAGCGCCTCCAAGACTACGCTCATGTATGTGTCCGACGCGTGCACTTCGTCCACGACCAAGAGGTTCCTCGCGAGGCAGGCGGCCCTCATGTGAGCGTTCTTGACTTGGAGCGCTCCCATCATCGCTTGGTCTACCGTGCCGACGGCGACCTGTGCCGCGAGAAACCGCTTCGGGTTCGTCGACGCCCAGGGCCTGTCGTCGCCCTCCCACCATGCCTTGTAGTGATGCATGGCAACCGTAGCCGCATCGGTGCCGGGATCGTATCCGGGCACGGCAAGCACGACGGGAGGCCTGTAGTCCGGCAGAAGCCTGCTGACGAAACGCTCGACGCGCCTGTGTATCTGGGCCGCGGCAGCGCGGGTGGGCAGCGCAAAGTAGATCCCGTCCACCAACCCCGCCTCGTACATGCGGGCGAACCGCCAGAGCGCGGCCTCGGTCTTGCCGGAGCCGGTCTCGGACTCGATGATGACAAGTCGCTCGTCCAGCGGGACGTCGAGAGCCGTCTGCTGTATCGCGCGCGTATCCGATAGTCGGAACAGCTTGCCGAACTCTGGCACAGCCTTGAAGCCGTTTCTCTGCTCGGCCAAGTCCAGTCCTATCGCTTCGACGGCCGTCCTGGCACGCCGCCGGGCCTCTGCAAAATAGTCGTCGTCCGGTGCGTCGACATAGGGAAACCATTCCTCGTTCGAGCCGATCCAGTCGGCCCAATTGCACAGTCCAAGAAACATGTGCTGGAAGGCGGGATCGGCCGGAAGGGGGGGCGATCCGTCAACGAACGCTGCGGGGAACCAGCGTGGAAGCGACCGGCCGACGAACTCTACGAACTCCCTGGGGCGCAGGTCGCCTAACGGCCGCCAGACAGCCGGATTCCTGCTCAGGCCACCCTCCAGTTGCAACGGTTGACCATGGTGCGAGAGCGTGGCGACCAGCATCGCACAGACGGTTTCGCCATCGCGGTCGTCCCAGGCCAAGAGATCTTGCCAGCGCAGGGCGGGGAAAAACCAGTTCGCCGTCTCGCTGTCTTTGTCCATCAACACTGGAACCAGGTCGTTGGTGTGGCCGGCCCGATGCGGCCTTGATCTACCCCGCAGGTCTTCCTCCTTCCATATTCTGGCCTGGAAGCCGACGTTCGCTTTGCCGATGTCGTGAAGGGCGGCGAAGACGGCCAACCGTGACGCCGTCCCGCCGTCGAGACTGTCCCGGCCGCCGGAACGGGCCAATCTGGCCCGAATGGTTGGTTGGGCGATCAACGCCTCGAAACACGCTCCGACATCCGTTAGCCCGAATCCACCGAAGGACACCTATGGACGGCGTGAGGACAGCGGCAGGGTGGGTGAGGGAGCTACAGGGGAGATGGCTGGGCTCATTGGGGTAGATTGGAGGTCGGCGAACGGTCTTCAGTCGCCGCATAGGGCCCCTATGGCCCTCTGCGGGAGCTGCGATGCGCGGGATGGCGAGAGAATACGCAGCAGGGAACTCTCGCGGACCGGGGTGGCACGAGTTTGCAGGGAAGTTGGGTCAGTTGCAGGCTGGCAGTCAGGCGG
Organism: Dehalococcoidia bacterium; assembly: GCA_965262055.1. Lineage (GTDB taxonomy): Bacteria > Chloroflexota > Dehalococcoidia > Lucifugimonadales. Next base: position 301,397 of record CBDHEI010000001.1, read on the forward strand.
GGAGTGGAATGGCTCGCAGCCGGGCCATGGCGCGAGTGAACTGGGTTTCCCAAGGCCAATGCTGGGGAAGATGCAGGGTAAGGCGGCGCGCCGAGTGGGTGATCCGTCCCACCAGAGCGAAGACCCGCCGCCTGAGGGTCTTGGTGGTCACGGTCCGTTCGGCCAGACCGATGCGCGCTGTCCAGCGGGCGAGGTTGTGTGCCATCACCTGCACCGCCAGCCAGGCGCCGTTGGCGGCGAAGCGCCCCGAGGGGAGATGGTTGAGTCCGACGCCGTGTTTCAGGTCTCGAATGGCGTTCTCGATCTCGGCGTGGCGGCGATGATCGGCCTCCAGTTCCAGGGTTTCCCCGTCCCGGTCGGTGATGAAGCCGTGATAGCTGTAGGTGGCGAAGAGGGCCAACTGGGAACCGGGCGTGGGCTTCACCCGCCGGACGATGAGCCGCACCGGCGCGGCGTCGGGTTCACTCTGGAAGGGGGTATAGGTGGTCTCGGCCACATCGGCGGCGCCGTCCATCCAGTAGGGAATCGGCGTCCAGTCCTGCTCGGGGATCGCCTCAATCAACTCCCGCAGGCCTTTGTGCTGGCGGATGGTGATGGAGAAGCGGACACCCATCTCGCGGCAGACGGCGACGAGAGCGTGGGCGTAGAAACCGCTGTCGGCGCGCACCGTGAGTTGGCCGCTGGCCCCACCGTAGCGCACCCGCCCCACCGTTTCACGCAGGAAGTGGGCAGCGCCGCGAGCGGTGTTGGCACGGCCCTCGCGCAGCCGGGACATCAGCACATCGCCGGTTCCGGCGGCGATGGCCAGCAGTGGGTGATAGCCCCGCGCGCCGGTGTAGTTGTGGTGTCGCGCCCCTTCTTTGTCCAGTCCATAGGTCTCGCAGATGGTGGAGTCCAGGTCGATGGTCAGGGGCGAGTCGCCGGGTCCGGCCCCAGCGGCCCATGCGCGTGCCAGCAACTGGCGGCTCACCCGGTCGAGTTGACGGACATGCCCCCACCGGAAACTGCGCAGGAAGGTGCCCAGGGTGGATGGCGCCTTGACCACGCAGCCGAGAACACCGACCGTCCCACCAGCACGCAGCGCATCGGCGTCGTCGATGAAGTCGCCGCCCGCCAGCGCGGAAGCGACCAGCGTCAGCATTTTGTCCCCCGTGTTCGCCCGCCCCGGTGCGCAGCCGAGGTCGAGGTGATGGTCGGCGAGTTCCCGCAGGCCCAGGTGCTGTGCAAGGGTGGCCGGCAGGAGCAGGCCGGCATTGGCCACCAGGCGGTGGTCGTCAAAGACGACGCCGATACGGTCGGGATTGTTCTGTGGCAGCATCTACTGGGTGCTCCTTGTTTCCGGGCGGTTTTCTGTTTCAAAACCATTCTCCCAGATTCAGAGGAGCACCCTCTGGCTTCTTCAAGGACTGTCCCCAAAGTCGTCTTTCGGTGGATTCGGGGTTAGGTGATGCTCTAGGAGATGTATGCGCCGGGGGTCGTTTCTGTCCGATTTTGCCCAATGGAGGCGAGTGTAGGCCGGTGCACACTCAGCGTCTCTCATCTCTGGCTCCTGCTGTCGAAGCATTGTGCTCGGCCGATTAGGGCCGACTTGCGTCCGTGCGCGATTTTACTCCAAACTTGACCGCAGAAGATGGCCTTGCGCCCAATCGGGAATACGAGGGATTCATGGGTGACCTTACGTTCAACGCTGTCGATGTCGAAACGGCAAACGCGGATCCGGCCAGCATCTGCCAGATCGGGATTGTCCGCGTACGAGCCGGTGAGGTTGAGGAGCAGTTGTCTATTTTGGTCAATCCTGAGCAGCGCTTCAACCCCGTCAACGTCAGGATTCATGGGATCAGCGAAGCCACGGTCAAACATAGCGGGACCATGCCTTCGGTCTACGCCAGAGTGTCCCGTCTGCTGGAGGGAGCGCTGATAGTCAGCCACACGTCGTTCGATCAGTGGGCTCTCCACGGGGCGATAACCCGGTACGGCCTGAAGCCTATCCGGGCAACCTGGCTTGACAGTGCCGCGATCGCGCGGCGCACCTGGCCCGAGAAGTACAGTCGCAGAGGTTGGGGCCTAGCTGTAATCGCAGCCGACTTGGGCATCACCTTCAAACACCACGATGCGTTGGAGGATGCCAGAGCAGCAGCAGAGATCGTACTGCACGCCTGCCGACATACCGGGCTGGACATTGACGAGTGGCTAGATCGGAACTGAAGCCCTTCCTACTGGCCGAATCCACTCAGGCGGACCCTGGATCCCCTCGGCTAAAACAGAACCGCTCCGTGGGTGTCTGGCTCGATGCCAGTACCCGCGCGCGCCGCTCGGAGACGGCGTGTGTCCGTAAGGGGGCTATCATGACGCACGACCCCGCCGGATGCCAGTAAGCCCGAATCCACCGAAGGACACCGATGGACGGCGTGAGGACAGCGGCAGGGTGGGTGAGGGAGCTACAGGGGAGATGGCTGGGCTCATTGGGGTAGATTGGATCGGCGAACGGTCTTCAGTCGCCGCAGAGGGCCCCTATGGCCCTCTGCGGGAGCTGCGATGCGCGGGATGGCGAGAGAATACGCAGCAGGGAACTCTCTCGGACCGGGGTGGCACGAGTTTGCAGGGAAGTTGGGTCAGTTGCAGGCTGGCAGTTCAGGCGGGGAGTGGAATGGCTCGCAGCCGGGCCATGGCGCGAGTGAACTGGGTTTCCCAAGTCCAATGCTGGGGAAGATGCAGGGTAAGGCGGCGCGCCGAGCGGGTGATCCGTCCCACCAGAGCGAAGACCCGCCGCCTGAGGGTCTTGGTGGTCACGGTCCGTTCGGCCAGACCGATGCGCGCTGTCCAGCGGGCGAGGTTGTGTGCCATCACCTGCACCGCCAGCCAGGCGCCGTTGGCGGCGAAGCGCCCCGAGGGGAGATGGTTGAGTCCGACGCCGTGTTTCAGGTCTCGAATGGCGTTCTCGATCTCGGCGTGGCGGCGATGATCGGCCTCCAGTTCCAGGGTTTCCCCGTCCCGGTCGGTGATGAAGCCGTGATAGCTGTAGGTGGCGAAGAGGGCCAACTGGGAACCGGGCGTGGGCTTCACCCGCCGGACGATGAGCCGCACCGGCGCGGCGTCGGGTTCACTCTGGAAGGGGGTATAGGTGGTCTCGGCCACATCGGCGGCGCCGTCCATCCAGTAGGGAATCGGCGTCCAGTCCTGCTCGGGGATCGCCTCAATCAACTCCCGCAGGCCTTTGTGCTGGCGGATGGTGATGGAGAAGCGGACACCCATCTCACGGCAGACGGCGACGAGAGCGTGGGCGTAGAAGCCGCTGTCGGCGCGCACCGTGAGTTGGCCGCTGGCCCCACCGTAGCGCACCCGCCCCACCGTTTCACGCAGGAAGTGGGCAGCGCCGCGAGCGGTGTTGGCACGGCCCTCGCGCAGCCGGGACATCAGCACATCGCCGGTTCCGGCGGCGATGGCCAGCAGTGGGTGATAGCCCCGCGCGCCGGTGTAGTTGTGGTGTCGCGCCCCTTCTTTGTCCAGTCCATAGGTCTCGCAGATGGTGGAGTCCAGGTCGATGGTCAGGGGCGAGTCGCCGGGTCCGGCCCCAGCGGCCCATGCGCGTGCCAGCAACTGGCGGCTCACCCGGTCGAGTTGACGGACATGCCCCCACCGGAAGCTGCGCAGGAAGGTGCCCAGGGTGGATGGCGCCTTGACCACGCAGCCGAGAACACCGACCGTCCCACCAGCACGCAGCGCATCGGCGTCGTCGATGAAGTCGCCGCCCGCCAGCGCGGAAGCGACCAGCGTCAGCATTTTGTCCCCCGTGTTCGCCCGCCCCGGTGCGCAGCCGAGGTCGAGGTGATGGTCGGCGAGTTCCCGCAGGCCCAGGTGCTGTGCAAGGGTGGCCGGCAGGAGCAGGCCGGCATTGGCCACCAGGCGGTGGTCGTCAAAGACGACGCCGATACGGTCGGGATTGTTCTGTGGCAGCATCTACTGGGTGCTCCTTGTTTCCGGGCGGTTTTCTGTTTCAAAACCATTCTCCCAGATTCAGAGGAGCACCCTCTGGCTTCTTCAAGGACTGTCCCCAAAGTCGTCTTTCGGTGGATTCGGGCTAAAGGGCGCTGCGCTCGTGAACCTTGACGAGCGCGCGGCCTACTTCCGGCAGTTCAACGAGGAGGTCCTCTGGAAGCTTCTGCCGATGACCAACATCAATCAGTACGCCCAGGTCAAGGTCAAGAGCAAGCGCTTCTACATGCCCATCCTCGGAGAGATTCCGAAGGTGAACCAGTTCCGCAACTTGCCAATCTTCCCCATCCACGCCAACCGGGACGACAACTGGGTCTACCACGCGGAGCAGTGGGACATCAGACAGTAGGGAAGGCCTGAGACAGTTCTCGAGCCGCAGAGGGCTCGAGGCAGAACCTAATCGGAGCCCGTTGGGGGGAGGCCCGGATTCACGGGCGCCCCCCAACGTTCTAAGAGCCCATGCAGCAATACATCCTGCGGCGCCTGCTCATCTCGATCCCCGTCCTGCTGGTCATCTCCATCATGACCTACGGGTTCGCCAACCTTGTGCCGGGAGACCCCGTCTCCGCAATGGCGGACCCCGAGCTGATGGCCGGTGCGAGTGGCGACGCCCTCCGCGAGAGGATGGGGCTCCACAAACCGGTCCACGTACGCTACCTGATCTGGCTACGCGAAGTCCTGAAGGGCAATTTCGGCTACTCCTACCACTCCCACGAAGCGGTCTTGAAGACCATAAGCCGGCATGTGCTGCCCACCTTGGAGCTCACCTCGGTGTCCCTCGTCCTGTCGGTGGTCTTTGGCACCCTGTTCGGAGTGATAGCGGCTCTCAGACAGTACAGCGTCTACGACTACGCCTTAAGTCTCGCGGCGCTTCTTGGGGTCTCGATCCCGACGTTCTTCTTCGCGTTGATGGCGCTCTACGTGTTCGTTGCCGTGTGGGAGATATTTCCATCTCACGGCATGGTCGACGTCGGACAGGACTTCACGATAACGAGTAATCTCTATCACCTGGTGCTGCCGGCGCTGGTCCTGTCCATCGATTCGATGGCCGGCAACACGCGCTATGCCCGCACCGCGATGCTGGAGGTGATGGATTCGGACTACGTGCGAACCGCCCGGGCCAAGGGCCTGACCGAAATGGCTGTGATGGGGAGGCACGCCTTCCGCAACGCGCTGCTGCCGCTTATAACGATCACGACGCTGAGGTTGCCCTTCCTGTTTAGCGGGGCCCTGATCATCGAGTTCATGTTCGCCTGGCCCGGAATGGGTCGGCTCTCAATTGAGGCTATCTATCTTAGAGATTACACGCTGCTGATGGGACTTACGATGATAATCACTACCTTGGTCTTGGGAGCGAATCTCTTGGCCGACGTACTGTACGCTTATGCCGATCCGCGCATCCGCGTAAGGGACTAGCAGGTTGCTGAAATACGGGGAGTGCAGAGGGGCGGAGCCCCCCTGGTAGAGAGTCTTGAGGGTGTCCCTCAGACATAATTTTCCCTCCTTCCTGCCTGGAAGAGGAAGGAGTCTGAAGAAGGTCAGGAAGAGTTTTTCGGCAGCCTGCTAAAGAATGGAGCTCAGGAGGAAACCATGGCAACTCCCGGCGCTGCCGGTGAGATAGCCGCCCGGGTAGAGCCGGCGCCTCAGAGAAGGCGGAGCAGGGTATGGCGGCGGTTCCGCCGCCACCGGCTGGCCCTTGCGGGAGCCGCCGTCTTGGCGCTCTTCGCGTTCATGGCCGCCTTCGCGCCGCTGGTCACTTGGCACGACCCGAACTACGCCGACCTGGACAAGCTAAAGATGGCGCCCACCTGGAGCAATATCCTCGGCACCGAGGAAGCCGGACGTGACATGTACGCCAGGATCGTATACGCCGGGCGCGTCTCCATAGCCGTCGGTCTCGTCGCTGCCGCCATCTCCACCGTGATCGGTACGTTCCTGGGCATCGTCTCGGCCTATACCGGCGGCTGGCTGGACACCCTCGTCCAGCGCGCGGTAGAGATCGTGATGATGTTCCCGACTCTGTTTGCCCTGATCCTGCTGGTCGCGATCATAGGGGCGAGTGTCTTCAATGTAATGTTCATCATTGGCATCCTGGGTTGGACGGGCAAGTGCAGGCTCGTCCGGGGACAGGTCCTCTCTCTGAAAGAGATGGACTATGTCGTCGGGGCGCGGGCCGTGGGTGCCGCGAACTGGCGCATAATGTTCGTGCATATCCTGCCCGGCGTAGTGCCGTACGTGGTGGTCGCGGCGACGCTCACCATCGCAGGCGCCATCCTCAGCGAGGCGACCCTGAGCTTCCTGGGGCTGGGAGTGCGCATCCCCACCGCTACGTGGGGCAACATGATGAACTCCGCTCAGTCGTTGAACGTACTCAAGGATCAGCTCTGGATGTGGCTCCCACCCGGCCTGGCCATCTCCATTACCGTCATCGCCGTGAACTTTCTCGGCGACGGCCTCCGCGACGCCCTTGACCCCCGCAGCAAAATAGACTAGCGCCCGGTCCTCCCTTAGCCCGAATCCACCGAAGGACACCGATGGACGGCGTGAGGACAGCGGCAGGGTGGGTGAGGGAGCTACAGGGGAGATGGCTGGGCTCATTGGGGTAGATTGGAGGTCGGCGAACGGTCTTTCAGTCGCCGCATAGGGCCCCTATGGCCCTCTGCGGGAGCTGCGATGCGCGGGATGGCGAGAGAATACGCAGCAGGGAACTCTCGCGGACCGGGGTGGCACGAGTTTGCAGGGAAGTTGGGTCAGTTGCAGGCTGGCAGTTCAGGCGGGGAGTGGAATGGCTCGCAGCCGGGCCATGGCGCGAGTGAACTGGGTTTCCCAAGTCCAATGCTGGGGAAGATGCAGGGTAAGGCGGCGCGCCGAGCGGGTGATCCGTCCCACCAGAGCGAAGACCCGCCGCCTGAGGGTCTTGGTGGTCACGGTCCGTTCGGCCAGACCGATGCGCGCTGTCCAGCGGGCGAGGTTGTGTGCCATCACCTGCACCGCCAGCCAGGCGCCGTTGGCGGCGAAGCGCCCCGAGGGGAGATGGTTGAGTCCGACGCCGTGTTTCAGGTCTCGAATGGCGTTCTCGATCTCGGCGTGGCGGCGATGATCGGCCTCCAGTTCCAGGGTTTCCCCGTCCCGGTCGGTGATGAAGCCGTGATAGCTGTAGGTGGCGAAGAGGGCCAACTGGGAACCGGGCGTGGGCTTCACCCGCCGGACGATGAGCCGCACCGGCGCGGCGTCGGGTTCACTCTGGAAGGGGGTATAGGTGGTCTCGGCCACATCGGCGGCGCCGTCCATCCAGTAGGGAATCGGCGTCCAGTCCTGCTCGGGGATCGCCTCAATCAACTCCCGCAGGCCTTTGTGCTGGCGGATGGTGATGGAGAAGCGGACACCCATCTCACGGCAGACGGCGACGAGAGCGTGGGCGTAGAAGCCGCTGTCGGCGCGCACCGTGAGTTGGCCGCTGGCCCCACCGTAGCGCACCCGCCCCACCGTTTCACGCAGGAAGTGGGCAGCGCCGCGAGCGGTGTTGGCACGGCCCTCGCGCAGCCGGGACATCAGCACGTCGCCGGTTCCGGCGGCGATGGCCAGCAGTGGGTGATAGCCCCGCGCGCCGGTGTAGTTGTGGTGTCGCGCCCCTTCTTTGTCCAGTCCATAGGTCTCGCAGATGGTGGAGTCCAGGTCGATGGTCAGGGGCAAGTCGCCGGGTCCGGCCCCAGCGGCCCATGCGCGTGCCAGCAACTGGCGGCTCACCCGGTCGAGTTGACGGACATGCCCCCACCGGAAACTGCGCAGGAAGGTGCCCAGGGTGGATGGCGCCTTGACCACGCAGCCGAGAACACCGACCGTCCCACCAGCACGCAGCGCATCGGCGTCGTCGATGAAGTCGCCGCCCGCCAGCGCGGAAGCGACCAGCGTCAGCAGTTTGTCCCCCGTGTTCGCCCGCCCCGATGCGCAGCCGAGGTCGAGGTGATGGTCGACGAGTTCCCGCAGGCCCAGGTGCTGTGCAAGGGTGGCCGGCAGGAGCAGGCCGGCATTGGCCACCAGGCGGTGGTCGTCAAAGACGACGCCGATACGGTCGGGATTGTTCTGTGGCAGCATCTACTGGGTGCTCCTTGTTTCCGGGCGGTTTTCTGTTTCAAAACCATTCTCCCAGATTCAGAGGAGCACCCTCTGGCTTCTTCAAGGACTGTCCCCAAAGTCGTCTTTCGGTGGATTCGGGGTAAGGAACCCTGTACCCGACTTCAACGCCGGGTGGGTGACGGGCAAGCAGAAGGCGTATGCCGAGATCGAGAGGGCTCCCCATGCCGTCGATTGTGCCTGTAGGCCCTGGCGTCCATCGTGGCCACCGGCCGCGCCAGGGGGCCATCCAGACCCTCTCCCTCTTACACCACTTCCTGGGACTCTACTCCCTGTGTCTAGGGAGTGGCTGACGCTGCTCATCCGCCGCATGGACGCGGTGGCCGCCATCTACCGACTCGCCGCCTTGATGTCTCCCGGGACTGGTTCGCTCCGGTCGCACGTGGAGTTCCACCGCAGGGGGCGCTTCGATGCCACCATCACCTCCAAGACGGTCGCCGATCCGGCTAGGTCCCGCCGCAGGGTATGACCCAGCTACGCCAACATAGGTTGCCGTGGGCCACCAGCAGGTTGTAATGTTTAAATCGGAGTGCGAGACTGCGCCTAGATCGCTGAGATGGGGATAACCCTCCGGCACGTGAGGAAGCCAATGTCTACTTTCAAGGCCAATGCCTTTCTGCTGAAGAACCTCTTAGCCCACATTTCCCATATCAACCCTACAAGGTGTGTCGTAAACAGTACCATCTCTACCCGATGTAGTCGAATAGCAGAGCACAGCGGTTATCATGAGTGCTAGACTGATCGTGAGTGACTACTCTAATGCTTGATAACGTACTGTCCTCGGAGGCACCTAATGGGTGAAAGCACAAACGCCTGTGCCAAGCTCCGTTTCGACCGCCGTATACGGTTGGAGTTCCACGGTGCCACTATTACCTCAGATGCCGGGCTGCTGGCCTGTCGCGAGTTGGACGATGCACTATATAATATCCTCGCTCTTAGGGTCATGGACCAACCATTCGTAGCTGGAAGCTATCCATAAGATAGACCCATGCGCACGATATGCGCACATGTGGGGAGAGGTAAGATAGACCCTAGATAGACCACGAACTGGAGGGGATTCGCCATGAGGAGACGACAGCTATCAGCAGGGGAAGTCAGCGAGATGAGGAGATTCTTCGACGCCGGACACCCGATCACAGACCTGATGCGGAAGTACAACGTCCACCGTGAAAGTCGCGAGTAGGATCTGTAACCGCAAGACCTATGTGGACGTGCCGGACAACCTGGAACTGATTGCGCCGGCACCCGTCCCGGGTTAAAGGTCTTGTGGAGACTGTCAAGCGGTCGCGACCCGGAATGAGACGCTAGGTAGATGTCGGGCGGCGGGTCGGGCTCCCTGTAGCCAATGGCCTCCGTCCGGATGCCCTGCAGATCCGTCTCTCGTGCCTCCCCGCCCTTGGTCGCGGACCAGGGCCTGGAAAAGCGCCTCAGACAAACAGTCGGCTGGGCTGATACAGACGGCGGCGGCTCAATGCACCAAGACCAGGGCGCTCAGGTCGATGATGTCCCCGTCGTGGATCATGCTGTCGACGAATCGGACGGGCAGCTTGGCGTAGTCGTCGATGGGGAGTGCCGCGAGCTGGCCACACCGGCCGACGCCCTGGCGGAGCCGCTCGAACCCCTGCCCAAGGCCGCCGCGACGCTGGCCGGGGGGGTTGGCAGCAGAGCGGCCCTGGCAAACTGAGGAACCCCACAGAGCGGTGGTAACGGGCCTTGACCATGCCCTGGGGGGCTCTGCACCCCTTCCACCACGTCATACCCCCCGCCTTGGCGCGGCGCGACGGGGTTGCGCCGTTGTCGCTACCCCCAGCGCGGCACACTTCGAGGACAGAGACGCGCTGAAGGGTTAGAGCCACGTCAACCGGAAGACTCAGCCGTTGGCCCGCCGCCACTACCGACGGCATCACCAGCGCCGCCGACTCGGAGGGTTCGCCGTCCCAGGGTAGCCCCCCCAGGGGCCATCGGCGTGGTGCCAGGAAATATCTCTCTAATATATATAACCGGGATTTCCCATATTGGCAGTCTTCAGGCTCAAAGGGCAGCCACAATGAGACGGTAGCATCATAGTCAGGGCTTGCAAGGGCTGTCAATCGCCGGTCTATCCGATAAGAGATGCGTTTGCAGTCGTAGAGCACCCTTCTTGTCCGTCTTCATCGTCCTCGTGTCCCCTGCCAGTGGGGTGAAAGCGCATTGAAGTGGGGAAGCCATCACCAATGCCTGTCGCACCCACAGCCACCTAGAACAACCCTTCAAGGTTGTCCCGGAGGTTCCGCCACCACCCCCGGTCCGATCTATGGTCCGGTACGAAGTGGACTGCGTATGTTCCGTCCTCCTCCTCCTTGAGCCGCCCAGCCAGGGTCACCACGCGGCCTAGGGGGATTGCTTCGAGAACCTCCGACGGGTCGCGTACGTTAACCCGCTGCACGTACTCGCCCCGTTTCATCTCCACCACCAGCTCGCCGGCGTCCTGGAACACGACCGTGCCACTGACCCTCACGCACTCATCGCGGAACAGGTCGCCGACCACCGCAATCTGCGCGGGCGTCGGGATCGCGGGAGAGTCCAAGGGACACGGTTTGTCGCGAGGCGAGACCACATCGAGGCTGAACAGGACGACCAAGACCACCACCCCTATGCCTACCAGGCTTACCACCCATATGAAGCACCCGCGGAGGCCCCCGCCGCTCTTCGGTTCCTCAATCAGTCTTTCTCCCCTGTACTGTTGATACCCGCCCGATGGCGGTGGCGGCGCACTTTCCCGAGAACTGCGCTGTGAATCCGGCTCACGGGCTATGTCCTGGATTTCGTCGGCGGTCTCCCTGTGCACGGCCTTCCCGGTATCCGGCGACTCCAATTCGAGTAGCTCGAGCTCTAGTTCATAACCAACCCCCGCGGCCGCTTTCGCCGCATCGCCCGACCTTCCGCTCAGGTACCACTCCGGCGCGTGCATGAAACCGTGATAGGCCGCGTCCAGGTCGGCGCCCTGCAGGGAGGATGCGCTGCCGGATCCGAACCACGGCGGAACCGAGCCTGCCACGTCGAGCCATGGCTGCGCCACATTCAGCGCCACGGCATAGGGCAACATGGAATCAGCTTGGTTCCGGGCATAGGGCGGGGCAGATCCGGCCAGAGTCTCTTTCCAGCCTAGCCACTGACTTATCTCATGCGCTCCACTCTGCGTTGTCGGCACCATGCCGGTTCGTATCGACGGCGCCATCAGCAAATATACGAGACCTGTGAACGCGCCGATCAGGGCGTTCGCCCACCACTGGTCCAGCCATAGAGCCGCCCAAAGCCCGCTGCCAACGCCCATCAAGGCGCCGGCCAGCATTCCCCATCCGATTGCATCGTCGTCGTTTTCCCTCCTGACTCGCACCGGATTGTCATGGAAATGGCCGCGATGATGCAGGTAGTCCCCTATCTGGTCGCCGATGGCATCCTCGCGCTTCTTTATCGCTTCATGGAGCGCATCAACCGTTGTGGCGCGCGACGGCATGGGCATGCTTTCGCATATCGTTTGCTCCCAGTCATAATGTACGGGAGCCTGCCGAGACAGCCGGTACAGGAAGCCGACCCTTGTTCCGACGGCCTCGATTCGCAGCGTGCCGCGCTGGCACATCTCGATGATGGAGGCCAGCAGCGTCGGACTCCATATCATGTGGCCTTCCAGCGTAGATACCGCCGCCGCGGGCATTGAACCGGGCTGTGGGGCCCCCGCGTCCCACGGGCGTCGATGCTCCTCAAGCGCCTGTGGGGGCCGGTGCTTGGGCCACAACCACAGCACGATGATGAGCAGCTGCGCTACGACTACGCCTATCGTGCGGAAGCCCCAGACCGCCAGCTGCTTCCAGTCCATCTCCCGGAAGTCGGGAAAGCCGCTTTCAGCGATTGCCCCGCCTGGGTCCATCGCGAAAAGCAAGCCGATGGCGGCAAGGGCCGCCACTGCTGTCACCACACTCACAATGGCCTACCTTCCTTCTCGGGTCGCACTGCCTGACTTGACTCCGCCGAACAACCGCCCTTCACACTACTATTCGGAGAGCAGCTGTCGCCAGGCGATACGTGCGCACAGCCGTGTCGGAGTCCGTCCTCTGGAGGCTGAGGACGGCGGCGTTGCCGTTCGGGACGGCGACTACGGCCAGCTTGGCCAGTGTGCCCTTCCAGAGGACGGGTCGGGCATGACGGTGCAGCCGTCCTGGCTAGAATGACCCCTCCCCTATAATAAGCCGGGATTTTCCATATTGGGAGTCTTCAGGCTCAATGGGCAGCCCAAACGAGATGGGAGCAGCATAGTCAGGTCCTGCAAGGCCAGTCAGTCGCCGGTCTATCCAATAAGAGATGCGTTTGCAGTCGTAGAGCACCCTTCTTGTCCGTCTTCATCGTCCTCGTGTCCCCTGCCAGTGGGGTGAAAGCGCATTGAAGACAAGGCGACTCCCTGGAGCGCTCTCCCCCTCTTGGCAAGATCGTGGTTGTACCCTCCCTCAGCTTGGCGCCGGTGATAACCGGCCTAAAGCCACTGCTTCTGGCCGGTAACGTAGATACTCTGGAAGTCTTCATCCGACTTGGTCAGGTAGATAATGCCTTCCACCAACCCAAGTACGCCAGCCGCCATCAGAGCAACATAGCCAACCACGTACATCAAAAACCCAATGACGGCGCCAATGCCGAACATCCCCAAAGCTATGAATGCACTGCCCACAATCAGAGCCAGCACTAGGCCGCCGCCGCCAACTGCCAGCTGTATTATTGCGGGCTTCTTGATGCCCAGGTAGAACTTGTGGACGCCGGCCCAGCCAAGGAATATCCCCAGCAGCCCGGCAACCATCTTGGTCTTCTCGGAGCCCATCACGCCCTCGAGAGCGCCGCCAATCCCGCCGGCGCCGGGGGCCGGCGTAGCACGGTAAATGGCTACAGCATCGCTGCCCTGCGCCTCGAAATCCACCCGCATTCCCCGGTTGGGAATGGCCTGGTCTTTCCATTCGGTCCCGACAAACTTATATCGGTTGCCGTCATCCCCTGTGATCAGTCCCGAGTTGGTTTGAGCGGAGTAATCCAATACTTGTCCAATCATTCCCTGTTCTCCTCTTGATCCAGCGTCAACTATTGTTGCCGGTGTGCGTCTATTTATTTTTGCCGGTAGACCTCCTGTTGAAGGCGCTCCAGAGCTGCCCCGGTCCGATAGCTGGGGACGTCGAACTCCAGGATGGCCGAGTGGTGGACGCTCCGCCTCCGTCTGAGCTTCCCGGGGCGCGAAGCCGCTTACGCCCCGTCGCGCCATTATATTGACCGGTATTTCCCATATTGGGAGTCTTCAGGCTCAAGGGGCAGCCCAAACGAGATGGTAGCATCATATTCGGGTCCTGCAAGGGCTGTCAATCGCCGGTCTATCCGATAAGAGATGCGTTTGCAGTCGTAGAGCACCCTTCTTGTCCGTCTTCATCGTCCTCGTGTCCCCTGGCAGTGGGGTGAAACCGCATTGAAGACAAGCCGACTCCCTGGAGCGCTCTCCCCCTCTTGGCAAGATCGTGGTTGTACCCTCCCTCAGCTTGGCGCCGGCGATAACCGGCCGATACGATCCAACACTCCCTGGAACAACCGTCGAGGAACCGACACCTCGGACAACTGAAAGATCAGTCGACGCGCGTGCCACACCAGACGACCTCCCATCTTGATCAGCTTGACCTGCACGCTCCGCAGCGACCAGTGCTTGACGGCCTTGGGCAGACACAGCCGGCGAAGGAAGTTCCCAAGGTTGTACGCCAGGACGAACAGAGACAGACGCACCCGGTTGGCCACGAACCGATGGCCCGACAGCCGAGTCCAGTTCAGCGCGTACTTGCCCTCCTTGATCCACTGCTCGGCTGTCCCACGACCATTGTAGAATCGCACCACTCCTTCGGGGCCAGCCGTCATGTTCGTGACGATGAAGCCCACCCGGGGGAACAGCTCTCCCCTGTGCCACTCCACCTTGGCCACCACCCGCCGTGCCCGGTCCCAACTCCCGGCACGATACCAGAAGTCGTCGTATAGGATCACTGGACGCTTCGGCGGCCTCCCCACCGGCCTCCTGAGCAGAGGGGCGATCTCCCGTTGCAGCACCTCGTTGCCTGGGAGTCTTATAGCGTAAAGGACGTGCCGCTCCTCGAGGTACTCATAGATGTCCGGCTTGGCAAATGCGGCATCGGCACGAAAGTATCGCCGTAGCCCCGTTTCCCCATAGCGCGACAGGATCGGATCCAGCACCTGCCTCCACTTGTGTGCACTATGTACGTTCCCCGCACGGAGCATCGCCCCCTCGCAGTCACCGAACTGGTTGAACACGAACAAAGGGTGATAGCACGTGCTCCCAAAGTGTCCGTTGTACGACGCTCCCTGTCAATGATCAAGAGCTAGGTACCGGTAGATCGAGAAATAATCAGGACCTATAGACCACTTAATCAGTGAGGGGGACCACCCCGGACACCTGATTGGCGACCATAGCTGCAACCTTGATGTAAGGAGCGGCGATAGCGTACAGGGAGGTGTCTAGAGTGGAGATAGCAGAAGTGGTACGCCGCTGGCAGTCCGGTGAGAGTCAGCGGCAGATAGCTAGCGGTACAGGACTGTCGAGGAAGACAGTCCGTAGATACATCAGGGCGGGGGTGGAGGCGGGCCTGACACGAGACGGCCCGGTTCCGAGTGAAGATCAGTTGACCCGCCTGGTGGGGCTGAACCTGAGCACCCCTCGGAAGGTGGAGACGCCGACCGAGGAGGTCCTTGTCCCCTGGGCGGACCAGGTCTACGAGTGGCTCACCGCCGACCGTCTGCAGGTGACCCGCATCCACGAGCTGCTTGCGGGCCGGGGATGCCGGGTCTCGTACGCGTCGGTCGGGCGGTTCATCCGTAGGCGGGGTTGGCAGAGACGAAGCGCCACGACGGTGCGGATGGAGGAGAGCGCACCAGGCGAGGTGGCGGAGATGGACTTCGGTCGTCTGGGTCTGGCGGAGGACCCGGAGACCGGTCGCCGCCGTGCGGTCTGGGCGCTGATCATCTGACACACCGGCGATCGGCAAATCGACTGCCTGCTGAAGGGCAAAGACACCTGGCAAAGTGCTCTGCCGCGGTACTATGAGACCTTGATCTCCAGACGGCAGTGGTCGCTCGGTCCCCATTGTTCCGACTCGTTGAGTGCACGCACGCACACGGAATCGACCATTCCCTTGGACGCGAAGACGAAGTCCAGTTGGCGGGTGGCGGGATGTGGTTTCGGGTGGTGCGTCGGTACATTCTTGCTTTCGCGGGGCAGCTCACCCGGCCATGGGTCTGCCTGCCGCCCATTCGGGGCCTGCGGCCCCACGAAAGGCAACCCCAGCGCCTCCATCCTTGCGAACACCGTGCCGTAGCGCGAGGCCCAGTATTCGCTGCCGTCGTCCCCATGTCCATGGAGAATGTTGAGGTCCCCGGCAGCTAGGATGCGATGCCCATCCTGCTTTCCAATCAGCGCTGAGAGGTCTGAGATGACCCGGTGGGCCGAGGCGTCAGGGACGATCCAGCTGCTGTCAGTGGAGCCGTGGGGCTTCTCCCAGAAGGAATACATTGAGACAACTACGAAGGGCTCGATGTCGGGAGGCATGACGACAGCGGCGGTCATTGTGCCCAGGCGGCTGACTGCGAGTTCTCCTGAATCCGCCTCTGCGAGCAACTTCGTCCTAATCCACTCTACATCAACACGGTTCGAGAGCCTCGCGATGGCAGTCCGGCGCGGCCATGCGACCCATCCAGCGGTACGCCATGGTGCGGGATCGACGTAGATTGGCTTGGCCAGGTCTCGCGGCGGCTCGCTCGCCTCCTGCAGAAGGGCGACATCCGCGTTCATCTCCACCAGACAATTCCAGGGAGCTACCATGCCATCAATGTTCCAGGAGACCACTCTTACTGCCAACGGACTGACCTCCAACTGACCCAAATCTGCTCGAAACGGTGCTGGTCAGCGACGGTGCTGGTCAGCGATGGTGCCAATGTCTTTCCGACCGCCCCCCAAAGCTCGATGTTTCTGCAGCGTCCCGATGTGAACCTCGCGATCATGAGCCTCTCACCGGAGTCCTACAGTAGCCCGAGTCCGGCGGGGTATATCTGGCCTCGTATAGCTTCCGGTGCGGGCGCACCCCCCTTAGGCGACACCTTCCCTGATTCGTTTGAGCGCCGCCCGTACGAGATTCGCGGGCTTTCCCTGCAGCTCATCCGCCAGCCGCTGCAAAGTCTCAACAGCCCGCCGCTCGCGGAACTCGCCGAGCTGCCAAACGACCGCTTGCATTACGCTGGGATAGGCCGGATAGGAGTCGGCCACGGCTGTCTCTTCGGTTTCGGCGAGCAGGTCGAGCAGATGCTGCCGGATGTCCTCGGTATCGGGAGATGGCTTCCATATGACTCGCTCATAGGCGAATCCTCCGATTGCCTGACCTACCAGGATAGGCCCAATTGGAATTGGGTCTCTGCCCGACCGTCTATGGGGATGATTGGCGCAGTAGGTGTAGAACGGGTCCTCGATCGGCTCGTCTCTGATCTCGCAGTGAGGAGGCTCGGGATTGTGCGTGTGCCTCATCCCGTTGCGACCCCCGAGGTTCTTCCTGTTGAACCAGCACGTTCCGCAATTGTCCGAGCCGCCGTTGGGCATAACGTAGAAGGCCCCCGTGAATGCGCTGTTTCGTAGTTTAGCAAACTGTCGATGTGGGCGGGAACACTCAGGGGTGACGTAGCAGCCTGGCCAGCACCAATCTGTGCAGATGTGCGCTCGAACTAAGTGATCCCGCTCTTATCCCACATTGCCCAGATGAGCCCCGTCCGGGCGCCCAGGGTGGTCAAACCTCCTGGCGAAGTGGTCTATAGGTCCTGGCGATCTCCCCTTCTACTGGTACATACCTCTTGGCGTTTGACACATAGGGGCCCTATGCGGCGACTGAAGACCGTTCGCCGACCTCCAATCTACCCCAATGAGCCCAGCCATCTCCCCTGTAGCTCCCTCACCCACCCTGCCGCTGTCCTCACGCCGTCCATCGGTATCCTTCGGTGGATTCGGGCTTAGGGGAGTTAGAAGAAATCCCCCCCCCAAGTATGACTAGGAGTATGACAAGACGACACACACACCCTGAGCGCCGATCTGTGGCGATTTCCCCTAGGCTGACCGGGGGACACGACGACCCCACGCCCGGCCTCAACCTCATTCGGGTCTAGTGGAAGGGCAATAGGCGCGTAAGGTACACCGAACGGTACACCGCTGCCTCTTGAGGCGCCTATTCCATATTTAGGTTCGACTCCCTCCCGCTCCCGCCACAACCGCGGCTAGTCGCCCTCTTCGATGGGTTCTAGCTTGCAGAAAACGGCCTGGAGCCGTCGGTGCAGCAGGTCATGGACATCCCCGGCTTGACGCCGACCATGCTGCCTCCCCGCGTCAGGGTCATGACGTACCTCTGAATGTCCGCCCATGCCCAGTAACTGAAACCCTCCGGCACGTGACCGTCGCTGATGAACTCCTGACCGAACCCGAAGTCGTAACAGCAGCCCTTCAGCTATCACCTCACGCCCTCTCTATGTGCGTCTCGACGGGAAACTGTTCAGACTCCGTGAGGTCCGAAGGAGGAGTTAAGAGGAACCTGTCTCACAAAGGGTTGTTGGTGGTGATGGGGAGCACTGCATTGGTTGGTCGGATCCGCTGGAGGGCCGGGTTGGCGTGTCATGGCAGTCCGTGTGCGGGGAGGATGGCGGTCTGGCGCTCCTGGCATCCCCAGATTCGGGCCGAAGTTGCCGTCCAAGAGGTACGTCCGTGACGCCACATGTCCGCCCCGGCCCGCCAGATGCGCCAGAGGGTGCGCAGGTTGAAGGCCGTGGCCAGCAGCGTCCATTCGGCCGCGACATTGGCGATGCCGCGCAGCAGGAACCTGCGGCCTGCCTGCTGGTCTTTGATGATCCCGAAGACCGGCTCGATCAGCCCTTGCCTGCGCTCATAGGACCGACTCGCCTCCTCGGTCGACATCCACTCACGGTGGACACGCAGCGCAGCATCGTGAGGCCCTATCTCCAGTGCGCGACCATAACGAGCGTCCTTCGTACAGGTCCCGAAGGCAGGACACGCCCGGCAGACGGCGCCGGAGGCCCGGTACCGCCGCATCGGCACCCCATGATTGCGCTTGATGCGTATGAAGCGCAACGCCTGACCCTGGGGGCATCTATAGCTGTCGCTGCTCTCGTCGTAGGTGAATCGGTCCTTGTGGTACGGACGCCGCAGCGCACGGCGCTGGGACTCTGGCATCGCCACCCGCTGGCCTCTGCTGGCGCACTCCTCCAGCGCCTGCCCCGAATGGTAGCCCGCATCGGCCAACGTCATGTCCGCCCTGGCGCCCGTATTGTCCTCGGCCTTGTCCAGCATCGGAGTCAACTGGCCGTGGTCGCCCGGTTCGTCCACCACCTCGACCGCCGTGATCAACATGCCTGCACGCTGTCCGTCGGCAGTCCGTGCGGGCGAGGCCATCGCCTGCGCGTTGTAGCCGGGCATGACGCCCTGGCGTGTCTTCATCAGACGAGCCTCTCGGTCGGTCAGGTTGATGCGCCGTCCCTCCTCGTTCGAAAGATCGTCCATCGCCTGGCGCACCTGCTCTCTCAGGACCCTCTTGTCGTACAACTCCTGCGGCAACTGGGCGGTTGGAGTATCCTCTCCCGATTCGTTCTGGGACTCCAGGTCGCTTATCGCACGCTCAAGCCGCTCCAAGAGCCGCCCCAGTCCCTCCGCATCGTATGTCCTGGCCTTCGATGCGTTGGCTCCAACCTTCGTCCCGTCCACCGCCTGCAACGCCAGGTCCACCAACTCCATCTTCACCGCCATCCGAACCGTACGCTTGAACAGCCTCCTCATCGCCTGGCGGTGGCTCTTGTAGAACCTCCAGAGTGTGTTGTGGTCCGGATATTGCACGCACGTCAACCACAGGTACGGTATCTGGTCACGACAGGCTGCCTCCAGCTTACGGCACGAGCGCACTCCGGTCATGAAGCCGTACAGCCACACGCTCAACAGCGCTCGAGGATGGTACGAAGGAGGCCCAAGATCACCTCCGTCTATCTCCACCCCAAGCTCCGCCCAGTCCTCTCGGTCGAGTGCGTCCACCACCTCGGCCACGAACCGCGAAGGGTGCTCGGCAGGGATCAGGTCGCCCAGGCTCGGAGGCATCAGCCACATCTGTTCTCGGTCCATCGCTCGCAGCGGCATCCATCTCTCCATCGCGGCCAGGATGGCCACAACTATATCCTTCCATACCCCCACTGCACGACTTATGAGACAGGCTCCGGAGGGGTTCTCCCCACTGGCAGGGGAGGCTGTCTCATTGTCTTGGTACGAGGTGGAGTAGGGTTGGGTGAGGGATGGGTCAGATGGCGGGGGATATGAACTAAAGTGTGGAAGTGACGCAGACGGCGGAAGTCCGAGGAGGTGCACTTGCCAAAGGCCGGACAGGTCCTGCAGTCCTGGCCATTGGCCACGTAACGCCTGACCCTGTAGCCGTTGCCGTGGGTGAAGGTGTCCTTGTAGGTGAGCACCTTTCGTAGAGGACACAGGTAGGTGTCGGTTCGGGGACGGTAGGTGAACTGGTCCTTATGGTACGGGTCGCGACGTTTGCGGCCGTGGGTCTCGGCCATCAGCACCTCGTGGCCGCGGGCGTCACACTGGGCAAGGTTGGCTCCCGAATGGTATCCGGCGTCTGCAACGGTCACCACGTCCTGCTGAGCTCCGATGTTCTCTGCGGCCGCTTCGATCATCGGCACCAACTGGGGGTGGTCGTCGGAACTGGAGGTCACGTCCACAGCCGTGATCAGCATGCCGCCCGGGCCCTGGTTTTGGGGCGAAAGCGGGGAGACCATCGACTGGGCATTGTAGCCGGTGATGAAGTTGCCCTTGCTGGTGTTGAGCAGGGCCGCGTCCTCGTCGGTCAGGTTCGTCTGGTTCGGCCCCTCCTCATGCTCGACGCGGGCGAGGGCCTTGGCGTTGGCAAGCTCCGGTGGCAGCCTCACCGCCGGTGGGTCACCCCCGGTGGTGTTCTGAGCCTCCAGCTCCGAGATCGCCTCTTCGGTACGGGCCAGAAGCCGCCTCAGCCCCTTGGCGTCGTGGGTATGCTCCATGGAGGCGTTGGCCGCGATTCGGGTACCGTCGACCGCCTGGAGCGCCAACTCCACGAGGCCCGCCCTCACTGCGGTACGCACGCTTGCGGCGCAGCAGCGTCCTCATCCGGTCTCGGTGCGCCTTGTAGAACCGCCACAGGGTGTTGTGGTCGGGCCTCTGCATCCCGACGAGCCACATGTAGGGGATCTGGTCGCGGCAAGCCGCCTCCAGCTTGCGGCAGGAGCGCACACCGGTCATGAAGCCGTATATCCATACGCTCAGAAGGGCGCGGGGGTGGTAGGCCGCCGCACCACGCCGGGCACCCTGAAGGTCGATCTCCAACTCCTCCCAGACCTCCGCTTCGAGCCGGTCCACGAAGGCCGCCACGAATCTGGCCCCGTGGTCTGCGGGGACCAGTTCGTCCAGCGTCGGAGGCATCAACCAAACATGCTCACGACTGAAGGCTCTCATAGGCATCGCCACTACCTCAATACGTGCTTTCCTACCACCCCAATCTACTCATCAACACGACCGTATACAATCGCAAGAACCATTTCTGAGACAGGCTCCAGGGGGTCTGGGGGCTCCGCCCCAGTTTCCAAGGGCGGGCGGGGGGGATCAAAGACTTCTGCCTTATCGAGACTATGCTAGTGGAGAAGACATCACCAAAGTCTGAACAGTTACCTCGACGAAGTCCTCGTTGAACGTCTTCTTGACGATCGTTGTCCTCACCCGCTCGTCTTGTCCATGACCTGCCTCCAAAGCGGACGCTCCCTCCTCCTCGATTCAATGTACACTGGCAGCGAAAAACACATCTTACACAGGAGGTCTGCAAATGGAACTCTCACACCCGGTCGTCGACGTTTGCATAATATGCAGCAATTTCGAGGAGTCGCTGAGGTTCTACCGGGACGACTTGGGCTTCGAGGTCGTACTCGACATCGACGTCCCCGCCGACCGCGCGCAGGCCGTGGGACTGGCGCCCCGGGGATTCAGGCAGGTGCGCCTCCAGGCGGGCCAAACGTTGATCAAGCTGGTGCGGATTGCCTCTCCGCCCGCCAGGAGAACGGCGGAGTTCGCCGCCGGGGTGCGCTGGCTCACCTTCTTCGTGGCCAACGTGAGGGCGGAGCACGCCGCGCTGAAAGCGAAGGGGGTCTCGTTCCTGTCCGACCCCACCCCCGCACCGGGTGCTGCGGGGGTTGTGTGCGCGCTCGACCCGGACGGAATCCTGATCGAGCTGGTGGAAGCCGTCTAGCTAAGTGCAGGAGCCCCCGGCGGGTACAAGCCCCGCCATCCTCATGAGCAACGCGTGTTGAGGAGTAGCGCAATGGCAGGACTAACTACAGAACAGAAACGCCAGTACGACGAGAAGGGCTACGTGTCCCTGGAAGGGCTGTTCGATGGCGACGAGCTGCAGCCATTGATCGACGAAGTGGACGCGGCTGTGGACCGGGTTGCAAGGGCCTACCACGCCGACGGACGTATTCGCTCGCTGTACGACGACGAGGGATTCGCAACGCGGTTCATCAGGATCGTGGAGGACGCCGGGGAGGCGTACGACGAGGTCGTGGGTTCGACCCTGATGGGCCCCGCACTGTTCGGGGTTCTGAGCCACGTCAAACTGCTCAACATCGTGGAGGGGATCATCGGGCCGGAGGTGCACTGCGAAGGCCGTCACCGGCTGCGCCCAAAGCTCCCGAACTACGGCGTCGCAGACTTCCGCTGGCACGAGGACACCGCATACGCGGCGAAGCGGATTACCTACGTTCGGCAGCAGTACGGGCTTGGTCCCACCGATCCCAAGGGGGGTGGCAGGTTCATGTCCCGCATCGTAGCTGCGCCGCAGATGCCGGAGCCAAACTTCTGGATCCCCCTCGTGCCGGTGAACGAGGAGAACGGTTGCCTTCACGTCCTGCCAGGCGGTCACATGCACACACCGCCCTACGAGGAGCAGTGGGAGCCGGGCACCTTCGCGCCGGCGCTGGACGACCTGGAGCCGCTGGCCGTCCCCATGCAGGTAGGAGACGCGCTGCTGATGCACCAGCACGTCCCCCACGTATCGCCGCCCAACCGGACGGACCGCATCCGCTGGAGCATCGACATCCGGTACCAAGACGGCCGCCGGCCGGTGAAGTCGGTGCGCGAACCCGGATTCCTGGCCCGCAGCACTGAGCGACCGGAGGACGTGGTGACCGACCACACGGGATATCAGCGCATCAGAAACGCGGTAGCCGAGTTCAGGGCCTCCAGCGGCATCCGGTTCTAGGCTGCCGGCCAGGCGGGCGGCGCCCACGGTTTTCGGCGCCACACACAGAGGGGCCAATGGACAGCCATGATGAACGGGCTCCACCCGTAGAGGTCCGCAACCTCACTAAGAGGTACAATGGCGGCACGTGGGCGAACCGCGACATCACGCTCAAGATAGCGCGCGGCGAGCTTCTGGGAATCCTCGGCCCCAACGGCGCCGGCAACGCCACGCTGGTGCGCCAGATCACCACCAAGCTGTTGCCCACCTCGTGTCAGGTCCTGGTCTTTGAGCACGATGTGGTATCAGAACCCAACGTGGTCAAGGGTTACATGGGAGTCATGCCCCAGGAAGCCAACCTCTACTGGGGCCCTACGGTCCGACACCACCTGCACATCTTTAGCCAAGCTGCGCGGCCTACCGCGCAAAGCCGCCTCTTGCCGCACCGAGGAGCTGATCCCCGACCTCCGTCTGGAAGAGCGCCAAGACAAATCAACCGAGGCGCTGGCCGATCCCCCCTTGATGGTTCTGGACGAGCCGACCGAGGGTCTCGACCCACGGTCTCGCCTAGACTTGTGGGACCTGCTCCGAAGCTACAGACGGAGAGGCGCGACCGTGCTATTGACCACTCACAACATGGATGAGGCCGAGGCCCTCTGCGACCGGGTAGGCATCATTGAGAACGGTCTGCTCTAGCCGTCCGCGGCGCGGAGGAAGTCGAAGTCGCAGCCCTTGTCCGCCTGGGTTACGTGTTGGCTGAACAGCAAGTCGTAGCCTCGCGCCGGCCCCGGCTTGGTCGGAGGCGCCTCCGCAAGCCTGCGCCGTACCTCCCTGTATTCAACCTTCATGTCGAGGCGCCGTTGCGGTACGTCCATCTCGATGATGTCTCCGGTGCGCACGGCAGCCAGCGGCCCGCCCACGGCCGACTCGGGGCTGACGTGGACCACGACGGTGCCGAAGGCACTCCCGCTCATGCGGGCGTCGCTGATTCGCACCATGTCCCGCACACCGCGTTCCAGCAGTTTCCTGGGAAGCGGCAGGAACCCCCACTCCGGCATTCCGGGCCCTCCAATGGGCCCGGCGTTGCGCATGACAAGAATGTCGTCGGGGTCCACCTCCAACTCTGGGTCGTCTATGCGCCGCGCCAAGTCGTCGTGATCTTCGAACACGAGCGCCCGCCCGGAGTGCTTCAGCAGCCCGGGCGAGGCGGCGCTGGACTTGATCACGGCACCGCCAGGGGCGAGGCTGCCGGTCAGCACAGCCAGACCGCCCTCCGAGCTGACCGGATCTCCAGCAGACCTGATCACATCGCGGTCATATACCTCCGCCCCGGTTACGTTCTCGCCCAGGCTTAGGCCCGTCACCGTCGGCGCGTTCCCGTGTAGAAGGGGCAGCAGCCCGCGCAAGACGGCGGGGAGCCCCCCGGCGTTGTGGAAGTCCTCCATTAGGTACCTGCCCGAGGGCTTGACGTTCGCCACGACTGGCGTCGTCCTGGACAGGTCATCGAACAGGCTCAATGGGAGGTCAACTCCCACACGGCCGGCAAGGGCACAGAGGTGAATGATCGCGTTGGCAGAGCCTCCGATTGCGTGCAGAGTCCGGATGGCGTTCTCGAAGGCCTCACTGGTCAGGATGGCCGAGGGCTTCATGTCACTCTCGACCAGGGAGACGATCCGGCGGCCAGCGGCCTCCGCCAAGCGGGTCCTTCGGGAGTCGGCAGCCGGGATGGCCGCGTTGCCAGGCAGCGCCATGCCCAGAGCCTCTCCCACCGCTCCCATGGTGGACGCCGTACCCATCACCCCGCAGTGACCGGGGCTGCTGATAATGTTGTCCTGCAGGTCTGCCCAATCGGCCTCTGTGATCCTGCCCGCCCTGAGCTCCTGCTCGTAGCGCCGGCAGTCCGTGCACGTTCCGAGCTCTTCCCCACGCCAACTCGCCTTCAACTGCGGGCCGCCAGTGACCAGTATCGCCGGCACGTCGGCGCTCGCCGCCCCCATGAGCAGGGCGGGCGTCGTTTTGTCGCAGCCCCCGAGCAGGACCACACCGTCCAGCGGGTTGGCAGATATCGACTCCTCGACGTCCATGCTCATCAGGTTACGGTAGAGCATGGCTGTGGGGCGCATGAAGTACTCGCCCAGGGACATTACGGGGAACTCCAGAGGGAAACCCCCCGCCTGCAACACGCCGCGTTTCACCACCGCCGCGAGGTCGCGCAGGTGGGCGTTGCAGTGCGTCAGCTCGCTCCAGGAGTTGCAGACCCCGATTATGGGCCTGCCCTCGAACGCCTGCGCGCTCCACCCCTGGGACTTGAACGCGGCGCGCCGGAGCCATCCGTACAGCTCCGGTGTGTCCAGCCATTCGCGGCTCCGCAGCCGCCTTTTCCCATCAGGCTTCACGACACGGGACTCATGCAGACCCAAAGGCGCACATAGGCAAGGCGGTTATTGCGGGGCTTCCTGCTCGTGGGGAGCCTCCGCTTCTGCGTCCTGCGCCCCGCTCTCCTGCCGGGCCATCTCCTCGTAGAGGCGGGTGGCGGCCCGCCTCTGGTCGGCCCTCCAACGGTTGAGGGCGTCAAGGGCGGGCGGCGCCACGTAGAAGACCTGGATGTCGGACGGGAACTGGACGCGGTGGTCTTCCCGGATGAAGAGGATACCGGACTCCGATCCCTTCAGGGTCTCGTCGATGCCCCTCCCGATGCGCTCGTAGCGCAGCCGCGTCGCCTCCTGGAAGCCCTCCATGGCGGTCGTGAGGACCTTTTGGCTCATCAGCCCGACCGATATGCACCTCTGCCAGTCCGAGCTTTCGTGCACGAGGTCGCCGTTCTCGGTGGCCTCCAATGTTGCTCCGGACTGGCAGATGGCTTGCACGAAGGAGTGGCCCTTGGGGTTCATCGCCTCCACCATGGCCATGCCCTGCTTGCCGCCTGCGAAGACCCCTTCGTGGTAAACGCGGATGACCTTGCCGAGCGAGCGCTCCAGGTTCTCGACGTGGCCTCGGACCTCAGACCAGTACTGCTCAAGCAGACGCTGGCCCTCCTCAGGCGCGTCGGACCCCAGCAGGTAGACCGGGACGAGGAACAGCTTGCGGTTGCCCTCGTACTGTCTCGCATCGGGCTTCGGCATCTGTGTTACAGGCGTAGACATGGCGCTCCGCTCCAACGGACTGCAGATGTCAAAGAGTCTTCCACTACGCGGTGACTATGCCGCGTTGCTTCGAGGCGCTCAATGCGTGGACGGGCTGGCGCCATTGGAGAGCTTTTCGATGCGCACGGCGCAGACCTTGTACTCCGGTATCTTAGAGTTGGGGTCGAACGCTGAATTGGTCAGGAAGTTTGCGGCGTGATCCTTGAGCCTGACGAACGGCACGAATACCTCCCCTGAGCGCATCTTTTCAGTGTAGGTGACGCGCCCCTCGAGCCGCCCCCGCCGGGACGACAGGCCTGCCCACTCCCCATCCACCACGCCGTAGCGCTCGCCGTCCTCCGCGCTCATGGCTATCTCCAGCTCCGGAGACTTCGCGAGCAGGGCCGAGGCGCGACGGGTGATGGTGCCGCCGTGCCAATGGTAGAGGTTACGGCCCGTGTTCAAAATCAGCGGGAAGCGCCTGTCGGGCAGCTCCTCTGCCTGTGGCCCTTGATCGAATGGCACGAACTTGGCCCGGGGCCCGCGGGGGAAGTCGGTCTCGTAGAGATAACGCGTGCCGGGGTGGTCGGGAGTAGGACACGGCCACTGTATGCCTCCCTCCGCGTCCAGCCTCTCGTAAGAGATGCCCGCAATGATTGGGGTGAGGGACGCCATCTCGTCCCATATCTCCGACGTGCGGCCGAACTCGAACTCGGCCTCGACTCCCAGGCGGAGCCGAAGGCTCATCCGCCGGGCCAGGTCGCAGAGTATCGCCCAGTCGGGACGGCTGTCTCCCACCGGGTCGATGACCTTCCGGACCCGCTGGACGCGGCGCTCACTGTTGGTGAATGTGCCGTCCTTCTCCGCAAAGCTGGCCGCCGGTAGCACCACGTCCGCCAGAGCGGCCGTCTCGTGCATGAATATGTCCTGCACCACAAGGAAGTCCAGTTTCCTGAACGCCTCCTCCGCGTGATGCAGGTCAGGTTCACTGAGCAGCGGGTTCTCACCGGTCACGTACATCGCCTTGAGGCTCCCGTCCAAGGCGGCTTCCACCATGTCGGTTACGACCATGCCCCTCTTCGAAGGCAGGGCATGGTTGCCCCAGGCCTCCTGGAACTTGTCCACGTTGCCGGCGATGTTCTGGTACCCCGGAAAATCCGTGGGCAGACAACCGGAGTCCCCGCAGCCCTGCACGTTGTTCTGACCCCTCAGCGGCGACACGCCGCTGCCCGGCTTGCCCAACTGGCCCGCCGCGAGGGCCAGATTCAGTAGGCCGTGGGCGTTGGCGGTGCCGTTCGTGTGCTGGGTCACGCCCATGCCCCAGATCAGGCATGAGCCGCCAAATGCCGGCCTAGCGTATATCCGCGCGGCCCGCGCGATGTCGTCTCCTGGGACGCCGGTCAGGCCCTCGGCGAACTCCAGGGTGTACTTGTCCACGACCCGGCGCCACTCCTCGAACCCCTCAGTGCGGTCGCGGATGAACTCCTCGTCGGCCAGCCCCTCGTCCAGGATGACCTTCGCCATGGCGTTGAGGAGCGCCACGTCGGTGCCCGGCCTGGGCCGCAGCCACAGCTCCGCGAAGTCGCACATCTCGATGCGTCGTGGGTTGATGACTATGAGCTTGGCGCCGCGCTCGATGACCGCGCGCCGCATCCGGGCGGCGGCCACAGGGTGGTTGGAGTTGGCGTCGGAGCCGACGATGACCAGGCACCCGGCCTCCTCGTAGTCCACGTACGAGTTACTCGTGGCGCCGCTTCCCAGTGCCTCCAGCATCGCCCCGACTGAAGGGGCGTGGCACAGCCGCGTGCAGTGGTCGATGTTGTTGGAGCCCATGACCAGCCGCGCCCACTTCTGCTGCACGTAGCCGTCCTCGTTCGTCGCCTTGGCGGAGCACAGCGTTCCGAACTCGTCGCCCCTGTAGTTGGAAAGACGCTCGGCCACGTAATCCAATGCCTCGTCCCAGGAGGCGGGCAAAAGCTTGCCGTTTCGCCGGACCAAGGGCGTGGTAATTCGATCTTCGTGCTGTACGAAGGAGTAGCCGAACCGGCCCTTGACGCAGAGCATGCCGAGGCTCGACTGGTTGTCGGGATTGTCCAGCATGCCGATCATGCGCTCCCGCTCATCGACCTGGGCCACGACACCGCAGCCCACACCGCAGTAGGGGCAGGTCGTCTCGACCGACCGTGCCACGGTCTTGGCAGGCTTCTTGACGTCGATGGCTCCCGTAGGGCAGACCGAGAGGCACTGCCCGCAGGTCGTGCACACAGAGCTGGCGAGCGGCTTGTCCATGAAGGTGCCTATGCGGCTGCCGTTCCCGGCCCCCAGGAAGTCTATGGCGCCGATGAACTGGTGCCCGTCCTGGCATGCCTGGACGCACCTCCCGCAGAGGATGCAGTCGCTCATGGCTATGTCGAAAACCGGGTTGCTGTCGTCGACGGGCTCGCGGTCCCGGCTCTCCCACCTGGACTGCGGAATTCCGTAGCGGGTCGAGGCGACGGTAAGGTCGCCGTGATCTCCAGTGCCGTTTCCGTTGGAGTTGACCATGGCCATGGTCAACTCCAACACGCCGCGGCGGACTTCGTTAACCTCGGAGGTGTCGGTCCAGACCTTCATACCGTCACGCACCGGCACCGAGCACGACGCCGGGAAGCCGTTCGAGCCCTCGATCTTCACCAGGCAGGTCCTGCAGGCGCCGATCTGCTTCATGTCGGCGTCCTTGCAGAGCTGCGATATATAGTCGCCGGAGGCGTTGATGGCGTCCAGCACCGAGGAGGTTTCGGGGACCTGTAGGTCCCGCCCGTTGACCGAAATGGTGACGTTCATCTTGTGTACTCCGGCGCGGATGCGCCAGTCGAATTGGTTCGTGATGCCATCATCTCACCACCTTGAGCTCGTCGCCGAAGAAGTGTAAGGCGCTGGCCACCGGGGTCCCAGCGGCTTGGCCGAGGCCGCATAGGGACGCCGCTCCCACCACGCGCGCCAGATACCGCAGCTCATCCAGGTCGCCCACGGAGCCGCCGTTGGAAGCGATCCGGTCCAGTGCCTCCACGATGCGCGGCGTACCTTCCCTGCATGGGGTACATTTCCCGCAGGACTCTGCAGCGTTGTAGGCGGCCAGTCTGCGCACCACGTCCAGCATCTCCGTTCGGCCGTCCAGTGCAATCACTCCGCCCGCTCCAAGCATCACCCCGGTCTCATGGAGCCGGCCCGGTGCAATTGGCGTGTCCAGCATCGACTCCGGGAGCACACCGCTGGAGGGTCCTCCCACGGCGGCTCCGGTCAGGGCTTGGCCCGGGACGGGGCCGCGCCCGATCCCCTCTATGATATCCCGAAGCGTGGTCCCCATGGGGACCTCCACGACGCCCGGCCGCCGCACCGAGCCGCTGAGGCTGATGAGCTTCGTTCCCGGCGCGTCGTCAGTCCCGATCTGGCGGAACGCGGAGGCGCCTCTGGCCATGATATATGGTACGCTGGCCAGCGTCTCGGCGTTGTTGATCACCGTAGGCATGGCCCATAGCCCCGCCTGGGTGGGAAACGGAGGCCTGAGCCTGGGCTCCCTGCGATACCCCTCCATCGTGTTCAACAAGGTCGTCTCTTCGCCGCAGACGTAGCCCCCGGCACCGCGCCGCACCTCCATCGCGAGCCCGAACCCGGATCCCAGAATGTCGCCTCCGAGCAGTCCAAGCTCCGTCGCCTGCTCCAGGGCCATCTGCATACGCTGGGCAGACAACTCGGCCTCGGCGTTGATGTAGATATACGCCTCCGCTCCGCCCGTCGCGTAGGCGGCGATGATCGCGCCCTCGACGATCCGGTGCGGGACGCCCTCCATCAGGTGCCGGTCCTTGAATATGCCCGGCTCTCCTTCTTCGGAGTTGACGACGACATACCGCTTGTCCGCCGAAACGCCCCGGGCGCTCTCCCACTTCATCCCGGCCGAAAAGTAGGCCCCTCCACGTCCGCGAAGGCCGGACTCCTTCACCTCCTCAACGACTGCCTCGGGCGTTATCGACAGTGCGCGGGCTAGACCCTCGTACCCCCCCCGGGCGATGTAGTCGTCTATGTCCTCCGCGTCCATCTCTCCGCAGCCTTCCAGCGCGGTCCTGTGCTGCCGAGAGTGGAAGTCCTCCGTGCGAGTGCTCCCCGGAGCCTGCGGACCGGCCAGCACGGACGCCGCGTCCTCAGCACCCACGTTGGTGAGGCGGCGGACGCCGCCAGCCGCATCGGTGGCTACAATCTTCGGCGCTTCGAAGCAGGCGCCATCGCATCCGGCCTGTACCAGGTACGAGGAGCTGGGCAGGCAGGCACTGAGCGCATCCGCCACCTCCTCCGCCCCGACAGACTGAGAGCAGTGCGAAACCTGAACGGCCACCCTGGTCCTGCCAGCGCGGCGGGACTCTAAGCGCCGGGAAGACTCGCGCCGGACCCGTTCCAGCGCGGCCACAGCGTCGGTTTTCATTGCGGCGCCGACCCGGCCAGCATCTCGCTCACCGATTCCGGTGTAGCTCTGCCCGCCCACCGGCCGTCGACCTCCACAGCGGGCGCCATGGCACACAGGAAGCCGCAGGGTGTTTCCTCCACCGCCCCGGCGAGGCCCCCTGAGCCCCCGTCAAGCGCTTCCAGTAGCTCCGAGCCCCCGTTTATCCAACAGCTAACCCCGGTGCACACCCTGACCACATGCTCACCCGGCTGTTCTAACCTGAGCTCGGTGTAGCTCGTCGCCGCGCCGTACACCTCACTGACGGGTATGCCGAGATACCATCCGACAGCCTCCATCCAATGCTCGGGAAGGTACCCGTGCTCGTGCTGGAGGTAGTGCAAGGCAGGGAGTAGCTGCCCGCGATGCCTGGGAAACCTCTCCCGAAGCTCCGCCCTTATCCGGCTGCGCCGGTCTCGCTGTGACCGCGATTCGGGATCGCCCCTCCGTTTTCGTTCAGACCGCATGACACCTCAATCGCAGCCGCTCCGAGCATCAGATTCCTCAAGCGGCCGCCTACGCAACAGCCCATAGCATTGTGAAAACTATAGCAGATTCGCCCCTTCCCGTCCCCGAGATCGCCATAGTTGGGCGGCCTTGGACGTAGACACGTCTGTGGGTAATCAACGAGAGGGCACTTAGGGAACCGTTACGCCAGAGACACGCGGTATCACGCCAACTCGGAATGCGTAGTCCCCGTCGTGACCCTCATGCGCGTCCGCTTTCGGAGGGTACAGCTCTGGGGGCCATGTCATCGAGGCCTAGCTCGGCAAGCTTCCCCTCCGGCACTAGCCCGTCGTCGTCCCAGCCTCGGGCGCGATAGTAGCTCTGCACCATCATGTCCAGGTCTTCCCTGTCTAGGCCTACGCCCTCCACGACGCCGGCGGTCAGCTTCTCGCCAAAGACCCTCGGCGGGAGCGTGTCGTCGTCCCGCGTCCAGCCCTCGCGGACGTTGAAGAGCTTCTTCAAGTTGTTGATGCGCTCACCGGCCCTCTGCAGGTCTTCGGGGCCGGTGGGCCAGCCGGTCAGGTGCTCGTATATCTCGGCCGACTCGCCATAGAAGTCATCGAACGCCTTGCGCAGGAACTTGCACCACGTCAGCGAGTCCATGACCGCCGAGGAGTCCTCTCCGTCCGCCGTGATGCGCCCGCGCCGCTCATCGGCGGCCAGGCGGTCCACCCGCGCCGAGAAGTCGGCCTCGTAGGCCGACGAGCGATTATGACATGCGCCCCTGGTGCTCACCGCGAGCCCCAATGCCATCGTCTTGAGGCTTCTAGGCTCGTAGCCCGGCATCTCCAGGCCCTTGACGTGCATGGCCCAATAGTCCGAGCCCTGCCCCACCGCCTGCGCGGCCCGGCGGGAGCCTTGTGCCAGCAGGTCGCCGATGCCGTCCCGGCGCGAGATGAGCTCCAGGAGATCAGGCACGGACGCGGTGTCGCCGAACCGAGGCAGCGGTCCCTTGCCATCGTCCGCCAGGACGCCGCGCTCCACGCTCTCCATCGCCCATGCCAGGGTTACACCGGCGCTGATGGTGTCCATCCCCAACTCGTCGCATGTGTGGGAGGCGCGCAGCACGTCGTTCGGGTCGCCTATACCCAGAAGGGGACCCAGCGCGAAGGCGCTCTCGTACTCAAGTCTCCCCTCGGAGCGCTTCCCGTCGTCGTTGACGGCCATGATGTGCTCGCACCCGATGGTGCAGCCGGAGCAGTGGGCCGTCCTGACGCGGTGCGCCTGCACGAACTGCTCGCCGCTCACCATCTCGGCGTCGTCAAAGGTGGACTGCTGGAAGTTCTTCGTGGGCAGCGTGCCGAGCCGGTTGAAGACCGAGACGTTCGCCACGGTCCCCAGCGTCCGGTACTTCTCGGTCGCCGGGCCCAGGCTGCGGCGTGTCAGGTCGCGGGCGGCGTTCCGCAGCCACTGTGGGTCGCGCACCTGCGCGGGGGTCGAGCCCCGTACCGCTATGGCCTTCAGGTTCTTCGACCCCATTACCGCGCCCGGTCCCGTCCTGCCGGCCTGCCGCCCTCCATCGTTTGCGATGCTGGCGTAGAGCACACCGCTCTCTCCCGCCGGCCCTATGCAGGCGACCCGCGACCCTTCGCCGCACCGCGCCTTGACCGCCTCCTCCGTTTCCGACGTGCTCAGCCCCGCCATATCCTCGGCGTCGACGAAGTGGACGCCCGTGTCGGTCACCTCCAGCAGGGTGAGACGGTCGGCCCTGCCGGTGATTACCAGGGCGTCCGAGCCGATCCTCTTTAGCTCAGTCGCGAGGTAGCTCGAAGAGAGAGAGTCGCCGATGAACCCGGTCAGAGGCGACTTGGTGACTACGGCGAACTTGTTGGAGGTGGTCAGCTTGCTGCCGGCCAGCGGACTCGTCGCAAATATGAGCGGATTCTCACCGGACAGGGGTTCGGCGCCCGCCGGACAGTGTCTGTAGAGAAGGTATGTCCCGAGGCCGATGCCGCCGATGAACCGGCGCAGCACCCACTCGTCCAGCGGCTCATGCCACACCGCCCGCGTCGTAAGATCGACCATAGTGGCCCGGCCGTGATACCCGTACACCGGCCTACCCTCCCGCCTGGCTGGAGAACAGCAGCACACGGTCTTTCTGTCCCAGAGCTACATCATCCTCATCCAGGAAGCGAATGCCGTTCAGATTGAACACGTAGCTCCCCTCCAGGCTGGTACCCTCTTCACACACCACGCCTCCCACGAGTTCGGGAACAGCCGCGGCGAGCGACGAGACGAGCTCTCGCATGCTACAGCGGGCGGGCGCCGTTATCTCGACCTCACGCTGCCCCGCGAGCAGCCTGGCGCTTCCGAACAGCTCTACAGTTACGCTCACGTCAGTGGTTGTGGCCATATCACTGTAGGGCTGGGTAGTCTCCGTCACGGCCCTACGCTCCAGCCGCGGCCAGCTCCCTGGCGCGGTCCAGGTCCTGCTGAGTGTTTACGTTGAAGAAGGAAAGGCGATCCGGGTCCAAAGCCTCCACGCGGGACTGGGGCACCCACGCCACCTGAACCTCATCGAAGAAGCGCGCAATCTTGAGGTCGTTGGACTCCAGTCGCTCCTCGATGCGCGGTAGGCACGCCTTCGAATAGGCCGCGTGGGTTGGCTCCGGTCTCCCGTCCAGGACGGGAACGACGGCGTCATGACCGTCCCTGCGGGCCAGGATGTCGCCCCATAGCTCGGTATTTAGGAAAGGCATGTCACACGCGGCCACCAGACCCCACCGCTCGGAGCAGGCCGACAGTCCCGTAAAGATGCCGCCAAGGGGCCCGGACCCGGCGTAGCGGTCGATCACTACCCGGACCGACTCCGGAAGCGGGAGATCCCCTGCCCTCTCCGCGTCGTTGACCACCACAACGGCGTCGTCGGTGACCTCAGACAGCCTGTCAAGCACCCTGAGGACCAGAGGCTGACCACCAACCTCTTCAAGGGCCTTGTTGCGTCCGAGGCGTCTGCTCATCCCGCCCGCCAGTACGATGGCCGAAGCGCCCGTCTTCCGCGCCATGCCGCCCTCCGTAGCTTCAACCCTACCATATCGAGGGAGCGGGCGGCTACGTTACTTCTGCCACCACCTCGCCCATCATCGCGGTGTCGTAGCCTCCCAGCTCGTCGATGCGCCGCCTGAAGGCGCCGCTCCTTATCGCGGCCAGCACAGGCGCGAGCAGCTCGCTCCGGTAGAAGCCGGAAGGTATGACCAGATCGAACCGCTCGGACTGGAGGGGGACGAAGTCGAGTTCCAGCGCCCGGGCCGCAGACAGCACCCCGAGGCCGACGTCGGCGCTGCCTCCCGCCACGGCTGCGGCCACAGCCAAGTGCGTGTACTCTTCGCGGTCATAGCCGGGAATGATGCCCGGCGCGAGCCCGCTCCCGCCAAGCATGTGGTCGAGGAGGACCCGCGTACCGGAGCCGCGCTGCCTATTGACGAATCGCACGCCCTCGCGCGCTAGGTCGGCGAGCGATGAGAGCCCCTTTGGATTGCCCGCAGGCACGATCAGGCCTTGGATCCGGCGCACCAAGTTCACCAGCACGACCGGCGTTCCGGGCAGGTAGCGCCGCACGAACGCCACATTGTACTCTCCAGTCTCCTCGTCCATCAGGTGGCTGCCCGCAACGTGCGATTCGCCGCGCCTCAGAGCCAGCAGTCCCCCCAGGCTTCCCACGTTGGAGGAGGCGATGCTCAACTCCACGTGGGTGCGGCGGAGCTCGCTCGCCAGGAGGTCGATCGCTACATCGTGGCTGCCTATGATTACAACCCTGTGCTCCAGGTCCTCCGCCGGGACCGAGAGCTCGACGGTGACCTCCTCCCCGGCGGCTATGCCCTCCGAGAAGCGCGGAATGCGGACCAGCCCGTCGGCCCTTACCAGCGACGTGATTACGCCGGCGCCGCGCGCGATGGAAGTAGCGACCATCTTGCCGCCCACGCGTCCCGCCCTGACGCGCAGGTACTCGTCCTCGCCGGGAGGCGAGGAGACCTTCCGAGCCATGGTTGCCCGGACCTTCTGCCGGACGCCCGCGGGGACGCCGAGTTTCCTCTCGATCAGCGGCTTCAGGAACAGCTCCGCCGCAACGGCGGCCGAGACGGGGTAGCCGGGGATGCCCAAGAGGGGCTTGTCGTTGCACACCCCCAGTACCACCGGGTGTCCCGGGCGGATGGCCACACCGTGCACGACCAGGCGCCCCAGGGACTCGACCACGCGGGCCGTGTAGTCTTCGGAGCCGGCCGACGAGCCGGCGTTGACCACGACGATATCAGCCCTCTCCATCGCTCCCGAGACGGCGGCCCTCAGCAGGCCGACGTTGTCGGGGACTGGCTCGAGCCTGAGCGGCGACCCTCCCCAGTCGGAGACCATCCCAGCCAGCATGAGGGAGTTGAATTCCGGCACCTGCCCAGGTCTCAGCGCCTGCCCCGGTGGCACTATCTCGTTTCCGGTTGGAATGATGGCGACTGTGGGAAGCCCACGCACCGATACCTCCGACAAGCCGGCAGCGGCGCACGCCGCCACGTCGTATGGCCTGAGCCGGTGGCACTGGGCAAGTAGCAGCTCGGTGGCCACGATATCCTCACCGAGCGGGCGGACGTGCTGGTAAGGTGCGACCGGCGAATATATCTCCACGGACCCAGCGTCCACCTCATGCACCACCTCGATCATCACCACCGCGTCGAAGTCGTCGGGCATCGGGTCTCCTGTGTCGACCCACACCACCTGCCCGCCGACACGCAGCGTTACGGGCAACGCCTCGGAGGCTCCAACCGTCTCCCGCGATCGCACAGCAACGCCGTCCATGGCCGCGGCGTCGTAGTGGGGCACGGACCTTCTAGCCCAGACCGCATCAGCGGTCACCCGGCCGTTGGCCTCCTCGAGGGCCACGGGTTGAGGCGGCATGAGCTCCAGAGCTCCCGCCTCCTCCAACGCGGAATGGAAGCGACGCACCGCCTCCTCTAGCGGGAGGTCTTCGAGGTAGTACCGGCGGCCGGACCCGCGGCTGCTCATCTCAGGGCCTAGAACGTGCCCACTTCAACGTCTTCGCCGGCGTAGAGGCCGCCCCTGTCCAGGGGCACGACCACGGTGCCATCGGCGCGGACCATGGTGTAGATGAGGTTAGACTTGCCGAAGCTCGGCTCGGCGTAGAGGACGCCGTCCCGGCGCACCAGCTTCACCTGCACGTGGTCTTCCCGGCCGGCCTGCGACGGCAGGTCGCGCGTCAGCCGGGCCGATACCGCGCCGGGCGGCGGCGGATTAGTGAGACCGCTCAGGGCGTATATCGTCGGCCGCACCAGCAGGTCGAACACGACCATGGCGGATACGGGGTTGCCGGGCAGCCCGAATACGGGTTTGCCGTCCACCAGCGCCACGATGGTCGGCTTCCCCGGCTTGTGCGCCAGCCCGTGTACGAGGACACCCGGCTCTCCGAGGCTGGCTATCACCTCCGCCGTCATGTCGCGGCTGCTGACCGAGCTGCCCGCCGAGAAGACAAGCGCATCTCCCCTGACCAGGCCATCCTGTGCAGCGCGACGCTGCGCCTCGTAGTCGTCGGCTACTAGCCCCACGGGCACGGGCACGCCGCCCGCCTCCTCGACGAGACCCGACACCGTGTAGGTGTTTACGTCGCGCACCTGGCCGGGGCCCGGCTTCACATCCGGCGGGACCAGCTCGTCCCCGGTGGAGACGATGCACACCCTTGGCCTGACCGTGACCTCCACTGCGGTTATTCCCAGCGCCATGAGGCCTCCCACGTCCTGGGGCCGAAGGCGCTGGCCCGCCGGAAGAACGCGGCTGCCAGCAAGAACGTCCTCCCCCCGCTGGATCACGTGCTCTCCCGGCGCCACCGGGCGCAGCACCTCTATGGTATGGTCATCTACCGCCTGCGTGTGCTCCACCATGAGAACGGCATCGCTGCCGTGGGCGAGCATGCCGCCGGTATACGTCCCCGCCGCCTCTCCAGTCCCGATCGCCACGGTCGGCTCCTGCCCCATGGGCGCCTCTCCGACCACCGTCAGGTAGGCAGGCTGCCCCTCGGTCGCTCCGAACGTGTCAGCGGCCCGTACCGAATAGCCATCCATGGCGGACCGCGGGAATGCCGGCAGGTCCTCAGGCGACGTGACCTCTTTCGCAGTGACGCGCCCCAGCGCCTCCGCGGTGTGCACAAACTCCGTTCCGGTGCGGTGGCGCAGCCGGGCCATAAGCGCGGCTAGCGCGTCTCCGGAGGGCAGCACGTTGAAGAACTCGGTCATGTCGCGATCATGCCCATTGCCGCCCCGGACGATGAGGCGCGGGGCAGATTTCCGCCACGCGGCGAGCGCTACAGGCCCAGGATGCGGCCTTCGTCGTCGACGTCCAGCGCCCGTGGAGTACCCGGCAGCCCCGGCATCGTCACTATGGACCCCGCAATCGGGTATATGAACCCGGCTCCCACAGATGCCCTAACGTCGGATACCTGGAACGTGTACCCGGTCGGCCTGCCCTTGAGGCGCGGTTTGTCCGAGATCGAGAGGTGGGTCTTGGCCATGCAGACGGGCAGCGTCCCCCAGCCGAGCTCCGCGAACGACTTGACGCGCCGTCTGGCCGCCGCGGTCCATGCCACGTCCTCGGCACTGTACACCTTGCGGGCCAGCGCCAGCACCTTTTCCTCCGTCGTGGCGTCCTCAGGGTAGAGGTATTCAACCGCTGAGGACGGACCTTCAGCCGCTTCGACCACTGCATTGGCCAGATCGATACCGCCCTCACCGCCGCGCCCGAAGACGTCGCTCTCCACAGCCGCCCGGGCACCGGCGGCCTCCGATCGCTCCCTCACTATCGCCACCTCGCCAGGTGTGTCAGTCGGAAAGCGGTTGATCGCCACGACCACAGGCAGCCCGAACGACCGTATGACTCCGACTAGGTGCTCCACGTTCGCTATGCCCTTGGAAACAGCCGCTTCGTTGGGCTTGTCGAGCTCGCGACGGCGCACCCGTCCGTGAGACTTGACGGCCCTTACCGTCGTGACGAGCACGACCGCGCTGGGCTCCAGTCCATTGAATCGGGCCTTAATGTGCATGAACTTCTCGAACCCGAGGTCCGCTCCGAAGCCCGCCTCGGTTATGACGTAGTCGCTGTGGGCCAGCGCAAGACGGTCGCCTACCACCGAGCTGCACCCGTGGGCGATGTTCCCGAACGGCCCTGTGTGCACGATAACCGGCTGCCCCTCCAGGGTCTGCACGAGGTTCGGCTGGATCGCGTACCTGAGCAGGGCCATCATAGATCCCACGGCATCTACGTCGCTTGCCGTGACGGGCCTGCCGTCGCCGGCAAATCCGACGACGACCTTGGACAGGCGCTCCCTCAGGTCGTCGAGCCCCGACGAAAGGGCCAGGATGGCCATGACCTCGGACGCCGTAACTATGTCGAAGCCGGACTCCCTGATCGGAGCGTTGTCAGCCCCTCCGATCCCGGTGACGATGGAGCGCAGCGCCCTCTCCTCGACGTCCACCACACGCCGCCAGGTGATGCCGTCGGGCGCGAAGCCCTCGATCTGGCCTCGCTGGGTGGCGTTATCGGTGATGGCCGACAGGAGGTTGTGTGCCGAGGCTACCGCGTGGGCGTCCCCGGTGAAGTGGATGTTGATCTCGTCCTCGGGCACGACGCGCGCCGCGCCGCCGCCGGTGCCCCCGCCCTTGATACCGAATATGGGGCCAAGTGACGGCTCCCTGAGGGTGGCGGTTGCCCTGTGCCCGAGCCGGCCCATCGCCTGTGTGAGCCCCACGGTCGTGGTGGTCTTGCCCTCGCCCGCTGCCGTCGGCGTCATGCCGGTCATCAGCACCAGCTTGCCCCTCGATCCGTTCTGGGGAATGGCGCCGAGGCTTATCTTGGCCTTGAAGCGGCCGTACGGAATAACGGCCTCCTCGTCAAGGCCCATGTTGCGGGCGACTTCGCCTATCGGCAGCATCGGCAAACTCCCTCGCTCAGACTGGAAGCATTCTAGCACAGGGGCCGGAGCAGCTATCCCGGAGGCTGGGACAGGAGGGTACGGGCAGCCTGTTCATGGACGGTGCGATAGACATCCTGGATCGGCAGCCCCTTCTCCTTCGCCACGCGGCTGCAGTCGTCGAACTCAGGCGATACAGCGACAACGGCCCCATCCAGCTTCTTGACCTTTACGGCCATCCGCCCCAGGGAGGTCTGGACTGTCACCACCTCGCGGTCGGCCTCGTACCGGGAGACCGCACGCACTCGCACCCCGAGGGTGGAGGTCTCCCGCAGGAGCAGGTCAGCTAGGGCGGTCTCCAGGTAGGCCGGACCCAGCGCACTAATCATCGTGCCCGGCCTGTTCTTTTTCATCTGTATTGGTGTGAACCACACGTCGCGGGCGCCCGCGTCGAACAGCCTGCCCTGCACGTATCCCAAGTGCTCGGCGGTCATGTCGTCGATGTTAGTTTCGATGAGGGTCATGTGCGTCGTCTGCGGGACGTCCTGCTCATCTCCCAGCCAGAGCGCGAGCACGTTGGGATAGGCGACGGGGTCCCTGCCACCGAGGCCGTAGCCTACCCTCCTAAGGTTCAGCGACGGCTGTCTGAACACGGCCAGGGTAGTCATGAGTGCCGCGCCCGTGGGGGTGACCATCTCGCCCGCCTCCCCGGCGCCTCCGGGCGGCGGGACGACGGGTGCGTAGGCCATGGACATCAGGGCCGCAGTCGCCGGCGAGGGGGCCGGCAGGGGGCCGTGCTCCGTCGCGACCATGCCGGAGCCGGAAGGCAGGGCCGAGCAGTAGACCCTCTCGATGCCGAGGGTTTCCAGCCCGACGACGGCTCCCACGACATCTACGAGGGTGTCCATGCTCCCCAGCTCGTGCACATGTGTTTCGCCCTGCGCGGTGCGGTGCGCCGCCTCCTCCGCCTCGGACAGCCTCCGCAGCACCGCGACAGCCTTGTCCACGACCGTCGCAGG
This sequence comes from Dehalococcoidia bacterium, assembly GCA_965262055.1. GTDB lineage: Bacteria > Chloroflexota > Dehalococcoidia > Lucifugimonadales. The sequence continues at coordinate 340,915 of CBDHEI010000001.1, forward strand.
GAGGCGGGAGCCTTGTATGACACGCACCATCTCGTCGAGCCGCCGCACGCGGCCCTCGGCTGAGACCCGGACGTACGTGCCCGCCACCGCGCCCCTGCTCCCGGCGGACGGTTCCACACGGAGCCCTTCCACGCCTAGGAGGCCAAGCGCCCCGTTGATCTCTTCCACCGACGCACCGCAGTCGATCAGGGCGCCCAGCACCATGTCGCCGCTGACACCCCCCACGCATCTGAAGTACGCGACCTTCAACGAGTGGGCTCTTTCAGGGGCATCCCCGCTGGGTCCGGGCTGGAGAATGCCGAACGCAGCGCCTGGCGCAGCGTGGAGACGTTGCGCGTCCCGAAGCCGTCGGAGGCGGGCGCGGCACGCCTGCCCGCCGGGGCGATGCACGCCCCCAGTCCGAGGCGAGCCACCTCGGCGATACGCCTATCCAGCTGGGACACGCCCCTGACCTCGCCGCTCAGCCCTAGCTCTCCCACCGCGGCCAAGCCGGGGTCGATCGGCGTGTCGCGGACACTCGACACGATGGCGAGCGCCATGCCGAGGTCGGCGCCGGGCTCGGTGACCCGCAGCCCGCCCGCCACGTTGACGATGACGTCCTGGTTTGCCAGCGACACGCCCGCCCTGCGGGTCAGGATGGCGCATACCATCAGCAGGCGGTTGTAGTCGAGCCCGGAGGCCACTCTCCTGGGCGCGGGCAGCATCGAGGGGTTGGTGAGGGCCTGAATCTCCACGAGCAGGGGTCTCGTGCCCTCCAGGTTGGGAACTATGACCGATCCCACACCAGCTGCCGAGCGCTCCGACAGGAACTCCCTGGACGGGTCCTCCACGTCGGTGAGGCCACCTTCGCCCATCTGGAGCACACCCACCTCGTTGGTGGAGCCGAAGCGGTTCTTGACGGCCCTCAGCAGCCGCCAGGAGCCGATGGGGTCGCCCTCCATGTACAGGACGACGTCGACCATGTGCTCGAGCACCTTGGGGCCGGCTATGTCGCCTCCCTTGGTGACGTGTCCGGTGAGAATGATGGGCACGTCCTTTGCCTTGGCCCACTCCAGCAGCACGCGGGTGGCTTCCCTGATCTGGGCGACGCTACCGGCGGAAGAGGAGACCGACTGGTCGTACATGGTCTGTATCGAGTCGACGACCGCGAGAGCGGGCCGTATTTTGTCGAGCTGGGACACCACCTCGTCTACCCCGGTCGCCTGGAGGAGGAAGAGGCGTTCTCCAGAGACGCCCAGCCTGTCGGCGCGCATCCTTATCTGAGCAGACGACTCCTCGCCGGACACGTAGACGACCTCGCGGCCGGTGCCCGCCACGTCGGAGGCGATGCGGAGCAGCAGGGTGGACTTGCCAATGCCGGGGTCGCCGGCGATCATCGTGAGCGAACCGGGCACTATGCCGCCGCCCAAGACCCGGTTCATCTCCCCCAGACCGACCTTCGTCCTGGGAAGCCTCTCGGCGTCGACCTTGGACAGCTCCTCCGCCTGCGCGGCGGACCCGCCGACCCAGGAGCGGGCGGGTGCGCGGCCCCGGGCAGGCTGGACCCTGCCCAAGGTGTTCCACTCGCCGCAGGAGGGACAGCGGCCCTCCCATCTGGGGGTCTCGTTGCCGCACTTGTCACAGACGAACAGCGGCTTGCCTGCGGACCGCGCCGCGCTGGTCATTTCTCAGGCGCCGGTGTCACAGACGATTCACGCTCCGGCAGCGTCGACGCGCCACGGAAGCGCTTCCGTGGCGCGCCTCTGGAGGGAGACCCCCCAAAAAATGTTCCAAAGTGTTCCATTCTGTTCCATTTCCTATCTGAAGCTTGGGACTCTTTGGAAAGAATTGGAGCGCTTCTGAGATACGAATGGACGCAATTGAGACGGTTTTGGGACAAAAGTGGAACAGGGCTGCGGGAGCCATCAGCTCGCTGTGACTGGGGAATGCGCGCCAATTGTCCATGCCCATAGACTAGCACGTGCGTTCGGACATGTCAAGCGCGGGAACTCGGCAACCATGCCCCTCAAAGGAGGCACAGATTCAGCGCCGAGGGCGGGACGGGTTAGGCGGGACTCACGGCCAGGGGCGATTCCACCCTGACGACGAGATCGTCCTCCACTACGTCCACGACCGCCGTGTCGCCGGGCTTGAACTCCCCATTCAGGATCGAGTCTGACAGCTTGTCCTCGACGCTGTCCTGGATGAGCCGGCGCAGCGGGCGGGCTCCGAAGTGTGGGTCGAAGCCCTTGTTTCCCAACCACTCCTTGGCGCCGTCGGTCACTTCCAAGCCGATTCCCTTCTCCAGGAGGCCGCCGGCGGCGTCCTGGAGGTTCATGTCGACGATCTGATGGATGTGCTCCTTGCTCAGCGCGTGGAAGACGACGGTCTCGTCGATGCGGTTGAGGAACTCGGGGCGGAAGAAGCGCTTTATCTCATCCAGGACGTTGGTCTTCATCCGCTCGTAGTGGGCCTTGCCCTTCTCTGCGCTCTCGACGTTGAGGGAGAAACCAAGCATCCGGTCCTGCCTGATCAGGTCGGAGCCTATGTTGCTCGTCATAACGATGATGGCGTTGCGGAAATCGACCCTGCGCCCTCTTGCGTCGGTCAGGTGTCCATCGTCGAAGATCTGCAGGAGGAGGCTAAACACCTCCTCGTGCGCCTTCTCGATCTCGTCGAGCAGGATCACGCAGTAGGACTTGCGCCTCACGGCCTCGGTTAGCTGTCCGCCCTCGTCGTATCCCACGTACCCCGGCGGCGCCCCCACGAGCCTGGCGACCGAGTGGCGCTCCATGAACTCGGACATATCTACGCGGACGACCGCTTCCTCGCTGCCGAACATGAACTCTGCCAGCTTCTTTACGAGGTAGGTCTTGCCCACCCCCGTAGGGCCGGAGAAGATGAAGATGCCCGTCGGCCTCTTGGGGTTCTTGAGGCCGGCGCGCGCCCTCCTGACCGCCTTCGACACCACATTGATGGCCTGGTCCTGCCCCACTACGGACTGGTGGAGCTCTTCTTCCATCTTGATGAGCCGCTCCGTCTCGCTGGCGGACAGCCGGGTCACGGGAATGCCGGTCCACATGCTGACCACTTCGGCGATATTTTCCTCGGTGACCACCGGGGAATCGTGGCCCTTCTCCTCCTGCCACTCCTTCTCCAGGTCGCCAAGCCTCTTGGCGAGGTTTGACTCGCGGTCGCGGAGCTCAGCCGCGTACTCGTACTGCCGCGCGGAGATTGCCTCGTCCTTCTCGCGGCGGACGCTGGCGAGCATCTTCGAGACCTCTGAAACCGAGAGCGGGACGGTGGTGAAGTTGATGCGTACCATGGAGGCCGCCTCGTCGATCAGGTCGATGGCCTTGTCGGGCATAAAACGGTCGGGAATGAAGCGGGAGGCGAAGCTCGCCGCGCTCGTGAGCGCCTCGTCTAGAATCTCCAGATCGTGGTGATCCTCGTATGCCTCCTTGATGCCGCGAAGGATATCGACCGTTTCCTCGTACGACGGCTCTTCCACGGTGACCGGCTGGAAGCGACGCTCCAGCGCCGGATCCCGCTCGACGTACTTCCTGTAGTCGTCCATCGTGGTGGCGCCGATACACTGGAGCTCTCCCCTTGCGAGCGAGGGCTTCAGGATGTTGGCGGCGTCCACAGCCCCCTCCGCCGCGCCGGCGCCTACCATGGTGTGGATTTCGTCGATGAAGAGGACGCAGTTACCGGAGCTGCGGATCTCCTCGACCACCTTCTTTAGCCGCTCCTCGAACTCGCCCCGGTACTTCGTGCCGGCCACGAGCGCGCCCATGTCGAGCGTCACCAGGCGCTTGCCCTGGAGCGTCGACGGCACCTCGTTGTCGGCTATCCGCTTTGCCAGCCCCTCGACTATCGCCGTCTTGCCTACTCCGGGCTCGCCTACCAGCACTGGGTTATTCTTGGTCCTCCGGCTGAGTATCTGCGTGACCCGCTGTATCTCCTTCTCCCGACCCACGGTGGGGTCCAGCTTCCTGTTACCATCCCGCACCGCAGCCGTCAGGTCGACGCCGAGCTGGTCCAGGGTGGGAGTGCGGGTACCCGTCCTGCTCCCGCTCTGGGAATGCTGCACCGTGTGAGTCAGGATGCGGCTGGTTTCCGCCCTCACCTTGTCCAGGTTGACGCCCAAGCTTTCCAGGACGCCAGCGGCCACTCCCTCACCCTCTCTCATGAGCCCGATGAGCAGGTGCTCGGTTCCGATGTAGTTGTGATTCAGGCGGCGCGCCTCATCCACGGCCAGCTCAATTACCTTTTTGGCCCTGGAGGTAAGCCCTATCTCTCCGGCCGTCGACTTCTCACCTCGGCCGATTATGAACTCGACCGCCGACCTCACCTTGCTGAGCTCTACGCCCAGATTGGAGAGCACCTTGGCCGCAACTCCATCCGTCTCGCGAACGAGACCGAGCAGGATGTGCTCAGTGCCGATGTAGTTGTGATTGAAGCGCTGCGCCTCTTCCTGGGCGAGCGACAACACTCTGCGGGCTCTCTCGGAGAATTTCTCGAATCTGCTTGTCATATAACGCCTCTGCTGCCTGGAATGGAGTTGCCGTGCCGGCAGGACGCCGTCAGTATCCCTCTTCTTCTTCCGCCTGCCTGAGGCTGAGCCCCAGACGCCGACGCTCCGGCTCGATCCGGAGTATCTTCAACCTCACCTTATCACCTTCCCCCACGACCTCTCTAGGGTGGTTGATTACCCTGGAGGCCAACTCCGATATGTGAATCAGCCCCTCCACCGATCCCTCCACCCGCGCGAACGCTCCAAAGTCTGTGAGCTTCGTCACCGTCGCGTCTACTATGTCGCCCGGCTGGTAGCGCTCGGTGATCGTCTCCCAAGGCTCCGGCTGAAGTCGCTTCAGGCTGAGTGCGATCTTCCGGTTCTCCGCGTCTATCCTCAGGACGTATACGTCGACTTCGTCCCCTACGCTGACGACCTCCTCGGCCGAGCGGACGGTGCCCCAGGACAGCTCTGATATGTGCACCAAGCCATCCGCACCGCCCAAGTCCACAAAGGCGCCGAAGGTGCTGATGCCAGTGACCCTCCCGCGGCGCACCTCGCCTACAGAAAGCTCTTCTATCAAGCGGGCCTTGCGTTCGTCGCGAAGCAACTGCAGCGCCTGGCGCTCGGAGAGGATGGCGCGGTTACGCCCGCGGTTCACCTCAAGCACTTTCAGAGAGAGCACCTTTCCGATGTCGTCCGACGGAGGCGGTCCGCTATCCGGTGCGCTCGGGGCCTCAGCGTCTGCGGAGGGCTGGTCCGGCTCTGTGCCGGACTCGCCTTCCGCCGTGGGCTGCTCTTCTGCCACCGGCTGCTCTTCTGCCGCCGTGGGCTGCTCTTCTGCCGCCGGCTGCTCTTCTGCCGGAGCCTCGCTGCTCTCGGCGCGCCTCGCCTCCCTGATGTTGTCCCGGGAGACGGACACCAGCTGTGACATCGGGACGAAACCCTGTACCCCCTCCACCTCGACGATGGCGCCGCCCCTGTTGAACCCAAGAATCCTGCCCTCGAGGTGCTCTCCGGATTCTCGGGCCTTGTCCAGGGTACGCCAGCCTATTTCCCCAACCGCCTTGTCGATGGACAGTACAGCGGCGCCCTCGGATGTCTCCCCACGCACCACCAGCGCTATCACCTCGTCCCCCACCTGCAGCTTCTCCAAGCCCTCGGGGCCCAGGGTCCTCATCTCGCCGGGCGGGACTATCCCTTCGGCCTTGTGGCCAATGTTAACCAGGATGCCATCCGGGTCGGCCCGCATTACAAGGCCCTCTATAACGTCCCCGCGCCTCAATGGCTTCATCGATTCCATCGAATCAAGAAGCTCGCACATGCCCTGAGCGTTGTTGAGGTCTTCTGGGGTTGAATTCAAAACTAGCTTTACCTCTATGTATTTTCCGGCTCGGTTGCAGGCGCCATTATATGGGTGCTTCTAGGGGGTGTAAAGGTGGAAGATGAACGAATCGTCCGAGACATTGAGTAAGCCGTCCGTAATACTTGAAGCGCCTCTGGGAGGGAATGTCGGGGCGGAACCTCCCTATATCACCTACACAGTCCATTGTATCACAGGCGAATATGCCAGAGAACGCCCCACCGGCTACGCAGCCGGAAACTTGAAAGAGCCAATCGCCTATGCTATATTCCGGCGAGATTTGGCTTGGAAGCCCTCAAGAGATGCTTGACGACTATTTTCGGCAGTACGGTCTGATCGCCATTTTCCTCGGTCTGGCCGTGGCCGTTCCCTCCGGGATGCTGGTAGCCTCCTACGCCCTTTCTAAGGTGGGGGTCCGCCCGCAGAAGCCCGACGCCATCAAGCGCGCTATATACGAGTGCGGGTTCGAGACGCTCTCCGGGAAGTGGAACCGGTTCAACTTCAGGTTCTACACCATCGCGTTGCTGTTCGTCATCTTCGACGTGGAGGTGGTGTTCCTCTTCCCGTGGGCAGCCAGCTTCGGGGTGCTGTCCAGCGAGTTCGGCGCATTCATTCTCGTGGAGATGCTCGTCTTCGTCGCTATATTGCTGGTCGGGTGGCTTTACGCTTGGCGCAAGGGTGCGTTGGAGTGGAGTTGAGCGTGCCCCCCGGCGGATCCGGTGAGACCGAGGCCGGAATCCCTCTGTACGCAACGACCCTGGAGTTGGACCGGGCGGAAGGCGACTACGTCAACCATCTCAAGTCCAACAACACCGAGCCGCTCGCCGAGCCGATCATCGAGGTCCCTGATGACCTGAAGCGGAACCTCGCCGTCACCTCCATCGACGCCCTCCTGAACTGGGGGAGGAAATCCGCCGTCTGGCCGCTGTCGTTCGGCCTCGCCTGCTGCGCGTTCGAGATGATGGCCAGCGGGATGTCCCGGTTCGACATGGCGCGCTTCGGGATGGAGGTGTTCCGCGCCTCCCCAAGGCAAGCGGACCTGCTCATCATCGCGGGGACGGTGACGTGGAAGATGGCCCCCGCCATCGAGAGGGTCTACCGTCAGATGGCTGAGCCCAAGTGGGTCATATCGATGGGCGTTTGCGCCACCAGCGGAGGCCCGTACTACGAGTCCTACAGCGTGGTGCCCGGCGTCAACCACATAATACCGGTCGACGTCTACGTCCCGGGGTGCCCTCCCCGGCCCGACGCCCTCCTGTACGGCATCATGCAGCTACACGACAAGATCAGGCGCTACTCACTGCGGGACAGGCCGGCAGGCGGGTAATGACCAGGGAGATGGCGGGGGAAGAGCTTGCGGCGCGGATCAACGAGACGGTCCCCAGCGCCGCCACCAGCTGGAACAGCGGCGACGTTTGGGTGGAGACCGACAAGCTACCCGCCGTAGCGAGCCACCTGAAGAACGCGCCCGACCTAGATTTCGCCTTGCTCCGCTCTGTAAGTGCGGTCGACTACGTCGAGTACTTCGAAGTCGTCTACCACCTCCTCTCGTTGCGGCGAAACCAATCCGCGGTGATAAAGACCAGGTGCTACAGCCGCACCGAGCCTTCGGTGCCCTCCCTGGTGGGTATATGGAAGGGTGCCGAGCTGCAGGAGAGGGAGGTGTGGGACCTGATGGGCGTCCATTTCGAGGGACATCCAAATATGAAGAGAGTACTGCTCTGGGAGGGATTCCCGGGACACCCCTTGCGCAAGGACTTCCTCAGGTAGCCGATGGCAATCAAGACCGAGCCGATCACCATCAACCTCGGGCCGCAGCATCCCAGCACGCACGGCGTGTTCCGGATGCGCGTTACCTTCGACGGCGAAGTCGTCGTCGACCTGGAGCCAGTGTTCGGGTACCTCCATAGAGGCACCGAGAAGCTGGCCGAGGAGCGAAGCTATGTCCAGGTCGTCACGCTCACGGACAGGCTCGACTACGAGTCGAGCATGACCAACAACCTGGCCTACGTCCGCGCCGTGGAGAAGCTGGCCGGCATCACCGTGCCGGAGCGCGGCATGTACCTGAGGGTAATCTCCTCGGAGCTTCAGCGCATCGCCAGCCACCTGATAACGATCGGCTTCATGCTCCAGGAGCTGGGGGTCCTCGGCACGGTCCTGATGTACTGCTTCAGGGAGCGGGAGCGGGTGCTGGACATGTTCGAGATGCTCTGCGGCGCCCGGATAACGCTCAGCTATATGCGCCCGGGCGGAGTCACACAGGACACTCCCCGAGAGTTCTGGCCGGCCCTGGACGACTTCCTCGAGCAGATGCCAGGCTACATCAGCGAGCTGGAGGACCTGATCTCCTCCAATGAGGTGGTGCTCGCCAGGATGCGCAACGTCGGCGTGTTGCCTGACCATCTCGCGGTCGATTCGTCAATTACAGGACCCGTGCTGAGGGCCAGCGGCGTGCAGTGGGACCTGAGAAAGGCCGACCCTCACGAAGTGTACGACCGCGTGGAATTCGACGTGCCCATAGGCGCCAACGGGGACACCTTCGACCGGTACCTCGTCCGCATTCAGGAGATGCGGCAGAGCCTGCGGATCGTAGAGCAGTGCAGGGACCAGATCCCGGACGGGCCGATCAAGAGCGAGGAGCCCTACTTCATCAGGCCACCGGCCGGCGAGGCCTACGCCTTCGTAGAGGCCCCCAAGGGCGAGCTCGGCTTCTACATCGTAAGCGATGGCGGCATTTCACCCTACCGGTGCAAGATCCGCTCGCCCTCCTTCATCAACCTGACCGCCCTCAAGGAGATGACCATCGGCTCCAAGATAGCCGATCTGATCATCATATTCGGAAGCCTGGCCGTCAACATGGGTGAGGTGGACCGCTGATGTGCGGCGAGCCCACAGGGGGCCTTCTCGACTTCTGCAGCGTCTACCGCCTCTGCGCGGGCCTGCTGCCATCGGGCGCGGAGTGGCTGGCTTTCGCGTTGGCCGCGGGCGTCCTCTCCTTCATTGTAATCAACGCCATCGTGGGTATTGGGGCATTCTACACATGGTTCGAGAGGCGGATCATAGCACGCTTCCAGGCCCGGCTGGGCCCCAACAGGTGGGGGCCGTTCGGCCTTTTCCAGCCGCTGGCGGACTTGGTCAAGCTGATAACCAAAGAAGACCTCGTGCCAGAGGGGGCGGACCGGCCGGTATTCAACATCGCGCCGGTGGTCCTTCTGGTGCCGGCGCTGGCGGTCGTGGCTTTCGTCCCGTTCGGGGAGGACAGCTTCCTCGGGCGGGTGAACGTCGGGGCGCTGTTCATCATAGGAATCACGGGGCTGAACACATTTGGCATCTTCATGGGCGGCTGGGCTTCGAGGAACAAGTACGCCCTGCTGGGGGCCATACGCGGCGTGGCCATGCTCATCAGCTACGAGGTGCCGATGGCCCTGGCGCTGGCAGGAGTGGTGCTGACGGCGGGTTCCATGGCCCTGAGCGGAATAGCCGAGGCGCAGGCGGTGCCGTTCGTCTTGGTGCAGCCCCTAGGATTCTTGGTCTTCATGATCGCGGCGTCGGCGGAGATGAGCCGGGCGCCGTTCGACATGATCGAGGCCGAGTCGGAGCTAGGGTCGGGGTACCATACCGAGTACAGCGGCATGAAGTTCGCCGTGTTCCAGCTGGCCGAGTTCATCGCCCCCGTGGTCAACTCCGTGATCGCCACGGTGCTCTTCCTGGGGGGCGCCGAGGACTTCGGCCCCATCCCCGGGCAGATCGCCTTCGTAGTCAAGGTGTTCGCGATCGTTTTCTTCCTCCTCTGGGTACGGTCCACCTGGCCCAGGCTACGGGTAGACCAGATCATGGTTTTCGCCTGGAAGGGCCTGTTCGCCATGGCGATCATCAACCTGTTCGTCGTCGCCACCGAGATGTGGCTGCTGCTGGGCACGGACGTGAAGCTTGAGGCGCGGGACCTCTGGATAATGGCTGTGGCGAACTGGGTAGTCGCCATCGCCTCCATCGTCGTGGTGGCGAACCTGCTGGGGCAGAGGAAGATCAGGCCGGAGGCGCCGGTACCGTCGCCACTGGCGAATATGGCAGCGGAGGCTGACTGACATGTACGGACTGGGCATGGCCAAAGGTTTGGGCGTTACTCTCAAGAACTTCCTGCTTCCGGGACGCATGTTTACCCTCCACCAATACCCCGACCGCCGGATCAGCGTGTTCGGACTGGCAAAGCGCTCCGGCACCAACGTGCTCACCTACTCCGTGAAGAACCCGGGGGCCGCTTTCAAGGCGTTGGTCGGCCTCGCATCTGTAGAGGACCGGATGCCCCAGCATCCCAGATTCAGGGGGCAGGAGTTCACCTTTTACGAGGAGCGCTGCACCGGTTGCGCAAGCTGCGCCAAGTACTGCCCGCTAGGCATCATCCGCATAGTCACGGAACCCAGCGGCACCTTCATGCAGGAGGGCGGGAAGTACAACATCGACGTGTTCGACATCGACATTGGCCGGTGCATGTTCTGCGGGCTGTGCGTCGAGGCGTGCCCGTACGACGCGCTGCACATGGGCAGCGGATTCGAAGAGGGCAGCTACACGCGGGACGAGCTCGTGATCGACGTCGAGCGACTGAAGAAGGCGCCGAAGCTTCCCAGCGCGTGGTTCAGGCCGCAGATGGAGAACGCGGGCTATGACCCCCATGCTGGTGTCGAGCTCGACTGGCGCGACGCTGGCCGACACGAGAAGCCCAGCGTCCACGACCAGGAGGAGACGTGGGGGAAGCGATGACCCTGGGAGGAGGCACCGAGGCAACTCTGGCAACTACGGCCGCATTCTGGGTAATAGCGGCCTCCACGATCATCGCCGCTTTCGCCGTAGTTCAGCTCAGAGACCTCTTCAGGGCCTCGCTCTTCCTCGTCGTCTCCCTCGTCGGGGTCGCGGCGCTGTTCGTTCTGTTGCGGGCGGAGTTCCTGGCGGTCGTTCAGGTACTCATCTACGTCGGGGCAATCTCTGTGCTGATCATATTCGCCGTACTGATGACGAGGGACGTCACTGAGGGCAGCCCATCGAACAGGCTCCGCCTCCCGGCGGGGCTGCTGGCCCTCCTCTTCTTCGTGTGCAGCGCGTTCGTGATACTGAACACGGACTGGTCCCTGCTGGAGGACAGGCTCCCGGCCGATGGCGCCTCCGAGCAGCTGGTGGACCTGTCCGGCAACCCAATCGGGCCCGACCGCACCGCTGCCGTCGAGCAGGAGGTTTCCGAGGTCTACTCGAACACGGTCCCCAAGATCGCGGGTCTGCTCCTGTCCGACTACGTGCTCGCCTTCGAGGCGGCGTCGGTGCTGCTGCTTGCAGCCCTGATCGGCGCCGTCGCGCTGGTGAGAGAGCCTGACCCATGAACCTGGAGAGCTTCCTGCTCGTCGGCGCCGTCATCTTCGCCATCGGCCTATACGGTGTGCTCTCTAAGCGCAACGCCGTCACCGTGCTTATGGGCTTGGAGCTGATGTTCAACGCCGTGAACATCACCGCCGTCGCGCTGTCCCGGTACGTAGTCCCGGCCAGGATCGGGAGCGCGGGAGACCTGCTGCCCCAACTGCTGACAGGGCAGGTCTTCGCGGTCTTCATCATCACCGTGGCCGCCGCCGAGGTCGCGCTCGGAGTAGCCATCATCCTAGCGATATACAGGAACCGGGAGACGGTATTCGTAACAGACGTCAACGAGATGAGGCACTAGGCGGGCGGCTTGCCCACCGGGATGTAATACGGATGTGGACCGACTACAAGAAAGCGCCTACGCTGATGATTGCCGAGATGTGGAAAGATGTCCTGGAGGGAGAAGGGTTGCCCACGAAGATCATCCCGGAGGGGGACATACTCTCATGGGGAGAGCGGACGCCGTTCCGCATACTGGTGCCAAAGGGCCGCGAGCACGTGGCCGACGAGATACTGAGGAAGCTATAGCCGGATGATATCCGCGTTTTGGGTCTGGCTCATCCTGCTGCTGCCCCTGGGCTCGTTCGCCCTGATCGGCCTTATCATACGGCCCTTCCTGGCGGGTCGCCCGGAGCTCGCGGCACGGGTAACCGTCGGCTCCATCGGCGCGGCGTTCCTGCTGTCGCTATGGGCGCTAGGATCGACTATTGGGGCCCCCAAGAACACAGAATGGTACGATCCCACCTTCACCTGGCTCTCGGTGGGCAACCTGGAGATCGACGTCGGGATACTCCTTGACCCGCTGACGGCCCTGATGCTCGTAGTCGTCACCGGCGTGAGCCTGCTGGTCCAGATATACTCCACGGCCTACATGAAGGGCGATCCGGGGTACGCCCGTTATTTCGCATTCATGTCGCTGTTCACAGGCTCTATGGTCGGGCTGGTCATCGCCAGCAACATCGTGCAGCTCTATTTCTTCTGGGAGCTTGTCGGGCTGTGCTCCTTCCTGCTAATCGGGTTCTGGCACGAGCGCCCGGCGGCGGCCGCAGCGGCCAAGAAGGCATTCATAATCACCCGGCTGGGCGACTTCGGCTTCCTGCTTGCGATCCTATACCTCTTCCTGAACGCCGACTCCATTCCAGGCAACGCACTTGACATCAGGGTCCTGACCAACCAACTTCCGCTCGCGATCGGCGCGGGTACGGTCGCCGCCTCGGTGGCAACGTGGGTCGGCCTGGGCATCTTCGCGGGCGCTGTGGGCAAGTCCGGGCAGTTCCCGCTGCACACATGGCTGCCCGACGCGATGGAGGGCCCCACGCCGGTTAGCGCCCTCATCCACGCGGCCACGATGGTGGCTGCGGGGGTGTTCCTGGTAGCCCGCTTCTTCGACCTGTTCGCCGAGTCCGAGACGGTCATGACCACCGTCACCCTGGTCGGAGGCTTCACTGCCCTGTTCGCGGCGACCATGGGGCTGGTCAACAATGACATCAAGCGCGTGCTCGCCTACTCCACCGTGAGCCAGCTCGGCTACATGATGTTCGCGCTGGGAGTGGGCGCCTACGGGCCGGCGGTATTCCACCTGTTCACCCACGCGTTCTTCAAGGCGCTGCTCTTCCTGGGGGCGGGCAGCGTCAGCCACGCCACCGGCACCTTCGACATGAGGTACATGGGCGGGCTCCGAAAGGTGATGCCGCGGACTTACCGCACCTTCCTGGTGGGCGCCCTGAGCCTCTGCGGCATATTCCCGCTGGCCGGCTTCTGGAGCAAGGACGAAATCCTGGCGCACGGGCTGTCGGCCACAGGCATCGGCCAGATCGCTGTATGGCTGCCGATCATGGCCGTGGCGCTGACCATTCTGTACACGGTCCGGGCGATCACGATGACCTTCGAGGGCGAGTTCCGGGGCGGCGCTGACGCTGACAAGGACGCCCACTCCCACGGCGCCGTGCATCTGGCCGAGTCGCCGCGGGTCATGGTGGTCCCGCTGGTGGTACTGGCCGCCGCCACGGTGCTGGGCGGGTGGCTGATCAATCCGACCATAGACCTCGGCGTCGTCGGGAAGCACTGGCTGGCCCACTTCCTCGTCACGAATGGGGAAGAGATAAACCTCGTCTTCGCCGTCGGCTCGACGGTATTCTCTGTCGCCCTGTTCCTCGCTGCCTACAGGCTGTTCTCCAACGGAACGGCAGCAGGGTGGCGGTTGAGCGAGAGGGTGCGGCCGGCTCACCTGCTGCTCTCCAGGAAGTACTACCTCGACCATCTCTACGAGGACGTGGTCACGGTCAAGGCCTTCTACAACGGTGTATCCCGGTTCTTGGACTGGGCCGACAAGGCCGTGGTGGACGGCGTCGTCCGCATCATAGACGGAATCGGCAGGAATATCGGCAGAAACATCATCGCCCCGCTCCAGACGGGGCAGCTACAGGACTATGGTGTGGCCATCTCGGTTGGCATCCTGGCGATAGTGGGAATCTACCTGATCCTGTAGCACAAGGCGTAAGACCGGCCCTACAGCCTAGGGAACAATTCATACAGGAGGAACGTTGGACTCGACCGGCTCAGGTCTTCTGAGCGTAGTAGTATTCCTGCCGCTCGCGGCGGCGGCGCTGGTCGTTCTGGCCGCGCGGAGCGACAACGCCGTGCGACGGATAGCGGGCGTCACAGCCCTGGTGGAGCTGGGGCTGGGCGGCCTCGTCTTTCTCCGTTACGACCGCGGCGGGGAACGCTACCAGATGGTCGACAGGGTCTCCGACTGGATACCCGTCGAGACGTTCGAGGTCCAGTACTTCCTGGGCGTGGACGGGCTGAGCGCGCCTCTTGTGCTGCTCACCGGCATCCTTGGAATGGCCGCCGTATTCGCATCCTGGGGCATAAAGCACCGGGTCCGGGAGTACTTCGCCTGGCTGCTCGTGCTCCAGACCGCAGTGATGGGCGTCTTCACCTCCCTGGACTTCATCCTGTTCTTCCTCATGTGGGAGCTCGAGCTGATCCCGATGTTCTTCCTCATCGCGATTTGGGGGACAGGGCGCCGGGAGTACTCGGCCATGAAGTTCCTAGTATTCACCTTCTTGGGCAGCGCCTTCATGCTGGTGGGCATCCTGGCGCTCTTCTTCACCGAGGGCATCAACACGTTCGACATGACCGAGCTGCCCGCGGCCATCAAGGCCACGACCGACTTCGCGGCTCCGATCGGGCTGATTTTCGCGCTCATGTTCATCGCCTTTGCAGTCAAGCTGCCTGTCTGGCCGTTCCACACCTGGCTGCCCGACGCGCACACCGACGCGCCAACCGCGGTCAGCGTGATGCTGGCAGGCGTGCTGCTGAAGATGGGCGGCTACGGCATGATCCGTATCTCAGTAGAGATGTTCCCCGACGTGGTCAGCGACATTGCGTGGCTGCTGATAGCTGCGGGGGTAATCAATGTCCTGTACGGCGCGGCTGTGACCGTCCGGCAGACCGACCTGAAACGGCTGATCGCCTTCAGCTCGATTAGCCACATGGGCTACGTACTCGTGGGCATATCGGCGGTAGCCGGTGGCGGCTCCCTATCTGCCGTCGGCCTGACGGGCGCCGCAATGCAGATGTTCACGCACGGCACGATCACTGGGCTGCTGTTCCTACTCGTGGGGCTCGTCTACGATAAGGTCCACACCAGGTACATCCCGGACATGGGCGGGCTGGCCGGACGGATGCCGGTGCTGGCGGTGGCCTTCCTCATAGCCGGACTCGCTTCCTTGGGGCTGCCCGGGACCAGTGGCTTCGTATCCGAGATCATGGTGTTCCTGGGTGCCTTCCCAGTATGGGGCTGGGGCACGGCACTTGCGGCGTTCGGGATAGTGATCACCGCCGGATATATCCTCTGGATGCTGCAACGCACCTTCTTCGGCCCAAGGATAGAGCGCTTCGACAGCGTCCGCGACGCGAGCCCCCTAGAGATGGCCCCTATTTTCGTCCTGATCATCGCGATACTGGCGGTGGGCATCTACCCCTCCTTCATATCGGACGTGTTCAGGGACGGAATCGCAGACGTGATCGGCGGCGCGGCGGCGGGGGCCGCGGCGGTTGCGCCTTGACGCAGGCAGATAGCAGATGACATTAGACGACCTATATCTACTTTCGCCCGAGCTGAGCATCGCCTCCTTGGCGTTGGTCCTTCTTCTGCTGGACCTCGTGGTGTCCCGCAAGAGCTTCCTGGCGACCCTTGCGGTAGCCGGTCTGGTCGTGCCGCTGGGCTTCAGTGCCGCGCTGTG
Organism: Dehalococcoidia bacterium; assembly: GCA_965262055.1. Lineage (GTDB taxonomy): Bacteria > Chloroflexota > Dehalococcoidia > Lucifugimonadales. The sequence continues at coordinate 356,426 of CBDHEI010000001.1, forward strand.
GATAGGGCTCGACTCGACGGGTCTGGAGCCCAACAACGCCGGCATCCTTGCCGACACCCTGATCGTGGACAAGTTCAGCGTCTTCTTCAAGTTCCTGATCCTCGGGTCGGTAGCCGCGATCTTCCTGATGTCGGGCGAGTACGCCCGGAGATTCGAGCGCTTCCAGACCGAGTACTACGTGCTCGTCCTTCTCTCCGCCACCGGCATGATGCTGCTCGCCTCGACGATAGAGATGATCTCGATCTACATATCGCTGGAGCTCTCGGCGCTGCCGCTCGCCGCTCTGGCGGCGTTCCGGCGGGACAGCCGCTCGTCGGAGTCGGGGATGAAGTTCCTGGTGCTGAGCGGCGTCAGCTCCGCCCTGCTGTTGTACGGCATGGTGCTCGTCTACGGCTTCACCGGGAGCACTATGCTCAGCGACGTGGCGGTCAAGCTGGACAGCATCGTCTTCGACGGCGGTCAGCCCTTCGGCAGCTACGCGCTGCTGATGGGAATCGTGCTGATGGTGGCCGGGTTCGGCTTCAAGATCACCGCGGCGCCCTTCCAGATGTGGGCCCCTGACGTATACGAGGGCTCCCCTACGCCGGTGACGGCCTTCCTGTCGGTGGCCAGCAAGGCCGCTGGATTCGCGGTGGTGCTGCGGGTCTTCTACATGGCCTTCCCCGTAGAGGACCTGAGTCTCCAGTGGGGCACGGTATTCGCCGCCCTGGCCGCTCTCTCTATGACCATCGGCAACCTCGTAGCCATAGCGCAGACCAACATCAAACGGATGCTCGCCTACAGCACGATCGCCCACGCCGGATACCTGCTCATCGGCGTGGCCGCCGTCGCGTCGAGAGCCCAGGACGGAGGCGAAGCGGGGCCTGCCGGCGTGCTCTTCTACCTCGGCGGGTTCGCCCTAATGAACCTCGCCGCGTTCTCGGCGGTCATCGCCATATCCAACCGGACCGGCAGCGACCTCATCGAGGGCTTCGCCGGCATGGGCCGCAGGGCTCCGCTCCTTGCGGCTGTGCTCGCGTTCGCCATGGTCTCTCTCACCGGGGTCCCTCCCACAGTGGGTTTCATGGCCAAGCTGTACATCTTTGGGGCCGGGGTGAATGCCGGTCTCGCCTGGTTGGTGATCATCGGCGTGGTAAACAGCGTCATATCCGCCTACTACTACCTCAGGGTAGTCAAGGCGATGTACCTGTCGCCGGCATCCAGCGACGAGCCGCTGGCGCCGGATCCGCCTCTCCGCGTCGTCCTACTGGGTACTGCGGCCGCCGTGCTGCTCTTCGGGATCTACCCCAAGTGGCTGCTGGACCTCGCCCTGACCGCGGCGCAGGCCCTGCACCTGTCCTGACCAGACTTACCCAATGGCCGCGCGGCGTCTCATCGGACTTGTCCACAACACCCTGCTGCCCGAAACTCGTCGCGCCGCAGAGGCGCTGGCGGACAGCCTGGGGCGCGAATCGTGCTGGATAGCGTCGGCCGGGGCCCTGCTCGACATCGACCTGTCAGGCACCTCGGTCATCGTCACCGCGGGCGGCGACGGCACCATCCTGAGGGCCGTCAGGGCCGCCGCCCCTCACTCGATACCAATACTGGGCGTCAACATGGGCCGTGTCGGCTTCATGACGGAGCTCTCCGCCGACGAGGCCGCCGAGAAGATACCCTCCTACCTGGATGGAGCCCATAGGGTGGAGGAGCGCGCGATGCTGCGGGCGACCGTGCAGCCGGCCGAGGGCGAGAGCCAAGCCTCTTCCACCGACGCCCTCAACGACGTGGTCGTCAGCCGGGGCGCCGTTCCACGCCTTCTCGATATCGACGTCCGGGTAGACGGCGTGCGCCTCATAACGTACCGCGCCGACGGAGTGATCATCGCCACAGCGACTGGCAGCACCGGCTACGCCCTGTCGGCCGGCGGCCCTATCATGTACCCCGAGGCCAGAGACGTGCTTATCCAGCCTCTTGCGGCCCACATGAGCCTGCAGAGCGGGATCGTCGTGCCCGGCGAATCGGAGATCCAGCTCAGCGTGGACGCCTCCTCCGAATTCGGGCTGACCATCGATGGCCACACCGACACCGAGCTCACCAAGGGCGACATCGTAAGGGTGGAGCGCAGCCCATACGTAGCACGCTTCCTGCGCGCCGACCCACCCGCCGCCTCCTACTCCTCACTGACGCGCAAGCTGGGGGTCAGGGGGCTTTCCGACAGGCCCGGGGCAGTCCAGTGACTTCGACGGCGACGCCGGCATGAAGAGCGAAGAGACCCTGTCGAGCGAGACCGTCTTCGAAGGCAGGGTGATTGGCCTCCGCGTCGATGCGGTGCGCCTGCCCAATGGACGCTCCGGCGTGAGGGAGGTCGTAGAGCACGACGAGTCGGTCGTTATCGTACCCGTCACAGGCGACGGCGAGGTCCTCTTGGTGCGCCAGTACCGCTACCCGGTCGGGGAGGCGATCCTCGAGGCCCCGGCGGGCGGAGTCGACGCCGGGGAGACGCCCCATGAGTGCGCCCGGAGAGAGCTCCGCGAGGAGACCGGTTACGATGCTGGAACCCTCCAGAGTCTCGGATGGTTCTGGGTGAGCCCCGGGTTCTGTACCGAAAAAATGCACGCCTTTCTCGCCGCCGACCTGACGCACAGCCCCCTGGAGCCTGATGAGGACGAAGCGATAGAGACCGTTGCGCTGCCCGCCCGGCAGGCCGTGGAGCGGGCTAGGTCCGGGGATCTTCACGACTCAAAGACGATAGCGGCCCTGCTCATGGCGGCCCCGGCGCTATGCGCGTGAACCCCGCTAGCAGGCTGCGGAAGAACTCCTCCTGACCTTCTTTCAAACTCCCTTCCTGATCAGAAAGAAGAAAATTGTATCTGAGGGACACCCTCAGGCTTCCGGCAAAGGGGCTCCGCCCCTCTGCACACCCCGTATTTCATCAGCCTGCTAGACCGCGCGCTCCCACAGGATATGGCCCACCTGCTCATTGCCCGCGATCAGCATGGCGGGGGTCGTCAGCAGCAGCCGGTCTCCGTCGAGCTGGATGAAGCGCCGCTGCGACGTCCCCACCCTATTGGGGAAGAAAGCCACCTCGACGTGGTGGAACACCGAGTCGTCCTGAATCTCGTAGCGGCCGCAGTAGGAGACGTAGCTGTCAGCCGCCGCCAGCTTTTCCTCATCGGTACCTCCCCGCAGGTCCCCGTCGGCGTACCTGCGCCTCGCCGAGGCCATCATGGACACGGACATGAACCCATCCTCGGTGTACATGATGTAGCCGACGGCGTCACGGCCCAGCGGGTAGCTCACCGATCCGTCAGAGCCGCGCGCCTCGTAGGACAACAGCCGCCAAGTCCCAGTAATCTCATCGCGTAGCATCGCTACTGTCTCCTTCCCCAACTGGCCCGGTAACGCTCCTAGCAGGCTGCTGAAATACGGGGTGTGCAGAGGGGCGGAGCCCCTTTGCCGAAGTCTGAGGGTGTCCCTCAGATATAATCTATTCCTCCTTCCTGGTACAGGAAGGAGTCTGGAGAAGGTCAGGAAGAGGTTTTTCCGAAGCCTGATAGACAATGCCTCACGCTCTCACAGGTAGATACGGCTGGGGATCGGGATTATCGCAAACTTTGGCACATAGCGAGAATCAAGAGAACGAAACGCAGGTGTCGTAAACAACCCGCAGCACAGACTCCTGGCTAAATCGACGCTCGTACTCTTCCGATATCTCGTCGATCAGACGCATCCCGTCATCGCTCGGCGCCGCCAGAATGACTAGCAGCTTGGACCGCTCCTTCTGGACCAGTCCCTCCGAGTCGCGCCACTGGCCCCGGGCGTCGAGGACGGTTAGCCCGTCCGGAAACCGAGTTGTCACCGTGTCCCCAAGGAAAGCATCCCACGCCGCGTCATCGACGACCTCGCCGGCTTGGCCGCCACGACCCATGAACAACTGGTATTTGACGAACTGGTCGGCCCCCTCAGGACAGGGCGGCGGCGCACCAGTCTCGGAGCACGCGACGGCAGCGACAACCGCTAGGCAAACCAGCAGTGCCGTTCGCATCGAGGCACCCTCCGAAGAGATTCCACGGCTGAAGGGGCCCACTCCGGGCGCTCTGGAGCGACGGTCCCAACACAGCCGTAGCTGCCGAAGTCTACATGATAGCCATACCTCACGCACAGCTTCCCCAAAGACCCGTCTGTGCCACGATTACGGCTATGTGACCAACGGGGAGTAGGGTATTCCGTGCATGCGCACGGTTTGACACCAGCTTACGGCCCCCCATAGAATCTCCTCGCATTCAGCCTGCCGAAGCGGGGCTTTGTCAAGGCGATGAAAACTCCCAGGAACGACCCAGGGCAGGAATGGACGCCAAAGCCGGCTGACCGCGTGGTACGCCATGCTAGGCGGGCGCAGATCAGCCCCGTGCGCCTGACCATGACGGCCCGCCGCGTCCAGTCGAAGGCCCAGGCGTCGCCTCTGATCCTCATTTACGTGTTCGTCGGCCTAGTAACCGTCGGCACTGCTCTGCTGATGCCGCCCTTCGCCAACACCGAGGGCGGCTTCACGCCGCTCATCGATGCCCTCTTTACCGCAACCTCTGCGGCTACCGTCACAGGACTGGTGACACGCGAGTCTGCCACCTACTGGACGGTGTATGGCCAGGCGGTGATCCTGGTCCTTATGTTCGTTGGCGGCCTCGGGATAATGACGATGGCCATGTTCCTGCTGATCCTATTCGGCCAGCGAGTTCCTCTGGCCCAAAGAGTTGTTGCCAGGGACAGCCTCCAGATCAATCAGCTCGGCGGTCTGGCAAGGGTCACCGTCGTTCTCATAGCCGCTGTAGCGGCTATTCAGCTCATGGGCTTTGCCGCTCTCCTCCCCCGGCTCCTTGCCATCTACGAGCCAGCCGAGGCCGTTTGGCAGTCGCTATTCCAGGCGGTGTCGGCCTTCAACAGCGCCGGCTTCACGATCCTCCCAGACTCCAACAGCCTGTCTGCGTTCCAGCAAGATAAGACCGTGCTGGGCGTATCGGCGACGCTCATCTTCCTCGGCGCCATCGGGTACTGGGTCATCCTCGATGTCATCAAGCTGCGAAGGTTCTCGCTTTTTCCGCTTAACACCAAGCTTGTCATCGTAATGACTGGACTACTGATCCTCTGCGGCGCTCTGGTCTTCTTGTCCTCGGAGACTGACAACACGCTTGCGGGGCTTCCACTAGTCGACAAGATTCTGGTTTCGCTGTTTGAATCGATCAGCGGCCGGACCGCAGGGTTCTCGACCATTGACTACGGTGCGACCAAGCAGAACACAAACTTCTTCCTCATCGGCTTGATGTTCGTAGGCGGCGCTTCCGGGTCGGTCGCGGGCGGCATAAAGGTAAACACCATCGCCGTCGTATTGGTGGCCGTGATTTCGACCGTCCGGGGCAAACCGCACGCGTCTGTCTTCGGAAGGGAGATCGGAATGGGTCAAGTGCAAATAGCCATGACTCTGGGAGCGCTGGCGACAGCCTTCGTCTTCGTGGTTGCCTTGACGCTCACCTACGTCGAGCCGGACTTTGCCTTCATCGACCTGTTCTTCGAAGCCGTCTCTGCAGCGGGTACGGTGGGCCTTAGCACCGGGCTTACCGGTCAGATTTCGCAGTGGGGCCAGGGAGTCCTGATCGCGAGCATGCTCCTGGGTAGAGTCGGGCCACTGACGCTGGCCCTCTACATGGCCTCTCGGAGAGAGACGGCCCGATACCGCTACGCCCGGGAGAGGGTAACTCTGGGTTGAGCGCGGCGGGCTATCCTGGCAACCGGGCCGGGGCCCGGAGGTGACTTGGAAGGCAAGCCTTCTGTATAATCCGCCGTGTCATGCACCGGCGCGAGGGCACAGCATCGCCAGGTTTAGACGTCAGGAGTGAGACCTCGATGAAGAAGAACGTGGCCGTTATCGGGCTTGGCCGCTTCGGCTCCGCCGTTGCAGCGGCGCTGTACAACATCGGCCATGACGTGCTCGCGATGGACCGGGACGACGGGCGGGTCCAGGGCATGATGGGCCAGGTCACATACCCCGTTACGGGCGACGCCACGAACGAGCAGGTGCTTCGTGAGCTGGGGGTCCCCGACTACGACGCGGCCGTCGTAGCCATCGGCTCGGACATCGTGAGCAGCGTAATGGCCTGCGTACTGCTCAAGACGATGGGGGTCGCATACATCGTAGCGAGGGCCAACAACGACCTCCACGGCAACACCCTGGAGCGTATCGGCGTGGACAAGCTTGTGCATGCCGAGTCGGAGATGGGCGTGCGAATGGCGCACAACCTGTTCAACCCCGTGGTCCAGGAGTACATCGAGCTGACGCCTAACTTCGGTCTGAGCCGGTTGGCCGTGCCGCCACGGTTCGTCGACAAGACGCTCAAAGAGCTGGGATTCTCCAGTCCGAGGGACAGATACGGTTTGGCCGTACTCGCCACCAAGCGGGGCAAGGACATAATTCTGAACCCCGACATCAACGAAAAACTTCGGGCCGGCGACATCCTTGTCCTCGCGGGGAGCGATGAGCGCCGTGACGAGGTAATGGAAAGCCAAGCCTCGTGACCGCACGCCAGGGCGAGCGTAGACATTGACCATCTGGGCCAATAGGAACAAGTCCAAGCGAAACGGCCTTTCGACCTTGCTGGCGGTCGTTGACGGCCAGAGCTCCGACGACGGAGTTGTCGAGCTGGCATTCGATCTCCTCAACCAACAGGTCGGCCAACTCTACATCCTGTACGTTATCGAGGTTGGCAGGCAGCTTCCCGTCGACGCGGAGATACCCGACGAGACCGCCAAGGGGGAAGAGGTCCTTCAGCGATACCAGGAGCGCGCGTCCGAATTCAGGTTCGAGACCCATGCCGAGATCCTGCAGTCCCGCCGGGCGGGGTTAGCTGTCGTACAGGAAGCGGTGGACCGCGGCGTGGACGCCATTGTGCTCGGAGCCCCCTACAAGTACGTCCACGGCTCATTCTCGCCCGGAGACACTGCCGCCTACGTCCTGAAGAACGCCCCGTGCCGCGTCGTCCTTTCTCGCGACGTGGTACCCAGCCAGGCAGCCGACAACGGTCAGCAGCCATCTGCCGCTGCCGCGCAAAGGTAGCAAATCCCTCTCATGTTCCCTTTTGAACAGCTGCGGCCCTGGGCTTTGAGGATTGTCGTGATGGGATGCGGGGGCCTCGGCTCCGCCGTCACAGCATCGTTGTCCGAACGCCGCCATGCCGTCCACGTTCTCGACCCGGATATCTCGGCATTCGACGGCCTGCCTCAGTCGCGGATCGAAGATGGAGGTATCGTAACCTGCGCCGGGGACGGAACGGTGGGGCGCGATCTCATGAAGGTGTCCACGCCGGTGGCTGATGTGTTCATGGCCCTGTCCGGAAGCGATACTAAGAACGCCTTGGCCGCCCAGCTCGCCAGGCAGATCTACGGCGTGCCCAGGGTGGTGTGCCGGATCGACGACCCCACCCTGTGTGAGATGTACGAGGGCCTTGGGCTAATCGCCGTAAGCTCCACCACCCTCGCCGCGGAAAACGTCGCACAGGCGTTGGGCATTGTAACCTAGATATGCACGCTGTTATCGTCGGCGGCGGAAACGTCGGGGAAGCGGTAGCCCGTTGGCTCATCGCGAACGGTCACGAGGTAACCGTCGTAGACGAAGACCTCACCGTCTGTGACGCGCTCGACGAGTCCCTGGGCAGCATCTGTGTGAACGGCAACGGTACTGACGCGGCGGTCCTGACACGAGCCGGGACCAATAGGGCTGACGTACTCATAGCGACGACTCGCCAGGATGACGTCAACCTCGTCTGCTGCCAGCTTGCCAAGCAGCACTTCGGCGTTGCGAGGTCCATAGCCGTGGCCAGCAGCCAGGACCACGCCGACTTATTTGGCCTGTTGGGAATAGACGCACCCATAGACATCGTCGAGTTCCTGGTCGGGCGAATCCAGGCGGGGCTGACCGCTCACGGCCTTGTGCAGCTCATGGGGCTCCCCGACAACAAGTCGCTGGTCTACGTGCATACCCCCCTGGGTCCCGGCATCGAAGGCAGATCCGTAGCGGACCTGGACCTGCCCGAAGGCACCCTGCTCTCCCTCGTAGTAGGCCGCAACGGCAACATCTATGTCCCGGGGCCCGGTGCGGTGATCCATCCCGGCGACCACGTCGTCGCCGTCACCCCCGTTCACAACGAACGAGAGCTCCGCGACATCATGATGGAAGGAGCCGAGGAGTGATATGGCCGCGCCTGTCCTGCCTGAACCGGTGACTAGATGACGCGGGATACGGCCCGGCGAAGGCTTGCCTATCTGGGCCCCGCAGGCACCCACTCCGAGCAGGCGTGCATCAGCTACGACCCGAACTCCGACACGGTGCCCTACTCGTCCATCGAGGCCGCAGCGGCCGCGGTGGGCTCCAGGGAAGCGGACGAGGTGGTTCTCCCTGTCGAAAACAGCCTCGGAGGATCGGTGCCGTCTACCCTCGACCTGCTGATACAGGAAAGCGGCCTGTTCATTCGCCGGGAGGTCGTGATACCCATCACGCATTGCCTGGTCGTGGCGGAGGGCGCATCCACGGAAGGGATCGGGACCATCTACTCCCACCCGCAGGCTTTGGTGCAGTGCCGCTCGTACCTCATGAAGAGATTCCCCAGCGCTCAGCAGGTCGCCTCAGAGAGTACGGCGTCCGCTGTCAAAGATATGCTGGAAAAGGGCGGCCAGGCGGCAGCGATCGCTACCGAAAGGGCCTGTCACCTCTACGGCGCGAGGCTGTTTGCGAAGGGGATCGAGGACAACCCGAATAACGTGACCCGCTTCGTGGTGCTCGCCAGCGAAGACCACCCGCGAACCGGGGACGATAAGACGTCGATCTGCTTTGCATTCGACATGGACGTGGCGGGTACCTTGTACTCGACCCTGGGCGAGTTCGCTCGCAGAGAGATCAATCTGGCCAAGATCGAATCGCGGCCCACGAGGGAAGAGCTGGGGCGCTACATTTTCCTGGTCGATCTGGACGGGCACCGGCTGGACGAGCCGGTAGCGCAGGCGCTAGCCCGGGTCAAGGCCCAGACCTCGATGTTCAGGCTGTTCGGTTCCTACCCCAAGCACAGAATGGAGGGCTAGAGCCGCCCGCCGGGGGCCTCGGTCGGACTCGACGGTCACGCCCCCGGCTCATGCAAAGTCGTAAGGGCGCGAGACAGGCTGTCTCGCGCCCTTACGTTTCTGGACAGATGCGTTACGCGTCGGCGGCGGGCTTGGTCTCCGCTGCTGCGGCGACGGCTTCGCCTTGACCGTCTGCGGACCTCCTACCCACCTTGGCCGCTACGGTCTCGGCGACGGGCCCCACCGTGCTGCGCACCGTCTCCATGGCTGGAGATACGCGCTCGCGCATTCCCTCCATGGCCGGGGACACGCGCTCGCGCACTCTGGCCGCGACCTCCTCGGCGCGGGTGCGCCATACCTCACTATGCTCCATTAGCTCTGCCCGCGTCTGGGCGCCGGACTTGGGCGCCAACAGGACGCCGACAATTCCGCCTACGATTCCGCCGACAATTCCGCCTACGAGAAAGCCCGCCAGAAAAGACCCGCTATCACTATTCGCCATCTTTGTCTCCTCTCTTTTTCTTCCTTCGCCGCGCGAAGTTGAATATGAACGCGGCCACCTTCCCGGCGCCGGACGCGACTCCCGTCCCGGACTCCTTCCGGCCGCTCAGCTTGCTGGAGATCGTGGAGGAAAGCTCCTCAGCGCTCTTGAGTGTCCTGCCGGCCGAGTCTAGAACGGACGACAGTTTCCTGTAGATGAGAAGGAGCACCAGCGCCGCGATCAGGAACGCAAGGATCAGGATGAAGTCCCTTACGATTCCAACGATTTCGGCGACGTTTTCGATAGCCAGAGTCCCAACCTCGGAAAGTGATTGAACTCATCGTAGCAGCCCATCTTGAGGCTGCGCAATGTAAATGAAGGTCACGCCAGACCGAAGACGGCCAGGTTGCCCGGGGCCGCGGAGGAGTGGGAAGAGGCTGAGGGCTAGGGCTGGACGAGGATCCTCATAGAGCCTTCGGCGTCGCGGCGCTGCGTCAGTATCGTGTGGCCGCCCTTCTCCGCCCATACGATGATGTCGTAGGCGTTGAGCACGTCGGGCATTATCACCTCGACGAAGGACTGACTGTCCCGCTCTACCTGCTCGGTCAGAGCGGCCAGGATGCCCGCGCACGTCTTGCCAGTGCCGTCGATGATGAGCCAGCCGCCGGGCGAGCCGTTCACCGACGCGCGGTCCACGTTGGCGTGGACTGCGACCTCGCCCGTCTCGCGAAGGGAGATCTGGCGCTTGAACTCGGCGACGGCCTCCCAGTAGACGCCGTCGTTGCGGTCGCCCTTGGAGCAGACAGCGCCGCGCACGCCCACGATGTCGGGGTTGATTCGGGCCAGCTCGTCGAGATCGTCGAGCTTCAGGTGGCCGGAGAGGGCGGTGCTCATGCCTAGCTGCTTGCCCTCGAACACCATGTCGCGGAGGTCCGCCTCGCTGATGAAGTCGAACAGGTTCCTCCCGTCCTTGGTGAGCGTGTCTACCAGGAAGCCGTCGCACTCGCCGTCCTTGGCCAACTCGATCATGCGGTGGGGGTCGAGGCCGTCATAGAGCGGGTTGTCGGCGAACAGCGATCCGATCAGCTTCGTCGGGGTACCCTCCAGCGCCTGGCGCGACGCCTGCAGCGTCTCGACAGCGAGGTCGTACTCCGTTGTCATGAAACCGACCTTCACGGATGTCGCGTCGAGCTGCCCGGCGGCGTAGACGGCCATGGCGACCGTGCCCACCTGGTTGGGGACGACGCCGAGGGTGACGCTGGCGTGGCGCTCCATCGGTATCGCGTCCCGCACCTCCTTCACCACCCAGGGGTTGGCCGAGCCGACCAGGGCCTCCTGCAGGTTCTTGACGTCGACGATGTCGGCGCCGCCCCGCAGGGCCTGCATCGCCTCTCCCAGGTTCTGAACGCTGACCATAAGGATCATCGCATCTCTCCTACCCCGGCGACCGCCGAGCCGAGCACGGAATCGACGGCGGCGCTCAGCTCCGCCCTCTCGCCCGGCTCCATGCCGGACAGCGGGGGCCGGACGTGACCGCCAGCCATTCCCATCATCTCACCCCATGCCTTGCAGAGCGACACCGGGAGCGCGCCGCTATGCTTCTTGACCGTGCGCTGCCACCACTGGTCGGACAGCGCCTTTATCGAGCGTATCCTATCATCGTAGAAGGCGTCGTCGATGTCGCCTTCGGTGGCGCGCTCGATGAACTGGACGTAGTTGTTTTCTCCGGGCCTGTCGAAGCGCCAGTCGGATGTATTGGCGAACATGACCCGCTGCTGGAAGCCCCTCTCCCGGCCCTCGAAGAGTATCCACTCGTCGGGGGTGCTGACTATGGCGTCCTCCCCGATCAGGATGTGGGTGTTCACCGAGATCTGCCGGTTGAAGCTGGCCTCCTTCACGCCGACTACGTTGGGTATCTCGCATACCTGCTGGAGCCCCTGCGCGTTCAAGACGATCCCGAACTGCGGGGAGTTGTAGAACATGATCGCCAGGGGGCTGTGGTCCGCGAGCAGGCGGACGTAGTCGACCACCTGCTGCTGGGTCTTGGTGACGAAGTACGGGGCGCCTACGATCAGGAGGTCAAAGCCGACCGCCTGCGCGTGGTCCGCGAGGGCCAGCATCTCCTTCGCGGAAGTGTGGCTGACGTGGGCGCCGATCGGCCACTCGCCGCGGGCCTCGTCGCTCACCACGTCGTAGACGCGAAGGCGCTCCTCGCGGGTCAGGCTCCAGAACTCGCCCATGCCCCATGTGCAGCCGACGCCGCGCGTGCCGAGGCTGCGGACGTGCCTGACGTTGGCGCGCAGCCCCTCTTCGTCGAGCTCGTCATCTGGGGTGAAGGGCGTGACGAGGGTGGACCACTGGCCTCTGAGGTTCTCGGCCGCCCACTCGCGCGCTTCGTCACCCGCGTAGTCTGCCATTCGGAGCCTCCTGTACCGCCCGCTACTCTAATGATATTTACTCCCACGACAGGGTGTCAAACGTAATCGACCGCCCGATTGGGGCAATGACGGGATCCGCTCCGGGGGAGCCTCTCGCCGAAAAATCGTTTCAAACTGTTCTATTATGCCCTGTTTCGTATGTGAGGCGTGGGATTCCTGGTGGCAGTCCGGGGCGGTTTTAATACGCAAATGTGCGGCAGACGAGCCGCTTTGAGGCCATATGAAACAGGGTCCCGGCCAGCCACGAGGGCAGCCCCTACGGGGTCATCGGGGCAGGCGGCGTTGGGGCGCCAAGGGGTATGAGCGGGTGTGTGCATGGGGATAGAGTAGCACGGGCGTTCGCGGCGGTCAAGCGGAGGGTTCCCTTGGGGGCCAGGGTTTCGGGTGGGGTGAGGCTGTGTGGGACGCGCGGAGAGCGCCTAAAGAATTGGCAGGTCGTCTGGTGGCAAGTTGAGACGAGAGTTGGCCTGCATCCTCTCAACCGCCATTCCCCTACACTCCGACACAACACTGCATGAGACGAGCTGTTCTTCAGTGTAGGGCATGGGATCCGACCAGCTACCCCGGACAGTCTTGGCCACTAACCCACTGTCGTAGTAGTAGAGGTCGTATGGAAACAAGATGGTGGTCTTGCTCATAATCTCCGGGATATCTGTGGAGTTTCCTATCTCCAGTACAGTGCCTAAGCTTTGGCGGGTGTGGAGTACGACGATCCAGTCAACCGAATCACGTCTCAGAATGTCTCGTTCCTCAAGAAGAGGCTCAGTGGCGTCCAAGGAAACTATGTCTTCCGGAAAGAATGGTGCGTGGCCGTCTTGTCTCAAGGCATCGTGTATCTGGCGTCTCTTCTGGGCTCCCGGCTCACAGGGGTTATCCAGCCCCGGGCCCAATACGGCGATTCCCAACTTCCGTTCTTTCCGCAACTCACAGAAGAAATTGGCAGCCTTCCTTGACACGCGGTCACCCAGTGGCGCAGGGAGGGTCATGCGTTCTCTATCGAGTTAATCAACTGTCTGCCAGCAGGTGTGATGTAGATGATGTTCACCCCGACCTCGCAGAGGTTTGCGGCTGTCAGCTTTGCGAGCGGGCCGCACCGCTGGCAAAGACCCAGGTCAGATTTCTCCATGGCCCCAACCTCGTACAAATCAGCCAGCAGCCGTAGCGCGGGGTCATTACTCAGCACTGCCCCGGTCCTACGCCGAAAGTGGTCGGTGACTCTCTCCAGCTTGAGGTTGATTTCTTCGACAGGATTCTGCTGTAACGATTCCGCATCCATGGGGATGAACCCGCCGAACTCACGCTCCGCGGACCTTCCCACCATGCGTTCTATCGGGGAGTCCAAGCTCTCGTGGACCATCGGTCCTAGCCAGCCATGCAAGGCTTCCCTTGTCGCCGCGAGCGAGTCAACTATCCGGGGAGAACGGAGCACTCGTCTCCTGTGGGTTGTGGGGGGGCCGGGGTTAGCCACACCCCAGACCTCATCGGTTGCCTTCTTCACTGGGGCTACCTCCAGACTGCAGTAAGGTTCTTGAAAGTCGTTCAGCTATAACCCGAATGGCACGAAGACTCTGCAAGGTGAGCCCTCCCCCGAACGAGAACGTAACCACGTGGGCTATCGAACTGTCGTCAGGGTCATGCAAGACCTCAACCGTGTGTGATATCCCCTCAGGGATTCGGCGGCTTAGAACGAGGGACTCTATGTGAGTGATGTCGTATGGACTCTGGCCAGCTGAGAACAGGAGAGGAGATGGCAGCAGGATTCTCGATCTCAGGGATTCGTCCAGATCGTAAGCGAAATGAACCTCGCAGTTGACTTGGATCTCCCCCAAGAGCGCGCCTATTTCCAGCAGCCGGTCAAACGGGCCGAGCCTCTCAGGAGGTGGGGATGGCTTCTCATCTAGGGCCGTGACTTCGACGCGGATTCCGAAGTGCCAAACACCGTTCTCATCTTCAAAATGCGTCAGCCGCCCCTGAAGCGCCACGAATGTGCCGTCTTCTCTGTCCTGCAGGGCAGCGTATTCTACCCCCAAACCCTTTTGGTCCTCTAGGCGAACCTTGTGCGGAGATGCCTGCATCAGATCCAGTATCCGGCTTTCCATGTCGTTTCGAACTGCGCTCAGGAGTACCCCAGTGACGAACAACTCCTCACACGCGCTACCCATAAGGTCCAGGTCACCATGTTCTCTTGGGGTTTGGTCGTCTACCATGTCGATGTGTCAATTACATTGTAGGCTAAGGGGCTAACTGTTCTCAAACCGTAAGCGGGCGCACTTCGCGCAAGATGATAGCACGGCGGGTCAAGCCACCCCTAAGCCACGTCTAGGGTATCGACGCGACCTGCCAGCTCGGTAGCTCAGCCTGCCGGGCCATACAATGCAGTCGCCTAGGACGCCAGTACCGACATGCCGCCTGGAGGCTGAGCTTCCGTAGCCCCCTGGCCCAGTGGTGGCTTAGGCGTGGTGATTCCCTAAAGTCCTTGAACACGCTCGATGTTCGCAGCAGTTCGGGCGGAGTGTACAATGCAGCGGCTGGGACATCTACCTTCCTGAAAGCTCGGAGGGCTGAAGATGGCTGAATACGATTATGACTTGGTGGTCATAGGATCGGGTCCAGCGGGCCAGCGGGCGGCGGTGCAGGCTGCGAAGCTGGACAAGCGCGTCGCCATCGTGGAGCGCCACGCCGATATAGGCGGCGTCATGGTGAACACGGGCACCATCCCGAGCAAGACCCTCCGCGAGGCGGTGATGTACCTGACCGGGTACCGCGAGCGCGGCATCTACGGCGAGTCGTACTCGGTCAAGCACGACATCACGATGCGCGACCTGACGGTGCGCACGAGCCACGTGATGCAGCAGAAGACGGACACGCTGCGCCACCAGCTACTGCGGAACAAGGTAAAGCTGATCACGGCCCACGCTTCGTTCATCGACGCGCACACGCTGGACCTAGCCTCCGTGGACGGCAGGAGCCACGAGCCGGTCACGGTGGACAAGGTCCTCATCGCGGTCGGCACCGCGCCGGCGAGCCCGGACGAGATGGAGGTGGACGGGAAGCTCATCTTCCTGAGCGACGACGTGCTGAACCTAGCCGAGCTTCCCCGCACCCTGTCGATCATCGGCGGCGGCGTGATAGGGCTGGAGTACGCCACCATATTCGCGACGCTGGGCATCCGGGTCACGCTGATCGACCGCTACCCGAGGCTGCTGCACTTCGTGGACGCGGAGCTGGTCGACACCCTGATGTACCACATGCGCCAGAAGAGGATGACGCTCCGCCTGGACGAAGAGGTGACCTTCGCGAGGACGTTCGAGGACGAACGCGGCCAGCACGTGAGGGTCCAGCTGGTGAGCGGCAAGCAGATCGTGACCGACGCCGCGCTGTACAGCGTCGGCCGCACCGGCGCCACGGCGTCGCTGAACCTGGAGGCCGTGGGACTGAAGGCGGACAGGCGGGGACAGCTCAGGGTGAATGAGCACTACCAGACGACGGCATCCAACATTTACGCGGCCGGCGACGTGATCGGGTTCCCCAGCCTGGCGTCGACCTCCGGGGAGCAGGGCCGGCTGGCGGCGTGCCACGCCTTCGGGGTGCCCACCCACAGCGTGCCGGAGCTGCTGCCCTACGGCATCTACACGATCCCCGAGATCTCGATGGTGGGCAGGACCGAGGAGGACATGACTGAGGACGTGGTGCCCTACGAGGTGGGCAAGGCACAGTACCGCGAGACAGCGCGTGGGCAGATAATCGGCGGCGACGCGGGGCTGCTCAAGCTGCTGTTCGACATCAGGGACCGCAAGCTCCTCGGGGTGCACATCATCGGCGAGGGGGCGAGCGAGCTCGTGCACATCGGGCAGGCGGTTCTGGCGCACGGCGGCACGGTGGACTACTTCGTGGACACGGTCTTCAACTACCCGACGCTGGCGGAGTGCTACAAGACGGCCGCGCTGGACGGGCTGAACCGCCTCGGCGTGTAGTGCCCCCATTTCAGTCTTCCCCCGGCGGCCGGGGGGAAGAGGCAGGAAGCTCCTTCCCACTCCCAGGAACTCCCTTCCCCTCAGGAGGAAGGCCAGGATGGGGACGTCGCAAAGTACCCTGACCACGCGGGGCGGCGGCTTGTATAATGCGGGCCAGCCATGAGATTCGGAGTCATCGTCTTCCCGGGGACCTATAGCGACCGGGACTGCGGCCACGTGCTGCAGGAGGTCTTCGGGCAGCGGGTCGACTACGTCTGGCACGAGCAGACCGACCTGTCGGCGTACGACTGCGTCTTGCTGCCCGGCGGATTCTCCTACGGCGACTACCTGAGGGCGGGCGCCATAGCCCGCTTCTCCCCGGTAATGAAAGCGGTGGGGAAGCTCGCAGACGGCGGCGGCCTCGTGATGGGGATCTGCAACGGCTTCCAAATACTCTGCGAGGCTGGCCTGCTGCCTGGGGCGCTGATGCGCAACGACCACCTACAGTTCAGGTGCCAGTGGGTCAACCTGCGCGTCGAGACGACGGAGTCGCCGTACACGAACGCCGCATCCGCGGGCCAGGTGCTCCGCGTCCCGATGGCGCACGGCGATGGCAGCTACTACGCCGACGACCGTACGCTTCGCAAGCTGGAGGACGGCGGGCGCGTGCTGTTCAGGTACTGCACCCCTGAGGGCGAGGTGACCCGCGAGGCGAACCCGAATGGCTCCCTGGGCAACATCGCGGGCATAGCCAACGAGCGGGGCAACGTGCTGGGGATGATGCCGCACCCGGAACGCTGCTGCGAGCCGCTGATGGGCGGCGACGACGGCAAGTACATCTTCCGCTCCGTGCTCGAACGCGCCGCCGTATGCTAGGCATCGGCCTGTCCCTTCTGGCAGGCGCCGGGTTCGGCGCCACCGCGATCGTCGTTCGCCTGAGCGTCCAGCACATGCGGCCCCTAACCGTCACCGTGGTGTCGCTGGTGGTGGGCGCCGCAATCAGCGTGACGGTGGCGGTCATCGTAGACGGCGGCGCCATGGTCCGCATCACAGCCGCCGCCCTGCCGTGGCTGATAGCTTCGGGGCTGCTGAACTTCCACGCCGGACGGCTGCTCAACTTCACGGCGGTATCGCTGGCCGGGGTATCGCGGTCAAGTCCGATAGTGGGCGCGACGCCGCTGTTCGCCCTGGTGCTGGCCGTGCTGCTCGGAGGCGAGACGGTGAACGCCGCGATCATTGCGGGCACGTTGGCGATCATCGCCGGGCTGGCGCTGGTGCTGAGCCAGCAATGACCCAAGTCCCCGCGTCCGCAGCGCGTCTATCCCGTCCGCCTGCCCCGCCGAGGCGGCAGCTCCTGCTCGGGTACGCGGCATCCGTGGGCGCTGCGTTGTCGTTCGCGCTGGGCGCGCTGGTCGTGCGCAAGGCCGTAACCGAATACACCACCCCGCTGGTGACCGTGGCCTACTCGATGCTGGTCGCCTGCGCAGTATTGGCTGTATCAGCGGGCAGAGGGGCCGTTGCGGAGATGGCCAGGGCGCCAAGGGCCGGCTGGGCGCTGGCCGCTACGGCGGGGACGATCTCATCGGCCGCGGCGATCTGCTACTACTTCGCCCTGAACTTCGCCCCGGTGGTGTTGGTGTCGCCCGTCTCCGCGACGGCGCCCCTGTTCGCCATGCTGTTCACCATCGTCTTCCTGAGGAGGCTCGAGAGCGTCACCCCTCGCATGATCGGCGGGTGCGTACTCGTCGTTGCCGGCGTAGCGTTGATCGCCGTAGGACGGAGCTGAGGTAGAGATGACCGCGACAAAGGAAGCGCTCGAAGCGCTGGCGCTGTCCGATGCGGAGTACGAGGCCATCGTGGAGCGGCTGGGCCGCGAGCCCAACGGGCTGGAGCTCGGCCTGTTCGGCTCGCTCTGGAGCGAGCACTGCGGCTACAAGCACTCGAGGCCGCTGCTGCGCATGTTCGCCACCGAGAGCCCAAGACTGCTGACGACCCAGGGCGCTGAGAACGCGGGCGTCGTAGACATCGGCGACGGTCTGGCCATCGTGATGAAGATCGAGTCCCACAACCACCCGTCGGCCATAGAGCCGTACGAGGGGGCGGCCACGGGCGTCGGCGGCATAGTGCGCGACATCTTCGCCATGGGCGCGCGGCCCATCGCTTTGCTGAATTCGCTGCGGTTCGGCCCGCCGGAGGAGAGACGCAACCGGTACCTGATGGAGGGCGTCGTGGCCGGCATTTCGGGGTACGGCAACTGCATCGGCATCCCGAACGTGGGCGGCGAGATAGTCTTCTCTCCATCCTACTCTGACAACCCCCTCGTGAACGCGATGTGCGTGGGCATCGTGCCCACGCACGGCGTCGTCAGCGCGACCGCCGGCGCGCCTGGCAATCTGCTGATGCTCGTGGGCGCCGACACGGGTCGGGACGGCATCCACGGCGCGTCCGGGCTGGCGTCCCGCTCCTTCGAGGACAGGGACGATCTGCGGCCCGCCGTGCAGGTGGGCAACCCCTTCATGGAAAAGTCGCTGATCGAGGCGTGTCTGGAGGCCGCCCAGATGGAGGGGGTAGCCGGCGTCCAGGACCTGGGCGCAGCGGGGCTGTCGTCGGCCAGCGTAGAGGCCGCTGACCGCGCCGGGCTCGGCGTCACCATAGACGTCTCACAGGTCCCGAGGCGCGAGTCTGGAATGACGCCCTACGAGGTAATGCTCTCCGAGTCGCAGGAGCGCATGCTGGTCATGGTCGAGGAGCACGCGGTGGACCGGGTGGAGCGCGTCTTCAGGAAGTGGCGGCTCAACTCGACGGTAATCGGACGCGTTACGGACGACGGCGCGATCACCCTATCGGAGGGAGACGATGTCAGGGGCAGGCTCCCCATACGCCTGCTCACGGACCCGCCCCAGTACCGCCTCCAAGGCGTGGGGCCGGAACGGCAGCGCGAGCTTAGAGCGTACGACCTGGAGGCGCTGCCCCTGCCGACAGAAACGCCCTCGGAGGTGCTGCTGAAGCTGCTGGCCTCGCCCAACATCGCCAGCAAGGAATGGGCCTACCGCCAGTACGACCACCACGTGATGACCAACACGGTCGTCGAGCCTGGGGGCGACGCCGCCGTGCTGCGCATCAAGGGGACCCGCAAGGGAATCGCCCTCACGACGGACGGTAACGGCCGCTACTGCTACCTGGACCCGTACCAGGGGGGCATGATCGCCGTGGCGGAGGCGTGCCGCAACGTATCGACCGTGGGCGCCGAGCCGATAGCCCTGACAGACTGCCTCAACTTCGGCAACCCGGAGAAGCCGGAGGTCTACTTCCAGCTCGAAGAGTGCGTCAAGGGGATGGCCGCCGCCAGCGCGGCCTTCGGGGCGCCCGTCATATCGGGCAACGTCAGCCTGTACAACGAGACCCACGGCAAGGGCATCTACCCAACGCCGATCATCGGCGCGCTGGGACTGCTGGAGGACGTGACGGCCCACGCCGGGATGGCCTTCCGGCAGGAGGGCGACGTGGCGGTGATGCTGGGGTCGGACCAGACCGGTTCTCCCGCCGCGTCCCTGGGCGGCAGCGAATACCTGGAGGTAATCCACGACCTTGTCGCGGGACATCCCACCATCGACCTGGAGCTGGAGACCACGGTGCAGGAGTGCTGCCGCAGAGCGGTCAGGGCGGGGTTGCTGAAGTCGGCCCACGACTGCTCGGACGGGGGGCTGGCCGTAGCCATCGCGGAATCGTGCATCGCTGGGGGCATGGGCTTTGAGAGCGACGCGGCGGTACCGGGGAGGTGGGACTCAGCCCTGTTCGGCGAGGCGCAATCGCGCATCTTGGCCACGGTGTCACAGTCGCGACTGCCCGACCTGCTGAAACTCTGCGAGGCGTTGGATTGCCCGGCGGCAGTGATCGGTCGTGTGGGCGGCGACTCGATCAGGATCGGCGGCGTGCTGGAAGTCAGCGTCGCCGCGGCGACAGCCGCCTGGAAGACCCTACCCTAGCTGGCCTGCCGGGCCCGCACGGCGCGGTTGTGCGTCGGCGTCAGGCAGGCGGTGATGAAGTCGTTCGCCGGCGTGGGCACGCCCACATCCTTTCCGATGCGCGACACGGCGCCGTTCAGTACGCTCACCTCCAGCGGGTTGCCGCTCTGAAGGTCGTTGTACATCGACGACATCATCTCCCCCCGGGCCTCTACGAACTGGGCTAACACCTCGTCGGCAAAGCCCTCACCGAGGTGGATGCCCCTGGCGTCCGCCACGGCGACCACCTCGCGCATCACCGTCAAGGTCATGTCCCTGGTCGCGGGCGTATCCAGGACCTCGGGGAAGCTTGAGCGCGTGATGCACGTCATCCCGCTCAGGCCGCATATGTAGGTCAGCTTTGTCCAAAGGGACTTGGGCACGTCTTCCGAAAGCTCGGCGGCGATGCCCGCTCCCTGCAGCGCGTCCAGAACCGCGACGGCCCTGTCGCTGCGGCTGCCGTCCTGCTCTCCGAACACGATGTTGCACGGCCCGCCGTCCTCCCGGACTACGCCGGGGTCCATGCGCACAGCGTCGACGTAGGTCACGCCCAGCAGCACCTTCTCCCGCCCAAGGGCGGCCCCGAGCTCCTCGCCGCTCCCTATGCCGTTCTGCAGCGTGAGCACAGTCGTGCTATCGCCCACGGCCGGACGGAGCAGCTCTATTGCGCCCGCGTTGTCGTACCCCTTCACGCAGAAGAGGACCAGGTCGGGGACTTCAGCCTCCGCCGGTTTCTGAAACGCCGCCGGATGGACGACGAAGCTGCCCGACGTGACGCTCTCGACGCGCAGGCCGCGCTCCCTGATCGCCGCGAGGCCCTCGCCGCGCGCTATGAAGGTCACATCCATGCCGGCGCGGGAGAGCACGGCCCCGTAGTAGCCGCCCACCGCGCCCGTGCCCATCACCATGATTTTCATGTCACCACCCCTGTTCCGCCGCGCTGCGCGCCAGTCTTCCCACACTGTTCCCGAAGCCGAGCCCCCTGTCCTTCATGCTGACGTGGCCGCGGCTGCCGATCACGACATGGTCCAGAAGCTCGATGTCCATCATCTCCGCACCCGCGCGGATCTTGTTGGTTATGAGCACGTCCTCGGGGCTGGGCGTCGGGTCCCCCGAAGGGTGGTTGTGCACGATGATGATGGACGGGCAGTTTGCCCTCACGGCAGGTCTCAGCACCTCGGTCACCCGCACCACAGACGCGCTGACGTTCCCCTTGTACACATGCTCTGTCCCCAGCACCTCGTGCTTAGTGGACAACAGCAGCACACGGAGATGCTCCTGGTCCAGGAGGCTCATCTCCGCCGAAAGGAGATTCGCCACGTCTCGCGGCTCGTTTATCCTGGGACGGTCCTCGGGACTCAGCGATACCAACCTCTTCCCGAGCTCCAGCGCCGCAAGGATCTGGCAGGCCTTCGCGTCGCTGATACCGTGTAGACCGCACAACTCCTGGTGCGTGACACGGCCGACACCGCGAAGCCCGTCCATCTCCCTCAGCACCCGGCCAGCCAAGGCCAACACGTTCTCGCCTCTGCTCCCGGTACGGAGCAGTATCGCGATGAGCTCCGAGTTGCTCAGGGCATGGGGGCCAACCTCCCTCAGCCGCTCCCGAGGACGCTCGAACTCCGGCATATCGCCAATCGTCGCCACATGCCGCGCATCAGTCGCCATAGTTCCCCTCACGCGGCCCCCGATTCCCAGGCGGAGACCGCCGTGAGCGGATTATAGCACATCGGTTCTCGGTGACAACCCCCCCGGTAATGCCCGCAACCCCAGCTGCGCGTCCTGCTGAGGACTCCCCGGGCCCGACTATGCGGAGGGCTGCAAGACGCCAGGCACCCCGCAGCGCACGAGCATTTCGCGGGTACGCTCCCGGAACTGGTCGCGGACGTCCCTCGTTGGCGGCCTGGACCGGCTCGATCCCAGGCCGATCAGCTCCAGGCAGAGCTTGTCCAGGTAGCCGTCTCCGCCGGTATAGGCGGCCATCTCCTCCCACACCTCGTAGAACGGAATGACGACGCGCACGAGCTCCCTCTGCGCCTCGGCGTACTCGCCGGCCTCCAGTAGCTCCCACGTCTTGATGCCCCACTGCGGCCAGTAGTTCGTCGGATGCAGCTCGATTCCCCGCGCGCCTATCATGTGGCTGGTCACGTAGGTCAGCCGGTTGTCGATGACGCTCAGCCGGTCGGCATACCTGACCAAGGCGCGCTCGAAGGCCATGAAGGCCAGGCCGGGGGTCGACCACTTGAGCCCGACCACGTTGGGCATCTCCGCGAGCCTGTCCACCATGTCCAAGGAGACGTTGCTGCTCGTCCAGAAGGTGTTGTAGATGATGATGCCGATGTCGGCGGCCTCGGATGCGGCCACGATGTACTCATAGAAGTCGCCCTCGGTGGCCTCGAAGTAGTACGGCGGCGACACCTGCACGTACTCGGCGCCGACGCGCTCCGCAGCCTTCGTCAGCTCGACGAGCTCAGCCGTGCTGGTGGTCTGCGCGCCCAGGATGACCGGCACCCTCCCCTCCACCTCCTGTACAACCGCGTCGGCCAACGCCACGCGCTCGTCGAAGCTCATGGTGGAGAAGTCCCCGGCGGCCCCGCCGGCCAGCAGCACGGCGTTGCCCGTCTCAATGCCTCCGTCCAGCAGGAACTTCACGTGCCGGCGCACCGCCGGGAGGTCCAGCGCAAGGTCGCCGTCCCTGAACATCGTCGGGATCGTCACGTAGCACCCGCACAGCCGCCCTACTCGCGTCTCCCTATCCATATACCTAAACTCCCTTCCAGATTCCTTTTACTGACGGGCAGGGATATTCGGTCGTCCCCTACCCCTCCAGTTGGTCTATGGCCGATTCGAAAGCGCCTATTGTTAGCTCTATGTCATCGTCGTCGTGGGCGGTCGAAACGTAGTACTTCGTGTCGCCCTTGAAGACGCCGTGCTCGAGCAGGAGACGGTTGAACCGCTTCACCTTGTCCTTGTCGGCTGAGAGTGTAGAGCGGTAGTCGACTATCTCCTCGCCGGTGAAGTAGACATCGAAGAGCATCGAGTCGCCAACCACCTGCGCCGGTATCTCGGCCTGGTCCAGCAGCCGCTGCAGGGCGTCCTTGAGACGCTGCCCATTCGCGAACAGCCTCTCGTACGTGCCCTCGCGCCGGAGGACATTCAGTGTCGCCAGTCCCGCCGCCGACGCCACGGGATTGCCATTCAGGGTGCCGATCTGTGGCATGAAACCTTCCTGCTCCACCCTGGTCGGGTCGAAGTGCTCCATGATCTCGTCCCTGCCTGCCACGGCGGACAGAGGGAAGCCACCCGCAACGACCTTGCCGAGCGTGCACAGGTCGGGCGTGACGCCGTAGTACTCCTGCGCCCCGCCGTAGGCGAACCGGAAGCCCGTGACTATCTCGTCGAAGATGAGCGGCAGCTCGTACTGCTCCGTGATCTCGCGCAGGCCCTCCAGGAACCCTGGCCGCGGCGGTATCACCCTCTGGAAGGGCTCCACGATCACGCCGGCCAGCTCGTCGTGGTAGCGCTCGATAATGGCCGTGGTGGTCTCTATGTCGTTGAACGGCGCGATCAGCATCTCGGCCTGGACCGACGCGGGGATCCCCGGCGAGTCGGGAGCAGCGTACGGGAAGTCGGGAGGGTCGGTGGGCCACATGCTCATAAGGGAGTAGTCGTTCATGCCGTGGAAGCCGCCCTCGAACTTGAGAATCTTGTCGCGGCCACGGAACGCCCTGGCGGCCCGCATGGCATAGTGCGTCGCCTCCGTTCCGCTGCTGAGGAAGCGCACCTTGCCGGCGCAGGGCACAGCGGAGGCAATCTCCTCCGCCAGCAGCACGGCCAGCTCGTTCAGGGCAAAGAAGGTAAAGCCCCGGGCAGCCTGCTCCTTCACGGCCTCAACCACCTCGGGGTGCGCGTGCCCTATGAGCATCGGGCCGGACCCCAGCAGGTAGTCGACGTACTCGTTGCCGCTCAGGTCCCATACCCGGCTGCCCCTGCCCTCGCGCACGACTAGGTCGTAGTACACGTTGCCCTGGCTGCCGCCCGGCAGCACAGCACAGGCGCGCTCCAGGACATCCCTCTCATGTGCAGTGGTCTCTCTCGCGGGCACGTTGCACTCCTTGAAGTCAATCGCGGCGCTAGGCGCCTCGCGGGATTATATCAGAGCGAATCGGGACCAAACCCCACGCTCAACCGTAGACGTCGGCGCTTTAGCCCGAATCCACCGAAAGACGACTTTGGGGACAGTCCTTGAAGAAGCCAGAGGGTGCTCCTCTGAATCTGGGAGAATGGTTTTGAAACAGAAAACCGCCCGGAAACAAGGAGCACCCAGTAGATGCTGCCACAGAATAATCCCGACCGTATCCGCGTCGTCTTTGACGACCACCGCCTGGTGGCCAATGCCGGCCTGCTCCTGCCGGCCACCCTTGCACAGCACCTGGGCCTGCGGGAACTCGTCGACCATCACCTCGACCTAGGCTGCGCATCGGGGCGGGCGAACACGGGGGACAAAATGCTGACGCTGGTCGCTTCCGCGCTGGCGGGCGGCGACTTCATCGACGACGCCGATGCGCTGCGTGCTGGTGGGACGGTCGGTGTTCTCGGCTGCGTGGTCAAGGCGCCATCCACCCTGGGCACCTTCCTGCGCAGCTTCCGGTGGGGGCATGTCCGTCAACTCGACCGGGTGAGCCGCCAGTTGCTGGCACGCGCATGGGCCGCTGGGGCCGGACCCGGCGACTCGCCCCTGACCATCGACCTGGACTCCACCATCTGCGAGACCTATGGACTGGACAAAGAAGGGGCGCGACACCACAACTACACCGGCGCGCGGGGCTATCACCCACTGCTGGCCATCGCCGCCGGAACCGGCGATGTGCTGATGTCCCGGCTGCGCGAGGGCCGTGCCAACACCGCTCGCGGCGCTGCCCACTTCCTGCGTGAAACGGTGGGGCGGGTGCGCTACGGTGGGGCCAGCGGCCAACTCACGGTGCGCGCCGACAGCGGCTTCTACGCCCACGCTCTCGTCGCCGTCTGCCGCGAGATGGGTGTCCGCTTCTCCATCACCATCCGCCAGCACAAAGGCCTGCGGGAGTTGATTGAGGCGATCCCCGAGCAGGACTGGACGCCGATTCCCTACTGGATGGACGGCGCCGCCGATGTGGCCGAGACTACCTATACCCCCTTCCAGAGTGAACCCGACGCCGCGCCGGTGCGGCTCATCGTCCGGCGGGTGAAGCCCACGCCCGGTTCCCAGTTGGCCCTCTTCGCCACCTACAGCTATCACGGCTTCATCACCGACCGGGACGGGGAAACCCTGGAACTGGAGGCCGATCATCGCCGCCACGCCGAGATCGAGAACGCCATTCGAGACCTGAAACACGGCGTCGGACTCAACCATCTCCCCTCGGGGCGCTTCGCCGCCAACGGCGCCTGGCTGGCGGTGCAGGTGATGGCACACAACCTCGCCCGCTGGACAGCGCGCATCGGTCTGGCCGAACGGACCGTGACCACCAAGACCCTCAGGCGGCGGGTCTTCGCTCTGGTGGGACGGATCACCCGCTCGGCGCGCCGCCTTACCCTGCATCTTCCCCAGCATTGGACTTGGGAAACCCAGTTCACTCGCGCCATGGCCCGGCTGCGAGCCATTCCACTCCCCGCCTGAACTGCCAGCCTGCAACTGACCCAACTTCCCTGCAAACTCGTGCCACCCCGGTCCCGCGAGAGTTCCCTGCTGCGTATTCTCTCGCCATCCCGCGCATCGCAGCTCCCGCAGAGGGCCATAGGGGCGCAAGGCGGCGACTGAAGACCGTTCGCCGACCTCCAATCTACCCCAATGAGCCCAGCCATCTCCCCTGTAGCTCCCTCACCCACCCTGCCGCTGTCCTCACGCCGTCCATCGGTGTCCTTCGGTGGATTCGGGTTTAGAAGAGGGGACTCGATCAGGACCTTCCAGGAGGGAGCAGTACCGGGATACCATGCGGCCCGCGCTGTTGGACCCGCTCATCTCCGAGTGGGCTTGCCGGATGGCGAACGTCATCGAGCAGCCCTGGCAGGCTGCGGAAGAACTCTTCCAAATCTTCTTCTGGGCTCTTCCCTCTTCCCAGGGATAGAGAGGAATTAAATCTGAGGGACACCCTCAGACTCCCGGCAAAGGGGCTTCTCCCCTCTGCACACCCCGTTTCCCAGCAGCCTGCTAGCTCTCTACGACGCCAGCGACCTGTCTGATATAGTTGCCGCAGCCAGACCGCGAACGCCGTCGCGCAAGGGAGCAGCCATGGAGAGAGCATCCGCCGAAGTGATAGAGGCCCTGAAAGAGTTCGATTCGGCCACCGTCTTCAACGGCGTGGTCGGGGCGCAGGGAGCGTCCCAGGGAGGCCGTGAGCTTGAGGGGGGCGGGGGGCAACCCGAGTGCTATGCGGGCCCGGAGATGCAGTGCTTCCTTCCGGAGCTGGGCCGCGCCGTGGGCTACGCCGTAACCTGTGAGGTCACGCCCTTGGACCCCGACTCGCCAGCGATACCGTGGGACGAGTTCTACGACGCCCTTGACGAGACGCCCGCACCCATCGTGGCCGTGTACAAGGATGTGGACTCCCGCCCCGGGCGCGCCGCGTCCTTTGGCGACGGCATGGCCGCCAGGCACAAGTTGCAGGGCGTAACCGGGGTGGTTATGGAGGGCTCCGTCAGAGACTTGGAGGGCATCAGGCGTGTCGGCATGCCTATCTGGGCGACGGGGCAGGTGCCCGGCCACGGCGTCTTCTCCCTGGTGCGCGTCAACTCGTCGGTCACCGTGGCCGGCTTGCGAATCAGTCCCGGCGAGCTCATCGTCGCCGATAGCGGCGGGGTGACCAAGATTCCAGCGGGGACTGACGAGGCGGAGGTGCTCGAAGCGGCACGGAGGGTGCGCGACTTCGAAGCCAGCTTCCACGCGCTCTTCGACGACCCAACCGTCAACCCAGCCAAGGTCAAGGAGTGGCTTAGGGCCAACGCCTAATCACTAGTGCGGAGGTTGACACGGAGACTCGATACCTGTTAAATATCATGCGGCCTTGTGGCCAAATGTAAGGGAAAGCAGTCGAAGCAGCAGCAGGCAAAATTTGGAGGGAGGATTCGATGCTAGAGACGATAAGAGGAAAGAAGTGGCTGGGGCTCGCCATCGCCCTTGTCGCCCTCGTCGCATTCGCGTGCGGCACCAAAGAGGTCGTCAAGACGGTCGAGATCGAGGTCCCCGGTGAAACCGTGGTGGTGGAGAAAGAGGTAATCAAAGAGGTCCAGGTGGAGGTGGTGGTGGAGAAAGAGGTGGTCAAGGAAGTGATGGTCCCCGGTGAGACCATAGTGGTGGAGAAAGAGGTCGTAAAGACGGTCGAGGTTCCCGGTGAGACCGTGGTGGTGGAGAAAGAGGTTATCAAGGAGGTTGAGGTACAGGTGGTGGTGGAGAAAGAGGTCGTAAAGACGGTCGAGGTTCCCGGTGAGACCGTGGTGGTGGAGAAAGAGGTTATCAAGGAGGTCGAGGTTATCAAGGAGGTCGAGGTCGTGAGGGAGGTGGAGGCCATGGGGCCGGAGAAGATCCTCCGCATGCGCTTCAAAGAGGCGATCGCCCACATCAACCCCTTCGACTCCCTGTCCAGGCCTCACGGCTGGGCATGGAACCTGATGGGCTCCCGCCTGATCTTCCCCGACGACTTGGCCATGGCCTGGGCGCCTGACCTGGCTGAGCGGTGGGAGGTCTCCGAGGACGCCCTGTCCTACACGTTCTACCTACGCAAGGGAGCCACGTTCCACGACGGTGAGGAAGTTACCGCCGACGACGTGGTCTTCACCTTCAGGACATACCTGAACTCCGAGGCCAGCCCCCGCGGGCCCAACGCGCTCAGCACCATCAAGGGTGCGGCGGCCTTCACCGAGGCCCACGGCATGGGTGAAGTGGGGATCGTCAAGGTCGACGACTACACCGTCCGGTTCGAGCAGGACTTTCCCAACGCGCTTTTCCTGGACAAGTGCTGCAACAGCACGCCGATAATCATGCCCGAGCACATCCTGGGTGACACGCCTCCCGCGGAGATCGCGAACTACCCGTGGTCTACTGAGTTCATCGGCTCCGGGCCCTTCATGCTGGATGTCCCCTTCGTGGCGGACAGGGGCTGGACGATGAAGAAGAACCCTAACTACTTCTTCGGAGAGCCCCGGCTGGACAAGATCTCGTTCGAGTTCATCGAGACCCGCGACGCGACCTTCGTCGCCATGCAGCGCGGCGAGATCCACGGATCGTCCTACCCGACGCTGACCGCGGAGATGTACCAGGCGTTCGTCACCGACCCCCGCTTCAACGTGATCGGCATCAAGGGATCGATCATGCGGAGCTTCATGTTCAACAACAACTTTGAGCCCACACAGGACTTCCGCGTACGCCAGGCCTTCCTGATGGCGATCGACCGCAAGGCTCTGATCGACGCCTACTGGCAGGGCAACGGCGACATCATCAACACCCCGTTCCAGAACCCCCTGTACCACGTTCCCGAGTACGACTCGCGGTACCCGTACAACCCGGCCAAGGCCAGGGAGCTGCTGGCAGAGGCTGGCTGGGACTCGAGCGTCGAAATCGAGAACAAGAGCTATTACGTCGACCGGGAGGACTTCTTCTCGGCCATCCAGGCCATGCTCGCTGAGGTTGGCATTCAGATGAAGACCACCATGCAGCAGGGCCCCGCCTGGGTCGTAGACTACTACGACAAGCACGACTTCGAGCTCGTGTTCGCGGGCTTTGGCGCTCCGTTCGACCCCGACGGCTGGCTCATCTCCCAGATGCACACCAGCGCGCAGAACGGCGGCCAGTACGGCAACGCCGAATTGGACGCGCTGATCGACAAGGGGCGGATGGCCACGACACCCGCGTTGCGGGGCGATGCCTACGCCATGATCGCCGAGGACTTCATCGACAGGATGCCCTTCCTGCCTATCCTCAGGCAGAACGAGTGGTGGTACAAGGCCAACGCTTGGCATCAGCCGGTCCTGAGCCAGGCGCGCCAGGCCACCAGCTTCTCGACCATCGAGATACTGCCGGTGTTCCTCAACTCGGGCTCATGGTCCAAGTACCATGCCGAGCGCTGGGACCTAGACGTCCAGTAGAACAGGCAAGTTTTTAGCCTAGTAGATGGGCCGGGGCGCCCGCTTCACGCGGTGCGCCCCGGCCCAGTTCACGGGTTTGACTCACCCCCGTCCGCAGGCTCCGTACAACCCTAACATCACATGCAGAAGTACATCCTCAGACGGATCATTATCTCTATCCCGATGATCGTTGGGATATCGTTGATTACCTTCGTGATGATCAACCTGGCCCCGGGCGACCCGCTCACCGCAATGATCCCCCCCGACCTCATGGCCGAGATGGCGCCCGCGCAGCTGGATGCAAAGCGCAGACAGCTTGGGTTGGACAAACCGATGCCCGTGCGGTACTTCATCTGGCTGGGCCAGCTGGCCCGAGGCAACTTCGGATTCTCGTACCTGAGCCGCGAGCCGGTGCTGAAGATCATCTGGCAGAGGATACCGCCCACGCTCGAGCTCACATTCGCGGCGCTTATCATCGGCACCATCGGTGGGTTCATCATGGGGGTGATCGCCGCCCTCAAGCAGTACAGCATATACGACTACGCCCTCAGCTTCATCTCTCTCGTGGGGCTGTCGATTCCCGGGTTCTTCATGGCGCTTATCGCGCTCTTCCTCTTTGTCCTGAGATACGAATGGTTCCCTTCCCACGGCATGACTTCCGAGCTCGGACAATTCAACATCTGGGACAATCTGTATCACCTGATACTTCCAGCATCCGTGCTCGCCATTGAGCTCCTCGCCACCAGTACGCGCTATGCAAGAACGGCCATGCTCGAGGTGCTCAACTCAGACTATGTGACCACGGCAAGGGCAAAGGGCCTCTCCGAGTGGCTCGTAATAGGGCGCCACGCATTCAGGAACGCCCTGCTACCACTGATCACCATCAGCAGCCTCCGAATCCCGTTGCTGTTCGGCGGCGTCATTGTCATAGAGCAGATGTTCTCCTGGCCTGGCATGGGACTTCTTACCGTCCGGGCTATCACCAACGTTGACTATCCGATACTGATGGCGCTCACATTCTGGGTAGCGGTCATCGTGCTTTTCTCCAATCTGCTGGCCGACGTACTTTACGCCGTGGCAGATCCCCGCATAAGGACGGAATAGGGATAGGATGGCTACAGGAGAGAGCAGCAGCCCGCCCGCCGACCGGGACGAGTCCGTCCCCACAGTAGGCATCCTCGCGCCCGCGACTCGAAGGTCGAGCGTCAGCCCGTGGCAGAGGTTCCGGCGCCACAAGGTCGCGATGGTCGGCTTCGCAATTCTCGCCCTTTTCACCTCCACCGCCGTATTCGCTCCACTGATTACCAATCAGGACCCCAACCATATCGATCTGAAGCTGCTCAAGAGACCTCCCTGCTGGGCTAGCGCACTCGGAGTGGGTTCGGGAATAATAAAAGCCGAGTGCACCCCCGACCACTGGTTCGGCACCGACCGTACGGGGCGCGACGTGTTCTCGCGTCTTCTCTACGCCGGTCGCGTGTCGCTTACGGTGGGCGTCGTCGCGGCAGGCATCTCCGCCGCCATCGGCACCGTCCTGGGGCTCATATCGGGCTTCTTCGGCCACTGGGCCGACAACGTCCTGCAACGGCTCACCGAGCTGGTCATGACGTTCCCGACGCTCTTTGCCGTGATCATACTGGTCGGCATAGTTGGCCCCAGCATCTGGAACATCATCTTCGTTCTCGGAGGCCTGGGCTGGACCGGCACCGTAAGGGTCGTCCGGGGACAAGTGCTGTCCATTCGAGAGATGGACTACGTGCTCGGCGCCAAGGCGCTGGGCGCAAGCGACAAGCGCATCATGTTCAGGCACATGCTGCCGGGGGTCATGCCCTACGTCGCGGTCGGCGCGACTCTCACGGTGGCGGGTGCGATCCTCACCGAGGCGTCGTTGAGCTTCCTCGGCTTCGGCGTCAGGGCGCCCACGGCAACTTGGGGCAGCATGATGACCCAGGCCCAGCGCCTGTTCATTCTGCGGGACATGCCCTGGCTCTGGCTCCCGCCGGGAGCCGCAATCTCCCTGACCGTAATCGCGGTAAACTTCATGGGAGACGGCCTCCGGGACGCCCTAGACCCGCGTACCAGGATCGACTAGGCCGCCGTCAGTTCGCTTCGACGGCGTCCGTCGCCGCGTCCTCAGGGCTACCGACCCACACCTCGCCGCCCTCGAAGTACTCCTTCTTCCAGATTGGCACCGTCTGCTTGATGCGGTCCACCGCGTACTGGCAGGCTGCGAAGGCCTGGCCCCTGTGCGGCGATGCGACGGCGACGACGAGGCTGATCTCCTCGATCTCGAGGCGGCCCAACCTGTGGGCAATGGCCACGTCTTCGATGCCCCAGCGCTGGCGTATCTCCTCTTCGATCTCGGCGAGCTTGTTGTCCGCCATGGGCCGGTAGGCCTCGTACTCCAGGTGGAGCACGTTGCGGCCCTCCGTGCGGTCGCGGGTCGTCCCAAGGAAGGTCACGACCGCGCCGTTGGCTCTGCGCCTGACGCGAGACGTTATCTTCTCAGGGTCCAGGGGGCCAACGCTAATCTCGATCATCGGCGCCTCCGCTAACTGGGGGTATCAGGGCCGCCTCGTCGCCTTCGCGCAGTATGTGCAGGTGGTCCCGGTATTCCTGGTTTACCGCAACCACGAGCCGAGCCGGGTCACCTATGAGCCCTGGATAGCTGCACACAATCTCCTGGGCAAGCAGGCCAACGGTAGCGCCCTCTGGCAGGTCCAGGGTCATCTCGGACCGCCCGATCCGCTCCTTATATCCGGCGAACAATCTCAGGTTGATCTTCAGGACCTGACTCTCCGATCACTATGCCACCATCCTTGCCATTGCTATGAAAATGGCCTCTAACGCCCCAACCCGTCGTTCCCGCGCACGCGGGAACCCAATCCCCTGGCCGTTGACATCCGCCGGCCACGATGAGAAGTGCACCACCCCTTTAATTCATCCCCCCTATGTGGCCTTCGCAAGGCCACTGTGATTCCGAGCGGGGCGAGGAATCTAGTACCATTTCTTTTGGTTAACGCCGCGAATTACCATCCCGTAGCGGCGGGTCTCAAACCCGCCCTATCCCTGTCGTAGGACGCCAACCCGGTCGCCTATATTGCCTAATCACGGCAACCTGGTATGAATTGGGACAGGCTCGGCGACGTAGCCAAGGTTGACACGGCTGGCGGAAACCTGTTAAGAATCATGTGGCCTTGTGCCATTAGGGTAGGAATAACGGTCGAAGAAATAGCAAATTAGGAGGGAGATCACATGCTACCGATGGGAAGAGGAAAGAAGTGGCTGGGGCTCGCCATCACCCTTGTCGCCCTCGTCGCATTCGCGTGCGGCACCAAAGAGGTCGTCAAGACGGTCGAGATCGAGGTCCCCGGTGAGACCATAGTGGTGGAGAAAGAGGTAATCAAAGAGGTCCAGGTAGAGGTGGTGGTCGAGAAAGAGGTGGTCAAGGAAGTGATGGTCCCCGGTGAGACCATAGTGGTGGAGAAAGAGGTCATAAAGACGGTCGAGGTCCCCGGTGAGACCGTGGTGGTGGAGAAAGAGGTGGTCAAGGAGGTTGAGGTACAGGTGGTGGTGGAGAAAGAGGTCGTAAAGACGGTCGAGGTTCCCGGTGAGACCGTGGTGGTGGAGAAAGAGGTTATCAAGGAGGTAATCAAGGAGGTCCAGGTCGAGGTCGAGGTCGAGGTGGAGGCCATGGGGCCGGAGAAACACCTCCGCATGCGCTTCAAAGAAGCGATCGCCCACATCAACCCCTTCGACCCCCTGTCCAGGCCCCACAGCTGGGTTAACAACCTGATGGGCTCCCGCCTCATTTTCCCCGACGACAAGGCTATGCAGTGGTCGCCCGACCTGGCTGAGCGGTGGGAAGTCTCCGACGACGCCCTGTCCTACACGTTCTACCTCCGCAAGGGAGCCACGTTCCACGACGGCGAGGAAGTTACCGCCGACGACGTGGTCTTCACCTTCAGGACATACCTGAACTCCGAGGCCAGCCCCCGGGGGCCCAACCTGCTCAGCGTTATCAAGGGCGCGGAGGCCTACAGCGCGGCCGGTGGCATGGGCGAAGTGGGGATCGTCAAAGTTGACGACTACACCGTCCGGTTCGAGCAGGAGTTCCCCAACGCGCTGTTCCTGGACAAGTGCTGCAACAGTACGCCGATAATCATGCCCGAGCACGTCCTGGGTGACTTAGCGCCCGCAGAGATCGCGAACTACCCGTGGTCTACCGAGTTCATCGGCTCCGGGCCCTTCATGCTGGACGTCCCCTTCGTGGCTGACAGAGGCTGGAGCATGAAGAAGAACCCCGACTACTTCTTCGGGGAGCCTCGGCTGGACAAGATCTCGTTCGAGTTCATCGAGACCCGCGACGCCACCTTCGTCGCCATGCAACGCGGCGAGATCCATGGGTCTTCCTACCCGACGCTGACCGCGGAGATGTACCAGGCGTTCGTCACCGACCCCCGGTTCAACGTGATCGGCATCAAGGGAACGGTCATGCGGACCTTCATTTTCAACAACACGTACGAGCCCGCACAGGACTTCCGCGTGCGCCACGCCTTCCTGATGGCGATCGACCGACAGGCTCTGATCGACGCCTACTGGCAGGGCAACGGCGACATCGTAAACACCCCATTCCAGAACCCCCAGTACCACGTTCCCGAGTACGACTCTCGCTACCCGTACAACCCGGACAAGGCCAGGGAGTTGCTGGCAGAGGCCGGCTGGGACGAGAGCATCGAAATCGAGAACAAGACCTACTACGTAGACAGGCAGGACTTCTTCTCGGCCATCCAGGCGATGCTCGCCGAGGTCGGCATCCAGATGAAGACCACCCTGCAGCAGGGCCCCGCGTGGGTCCAAGACTACTACTGGAACCATGACTTTGAGCTCGTGTTCGCAGGCTTCGGCGCTGCATTGGATCCCGACGGGTGGCTTAACTCCCATTTTAAGTCCACCGTAGACGGCGGGAACGGCCCTGGGTATGGAACCGCCGAAATGGACGTGGTGATCGACAATGGGCGGAGGGCAACATCCCCAGAAGGCCGGGGCGAGGCCTACGCCATGATCGCCGGGGACTTCATCGACAGGATGCCGCTCATGCCTATCCTCAGGCAGAACGAGTGGTGGTACAAGGCAAACGTCTGGCACCAGCCGATCCTGAGCGAGGGGCAGCAGGCCACCAGCTTCCAGACGATCCAGGTACTCCCGGTGTTCCTCAACGCTTTCTCGTGGCACAAGTACCATCCCGAGCGCTGGGACCTAGACATCCAGTAAACCGGCAAGTCCGGTAACAGAGCCGGGATAGGGCGGGTTTGAAACCCGCTCTATCCCGGCGTCAGTTCGCTTCGACGGCCGTCCGACGCCGCGTCCTCAGGGCTGCCGACCCACACCTCGCCGCCCTCGAAGTACTCCTTCTTCCAGATTGGCACCGTCTGCTTGATACGGTCCACCGCGTACTTGCAGGCTGCGAAGGCCTGGCCCCTGTGCGGCGATGCGACGGCAACGACGAGGCTGATCTCTTCGATCTCGAGGCGGCCCAACCTGTGGGCAATGGCCACGTCTTCGATGCCCCAGCGCTGGCGTATCTCCTCTTCGATCTCGGCCAACTTGTTGTCCGCCATGGGCCGGTAGGCCTCGTACTCCAGGTGGAGCACGTTGCGGCCCCCCGTACGGTCGCGGGTCATCCCAAGGAAGGTCACGACCGCGCCGTTGGCTCTGCGCCTGACGCGAGACGTTATCTGCTCCGGGTCCAGGGGGCCAACGCTAATCTCGATCATCGGCGCCTCCGCTAACTGGGGGTATCAGGGCCGCCTCGTCGCCTTCGCGCAGTATGTGCAGGTGGTCCCGGTATTCCTGGTTTACCGCAACCACGAGCCGCGCCGGGTCACCTATGAGCCCTGGATAGCTGTGCACCATCTCCTCTGCCAGCAGGCCAACGGTAGCGCCCTCTGGCAGGTCCAGGGTCATCTCGGACCGCCCGATCCGCTCCTTATATCCGGCGAACAATCTCAGGTTGATCTTCAGGGCCAACTCTCCAGCACTAGAGCTACCACCTTGTCATTCGGAGCGCAGCGAGGAATCTAAGGACCCTAACTGAGACTATCCTCTCGGATGCTTCAACCCCGCTGCGCTCCGTCCAGAATGACCCGACGGGCAGCGTGTTGGGCTTGCGGAGCCACTCCGGCGTCAACAGCAAGCACATATCACCTAGCTGGACGCAGCCTCCGGCGCGTCTCCCTCGCCAACGACACCATGCTCGAGAAGCTCAGCGACCCTGTCGCCGGAGTAACCCAGCACGTCTGCCAGGACATACCGCGTATGCTCGCCCACGGTGGGGGCGGACCCCACCACGACAGGCGTGCGGCTGAACTTGATCATCTTGCCAGCTACGTGGATCGACCCCGCGGTCGCGTCGGGTACCTCGACCAGCAGCTCGCGCTCGCGCAGATGGCGCTCCCCCGCCGCCTGCTGGACGTTGTTTATGGGCGCACAGGGGATGCTGTGCGACGACAGGTACTCGACGGCGTCGGACGTGGTCTGCCCCTCGAACCACGCCGACAACTCGGCCTCCAGCTCGTCCGCGTTTCGGCCCCTTCCTTCGGCGGTGGCGAGGTCTGGGCGCTCCAGCCACTCCGGCCTGTCGAGGGCCTCGCATACGCGTTTCCACATGGTGTCGTTGCTGGCATGGATGAGCGCCCATCCGTCGGATGTGCGGTATGCGTTGCTCAGACCCCTGCCGTTACCCTCGCGCTCGGTTACCTCGCCGCTCCCCAGGTACGCGGCAATCGGTATCTCGTTGACCGTGAAACCTGTGTCGGCGAGGCTCACGTCTATCGACTGCCCTACCCCCGACGTTTCCCTCTCCATGAGCGCGGCCATGGCGCCGATGGTCGCGTGGAGGGCCGTGATGCGGTCGATGAGCGGGAAGTAGGTCTTGATGGGAGGCCCGCCGGGAAACCCGGTCAGCGACATGAGCCCGCCGATGGCCTGCCCTATGGGGTCGAAGCCTATGCGGTCACGGTAGCTGCCGTCTTGCCCGTATGCCGAAACGTTGACCATCACTATCCGGGGGTTGAGCTCCTGCAACGTGTCGTAGCCGAAACCCATCGCATCGATGGCGCCCGGCCGGAAGTTCTGCAGGAACACGTCGGATACGCGGGCCAGGTCCCGGAGGACTTCCTTGCCCTCTTCGAGCCTCAGGTTGATGGCGAGGCTCTTCTTGCCGCTGTTGTACTGCACCCAGTATGCGCTCTGGCCGCGGACCGTGGGCCCGTTCCTGCGGCTCTCGTCTCCGGTCAGCGACTCTACCTTGATGACCTCGGCGCCCATACGCGCGAACATCAACGCGCACCTGGGCCCGGCCTGGTATCTGCCCAAGTCCAGGACCCTGAGTCCCTCCAGGGGGGCGGCCTCGCCGTTCACTCCCTCGCTCCCTTGCGCTCCAGGAAGTCCTTGAACCCCTCCAGGACGGGCGTCGGGGCAAGACTTCCGGCCCTGGCCTCATTCTCGTTGCGGTACATCCCCTCCCAGTCGGAGCCGACATCCCTGAGCAGGAGCTCCTTTACGCCCTGCACCATGCGCGGGTCGTTGGAGGCTATCAGCCGTGCCGTCTCAGTGGCCTTGTCCACCAGCTTGTCGGACGGCACGAGATGGTTCAGCAGCCCGATGCGGTACGCCTCGTCGGCCTCCACCACCCGCGCGGTGAACAGCAGCTCCTTGGCTACCGGCCACCCGACCTGCATGGGCAGGTTCCACGTTGAGTTCACCCTTCCGTACGAGGCGGCCAGGAACTTGAAGCTGGTGTTCTCGCAGCCTATGCGTATGTCAAGGCTGGCCGCGAGCACGGCCCCGCCACCGTAGGCAAGCCCGTTGATGGCGCCGATTGTCGGCTTGACGCACTCCGCGATATGCCATGCGCGCCGCTCGCGGTCCCGGTTGGGCATGGGCACTCCATCCCTGGCCTGCTTTGCCATCTCGTGGATGTCGCCCCCTGCGGAGAAGGCCCGGTTACCGCTGCCGGTCAGCACTATCGCCCGGACGTCGTCGTCCCGCTCCATCGCAGTCAGAGCGGCGTCCAGCTCCTGGTAGAGGGCCTCGCTAAGGGCGTTCAGAACCCGGGGGCGGTCCAACGTGATGACGCCCACACCATCCGCAATCTCGACGAGGATGTTCTCGTAGTCCACCAGTGCCCTCCAGCGTAACAGGGATTATAGGAGCCGCTCGACGCGCTGGTCAATGTATAATTGGAATATATACAAACCCACATTTCCCATATCAACCCTGCATGGCTTGCCGCAATCAGCAACAGCGATACCCAATGTAGTCGAATAGCAGAGCACAGTGGTTATCATGAGTGCTAGACTGGTCGTGAGCGACTACTCTAGTTCTTGATAACGTACCCGCCCTGGAGGCACCCAATGGGTGAAAGCACCAACCCACGCGCCACGCTCCGTTTCGACCGACGTGTACGGTTGGAGTTTCGCGGCGCTACCATCACCTCGGACGCCGGACTGCTGGCCTGTCGCGAGTTGGATGATGCACTGGGACTGACGGAGACGGCGAGTGAGTGTTTGCAGGAGACTCGGGGCGGTCGTAACGTGCAGCACCGATTGGTGGGCCTTCTCAGGCAGTCGGTGTACAGTCGTCTGGCGGGCTACGAGGATA
This sequence comes from Dehalococcoidia bacterium, assembly GCA_965262055.1. Lineage (GTDB taxonomy): Bacteria > Chloroflexota > Dehalococcoidia > Lucifugimonadales. The sequence continues at coordinate 394,143 of CBDHEI010000001.1, forward strand.
CCAACGACGCTGAACGGCTGGCCCAGGACCCGACGATGCGGATCATCGTTGGACGGCGAGGTGGTCCTGAGAGACCGGCCGCCAGCACCAACACCATGAGCCGGTTCGAGACCGAGGTGCTCACCCAAGACGGCAACGTGGAAGGGTTGGGCCGACTGAACGCTAAGTGGGTGGATGGAGCTATGTCCCGCACGCCGCACCGGCGGGTGATCTTGGACATGGACAGTTCGGAGAGTCCGGTACATGGAGAACAGGAGGGAGCATCGTACAACGGTCACTTTGGGAGCACGTGCTATCACCCATTGTTCGTGTTCAACCAGTTCGGGGACTGCGAGGGGGCCATGCTCCGTGCGGGCAACGTACATAGCGCGCACAGGTGGCGTGATGTATTGGATCCGATCCTGTCGCGTTACGGGGCGACAGGAGTGCGACGGTACTTTCGCGCCGATGCCGCATTCGCCAAGCCGGACATCTATGAGTACCTCGAGGAGCGGCAGGTACTTTACGCTATAAGACTCCCCGGCAACGAGGTGCTGCAACGGGAGATCGCCCCTCTGCTCAGGAGGCCGGTGGGGAGGCCGCCGAAGCGTCCAGTGATCCTATACGACGACTTTTGGTATCGTGCCGGGAGTTGGAACCGTGCTCGGCGGGTGGTGGCCAAGGTGGAATGGCATAGGGGAGAGCTGTTCCCTCGGGTGGGCTTCATCGTCACGAACATGTCGGCTGGCCCGGAAGGGGTAGTGCATTTCTACAATGGTCGTGGGACAGCCGAGCAGTGGATCAAAGAGGGCAAGTACGCCCTGAACTGGACTCGGCTGTCGTGCCATCGGTTCGTGGCCAACCGGGTGCGTCTATCTCTGTTCGTTCTGGCGTACAACCTTGGGAACTTCCTGCGCCGGTTATGTCTGCCCAAGGCGGTCAAGCACTGGTCGCTGAGGAGCGTGCAGGTCAAGCTGATCAAGATGGGAGGTCGGCTGGTGCGCCACTCCCGGCGGTTGATCTTTCAGTTGTCCGAGGTGTCGGTTCCTCGACGGTTGTTCCAGGGAGTGTTGGATCGTATCGGCCGGTTATCGCCGGCGCCAAGCTGAGGGAGGGTACAACCACGATCTTGCCAAGAGGGAGAACGCTCCAGGGAGTCGCTTTGTCTTCCATGCGCTTTCACCCCATTGGCGGGGAGCCTGAAGACGACAAAGACGGACAAGAAGCATGGTCCACGGCAAGAATCGCATCCCTTATCGGATAGACCGGAGATTGACTGGCCTTGCAGACCTGAATATGATGCCACTATCTCGTTCGGGCTGCTCTTTGAGCCTGAAGACTCACAATATGGGAAATCCCGGACAAAGTGTTTCCCTACGGTATCATCTGTGCGCGCTACGCGGAAACCGCTCTGTCTAGGGCAGGATGATGCGAGCCAAGGAACGGAGGAGCAAGGTGGCCAAGAGACGAGGAGCAAAAGACCGACCGCGTCCAGCCATCCAAGCCGATACCGCCAATCTCCGGCACCTTCGAGAGCGTGCTCCAGGCTCTAGTCCGGCCACGCCCTGCAAAGCAGCCCAAGCGCAGCCCCTAGGGTAGCGCCGATGATTGCCCTAACCCCCATCCGACGCCCAAACGGCCAAGAATACCCCCCTCAAGTGAGGTTGACATGCCGCGGAACATGAAACTTTGGGCCGGCGGTCTGCTCGGCGTGCTCTTGGTCGCGGCGTGCGGCGGGGGGCAAAGTGTCTTCTCGCTGGAGGTCGGAGACTGCTTTGACGACCCGGCCAGCCAGACCGCCGAGGTGTCGGACGTCGACGAAGCCTCATGCTCGGAGGGCCACGACAACGAGGTCTACGCGGTCGCCGACCACCCCGCGAGCGACGGCGCGCCGTTCCCCGGCGATGAAGTGCTTGACTTCTACAGCAGTGGCTACTGCCTCAGTGAATTCGAGACCTACGTCGGAATCACCTACGAGGAGTCCCGTCTCGACTTTGGTTACCTCTACCCTCTACGGGACGGATGGGAGCAGGACGGCGACCATGAGGTCACCTGCTACCTCTACGACCTGGAATTCGCCAAACTCACGGGGTCAATGAAGGGCAGTGGTGAGTAGCCCTCGCCGCGTGATCCAGCCTCGTGGGCAAAATCCCGCATAGGCCCCTTTGCTTTGGCCTGCGCCGCTATCCCGCCCGCTCCGCCCTCCGGCGGGGGCTGCGCCCCCTGCACCCCGATCGGCGAGACGATAGCCCGTATAATGGCCCCGCTCCCGGCCCGGTACACAGACACAAGGCACACCACTCTGTATTCGGCAGCAACCATAGTGCAAGAACCAACCTCGGAGTGGGACGACGTATTCGACCAGCTCGACTGGCTGCCAGGCGGCCGTCTCAACCTCGCGCACGAAGCGATAGACCGCCATGCCGCCACGGAAACCGCCGGCTCCACGGCGCTGATATGGGAGGGCGGCCTGGGTGAGCGGGAAGAGTACACCTTCGCGGAGATGAAGACGCTCTCGGACCTCTTCGCGTGCGTCCTGCGGAATCTGGGCGGCGTGAAGGGAGACCGCGTATTCATCCTTCTCGATTCGACGCCGGAGCTCTTCGTGGCGTACCTGGGGGCGCTGAAATTAGGCGCGATAGCCTGCGCTCTCCCGCCGGAGCTGGATGCCGACGACGCAAGGCGCAGGCTGGCGAGTGCGGGCGCCAAGATCGTCGTTACCGATCCCAGGGTGCGCCGGCGGCTCTCCTCGATCGTGTACCATCTCTTCGATCTGCAGCACATCATCGTCGTCAACAAGGACGGGCGCGACCCGTTCCCCATCGATCCGGCTGACCTGAGCTACGAAGAAGAGATGGGGAAAGCATCCGGCGATTCGGTTATGGAAGCGACGGGCCAATACGATCCCGCACTCATTGACTACCCTCCGAGCGGCGGCGGCGAGCCTCTCGGGGCCCTGCACCGCCACATATCGGCGGCGCAGCACCTCGTGACAGGCATGTGGGCGCTCTGCCTGGATAGAGGCGACGTCTACTGGTGCAATGCCCCGCCCGGAAGCCCTGCGTGGCCGTCCCTCGGCATGCTTGCGCCCTGGACGGCCGGCGCCACGGTGCTCTGTGTAGAAGTGGCGGTGGACGCCGATAACTGGGCTGATCTCGTCAGCCGCCACGGCGTATCCGTTGCCTACGTCGACGCCGATACGGCGCTGAGGTTAGCCTGTACCGCCCCGCCAAGCGACGACAGCCTAGCCCTGCGTCGTCTCCTGCTCGGCGCGGCCAACGACTCCTATGCCGTATCATGGCCCGAAGACGCCATGGGCGTCCCGTTCCGGCAGTGCTGGAGCCAGACGGAGACTGGGACCGTCGTAGTCGCCGACGCCGGCGAAGCACCGAGACGCGGCCCGGCCGGGATGCCAGCACCGGGGATCGGTGTGAGCATACGTGACGACGACATGGACCCCTTGCCTGCAGGAGAGGTAGGCCACCTAACGCTCCGGCCCGGCTGGCCGTCGATGTTCTCGACATACTGGGGCGACACAGAAGCCTACAACTCGCGCTTTAGCAGAGGATGGTACGTGACCGGAGAACTGGCTCGCATGGACGACGAGGGATATATCTGGCTCGAAGGGCCCCGAAAGTAACATGGAGTAAGGGAGGTTCACACGATGGGAAGCAACGCTGCAGTGCCGTGGTTCAGGGAGACGGAGCTATTCACATCAGGCGCGGAGGGTTACCACACCTTCAGAATTCCAGGCCTCGTCGTGGCCGGCGACGGCACGATACTGGCCTTCACCGAGGGACGCCGGGACGGGCACCACGACTATCACGCCCTCTACATGCTGCTCAAGCGCAGCACCGACAACGGGGCGACGTGGGGCCCCCTCCAGGTGCTCGACGGCGACGGGACGCGGACCCACCACAACCCGACCCCCGTCTACGACCGGGATACCGGCCTAGTCTGGCTGGCGTACAACATCGACGCGGACCGGTTCATGGTCATGAGCAGCGCCGACGCCGGCGCGACGTGGTCCGAGCCGATCGACGTATCCGACCAGGTGCGCAAGCCGGGCATGACCTTCTGCGTTGCCGGGCCGGGACACGGCATCCAGCTCAAGGACGGTTCGCTGGTCATTCCATGCGACCACCACATGGGGATGCGCATGGACTCCATCTACAATACGTCCCACGTCGTAATCAGCAGCGACCACGGGGCGACCTGGCAGATGGGAGGCTCGCTCAGCGGGAGCACGGACGAGTGCGAAGTCGTCGAGACCCAGGACGGCTCGCTCTACATGGCGGTCCGAGGCCAGCGCAACCGGGCCGACTGCCGCTACTGCTCCTGGAGCAGCGACGGAGGGCTCACGTGGTCCGACATAGAGATGCTTACCGAGATCCCCGACCCGCATTGCCAGGCGAGCATCACCAGGTTTACTTCAGAGGAAGGCCACGGCAAGAACAGGATCCTCTTCTCCAACGTCTCCAGCGCGACGAGAGACCACCTCACCGTCAGGATCAGCTACGACGAGTGCAAGACCTGGACGTCGCCTAAGATCATATACCCGGGCCCGGCCGCTTACTCTGAGCTGGCCGTCGCCGCCGACATGTCGATCCTGTGCCTGTACGAGCGGGGTATCGACGGCCCGTACGAGAGCATCAGGATGGCCCAGTTCAACCTGGAGTGGCTGACCGACGGCCAAGACACCCTGGGGTAGCACTCGGCCATTGCCGGCAGGCGCGTCCCCGCCAAGAACCCAAACGAAAGGAAGCGGTTAATGGACAGACTAAACGTTGCGGTCATCGGTTGCGGCTCACATGCGGAGAGCCACTTCCGGGAGATCGCCGACGAGCCGAGGCTGCGCCTGCAGGCCATCGCGGAGATCAACCCGGAGCGGCTCCAGGCTGCCGCCGCAAAGCACAAGCCCAACCACGCCTTCTCCGACTACCGCGAGATGCTGGACAAGGCCGAGATCGACATCGTCTACGTCGTCACGGTGCCCGGCCACCTCCTTCCAATCGTGCTTGACTGCCTCGACCGGGACGTGCACGTTTCGGTGGAGAAGTCGCCGGGAATGTCCTCGGACGAGACCCTGCAGATGGTCGACGCCGAGCGCAAGAGCAAGGCGAAGGCCATCGTCTCGTTCAATCGCCGGTACTTCCCGGAGGTACTCGCCGTCAGGCGGCTGGTCCAGCAGCAGGGCGGGGCCGTCCACTGCGCCGCCACCTACAACAAGCCCCTAACCGCCATTGGCACGCCCAGGACCCAGGAGCTCTTCCCCGACCCGCTCATCTGCGACTCGATCCACCTGGTAGACCTGCTCCGCTGGCTGTCCGGCCCGAACGACAGCGCCGCCCGCGCGACCGAGGTCTATTCGGAGGTCCAGGACGGCGACCGGCCCGGCGCCCACCGGAACAACGCCGTCATCAAGTTCGACAGCGGGTCCTTCGGCGCCATGATGAGCCACTATGGCATCGGCTACCGCATCCAGCGCGCGGAAGTCCACGCCGAGGACACCTCGGCCTACTTCGAGTTGACGCGCGGCACCCACTACGACCTGTACCGGGCGCACCCGGCGGAAAACGACACTACGGCAGGCGCACTGATCGAGGAGCCTTTGGACCTGGAGCCCGTCGGCGGCAGCGGGTTCAACGAGACGCAGCACTTCGTAGACTGCATTCTCGAAGACCGCACGCCGTGGTCTTCGCTGGAGGACTCGGTGCACACCATGAAGCTGTGCGAGGCGATCAGGAACGGCCACAAGGGCGCCATTTAGAGCATGAATTCCTCAGACAAACCGTCGTTCTGAGAATCGGCGGAGCCCCGAATAAGGCGTGAAAGCCGGCAGGTTGGAGCTAACGAATCCGACAGTGTATAATGGCGTCGAACTTCACTCTAGGAGGTAGGAATGCCAACGTTCACAGTCATGTCGCTAGAAGACGCGGCCATGTACTCCGCAACGGGGAAACGGGCCCAGATCACCAGGGAATACGTCGGCTATATCGATGAGCTGAGAGCAGGACAGTCAGGCGTACTCCAGCTAGACGAAGGCGAGACAGTAACCACGGTAAAGCGCAGGCTGAGTACCGCCGCAAAGGCCGCGCGCAAGCAGGTCTCTGTCGACCGCGTGGCAAACAATTCCATCTACTTCTCGGTCAAGCGAAGGGGCCCGGGAAGGCCAAAAAAGAGCGAGGCGTAAGTCGGCTGATAGGCAGCGTTTTCTGGGCGGATGCGGGATGGCTTATCGATGCGAAAACTCCCGCATCCGCCATGCAATAGTTCCGATAGACTAACTCTCTACTCTCTCTTCCCCGCGGTCAATGGGACGAAATAGTGTCCTCGATCGCACCCCATGTCAGCAGCGCGCACTTGATACGCACCGGGAACTCGCGTACGCCGACCAGCGTACTCAGCTCGCCCATGTTCTGACGCTCTTCGTCAGTCAATTCGCCCTTCATCATGCTGGCAAACGACGCCCTGAGGGCGTCGGCCTGCGCTAGGGTAAGGCCCAGGACGGCCTCCGACGCCATGGAGGCTGTCGCCTGGTTGATAGCGCAACCCTCAGCCTGCACGCCTACCTCGACGATACGCCCCTGCTCGAGGACCATCTGCACGGCGACCTCGTCGCCGCAGAACGGGTTTACTGCGCGGCCTGAGAGGTCGGGGCTGGATAGCTCGCGCCGGTTGCGCGGGTGGCGCCGGTGCTCCAGGATCGCGTCCTGGTACATCTCATCTAGCGGGCGAGCCTCCATCTGCAAAGTATCGCAATGCCCGCTTCACCGCGTCAACCAGCGCGTCCACTTCCTGCTCGGTGTTGTAGACGTAGAGGCTCGCCCTGGCCGTGGCGGGCACTCCGAGCACGCCCATCAGAGGCATGGTGCAGTGGTGGCCCGTCCTTATCGCCACGCCCTCCTGGTCCAGGAAAGTCCCCAGGTCGTGCGGATGCACGTCGAACGAGTGGAAGGACAGGATCCCGCCCCGCCGGTCAACGTCCATCGGCCCGAACAGGTCTACCTCTTCCAGCTCCCTGAACGCGTCCAGCGCGTAGGCCGTAAGCTGCTTCTCGTGCTCGCGCACGTTTTCCATGCCCAAGCCCGTAAGGTAGTCGACGGCGACTCCCAGCGCTATTGCGTCGGCGATATTCGGCGTGCCGGCCTCGAAGCGCATCGGCAGCTCGTTCCAGCTCGCGTTCTCGTACGACACCTCCAGCACCATCTCCCCGCCGTGGAGAAACGGCTCCATCTGCTCTAGAATCTCCCGCCGCGCGTAGAGGGCGCCGATGCCGGTCGGCCCCATCATCTTGTGCCCAGAGAGCGCAAGGAAGTCGCAACCTAAGTCCTCTACGTCCACCGGCTGGTGCGGTACGCTCTGCGCCCCGTCCACCAGCACTGCCGCGCCCACGGACCGGGCCATGCCGGCCAGCTTCTTGACCGGTACCACTGTGCCCAGCGAGTTGGACACCTGCGTTACGGCCAGCAGCTTCGTCTTGGCGTTTATCACCGAGGCCGCGCCGACCATGTCCACCGCCCCGTCCTCCGTCAGGTCCAGGAACCTCAGCGCGGCGCCATTCCTGGCCGCGATCCTCTGCCAGGGCACAAGGTTGCTGTGGTGCTCCAGGCGGGTCACCACGATCTCGTCACCCTCGGAGATGTTGCTCTCCGCCCAGCTATGCGCGACGAGGTTGATCGACTCGGTCGCGTTGCGCGTCCAGATGATCGACTCCGGCGTCTCCGCGTTGATGAAGCGGGCGACCTTCTCGCGCGCCTCCTCGTACCGGTCCGTCGCCTCCATGCTCAGGGTGTGCACCCCTCGATGGACGTTGGAGTTGTACGTCTCGTAGTACTCGGTCAGCGCCTGGATTACGGCACGGGGCTTCTGCGACGTCGCCGCGTTGTCCAGGTACACCAGCGGCTTCCCGTGGACCTTCCTGGACAGGATGGGAAAATCGTTCCTTATTCTCTCAACGTCAAGCAACGTAACTTCCTCGTCAGACCTCGATCTGTATCTCTTCGCCTTCTACCCTGACCGGAAAAGTGTCGACTCCCATGAATGCGGGGGCCGCCGTCGCCTCCCCCGTCCTGACGTCGAACCTTGCGCCGTGGAGCGGACACTCGATCTCGAAGCCCTCAAGCTCCCCCTCGTTCAGCTCGCCGTAGTCGTGCGTGCAGATGTTGCCGATGGCGCATATACGTCCCTCGGCGTTACAGATGGCTATGTCTCTGTCCCCCACCGTAACCGCCTTCGCCGTGCCGGCAGGCACGTCCGCGAGCTTTGCCACTGTGACGTATCCCATTGATCCCTCCTCGAGGCTGCTATACGACCGCCAGCGGGCGTTGTTGTTCCGCCATACGCCGCGTCCGGTCCGTCAGGTCCGCAATCGTCGTGGAGTTGAGCACCCTTGCAATGGCCTCCTCGACCTCCTTCCACACCTCACGCTGCATGCACGACGGCGTAAGGTCGCACTGATCGGCGTCGTCGAGACAGTTCACCAACGTCTGCGTCCCGCCGAGGTAGTCCATGACCATACCCATCGTTATCTCGGAAGGGTCGCGCGCCAGGGTGTGTCCGCCCTGCCGTCCACGGCGGCTACTGACCAAGCCCTCCTTCTGGAGAGTATGCAGCACCCGCGCAAGGTACGGCTCGGGTATGCTCATGCGCTTGGCGATCTGACCGGCGCGGACCGAGCCTTCGCCGGCGTGCTCCGTGAGGTCCACCAGCGCCCGTATGCCGTAGTCGACCTGTATGGGAACGTGCATCGGAGCCCTCCTCTACCGAGTCCTACTCAGTCTTGACGGTCTCATCCTGCTCGTTCAGCGCGGTCGCCAGAGCGTGCCACGCCAGCGTCGCGCACTTCACCCGGATGGGAAACTCTGACACACCCGCAAGCATCTCGAGGTCCTCCAGCTCGTCGCCGGCCTCGAATTCCTCCCCGGGAGGCCGGGTAACCATGCTGCGGAACGACTCGAAGATCTCCCTCGCCTCGTCGACGCTCTTGTCCTTGATACTCTCCGTCATCATCGAAGCCGACGCCTTCGATATCGCGCACCCGCTCCCCTGGAACCCCACGTCCGAGATGACGCCGTTCTTGTCGACGCGGAGGCCCAGCGACACCTTGTCGCCGCACAGCGGGTTGAACCCCTCGGCACTGCGGTTGGCGTCGGGAAGCAGGCGGAAGTTGCTGGGCTTCCGCGAGTGCTCCAGGATCACATCCTGGTATAGGTCGTCCAGCATGGTCATCGCCCGGCCCCCAAGATTCCGCCGCTGAGCATCCGGTCCAGGTGGCCGCGCAGGGACGCCAGCTCTATCGCGTCGACTATCTCGCTGGCGAAGCCGTGGACCAACAGCGCGCGCGCCGTCTTCTCGTCCACCCCCCGGCTCATCATGTAGAAGATGGCTTCATCGGCCACGGCCCCGGCCGTAGCCCCGTGGAAGCACTGCACATCGTCCGCGTATATCTCCAGGCTCGGCTTCGTGTTGATCCTCGCGCCGTCGGAGAGCAACACGTTCTTGTCGGCCTGGCGGGCGTACGTCTTCTGGGCGTTGGGCCTGACCAGCACCCGGCCGCTGAACACCGCCTTCGAGTTGTCGTCCAGGATGCCCTTGAAGTACTGGTCGCTCGACGCGCCCGGCCCCGCGTGGTCCACGTCTATGTGGTTGTCGATATGCTCCGATCCGGTGGTGTAGTAGAGCCCCTTCAGCACACACGACGCCCCCGGAGCCTCGAGCACCACGCTGAGCCCGTTCCTGGCTATCCGCGCCCCGCGTGCGAAGGACGTGGAGCGGAAGGAGCTGTCGCGCTCCAGGCGCACGAAAGAGCTCCCTACGTGGAACGCGTTGGCGCTCTCCGCCATGTACCTGTAGTGCTCTACGTTGGAGCCCTCCTGTGCGACGATCTCGGTCACCGCGTTGGTCAGGTAGGAGCCGGCCCCTAGGCCGACGTAGCTCTCCAGCACCGTGACCCTGCTGTTCCGGCCAGCCACGACCAGCGTCCTCGGATGGTTGGCGGACGGCTTGTCGCGGTCCGTCGACACGTACACCAAGTGTACGGTGGACGGCGCGTCGGCGTCGGGCTGCGCCTCCACGACGACCCCGTCTCGCAGGAAGGACGTGTTGAGGGCCACGAACGCGTCGTCGCCGGGGCTGGCCAAGCTGCCCAGGCTGTGCGGTGCGGCGGAGCCGTTGGAAATCGGATAGGACGATATCCTGTCCAGTCGCAGGCCGGGGGCGCCCAGGGGATTCGAGAACTCCTCGGAGTAGTGGCCGTCGACGAAGACCAGCCGCGCTTCGTTCTCGTCCCACGGAGCGGCGGCGCGTAACTCGCCTGTCCCGGCCAGTCCCGGCTCGAACGCGTACCCCAACACCGCCCGGCTAATCGGCACGACGCTCGTGTACTTCCATTTCTCGTTGCCGCGGCTGGCAGTCGGGAACCCGGTATCGGCAAAGGCCTCCATCCCGCGCCTGCGCAGGTCTGCGAGCCACCCGGCCCCCCCGGGCGCGCTCGCTTCCAGCTCCAGGAAGTCGGCCCTGTACGTGTCCAGCGGAGAAAGGGTCTGGGTCATGGCTATGTCGGCTATGCGCCTACCCCCTCCGCCGCCTGTCGCAGCCATTCGTAGCCCCTCTCTTCCAGCTCCAGCGCAAGCTCGCGCCCCCCCGACTGCGCGATTCTGCCGTCCAGGAGGACGTGAACGTAGTCCGGGGTGATGTAGCTCAGTATGCGCTGGTAGTGCGTCACCAGGACGGTCGCGTTGTCAGGGCGGCGGCGCTGGTTGACGATGCCCGCGACCAGCCTCAGTGCGTCGATGTCCAGCCCGGAGTCGGTCTCGTCCAGCAGGGCGAGCCTTGGGTCCAGGACGGTCATCTGAAGCATCTCGCTCCGCTTCTTTTCCCCCCCGGAGAACCCCTCGTTCACACCGCGCTTCATCAGCTCTGCGCCGATGTCCACGGCTTTGACGGCCTCGCGGTACATCTTGTCGAATTCGCGTGCCGAAAGCTCCTCCCGCCCCTGGTGGGCGCGCACCGCGTCCAGGGCCGCCTTGAGGAACTGCCGATTGCGCACCCCCGGCAGCTCCACCGGGTACTGGAAGGCGAGAAAGACCCCCCTGCGCGCCCGCTCGTCAGGGATCATATTCAGCAGGCTCTCGCCGTCGTACAAGACATCGCCGCCGGTCACGCCGTAGCCCGGCCTGCCGGCTATGACGTTCGTAAGCGTGCTCTTGCCGCTGCCGTTCGGCCCCATGATCGCGTGGACCTCGCCCTCGCCGATGGTCAGGCTGACACCCTTTAGGATTTCGGCATCTCCGACGGATACCCTCAGATTGTTGATTTCTAGCATTTTGGCGCTTTCCCGTTTGAGTTTGTGGTCTGGAATCGTACCGGCGCTGTGGTTGCCTTGAGATACAGCGGGTGCCTGGGCTGCCCCTTCTTGGTCATTCCAAAGTGGTACATCTTGTCCGACAGGCCCTCGTCCTCGAGCATCCTCAGCACGCTCTCTCCCCTGTCTAGGTGCTGCCCGTCGTTCCCCCATGCGCATACCACGCTGTTCGCACCTCTCGCCCGCCTCATGATGTGCCCGTCATTCATCCGCCCTACCGGGTCCGGCGACTGCTTCAGGATCTCCGGCTGCGGCGAGCGCATGGCGAACAGGTTGCACACCCACAGCACCCCGAATCCCCAAGCGCGCGCGAAGCCCTTGCACCTCGTTACCGTCGGGTCCGACCTCGATTCGTCCGCCCTGCTCGGGTTCAGCATCAGGAAAAGGCAGACGCCGGCCCTGTCGGACAACTTCGCTTCGAGCCAGTAGCGGTAGCGGCGGTCACGCGAAAACGAAACATTGTGCATCTCACGACCCGGCGTACTCCAGCACCTGCTCCACGAATCGCCTCACCACACGGCGTCCTCTCGCTAGGTCGTCGTCCTCCATGAAACCAATGCCAGAGTTGGCGCGGAAACCCCGCGCGGCTACAAACCCGCCGACCAGCGCGTCGTCGCCAGTCTCACGGGCTATCCTGTCGGCCGCAGCCGCCAAGTGGCGTTGGCTGTCATACAGCCAACCACGTTCCTGGGCCACCATCATCACGGCATGGGCCGCCGCGCCCCACATCTTCTCCGAGCCCTGCAGGTCGTCCCCAGCTTCGAACTCGCGGTCCGCGGCTTCCAGGAAGTCCTGGGCCGTCTGCGTATGCTCTGTCGTTTGCATCCCTACCCCACCGCGCCCTCCAGGCTGACCCGCAGAAGCTGCTGAGCCTCCATTGCGAACTCGAACGGCAGCTCCTGGAATATGTCCCGGCAGAAGCCGTTGATGATCATGTAACGCGCCTCCTCCTCGGATATGCCGCGCTGCATGCAGTAGAAGAGCTTGTCGTCGCTCACCCTGGACGTGGAGGCCTCGTGCTCCATGCGCGCCGTCGAGTTGCGCACCTCGATGTATGGCACGGTGTGGGCGCCGCACTCGTCCCCCACCAGCAGCGAGTCGCATTGGGTGAAGTTGGTTGCGTTGTCCGCCAAGGGCATGATCTGCACCAGCCCGCGGTATGTGTTGTTACCCTTTCCCGCGGAGATACCCTTGGCTACGATGGTGCTCTTGGTGTTCTTCCCGACGTGGATCATCTTCGTGCCGGTGTCGGCCTGCTGGTGGTTGTTGACCAGGGCCACCGAGTAGAACTCGCCAGTCGAGTCGTCCCCCTGCAGGATCACGCTGGGGTACTTCCAGGTGATCGCCGAACCGGTCTCTACCTGCGTCCATGAGATCTTGGACCGCCTGCCGGCCGCCTTGCCGCGCTTGGTCACGAAGTTGTAGACCCCGCCATTGCCTTCCTTGTCGCCGGGGTACCAGTTCTGGAGGGTCGAGTACTTGATCTCGGCGTCCTCCAGGGCCACCAGCTCGACGATAGCGGCATGGAGCTGGTGCGACTTGCGCATCGGCGCGGTGCAGCCCTCCAGGTAGCTGACGTACGAGCCCTCGTCGGCGATTATCAGCGTCCGCTCGAACTGCCCCGTCTCCTCCGCGTTGATACGGAAGTAGGTCATCAGCTCCATGGGACACCGCACGCCGGGCGGGACGTAGACGAAGGAGCCGTCGCTGAAGACGGCCGAGTTAAGCGCGGCGTAAAAGTTATCTGTGGCTGGCACCACCGAGCCCAGGTACTTCTCCACAAGCTCCGGGTGGTGCTGCACGGCCTCGCTGACCGAGCAGAAGATCACCCCGGAGTCCTCCAACACCTTCTGGTAGGTCGTGGCCACCGAGACGCTGTCGAAGATGGCGTCCACCGCCACGCCGGTCATCTTCTTCTGCTCCTCTATCGGGATGCCCAGCTTGTCGAACGCCTCGATCAGCTCGGGGTCCACGTCGTCGAGGCTCTCCGGCGAGTCGCCCTTCTTCACGGGCGACGCGTAGTAGTGGAGGTCCTGGAAGTCGATGGGCGGGAACTCGACCTTGGCCCAGTTCGGCTCCCTGTCGCCCATCTTGAGCCAGCGCTGGTATGCCTTCAGCCGGAAGTCCAGCAGGAACTTGGGCTCGTTCTTCTTGGCCGAGATCATGCGGACAATCTGCTCGTCCAACCCCTTGGGAGCGATCTCGGACTCGATGTCCGTTACGAAGCCGTACCTGTAGTCGGTCTCGATCTCCGAGGTCCTCGATATCACATTTGGCGCTACCAACGACGCCCCCTTATTTCTTGAGTAATATGGTCAACAATCATTGTAGCCACAACCCAGCGCCCCCGTCAAACGAATCGCAAGCCCGCAAGCCAACCCGGTAAGGCCCGCCACCATGACCAAGGAAACAGTCTGTCACGCCGTCCGTCCCAATCAGGTGGGGAATCTGGGAGATGCACCGACGCGGAAGGGGACACTCAGGGACCCAGGTCGGCGCCGTGAACACCACCCCGTCCCTTGTCCGACAGCCGCCCGGTGCCGCACCGATTCATCAATGCCTACGGAGGCGTCGATACATCCAGCTCCGCTGTCGCCAGGGTCGTGTTGCCACGCTTGAGCACAGCCGTCACAGTCCCTCCACTACCCGTGCATAGGTGCACCGGCATCGTCCTCACAAACGACGTGTCCCCCGGCGACACCGGTATCGACTGCGCGTGGTAGTAGCACACCTGATAGTGGAGAGCTATGCCTACCCCGCCGGCAGGCTCGTCGTTTACCCTGCTCACATCGATGGTGTAGCTGTCCGAAGACTCAAGGTTCAACGCCTTTATACTCACCCAGAAGACCTCCCCCACCTCCATCTCGAGGCTGTCCAACACGGTCGAGTCAAGGGTGTCCAGGAACAATACCACCGGTCTGTCGGTCGGTATCGCAGTGGGCGCCGGTGTGGGCGTGGGTGTAGCTGTGGGTGTGGGGGTTGGCGTGGCGGTGGGGGTGGGCGTGGGCGTGGGGGCATCGTGCCTGCGGACGCGCAGCATCAGCTTGTCCCCCGCGCTCCAGGGCTGGGTGGGCGCCGTCCAGGTCAGCGTGCCGCCGTCCTCGGCAACGTCGGCGACGACCAGCGACAGCGTGGTGGTGCCGTCCAGGCCAATGAAGTCGAGGGCCTGCCCGGTCACGTCGATGTCCAGGTCTGCCGTGACCCGGCCCGCCTGCCATGAGATCGTGCCCACAGTCGTCGTGCCGGTGATCGATGTGTTGGAAGCGTACGAGTCGAAGAACGACTCGGCCAGCGTGCCGTCAGGTGCGCTGACCGTGAAGACGTACTCCTCCCTGTCCCGCAAGGAATCGGAGAAATAGCCGCACGGCTTGTAGATTGGGTGACGCACGTGGTAGAAGAGACGGTACTCTGCGGCGGGCAGGGGCCGGACGATCGTGATGATCCCCAGGTAGGCGTAGCCGAACAGCTGGGCGTCCGGCCCCGTGTACCAGACATCCGGGGGCTCGTAGTTTGGGGGCGGGGCGGTCGGGCGGTCGCGCCGGTTAGTGCCTTGGGCGTACATCCCTGTGCCGGCGGGCTGGCCAGACCCCATCCGGCGGTCATACCGAAGGCTCTCCTGCCACTCACCGCGCTCCTTGCGCTCCCCGATTTCGCGCTCCCTCCGGTAGGCCCCGTAGACGCAAGCCCGGGCCTGTTCGTCTCCACCGCTTTCAGTTATCCAGCGCTCAATCTCCGCGATCCGGTTGGAGACATCATCCGCCGAGGCCGTGGGGACCTGGACCACAGACACCGTGCCTCCGGCGGCGGACCTGGTGACTCCACGGACGTCGCGGCCTGACACGGATGCGACATCGAACGGGTCGTCCAGGAAGAATCTCTGCTGACCGGAGCTGGCCGCCGTTATAGTGCTACCCGCCGACCTAGCCGCCGTGCTAGTCGCCACAGCGGGCAACCACGCCTTGAAGTAATCGTCGGATACCGATACATTGAAGATATCGGGGGAGTCCAGATTCAGGTACCCCAGCCAGTAGTGGTCTTCCGTCGCGGACTCCCGCAGGAAGACCAGGGCTTCCCGGTCCACCCACCTGTCGTCCCAGACGGCCAACAGGGCCTGGGCCTTCTGGCGGGCCGAGTCCTGGGCCGCGTGCGTCACGCGGTCGTCGTCCCGTGGGTTGGCCGCTCCGTAAGCCACGGCCTTGATCTGGGTGCCGCCCGTGCCCTTGAGGTATTCGAGCACCGTGAAGGTGAACTCCAGGGACGCGACGTACCCCAGGGGTTCCCCAAGGCCCAGGGGCTCGTGGAAGCCCTGATCCAGAATGGCCCGGTACGTCTGGGAGTGTATTCCCACGGGCTCCGCCCGCAGGAACCGCACCCTGGCGATGACCGCCGAGGCCGCGATCTTCTCGTCCAGTGAAGGCGCACCGCCGTAAGACAACAGGGGACGATTCGGCGACACGGGGTGGTGGGTCGTAACCTCCGTCCTTATGGCCGCGAACGCCAGTACGGCCACAAGCACCGCCACAGTCACCAGAACTGCTATTGTGAGTCGCATGAGAAACCTCTCAGTGTGGCCGCCCACCGTGCTGGCGGTAGACTTGGTGAGCGTACTCGATGTCCGTGGCGGGTATGCCGCCGTTGGGCAGTGGCTTCCTGTAACCCATCAGGTAGTGGTACTTGAGCGACGGAAACGCGTACAGGTCGTCCAACATTAGGGTATGACCCCACTCGTGGAGTGCGGTCCGGTAAAACCAGAGATACTTCTTCCAGGGGTTGTGGTCGACTTCTTCCAGATGCCGGTCTTCGTCAAGTGTCCATAGCCCCCGGACCGGCAGCCCCAGGTAGTAGTCCATCGCGACCACCGGGGTCACGATGGTGAGGCTGGAGGCCGAGATGTGGTCCGTAAGAGGGTTGGTTAACGGCCTCGTGTTGTAGACGCACGCGACAGCGAAGGGGGGGCAACTTGTGGTAGGCGCCGTCCTGACCTGCACATTGGCCTCGTCGCGGTTGCGACCCCGGCATTCGGGGCGATTGGAAGGGATTTCGCAGAACACTATGTCCGGCCAGGAACCCGACAGGGCCCGATGCCAGGTGTAGGCGGCGGCCCGCAGCATGGGGTACACGTCTTGGAGACTCATGTCGTCGGCAAAAGAGTCTTCCGACTCCTCGTCCGGCAGAGGCTCGAAGTAGAAAAAGACCGCATGATCACGCTGGTGAAGGCCGCCGTGAGGCACCAGCTCCTGCCGCACCATTTCCAGGGTTAGCCTCGTGGTGGCATCGACGGCCTGAGGGTTGACCAACCGGGCCTCCACCACGTAATTGCCGCGGTCAAGCCCCATGCCCAATCTGCTATTGAGGGTGTTGGACTCTAGGCTGTCGTTGTTTGAACGCAGGAGGCCTCTACGCTCGAACTCGTGGTCCGCCCGGTGGAGCAAGATCTCGGTGTCCAGCCCGTGGCCCTTCAGGTCGACAATCACGTGTCCGTCTATAGGTAGGTGGAACTTGAACAGCTGGCACGCATTCCGCCAGTCAGCCGTTACGTCCCTGGTGAGCACCAGAGGGTCCAGACTGTGTTCCAGACAATCTGGTGTGGGGGTCGCGGTGGGCGTTGCCGGCTCGGCCGTTGGCGGCACGGGCGTGTCTGTGGGCGGTGGCAGCACGGGCGTGTCTGTGGGCGGTGGCGGCACGGGCGTGTCCGTGGGCGGTGGCGGCACGGGCGTGGGCGGGACGGGCGTGGGTGGCACGGGCGTGGGTGGCACGGGCGTGGGTGGCACGGGCGTGGGTGGCACGGGCGTGGGTGGTACGGGCGTGGGCGGCACGGGCGTGGGCGGCACCGGGCGTGGGCGGCACGGGCGTGGGCGGCACAGGCGTGGGCGCCACGGGCGTGGGCGGCACAGGCGTGGGTGGCACGGGCGTGGGCGGCACGGGCGTGGGCGGCACGGGCGTGGGCGGCACAGGCGTGGGCGGCACGGGCGTAGGCGGCACGGGCGTAGCGGTCGGGGCTGGCGTTAGGATCCAGCAGTAATGAGGGTTGTCGCAGCAATCGAGGTCATCGGGGCCGTCGCAGGGATCGTACCCGCGGCCGGATGTCGCCGGATCCGCCGCCGCGCTCTGCCGGCGGCTCCTGCGCGTTGACGTAGAGAGCGAACGTGAGACGGACGCCAGAACGAGCAGACCGACTAGCAACCTCACCATACCGGCCTCGCAATGCGAAAGGGGAAATCGGGGTCACTGGGGGCGCTTGGACGCGTTGGCCGACGCTACTTGCGGGTTACGGCAGTATCGACGCGACACAGTAATCATATCACACCGATACAAGGCCCACACACTTACACTCGCGCAGACATACAAAGACCATGAGACGACTTCCGTCGCAGAGGTGGAATGCGACCCAACTTAGCCTTCTGTAGGTTAAACGAGCGTCTGGTAAGGCCTCGATATTCGCAGGGTTCGGGCGGCGTGTACAATGCAGCCGCTGGGACATCCACCTCCATGAGGGCTCGGAGGGCTGAAGATGGCTGAATACGATTATGACTTGGTGGTCATAGGGTAGGGTCCAGCGGACCAGCGCGCACGCCGATCAAACATGCCAGGGCCGGGTCCGGATGCTCGGTACATCCACCCAAGGACGACAACCCTGCTCGAACGGCACGCCCGGCGACCGGCCACAAACATCTACGGAGGCGTGGATACCTCCAGGTCGGCGGTGGCCAACGTCGTATCCCCCTGTTTCAGCACTGCCGTCACAGTCCCCCCAGTCCCCGTGCACAGCTTGACAGCCATCGTCCTGGCATACGACGTGTTCCCAGACGACACGTCTATCGACTGAGGCGTGTATCCGCACGCCTGATAGTGGAACACGATGCCAACCCCGCCGGCAGGCTCGTCGTTCACCCGCGTCAACTCGATCGTGTAGCTGGCCGACCGCGCCAGGTTCAACGCCTGTATACTCACCCAAAAGACCTCCCCCACCGCCATCTCGAGGCTATCCAACACGCTCGCGTCAAGGCTGTCCAGGAACAGTATCACCGGTCTGTCGGTCGGTATCGCAGTGGGCGCCGGTGTGGGCGTGGGTGTAGCCGTCGGTGTGGGTGTTGGCGTGGCTGTGGGGGTGGACGTCGGCGTGGGGGCATCGTGCCGGCGGACGCGGAGCATCAGCTTGTCGCCGGCGCTCCAGGGCTGCGTGGGCACCGTCCAAGTCAGCGTCCCGCCATCCTCCGTGGCGTCGGCGACGATCAGCGACAGCGTGGTCGTGCCGTCCAGGCCGATGAAGTCTAGGGCGTGGCCGGTGACGTCGATGGTCAGGTCCGCGGTGACCCGCCCCGCCTGTCCTGAGCCTGCCGAAGGGGACTGCCATGAGATCGTGCCCACGGTCGTGGTGCCGGTGACCTGTCCGGCAGACAGGTCGGCGTAGGGGTCGAAGAACGACTCGTGCATCGTGTCGGCGCTCGCCGTGACCGTCAGGTTGACCGCGAAGTTCCTGCGCCACACCTCCGGGGTCACGTCACACAGCCGCTGCTCGGCGGTCAGCCACCGGAGCCACGCGTGGTAGCTCCCCGCTGGCAGGGGGCGGGTCGCGACGATCACGAACGGCCAGACGCCCGACAGCACGTCGCTGTCCGGCCCCTCCGTGAAGAAGACCTCGCCGCCCTCCGGGCCGGACGCGCGGAACTCCAGCCCCAGCGTCGAGGGCGTCTCCATCACCCGCGTCCCCGAGGGCATCCCGGAGGCCATCTCCACCTCCCTGGGGGGGCTCGTCGTCGGGGTCGTCAGGGAGTTGCTGTGCCACTCGTACTTCGTGACGACGCAGCTGCGGTACGCCTGGGACCCATCGCCGCCAGTCAGCTCGCGCGAGATCTCCGAGACGGTGTCCCGGAGGCTCGAGAGCGTGGCGGTCGGCGCGCCGCCGACCGTGGGTGGGTCGACCGCCGACCGCCCCACGGAGCCGCCTCCCCCCGCCGACTCGTAGTCGGCGGGGTCGCGCAGCAGGAACCTCTGGGCCTGCGGCTCGAACCTCACGCCCGTGCCCCCGGAGGGAGCGTCGGCGTCCGGCAGCCAGGCCCTCCACAGCGTCGACGCGACCGTGTAGTCCCACTCGTGCCCCTCCTCCGCCCGCACCAGCCCCAGGAAGTGGTGGCGCTCGGCCTCATTCCACCGGAGGAACACCACGGCCTCCCTGTCGTCCCACCGGGAGTCCCGGAGGCCGAGCAGACGCCGACCCAGCTCGGTGGCCCCCTCGACGGTGGACGAGGCGTACTCGTCGCTCGGGTTGTTGAAGCCGTAGGCGTAGGCCACGATCGTCGTGCTGGCCGTGTCCCCCCTCAGGAGCTCCAGGACGTCGAGGGTGAGGGCCAGCGCCCCGTTGTAGCCGGTGGAGGGTCCGGCGTAGACCTCCGGCATCCTGGCGGCAGCCGCCTCGACGCCACGGAGGCGCACCCTCGCCACGATGGAGGACTTCACGATCATCTCCTCCAGCGAGGCCGGGACGTCGAACGCTCGCCCCCACCAACTCTCGTAGACAACCTCCCCCGGCTCGGCCGTCGGCTCGGCGGTCGGCTCGGCGGTCGGCGGGACGGCCGTGGGGGCCGACGCGCGCGCGGGCTCCGGCACCGTGGCCGGGGGCCGGGGGCGGGGCCGTCCGAGCACGCCGCGAGCGCGAGCGCCGCGAGCGCGATGAGCGAGCGTATCCTGTGCATCGGTGCCCTCCCCTAGTGAGAGATGTGGTCGCGGTATACCTGTAGCAGGTAGGCCCTGTCACGGTCCGTGAGCACCCGGTTGCCCCCAGCCGTGTGCATCACCATCCCAACGTATCGCGGCACGGGGGGGTCCCGGAGGTCGTCCAGGCCGAGGGTGTGCCCCAGTTCGTGGAGGATGACTGCGGGGAGGTAACGGAAGTAGTCCGTCCCGACTAGCTTCCCGTTGTCCGCCGCCACATCCGTCCAGGTCACGAGCCTGCCCCTCCCGTACGCGGGGTTCTCGATCCTGAAGGTGAGCGCCCCCATGTGGCCGCTGATCGGGGGCTCGCCGTACATCACGCACGCGATGGTGCGCCCGCAGCCGACGCCGCTCCGGCTCGGTGGGGTGTTGACGCTCCTTGAGCCCACCACGACCTCGATGTCGGTGACGTGCCCCTCGGAGCCGCTGCAAGACCCCGACTCGCACACCTCCACCAGACCGTTCGAGGCCGCCTCCCACTGCCCGGCCAGCCCCTCCACGAGCGCGGAGCCCGCCCAGGCGGGCAGGGCGCTAGCGCCCGCCGCCACGGTCGGGCCGGTGTACGCGACCCTGCGGTCCCCCTGGTGGTGCCCGGCGTGGGTGTACTGTGGCTCCGCCCAAATCAACAGCTGGTAGGTGCTGCCCGCGAGGGGCGCTCGGCTGATCTCCGCCACGACGGTGTACCCCCCAGGGGGGACGTTCCTGCCCAGCAGGGACTCCTCCCCGGACCCCTCCCACGTGTCGTCGTTGCTCGCCACCACGGGCGTGTCTGTGGGCGGTGGCGGCACGGGCGTAGCGGTCGGGGCTGGCGTTAGGATCCAGCAGTAATGAGGGTTGTCGCAGCAATCGAGCTCATCGGGGCCGTCGCAGGGATCGTACCCGCGGCCGGATGTCGCCGGATCCGCCGCCGCGCTCTGCCGGCGGCTCCTGCGCGTTGACGTAGAGAGCGAACGTGAAGACGGACGCCAGAACGAGCAGACCGACTAGCAACCTCACCATACCGGCCTCGCAATGCGAAAGGGGAAATCGGGGTCACTGGGGGCGCTTGGACGCGTTGGCCGACGCTACTTGCGGGTTACGGCAGTATCGACGCGACACAGTAATCATATCACACCGATACAAGGCCCACACACTTACACTCGCGCAGACATACAAAGACCATGAGACGACTTCCGTCGCAGAGGTGGAATGCGACCCAACTTAGCCTTCTGTAGGTTAAACGAGCGTCTGGTAAGGCCTCGATATTCGCAGGGTTCGGGCGGCGTGTACAATGCAGCCGCTGGGACATCCACCTCCATGAGGGCTCGGAGGGCTGAAGATGGCTGAATACGATTATGACTTGGTGGTCATAGGGTAGGGTCCAGCGGACCAGCGCGCACGCCGATCAAACATGCCAGGGCCGGGTCCGGATGCTCGGTACATCCACCCAAGGACGACAACCCTGCTCGAACGGCACGCCCGGCGACCGGCCACAAACATCTACGGAGGCGTGGATACCTCCAGGTCGGCGGTGGCCAACGTCGTATCACCCTGCTTGAGCACAGCCGTCACAGTCCCCCCAGTACCCGTGCACAGGTGGACCGCCATCGTCCTGACAAACGACGTGTTCCCCGACGACACCGGTATCGACTGCGCGTGGTAGTAGCACGCCTGATAGTGGAACACGATGCCAACCCCGCCGGCAGGCTCGTCGTTTACCCTGCTCACCTCGATGGTGTAGCTGTCCGACGACTCCAGGTTCAAGGCCTTCACACTCACCCAAAAGACCTCCCCCACCGCCATCTCGAGGCTATCCAACACGCTCGCGTCAAGGCTGTCCAGGAACAGTATCACCGGTCTGTCGGTCGGTATCGGAGTGGGTGTCGACGTGGGCGCAGGAGCCGGTGTGGGTGTGGGCGTAGCCGTCGGTGTGGGGGTAGGCGTGGGCGTGGAGGCATCGTGCCGGCGGACGCGGAGCATCAGCTTGTCCCCGGCGCTCCAGGGCTGCGTGGGCACCGTCCAGGTCAGCGTGCCGCCGCTCTCGGTCGCGTCGGCGACAATCAGCGACACCGTGGTCGTCCCGTCCAGCCCTATGAAGTCGAGGGCATGGCCGGTGACGTCTACGGTCAGGCCCGCCGTGACCCGGCCAGCCTGCCCTGAGCCCGCCGAAGGAGGCTGCCATGAGATAGTGCCCACGGTGGTCGTGCCGGTGACGGCGCCGGCGGCGGCGTACGGATCGAAGAACGACTCCGTCAGGGTTCCGGGCGGTGCGGTCGCGGTGAAAACGTATTCCTCGTCGTGCCTAGATCCGGGGTAAACGTCGCAGATGGACATTGCGGTGCTTCGAGCAAGGTAGAACACCCGGTAACCCCCCGCCGGCAGCGACCGGGTGGCGACCACATGGCCCGGCTCCTCCATGCGTATCAGGTCGGCGTCCGGGCCCTCGAACCACTGGCCCGGCCCTGAACCCTCTGGCAGAGGCGGCGGCGGTATACTCCTGAAGGCGATGGCGAAGGAGTGGAGGATTCCGGCCTTGCCGGACTCGACCGCCTGATCGGTGCGCCAGTAGCTCCAGCCCACCGCCTTGCGACGGCTGATCTCGTGGTGGAGGTCTGCGATGCAGTCGCTGTAGGTCTCGGCGCTATGACCGGGCGCTGTCCGCTTCACCTCCGCAATCTGGCGCTCGACCGCCGCGATCCGGGCCTTCAGGTCGGACAGCCCGACGGACGGCACAACCGGGGTAGCCGGTGCTGCGCCCGCCCCTCCTGACCTGGCTGACCCTGCGGCGCTGCGGGTTGTTGCCCACGGGCGCAGCCCAGGGTCTTCCGTAAGAAAGCGCTGCTCGACCTTGGGTTCATCACCTTCGCCGGAGCGAACCGCAGCCCTTGTCGTCGTGGCCGTCGTCGTGGCCGGAATACTCGCGTCGGGGAGCCATGCCTTGAACTCGGTGCTGCGCACCGTGAAGTTGCGGTATGAACGCTCCAGGTCGAGGAGGCCTAGCCAGTAATAGTCATGGGCGGGGACATGCCTGAGAAACAGGATAGCTTCGCGGTTCTCCCACCGGAGGTCTCGCACTTCCAGCAGGTTCTCGGCGAGCTTGGCTGCCTTCGCCTGAGTGGTCGCGTAGATAGCCGAATCGTCGTTGAATCCTTCAACATCCGACCCTACTGCATAGGCCGTGACCTGTGAGCCGCCGGAGCCCTTCAGGTACTCAAGGACCGTGAAGGTGTATTCCAGAGCGGCATAATATCCCGTGTCCTTCGTTGCGCTGGAGGGGTAGTTCTGTGGGGCGCGTTGCCCCACCGCCCGGACGGACGCGAACCGAACCCGCGCCACGACCTTCGAGCGGGCCGCCATCTCCTCGATGGAGGACGGCCCGACCTGCCCGTACACGTCGGTGGCCATGACCAGTTCTTGCGTTCCCCAATTCTTGACCGCGAACAGCGCACCGCCGAGCAGTGCCAGCAGGACAATGACCGCTATGGACACGCTTACGAGTATACGCATAGCTTCCCCCCTCTAGTGATCATGCTCGCGGACGACCTGGTGCATGTACTGGATGTCTTTGGACGGTACGGTGTTGCGCTTCACGGACGAGCCCATGAGGTAGCTGGGGAGAGTAGGAAGGTCATCGAGTCCCAACGTGTGCCCGAACTCGTGAAGCATGACCCCGGGCATGTAGGCATATAAGACCCCCATAAACTCCACGTTATGCAGGTCTGGATCGGAGTCTTGCCAAGTAAATACGCGCCTGTGTGCAGTCGGTGGCTGCTCTATGTCGAATGTCGGTCTGATGTGGATGGGAGGGCCCAGCAGCACGGGCCACCTTGGTCCGAATTTCGCGCACGCATAACTCCCATTTCCACAGGCCCCGGCGTCGTTGGTCACGGTGATAGGGATCACGTGGTCGTCGCTGTTCCGGTCGTCGCACAACGTGTCGCTTGCCAGACAGACCCGCTGATTCGGCCAGAAACCTCCGACCGCGACGTTCCAGGCGTTGGCCGCGCCGCTGATCGACCTGCTGAACAGCCGCCCCACTTCCGTCGCGATCGACGGCATATTGTGGAGGCTGTAGGCAGACGTGCCGTCCGGCTGGTGTCGTCCGTCATGCGGAATGTGTATCCAGCGCTGGAGCTGGATCGTGAGCACTTTGGAAGCTGTCGCCTGCGAAGGGTCCTTGAGCCGGGCCTCAATGACATGGCTCCCCGCCTGAAGATGCCGCCCCAAGCGCGAGTCGATGCTCCCGCGGGTCTCCGGGTTATCGTCATTGTACCCCAGGGTCTCCGTGATGGACGTGGCACCCCGCCCGCGATGCAGTTTCAGTGTGACGTCCAGCCCGGAGCCCTTGATGTCCACCAGAACGTGGGCACCGTGAGACGAGACATAGAAGACGAAATAGCGGCAGGCCAGGCCCCAGTCGTCCGTGTCGATGATCGTGCTGCCCGGCGTCAGCACCTTGGGGTCCACGTCTCTCTGGGTGCAGGTAGTGGGGTTTGGCGTGGGCGTGGGTGTCGGCGTGAGGGTAGCCGTCTTGGTCGGTGTCGGCGTCGGTGTTCTGGTCGGTGTCGGGGTAGCCGTCTTGGTCGGTGTCGGCGTCGGTGTTCTGGTCGGTGTCGGGGTAGCCGTCTTGGTCGGTGTCGGGGTCGGTGTTCTGGTCGGCGTGGGCGTGCTGGTCGGCGGCCAGCAGTGTGGGTTGAAAGCGTAGTAGTCGGGATCGCTGCAACTCTCTGGGGTAGTCCTGCGCTGGCCTGAGCTCTCCTACGGGTTAGCGTAGCAGCGAACCTGGCAAAGCGCTCATATCACACAAGAAAGAGACCTTGACAGCAACGAACGCATGTCCTATTCTATGCCCATGAGAACAGCAGATGACCGCCGCGCCGGGACGCCCCCGCTGGCCCTCGGCCTGCCAGGAGCCTCGCGGAAAGAGGCCGTTGACGCCGTGTCACATCCCGTCACATCGGCGTCCCTTCCAGTCACATCCGTGTCACGTCGTGTCAGGTTCGTATCACGCCCCTGTAAGGTGGGCCAAAGCTGAAAGGGGCAAAATGTTACAAAACGTTGCGGACACAGAGAATTCCAGCCCACCCGACGAGCAAGACCGGAGCGCCGAAGACCTTCCCGCTCCCGCCGATTCTCCACACGCTGACGAGCCGGTCCGTCTCACGCACAGGCAGATCACCGCGCTCCCATACCTCCTCTCCTCCGGGACGGTAGCAGAAGGGAGCAAGCTGGCTGGTATATCGCGCACCACCTTCTACCGCTGGATGGAAGACGAAGCCTTCAGGGCCCAGTTCGAGGAACTCCGGGCCGACGTCCAGAGCTACGCCTACGCCGAGCTGCGAGGCCTCACCCTCAAGGGTGCCCTCGTCCTCGCGCAAATGCTCGAAGACCCATCGTCCGCCATTAGGCTCAAGGCCGCGCAGATGGCCGTCTCCGCGGGCATGAGGGTCGGCGACCAGGCTGACTTCCAGAAGAAGCTCGCCCGCATCGAAGACGCATTCTCAGTCCACCAGTCGAGAAAGACCATCCTGTGAAGGCTAGGCTCAGAGCCCTGGAACGCGCCCTCGTCCTCGAGCTCACCGAGATCGCTCTGGCCGAAGCCCTCGAGCAGCTCAAGGGCAGGTGGGATCGCGCCGCCTCCGACGGAGGCCCCGAGCCCAGCTCCTTCGACCTCGCCGACGCCCTGCGCGACGCCGGAGTCGCCGGAGTCCCGGCACTCCCCTACGCCCTTAGCTACGTCGACCGCCACGCCCGCGACGACGGAGGCCCCGACTGCGCCCAGATCTTCAAGATACTCCTGCGAGGCTCCCCCGTACCCGCCACCCTGGAACGGCCCCAACCCCCAGAGCGGGAATCTACTCCCGGTAGGTCGTAACGTCCAGGATGCTCCTCAACAGGCTCAGGTAGCGCTCCTTCGTCATCGGGGCCTTGTAGGCGGCCTTGATCTCGTGGGCGCGCTTGGCCCCGCCGGAAAGCAGGTCTATGACCGTCATGGCCATCGCCTTCGCCGCCGTCGGCACGGCCAGCTCGTAGTCGTCTATCAGGTAGTCGGCCCCGTGGGCGCGCCCGGCCGAGGCCCTGACGTACGGGTGGATGACCGGCATCAGCTGCGATACGTCCCCCATGTCGGTGGAGCCGGAGCGGTGGCCCAGGTCTACGACCTTGTCCGCCCCCACCAGGTCGGAAGCATTGCGCCGGAACAGGTTGACCATCGACTCGTCGCTGCGGATGGGGAAGTAGCCGGGCAGGGTCTGAATGGTAACGCTCCCCCCCACGGCGAGGGCGCCCGCGCGCAGCGCCCGGTCCACCTTGGCGGCGGCGGAGGTCACCGCCTCCACGCTGCGGGCGCGCACGAAGGTCTCCAGCCGCACGTCCGCTGGCACCGAGCTCACCGCAGCGCCGCCGCGTGTGATGATCGGGTGTATTCGCACCGAGTCCTCGTCCCGGTGGGTCTCCCTCTGCGCGTGGATCGCCGTCAGCGCGATCATCGACGCGTTCAGGGCATTGACTCCCGCGTGAGGCGCAGCTCCAGCGTGAGCCGCCACCCCCTCGAACCTGACGAGCTTTGCCACCATCCCGTTGTTGGAGCCGCCCACGGCGAACTTTGCTGTTTCTGGGGAGGACACGGTATGGGTCATCATGGCCATATCCACGTCGTCGAGCGCTCCCAGCCTGATGAACTCCGGCTTGCCCGCCAGGAACTCCAGCGCGCCGTCCCGCCTCAGCTCGTCCCTGTACCCGATCTCGATATACTCCTCGGCAGGCACGACCACGAGGGCGACGCGCCCCGAAAGCTCCTCCATGACACCGGGCGCCATGAGGCCCGTCGCAACCGCCATCAACGCGCCGATCTGGCAGTGGTGGCCGCAGGCGTGTGCCGCCCCGGTCTCGGGGTCGGCGTGAGGATGTCCGGGCACGATGAGCGAGTCCAATTCCGCCATCACGGCGACCGTGGGGCCGGGCCTCCCGGAATCGAGAACGGCCTTCAGGCCGGTCACCGCGATGCCGTCCTCGAACGGGATCGACAGCCGCCTGAACGCCTCGGCGACGCGCGCCGCCGTCTTCACCTCCCGGAACCCGGCCTCGGGCGCGTTCAGTATCTCCTTGGACAACGCCACAGCCTCGTGCCCGTGGCGGTCTATCTCGGCGCTGGCCGCGCCCTTAAGCTCTTCCGGTGTCATCATGCGCCGCTCCTCTCAAGCATAATCGAGCCGCGCCGATTCTAGCAGAGCCTCGATTCCACAAGCTAGGATTGGTATATACCCAAATCTCTCGCTCGAAGAGGGTTGAGAACCTGAGTCTCCAGGACATACACACAGACCTAGTAGCGGATGAGGTGATCCAGCTACACGCCTTCGCACGGGCGATAGAGACGGGCGAGGGCCGCGACTGGCTTCACAACTCGGCGCTGGCGACCTGGGTGCTGATGGAGGCGTGCAACGAGTCGGCGCGCACGGGGAGGCGGGTGGACGTGAAGGCGATGCATGATGATGTACTGGGGGGGTAAGGGGGCTCGGGTGGCGCTGTTGGTCAGCTTCACCCGTTCGCCCTGAGCTCGTGTGTGGGTCGTTCATGGTTAGGCAGGCCCGCCTCGTCTACGGCGATCTGCTGCCCAACAACAAGGCTTGGGCGCTTCTCCGCTTCCTAGTCGACGGTAGGGCTCCCAGGCTGCACAGATAGACCTACAAACGAGTTCAGCCGGGATTTCCCATATTGGGAGTCTTCAGGCTCAAGGGGCAGCCCAAACGAGATGTTAGCATCATAGTCAGGTCCTGCAAGGCCAGTCAATCGCCGGTCTATCCGATAAGAGATGCGTTTGCAGTCGTAGAGCACCCTTCTTGTCCGTCTTCATCGTCCTCGTGTCCCCTGCCAGTGGGGTGAAAGCGCATTGAAGACAAGGCGACTCCCTGGAGCGCTCTCCCCCTCTTGGCAAGATCGTGGTGGCATCCTCCCTCAGCTTGGCGCCGGCGATAACCGGCCGATACGATCCAACACTCCCTGGAACAACCGTCGAGGAACCGACACCTCGGACAACTGAAAGATCAACCACCGGGAGTGCCGCACCAGACGGCCTCCCATCTTGATCAGCTTGACCTGCACGCTCCGCAGCGACCAGTGCTTGACCGCCTTGGGCAGACACAGCCGGCGAAGGAAGTTCCCAAGGTTGTACGCCAGGACGAACAGAGACAGACGCACCCGGTTGGCCACGAACCGATGGCACGACAGCCGAGTCCAGTTCAGGGCGTACTTACCCTCCTTGATCCACTGCTCGGCTGTCCCGCGACCATTGTAGAATCGCACCACTCCTTCGGGGCCAGCCGTCATGTTCGTGACGATGAAGCCCACTCGGGGGAACAGCTCTCCCCTGTGCCACTCCACCTTGGCCACCACCCGCCGTGCCCGGTCCCAACTCCCGGCACGATACCAAAAGTCGTCGTATAGGATCACTGGACGCTTCGGCGGCCTCCCCACCGGCCTCCTGAGCAGAGGGGCGATCTCCCGTTGCAGCACCTCGTTGCCGGGGAGTCTTATAGCGTAAAGGACGTGCCGCTCCTCGAGGTACTCATAGATGTCCGGCTTAGCGAATGCGGCATCGGCGCGAAAGTACCGTCGCACTCCTGTCGCCCCGTAACGCGACAGGATCGGATCCAATACATCACGCCACCTGTGCGCGCTATGTACGTTCCCCGCACGCAGCTTGGCGCCCTCGCAGTCACCGAACTGGTTGAACACGAACAGAGGGTGACAGCACGTGCTCCCAAAGTGTCCGTTGTACGACGCTCCCTCCTGTTCTCCATGTACCGGACTTTCCGAACTGTCCATGTCCAAGATCACCCGCCGGTGCGGCGTGCGGGACATAGCTCCATCCACCCACTTAGCGTTCAGTCGGCCCAACCCTTCCACGTTGCCGTCTTGGGTGAGCACCTCGGTCTCGAACCGGCTCATGGTGTTGGTGCTGGCGGCCGGTCTCTCAGGACCACCTCGCCGTCCAACGATGATCCGCATCGTCGGGTCCTGGGCCAGCCGTTCAGCGTCGTTGGTATCCTCGTAGCCCGCCAGACGACTGTACACCGACTGCCTGAGAAGGCCCACCAATCGGTGCTGCACGTTGCGACCGCCCCGACTCTCCTGCAGACACTCATTCGTCGTCTCCGTCAGTCCCAGCGCATCATCCAGCTCGCGACAGGCCAACAGTCCGGCGTCTGAGGTAATAGTGGCACCGTGGAACTCCAACCGTACACGTCGGTCGAAACGGAGCTTGGCGCGGAGGTTTGTGCTTTCACCCATTGGGTGCCTCCAGAGTGGGTACGTTATCAAGATCTAAAGCAGTCTATCACGACCAGTCTAGCACTCATGATCACCACTGTGCTCTGCTATGCGGCTACATCGGGTAGTTCCGTTGCTGATTACGGCAAGCCCTGCAGGGTTGATATGGGAAATGTGGGATATAATCGCCCGCGACCGCCCGGAGCAGCCCAATGAAAGTCGTAATCGCCCCCCAGACGTTCAAAGGAAGCATCTCCGCCCTTGAGGTAGCCGCAGCCATCGCGGAGGGCGTCCGGCGGGTAGTCCCGGACGCCTACACCGACCTCGTGCCAGTCGCCGACGGCGGCGACGGGACCTTGGAGACGCTGGTCGAGGCGACTGGCGGCGAGGTCCACACGGCAGTAGTCACCGGCCCACTAGGCGACACCGTCGAGGCCGGCTGGGGAGCCCTGGGCGACGGCCGCACAGCGGTCATTGAGATGGCCCGCACCTCCGGGCTGGCCCTCGTCCCACCCGACAAGCGTAACCCCCTGGTAGCCACCACGTACGGTCTGGGCGAGATCATCGCACAGGCGCTGGACGCCGAGTTTCGCAGCTTTATAGTCGGAATAGGTGGTAGCGCCACCAACGACGCGGGAGCCGGTATGGCCCAGGCCCTGGGCGTCCGGCTGCTGGACTCCGATGGAAGCGACCTGGCGCCGGGAGGCGCCGCGCTCGCACAAC
This sequence comes from Dehalococcoidia bacterium, assembly GCA_965262055.1. GTDB lineage: Bacteria > Chloroflexota > Dehalococcoidia > Lucifugimonadales. The sequence continues at coordinate 424,168 of CBDHEI010000001.1, forward strand.
TGGAGCGCATCGACATGTCGGGGCTCGACCCAAGGGCGCAGGAGTCAACCTTCTCGGTTGCCTGCGATGTCAGCAACCCGCTGACCGGACCGGAGGGCGCGGCGGCGGTCTACGGCCCGCAGAAGGGGGCGACCCCGGAGATGGTCGCGCAACTCGACTCAGCGCTCTGCCACCTGGCCGATGTGGCGGGCCGTGACCTTGGCAAGTCGATCAGCGACGTAGCCGGGGCCGGGGCCGCCGGAGGCCTCGGAGGGGGCATGATCGCCTTCCTGGGAGGCACTCTGAGGGCAGGCGTGGACATCGTGCTGGACGCCGTTGACCTCCGCTCCCACCTGCAGGGCGCCGACCTGGTCATCACGGGAGAGGGGCAACTGGACTTCCAGACGGTGTACAACAAGGCGCCTATAGGGGTTGCCCGGCTGGCCAAGAAGCGTGGCATCCCTGTCATAGCGATATCCGGCTCGCTGGGGAAAGGCTTCACCGACGTCCACGAGCACGGGATCGACGCCGCGCTGGCCATAACCCCCGCCCCCATGACCCTGGAGGAGTCATCTCGCCGGGCACGAGAGCTTGCGGCTTCCGCGGCCGAGCAGGCCATGCGCCTGATATCGGTCGGACCCAGGGTCTTCTCGGCCAGCCGCTAGGCCGGGTCCACCAGCAGCATGTGAACGTTCCCAGGCCCGTGCACGCCCTTGACTATGGTCTGCTCGATGTCGGCGGACCTGCTAGGGCCGGTCACGATGTTCATGTATCCGAGCGGACGCCCCTCGATGTGTCCGCGGCGCCGCAGCGTGAACAGCTCGTCGAGGCTCGGCAGCACCTGCCCTCTTTCCACGACAGCTACGTGTACCGGAGGCAGCAGCGCCACCACCCGGCTCACGCCGGTACGCGCCAACAGCACGCAGCTGCCCGTCTCTGCGATCGCGTAGTCCACCCCGGTAACCCCGAGGTCGGCGTGGATGGCCGCCTCACGCACCGCCTTCCGCTCATGCGCCCTTTCGTCGTCGGCGCTGGCTGAGGTGTCCATGACCGTGACCTCGGCTCCCGCCGAGGCCAGCGCCTCCTCCACGCGCATGCGCTCCATCACCTCGTGCCTGGACCGTACCGCCGAACGCGCGCCCAGCTCTCTGGCCAGCGTTTCGACGTAGTCGGACGCCTCCGCGAGAGAGGCGAGCCGGGCGACGGTCCAGCCGGCAGCTTCCGCAGTGCGCTCCAGCTCGTCGAGCAGCGGGCCCGCAAGCTCGGCGGCATTCTCCAGGGCCGTCTCTGCCCTCACGCGTACCGCGTCATCGTCCTGCGCCGCCTCACCGGGCATCCGGGGCGCGTCCGTGCGCTCGCCGCCCAGGGCACGGCGAATGGTATCGAAGAAGGCTTCCCGTCCGGCGCCGTCCTGGCTCACAGGGGCGTCTCAATCGGTGATGTCATCAATCACCAGCACACCGTCTTCATCGTGGTACTTTACCGTGACCGGCTCCCCCAGGACCATGTGCTCCCTGAGATGGGACGGCGTGAAGTCGCCAGGGTCGCTGTAGCCTCGCGCCTCGAATTTCCACCGCTTGCCATCTCCATCCATGATCTCTGCCGACGTGAGCTCCAGCAACGACTCGGACTGAACGTCCACCAAGTGGCCGCGGATCGCCCCGGACTGGCTCCCGCATGCTCCCAGCGTGAGAAGCAACGCGACCGCGATCGCGGCTACTACGGGAAGTCGCCACGGGCTGCCCCACCGACGCACCGACCAGGACGCGCACCTCATCATCGTGCCGGGCAATTATAGCGCAGCGCGCCTGGCGGCACGGCCTTCCAGGCGGATTCGTAAGCAAAACTGAAACTTTCTCAACTTTTGGACAAAAAGAGAACCGACTTCTGATTGACCGCCAGATTGTGCGTTGTATAGCTTGGTTCTCAAGTGGAGGTGGAGAATGACCAGACTGGGTGTTTTCCTAACAGTCGCCGCCGTCGCGGCTTTCTTTTTCGTGAACGTTGAGGTGTCCGAAGCCGAGAGTGTCGGTGCTCGGCAGATGGCCGTGGTGATCGCCGACAGGGACGCGATCCGCGCTTCTGAGGACAGCGGGTACCTGTTCGAGTCCCTCTTCGGGCTGCTAACAACGCTGCGCCCAGAGGACCGGATGGCCTTCGTGCCCGTGCAGGAGCCTGAGGATGTCGTTGGGCCCGTGGGAGGCGCTGAGGCCGATTTACGCCTCATGATCGCGGACATCGATAGCATAATGGCCGGCACGCCGCTGGAGCCTGCGTCTCTTGTAGACGCAATGGTAGAGGCCAGCTCGGTCATGGGCGACGAACGGGCCCTGTCGGGTTCCGACGTATACTTGATTGTCGCCGACGATGCGCGTGTAGCGCTCGACAGGCAGCATTCCAACCTCGCCCCTCTGCTTTCGCGGTTCCAGGAGAACGGCTGGCGTGTCAACGGGATCATGCTCCCTGAAACTACCAGCAGTGTTAAGCAGTTCCTTGGAAAGATGGCCGAGGATAGCGGCGGGAGTGTCTACGACCTCTCTGCGGAAGGCGGTCTCACCGAGCTTGGCCAGGCAATCCTGAGCGAGGACCTCAGGGGCAGCCTGTCGCAACTCGGCCAGCGCGATCTGTACCCTTCCGAAGTGATGACGACAGCCGTCGACGTCTCGCCTGGCACCGAAGAGACTACCGTGATAATCGTCAAGGAGACCCCGGATGGGTCTCTGCGGATCAGCAATCCCGACGGACTGGATTCTTCGCAGGGAGACAGGTCGTCCTCCAGGGTTATCGAAACGCCCCACGTGGTGGCGTGGAAGCTGACAGACCCGGCAGTGGGTTCCTGGATGGTAGATATCGGCGGCGTAGAGGGCCGTGTCTCGGTGTGGAGCCACTCTACAAACCGGTACAGTCTCGTGCTTGGGAATAGCGAACCGATCCCTACCGGCCAGCCCGCGACGATCTCGGCGTACATAACGGAGGACGGTCGTCCGGTCAAGCTGCATGGCATCACGGTGGTCGCCAGACTGACGACTCCAGACGGAGCCAATCTCGCGTACACGATGAACGATAACGGCGAGAACGGGGACGTCGTCTCCGGCGACGGCTACTATTCGGTAGGGTTAGGCCCGCTGCAGAGCATCGGGGAATACGAGACCGTACTGGAGATGTGGTGGCCCGATCACACCTACATGGTAAGCTCGGGCTCCAGCTTCACTACGTCCGCGTTCCCGGCCATCAGGGTAGAGCCTGGGAAGCTCAATGAGCTCGAGTCCGGCGTGCGAGCGCTTGTCGCCACCGTTTACGTCCACGTCCAGGGCGAGCCTTACGCGATTCAGAGCGAGCAGCTCACGGCATCCATAGGCACACCGTTCGAGCAGGGACGGCGGGCAGCTCTGGGTCAAGGAAAAGTCGCCCAAGGGACCGAAGGACAGTCCCTGCCCACGCCGACCTCCGCGCCGGAAGGGTTCGGTCTACTCGAGGTGGAGCCTCAGCGGCTGTTCGGTGACGGGCCTGCCTGGGAGTACCAGGTCTACTACACGCCCAGCAGCGAAGGAAGGCGTGACCTGTTCTTCGACCTCGATCTAGAATACTCGGGGGTGCGGTACGCGCACTCGTCGAAGGCGTTGAGGCTGACCTCGCTGGCTCCAGTGGTGCCCGAGGCGGCTCCAGTCGTGCCCGAGGTGGCCCCGGTGGCGCCCGTAGCGGCAGAAATCTCGCCGCCAGCGGTGCCGGTAACCGTGCCTGTGACGATCTCGCCCACACCCGCGACCGTGGTAGCCGAGACTCAATCGATGGCGGTGTGGCCGGTGGTCGTGGCGCTCGTGCTAATCATTGCCGTGATAGCGACCGTCCTAGCCTACCTGCTGACGCAGGCACGGCCTCGCGGCTACCTGTACAACGACCTCAACGAGCCAATCGTCGACTTCTCGAAGCTGAAGAGGGGGCCGGCCGTGGCGTTGTTCCTCAAGAACCTCGTCCCCGGGAAGGACCTCAACGTACCGGAGTTGAGCGGGCTGGTCTTCATGTTCACGCGATCGGGGGTGAAGCTGCGGTCCGCAGGCGAGCACCCGACGGTGAGGGTCAACAACCAACCGCTGATCAACGAGGCCGAGATCGACGACCAGACGTGGATCGGCAGCGGCGGCAAGCTCTTCACGTTCATGTTGTCGCCGGCGCAGGACCAGAACCCTCTCCCAATGCCCGCGGAGTGATTGCTGAGGGATAAGGCGAGGAAGACCCTATGAAAAGAGGGGCGGGGCATAGTCCCCGCCCCTCTTACGTTCCAAGTGAAAGGGCCGAAACGGACCCTGGGAGGAGGCCGCATTGATGGCCGAGCGCAAGAAGGTCGCAGCAATCGTAACAACCTACTTTCCCCATTCCCACGCCGACCTGATAGTGTCCAAGTTCGCCGCCGGCTTCCCCACCCACGACGGCCTCGTCGAGCCCTCGGTCGACCTCGTCTCGATGTACATGGACCAGCTCCACCCCGCCGACGTGGGCATGGAGCTTGCACGGGAGCACGGCGTCGAGGTCTATCCCAGCATACGCGGCGCCCTCACCCTGACGCCCCCCAGCGCCACCGGCCACTGGCCCACGGCCTCCGACTGGAAGGTAGGAGATCTGGCCGTGGACGGGGTGCTGATCATCGCCGAGCACGGCGACTACTGCGGCAACGAGCGCGGCCGGCAGATGTACCCGCGCAGGTACTTCTTCGAGCAGGTCTGCGGCGTCCTGGCAGCGTCGGACCGGGCCGTGCCCATCTTCAACGACAAGCACCTTGCCTACAGCTGGGCCGACTGCGTGTGGATGTACGAGAGGGCGAGAGAGCTAGGCGCCCCCTTCAAGGCGGGGTCTTCAATTCCGGTCATCGAACGTATACCGGAGTTGGAGCACGAAGCCGGAACGCACATCGAGGAGGCGCTGTCACTGGGCTACTTCCACTCTTACGTCAACGGGCTGGACTCCTACGGGTTCCACGGGCTGGAGGGCCTGCAGTGCATGGTGGAGCGCCGCCAGGGCGGCGAGACCGGGATCAGTGCCGTCCAGTGCCTCGAGGGCGACGCGGTTTGGGAAGCTGCGCAGGAGGGGCTGTGGCCCCGCGAGCTTGCCGAAGCTGCGGAAGCACATATCCGACAGAGGGACCCTGGGAGCATGGAGGAGAATTGCGTGAACCCCGCGGTCTTCCTGCTGGAGTACTCCAACGGGCTCCGCGCCTCAACGCTGATGCTGGACAGGCACCTGAAGGGGTTTGGCTACGCGGCCCGGGTGGGCGGCGAGGTGGTGAGCACCGGGTACCAGACAGACGAGAGGCACCTGCCGTTCAGCTACCAGGGGCTCAACATCCAGGAGATGTTCCTGACGGGCTGCCCCCAGTACCCCGTGGAGCGGACGCTGCTGGTGAGCGGCGCCCTCGACGCACTCATGGAGTCCCGCTACCTCGGCCACGTCCGAATTGAAACTCCCCACCTCCGGGTGGCCTACAGCCCCCCTGAGAAGCCACCGATGCGGCCGGGCGTGTAGCTACCCGACGATATCCCTGAAGACCCTGAGGTAGTTCAGGCCGAGCAGCTTCCGGAGCTCCTCTTCATTGTAGCCGCGCTCGGCCAGCTTCAGTGTGATGTTGGGCCAGTCGGAGAACTGGTCGAAGCCGTCGATCCGGTGGTCCTGGCTCAGCCTGTGCTCGGGCCGGAAGCCCGACCAGTTGAACCCCTGGGGCTTGCTCCTTGGGTCCGGGTCCTCTTTGTACATGTGCGACTGGTCGAACGGGCCCAGCTCGTCGGGGAAGAGGACGTTGGACTCGGTGCCCGGCCCGGGGCCGCACTTGTCGCATCCGATTCCGACGTGGTCAATTCCCATAACGTCAACGAGGTGGTCGACGTGGTCGGCGAAGTGGTCCAGCGTCGCCTCCGTCGTCTCGGAGAGGAAACCTCCGATGGCGGCGAGGCCGAAGTAGCCGCCCTGGTCGGCTATGGCCCTGGCGAGGTCGTCGTCCTTGCCGCGGTCGTGGTAGCAGACGCCGTTGCTGGCCGAGTGGGTGACGATGACCGGCGACGAGGAGGCCTCGATGGCGTCCCAGCCCACCTGCTGGCTGCAGTGGCTAACGTCCACGGCCATTCCAAGCTCGTTCAGGCGCTCCACCACCTCCAAGCCGAAGTAGGTCAGGCCGGTCTTGTAGCGCTCTGTGCAGCCGTCCCCGACCAGGTTCCGCAGGTTGTAGGTGAGCTGTACGACGCGGAGGCCCAGATTCCTGAACAACTCGATCCTGTCCAGGTCGCTGCCGAAGGGCGTCGTGTCCTGGAAGTCGAATATGACGCCGCGCTTGCCGTCGGCATAAGCGCGTTCTATGTCATCAGCCGTCAGGACGAGGCGCACCTCGTCCCGTAGGGCGTCGATCATGGCGCGGGCCTGGGTCATCACCTTGAGCGAGGTCTCAAACGCGATGTTCGGGGAGATTGGCCCGGCGTAGGTTGCGCTCGCGACATCGACGCCCGACTTCTCCCAGACGGCCATGTACTCACGGCGGGCGTCGGCAGACGTCTGGACCTCCTGTACGGCCATGTCCCGGAGGCGTTGGGCGATCTCGCCCCTGGACAGTTTGCCTTCGCGCACGTACTCGTCCAAGGCGGCCTTCATGTTGTCGTTGAAGAGCATGCCGCTGGTGGCGCCGGGCTGCTGGCTGTCGATCACCAACGCCTCTTCGTGAAGGCGGCGGGCCTCGTCAGGGGTCAGAGCCGGGCCTCTTCGTGTGGTAGCCATCCGATTCTCCTCGTCAGGATCAAAATTCGCAGGACTAATAGACTACCAGAATCGGGCAGTTCCGACGGGTCCTACGGCACGGGCCAGCCGACTCCGCGCAGCACGGCCCTGAGCTCATCCATCTCGTCGTCAGTCATCGGGCCGGACGGGGGCCTTGAGGCCCCGCATGGCCGGCCCATTGCGGCCATCATGCCCTTCTTCACGACGCCCTGCCCACCCGTCCGCTCGCCGACCTTGCGGAATATCTCGTCGAGCGGGTTGTTCACCGAGTCGAGAAGCTCCTGGGCCTCGTCCCAGCGTTCGGCCTCGAGGAGGTCCAGCACCTTGAGATCGTGGGGAGGGTATATGTCGACAGTGTGGTTGATATATCCGTGGCCGCCGAGCTTGTAGCACCTTACCGCGCCGCTCCCGTTGTTGATGATGTTGAACCTATCCTTCAGCTCGAAGATGTCCTCGTAGTCGCCAACCACCGGACTCCACTTGACGCCGGCCACGTTCTCGAAGTCGGTCATGCGGCGGTAGGTGTCCATGTAGATGGGGCAGTTCATGCCCCGGGTGACGTAGACGAGGATCCCGATGTCTATGGCGTCGGAGAGGTCGCTGTAGTAGGCGAGGATATCGTCCTGCGTGGGGAGGTTGAAAATGGGCGGGCTAACCTGGAGGCCGTGTGCCCCAAGGTCCTGGGCGCGCCTGGCGTCTTCGATGGTGCGCTTGGTGTCCTTGTAGTGCAGTCCGCACACGATGGCCGCCTTATCGTCGGCAGCCTGGACCACCGTGCGGAGCAGCATGGCCCACTCGTCATCCTTCAGCATCGGCCCTTCGCCCATCGCCGCGGCGACCTTGATCACGGACCTGCCCTTGACCAACCCACTCTCTACCCACCACTCGGTCAGCTCGGCCATCAGGCCGTGGTCCACCTCGAAGTCGTCGTCGAACGGCGTCGGCACCGTGGCGATCGGGCCAACGAGCAGGCTCCTGCTCTCTTCTCGGTCCATCGTAGTTACCTCCCTCACGCACTTAGCGGCGGAAGAATTCTTCCAGACCTTCATTAGCATCCCTTCCTAACCAGGAAGGAGAGAATCTATATCTGAGGGACAGCCCTTCGAACGACTCAGGGCAGACTCTCAGACTCCCGGCAAAGGGGCTCCGCCCCTCTGCACACTCCGTTTGTTAGCATGGTGCTAGACGGGCTTGTTCTACTCTACACCCACTGCCCGCTCTTTCTTGCGCTCTGCACCAGCATCCTCACGCGGTCCGCGTCGGTCATGAAGGGCTCATACTTCGAGACGAACTCGGCCAGCGATTCCTCAACGGACTGCGATCCGGTGTCGACGGTGATCTTGTTCCCGAACCGGGACAACTCGTACTCCTCCTCGAACCTCGCCACGACCATATCGACGTCCTTCTCCTGCACGACGGCGTTGGGATGCGGGTTCTCGTTCATGCGGCGCCGTATGACGTCGGGGGAGGCCTTGCACAGAGCGAGCACCGTGTCCGGGGCGCGCTCGATCATCGTCTCCTCGGCGTGCCGTGCGTACTGCTTCCTGTCGGCGTACTCGCCGTCTCCGCCGTAGCCGTAGTAGAGGCCGGCGTAGACCGCTTCGTCGATGTGCATCCCCACAAGGTTATGGTGATCGTATGAGTAGAAGGTGGGCGATACATGGTACTCCATGTGATAGCGCTGGAACGCCTCTTTCTGCTTGGGCGTGAGCGCCAGGAGCAGAGTCTGCTCCTCATCGTCGTACCCCATCATGGTCGGGTCCTCGCCCCTGCCCTCGGCCCACGCCTGGAAGGCCGCGTCACTCTCTTCCGGGGTCTCGGCGGGCGGATGGTTGAGGTGCGGAATCTTCCAGTGGTCATGGAACCCGAACCCGCCAACGCCAAAGGCCTCCTTGGCCCAATTAGAGATGGCCAAAGCCAGGGTGCTGGTCCCAGAATACTCGCAGCCGATGAGTACGAGGTGCATGTCTTCTCCTCCTTGGAGATTCTATCTGCCGTTTTGCCGGTTGGACGGCGGGCATTGTATACGAGTTTCGCCACGCATGGGCGGGCCGGACGCAGCCATTCACACCCCCGCGCAGGCCGCGGCGTTCGCGCCCGCGATGCGGCCGGTGGCGAAGGTCCAGGCAAGCGCGTGGCCGTGGCCGGCGATAAGGACGTTGGAGGAACCGGTCATACCGGCGGCGGATAGGCGGTGGATCGGGCGCCCTTCGGCATCAAGGACGCGCATCTTCCTGTCGACCTTGAGGCCACCGCTGGAGCCCAGCACGGCCTTGATCGGCCCTAGCGCGTAGAAGGGCGGCGTGAAGGAGCCGACGCAGGAGAAGTCGCGTCCGAAGGGGTCAGGAGCGCGTCCGTCAGCCGCATGGTTGAGGCGCTCGAGCGTGCGCTGCACCGCCGACGCCGAGGCCTGGATGAACTCTGCCAGCCCTGGGGCGTCTGCGGCCTCTGTGAAGTACTCAGTACGCTGCCGGTAGTCCTCCACGTAGGCGTATCCTATCTCCGGGAAGGTCGAGAGGGCCATTGTGCCCTCGCGGAACCAGCCGTCGCGTGACGGGGGGGCGTCCGCGTCCACCGTGGCGACGAGGGAGGCCAGACGCGAATCGAACACCACGAAGGCCACCTTTCCCGGCTGGCTGCTGGTGGCCAGCTCGGCGCCCTCCAGTTCGTTCGCATACCTGTTGCCGGCGCGGTTGAGCAGTATCGCACCCGCCTCGAAGATGGGCGCCGGAGGGTGGATGTAGGGCCTGGAGACTGTCCTGAAGTGTGGAGGCGCAGCGGCGCTCATCCCGGAAGTGGCGGCTCCCAGGGCGACGGCAAGGGTCACGCCGTCGCCGGTCGCGCCGTCGAAGAGAGGTTCCACGCCGTCGTGCTCTGGGGGCCTGCCGTGGGCGCGGGAGAGCTCCGCGTTGGCGCTGAAGTAGCCCGTGGCCAGCACGACGCCGCCCCGGACCTCTATGGTGCGGCGTTCGGAGCCTGTCACGTCCGCGAGCTCCGCCCCGCACACGGCGCCGTTGGCGTCCACCGCAAGGCTCGCGGCCACAGCGCCGGTGCGCGTCTCCACACCCGCTTCGGAAGCAGCCCGTTGCAGCGCGTCGGTGTAGGCGGTGGCGTCCGGGACGGCGTTGTGCATACGGTACTTCGTATGGGGCGGCTCCGGCTGCGGCCCCCTGAGCTCCACGCCAAGCTCCACCATGCGCTCCACGACTGATGGGGCGAGCTCTACCAGCATGCGGGTCAGCTCGAGGTCGTATTCACCGGCGTCGCGGCCCGGCTCTATGAACTTGAGGTAGTCCCGGAAGTGGGCATCGACGGAGTCCTCGATGCCCGCCGCCTTCTGCAGAGCCGTGCCCGCCGCCGACAGGGCGCCGACAGCCATCGCAGTGGAGCCGCCGATCTCCGGCTGGCGCTCCACCAGAAGGACGCTCGCGCCCGTCTCGGCTGCTTCAACGGCGGCCATCAAGCCGGCACCGCCGCCACCAACCACGAGGACATCGTACGCGTCTCTCAGACCGCTCAGCCTGGACATTGGATCTCCTGGACCGCTACGCGGCCGGCCCATGCTACCACAGCGGTGAGGGAAGTTATCCGCGAATAACGCGAAGGGCACAGAGGGACTGCCCGCGAGGCTCACGGTGCTATAATCGCGGCCCGGAGATAGCTTTGCCCCACTTCGTACTGAGATGCACGAACTGCGATGCCGAGCACGCTGCCACCATGCGTACGCTTACCTGCCCGGCGTGCGACTCTCCTCTACGGGTCAGCTATCTCGATGCGGAAGGGTCCGGGTCGCCGATGCCGGTGCCGCTGCACAGGCCGTCCGAGGCCCTGACGCTGGGCGAGGGGAATACGCCCATCGTGGCAATGCCGTCCGTCGGCGGGGCCGCCGGGGTGGAGCGGCTGTACGGCAAGCTGGAGTTCGCCAGCCCGACGGGGTCATTCAAGGACCGGGGAGCGGCCATGATGATGTCGGCTGCGGTCGAGCACGGCGTGACGGAGGTGGTCGAAGACTCGTCGGGCAACGCTGGCGCGGCGGTGTCTGCCTACGCCGCCCATGCCGGCATCTCTGCCCACATATTCGCGCCGGCCTCCGCGCCCTCGGCAAAGCTGGGCCAGATCTCGGTGTACGGCGCAACGCTGCACACGATAGAGGGGCCGCGCGAGGCAACCACCGCAGCCGCCATGCGCTTCGCCGAGAGCCGCGGCATGGTCTACGCCTCGCACGCGCTGAGCCCTTTCTTTATCGAGGGCATGAAGGGCTTTGCCTACGAGGTGTGCGAGCAGTTATCCCCCAAGATGCCCGACCACGTCGTGTTACCCGTCGGCAACGGGTCGCTGCTGATTGGCGCCTACATGGGGTTCTCGGAGCTGGCCGCGCGGGGCAGCCTGTCCCGGATACCAGCGCTCCACGCTGTGCAGTCCGAGGCGGTGTCGCCCGTGGTGGCGGCCTTCCACGGCCGACCGTGGAGCAAGGCCGAGGGGGCCCAGACCGTCGCCGGGGGCATATCGGTCGCCGAGCCGCCACAGCTACACCGGATGGTGCAGGCGCTCCGCGCCTCAGGAGGCAGCGCCGTCGCCGTCAAGGACGACGAGATCCTGAGATGGCAGCGGCTCCTCGCCGAGAGCGAGGGCATCTTCGCCGAGTCCTCCGCGGCGGCGGCGCTTGCGGGGCTCGAAACGCTCGTAGCGCAAGGGGCGATCAGTCACGGCGACACGGTGCTGTGGCCGGTTACTGGCTTCGGGCTCAAGGAGAGCCCGGGGTAGAGCCCCCCGACCGGCTCTACCCCGGCTGCCTTCAGGGTCCTGGATGCAGCACCGCTGCGGGCCAGCGGCTAACCACCTGCTACTCGGTCCTCAAGGCCTCTATCGGGCGAAGCCGCGAGGCGCGGCTCGCGGGGTATATCCCGAAGAAGAGGCCGACGGCCGCCGAGACCGCGACGGCGAGGGTCGCTATGTCTCCGCTGACGACGGTCTGTAACGTCGCCCCCTCTCCCAAGCTCACGCCGCTCACCAACGCGGAGACACCCATGCCCAGAAGTATCCCCAGGACGCCGCCGCTCACCGTAAGTAGGACCGCTTCAAAGACGAACTGGAGAAGGATGTCGCGCCGCTTGGCGCCCATGGCCTTGCGGATACCTATCTCACGCGTCCTCTCCACCACCGACACCAGCATGATGTTCATGATGCCGATGCCTCCTACCAGCAGCGAGACGCCTGCTATGGCGCCCAAGAAGACGACGAACGCGTCGACCGCCCCGGCCAGTGCCTCAATCGCTTCCCGCTGGCTTGTTATCGTAAAGTCGTCGTCCTCTGTGATGCGGTGGCGCAGTCGGAGCACGGTCCTGATTTCGTTGAACGCCGCGTCCACGACATCGCTACTCGCGGCCTGCACGTAAATCTGCTCTACGACGACCCCATGTCCACTCCTTCTATCGAGCCGATAGTAGGCGGTGGTCACGGGCACCATCACCTGGCGGTCGAACCAATCCAAGAATCCGTAGAAGGAGCCATCCTGACTCTGGCCCTCTCTCTGCAGCACGCCGATCACCGTGAAACGGCGGGCGTTGATCCTTACAGGCTGTCCTACGGGATCTCGGAGGCCGAACAGGATCTCGGCGAGTGCCGACCCCAACACGACGACCTCGTCCTTGTTGGCGACGTGTGTGGATGCGATGAATATACCCGATAGCATCGAAAGGTCTCTAACCTGTAAGTAATCCGAGGTGACACCGAGAATCTCTACACTCGCTCTATTCCCTCTGGCCGCGATCTGGCCGCCGGTCCGCATCTGGGCCGCCACGGCCTTGACCGACGGCGTCAGCTCCGGGTCCGACAGCGCCTCGGCGTCCGCAAGGGTCAACGGCCGGGCGATCCTAAACGAGGATTCTCCGCTCACGTCTCGAAAGGGCGAGCCGCCGAAACTTACGAGAAGCAGGTTGGTCCCCAAAGACTCGATGCTCGACGTAATCTCCGCCTGTATGCCGCGGCCGATCGACATCAGGGTGACTACGGAAGCTACGCCTATGACGATGCCCAAGAGCGCGAGCGCCGCTCGCAGACGGTTGACGCCCAGGGAGCTAATTGCTGTTCTCAAGATGGCCGGGACGTTCAACTCAGCTCTCCTACCGTGTCAAACTGTCGTCCGCCACGCGCCCATCTTCCATAGAGACGACGCGCTGAGAGAGTCGGGCCATATCGGGGTCGTGAGTGACGAACACCACTGTTAGCCCGTCGTCGTGATTGAGCCGTGCGATGATGCTCATGATCTCCATGCCGGTCGCTCTATCGAGGTTTCCGGTCGGCTCATCGGCCAGCAGAATGGCCGGCTCCTTGACCAACGCCCTGGCGATGCCGACACGCTGCTGCTCTCCACCGGAGAGCTCGGCCGGCCGGTGGCTGGCACGGTCCCCCAGCCCCACCCTCTCCAGCGCCGCCGTGCTTCGCTCCTTACCGCCGCCTCCGTACATCAGCGGAAGCGCGACATTGGCGATGGCCGTCAGTCTCGGCAGGAGGCTGTATGTCTGGAAGACGAACCCCACTTTCCGGCTACGAATCTCCGCCAGGTGGTCGTCGCTCATGCCAACGACGTCCTCGTCCTCCAGGATGTATCTGCCCGATGTTGGGACGTCCAGGCAGCCTATGATGTTCATGAGCGTCGATTTCCCCGAGCCCGAGCGTCCCACGATAGCCACCATCTCTCCCTTGCGTATGGACAGGCTGACGCCTTGGAGGGCCCGGACCTCCACTTGGCCAAGCCCGTACACTTTGGTCACGTCGACCAGTTCGATAAGAGGGCGATCCTGGGGCGTCTTCATAGTCGCGCCGACAGCTTGGGGGCAGACGGCCCCCCGCTACTGGAAGTCATACGGGTTGCCCGGCCTTGGCGGCCGCACCTCCGTCACAACCATTTCTCCCTCCGTCAGCCCCTCCGTGACGACCGTCCAGAAGTCATCGCTGATACCGAGCACAACGGGTCGGTCCTCAGGTCCATTCTCGCCCTGCACCCTAACGGTCGGGCTGTCGAAGCCGCCGCGCAGCGCCTGTACGGGTATAAGCAAAGCGTCCTTTTCTTCCCTGATTACCACCTTGGCCAAGGCGCTCAGTCCCTCCGGCAGCTCGAGTTCGTCCGGCGTCGTGACCCTGACACTGATCGCGTACGTGACGGTACTCTGCGACGGCCCTGCGAACGGGGCGAAGCCCCCGCCTCCCGTTTCCCGCGACCCGGCGGTCGCGCCGATTCTTGAAACCTCTCCCTGTAATGCCTGGTCCGGCAGAGCATCCAGCGTTACGACGGCGGAGGTACCCTCGTGAACGGACAGGACGTCTATCTCGTCGATGAAGCCGTCGATCTCTATCGTAGACGTGTCGACAAGCACGAGGGCGGTCGCGTCCTGATCGATCTTCTGACCCGACTTGATCTCGACCTCCTCTACCAAGCCCGGCCAGGGGGCTTTCAACGTTGCGGACTCCACGGCATCTAATGCAGAGTCCAGGGCAGCACTGGCCGCCGGAACGTCCGCTTGGAGCAGCTCTATCTGAAGCTCGTCAAGCCTCTCTAGCCCCTCTAGCGCCGCCTCCGCATCCGCAAGGCTCGCCACCGCGAGATCGACGGCCGCCTCTCTGGCGGCCATCTCCAGTGGGTCCGTGTCGCCGACGAGCTTCTGCAAGTCTCTCTGAGCCTGCTCGAGGCCGGTCTGCGCAACTGCGACCTTCCGGTCCAAGGCCTCGAGATCGGCGGCGTTTGGCTCCCCAGTCAGCGCCTGCAGGTCTGCCTCGGCCCTCTTCAGACCGGCCTGCGCTACCTCGACCCTTTGCTCCAGTACCTCCAGCTCGACGGCATCGGCTTCGCCCAAGAGGCCGCTGAGCTTGTCTTCAGCCGCCAGCATCTCAGCCTCGGCCAGCGCCACCTGCCGCTCCAATACCTCCAGCTCGACGGCATCCGCCTCACCCAAGAGGCCGCTGAGCTTGTCTTCAGCCGCCAGCATCTCAGCCTCGGCCAGCGCCACCTGCCGCTCCAATACCTCTAGCTGGACGGCATCGACTTCACCCAAAAGACCACTGAGTTTGTCCGCGGCCACCTGCAGCTCAGCCTCGGCCAGCGCCACCTGCCGCTCCAATACCTCTAGTTCGACCGGGTCGGCGTCAGCGGTAAGAACGGCCAAGTCTTCCCTCGCCTGGGTGAGCGCAACCAAGGTCAGGTCGACCTCCTGCCTCTTGACTTCCAAGGCCGCCGGGTCAGGGCCGCCCTCTAATGCCTCCAGGTCCGCCTCAGCCTCGCCTAACTTGGCCTCGGCTAGGGCCACAGCAGTCCTCTGGTTTCTGACTTCGAGAGGGGTTGGGAGGACACTCAACTCATCCAGGGCTTTCCGCCGCTCGGCTAGCAGGTCCTCTGAGTCGGCCAAGACCTTCTCGGCAAGACCAACCGCCTTGGTACGCTGCAAGCTGATGTCTTCCACACCGTCCCGAGCTTCCTGAAGCGCCTGATACGCGTCGTCCATCTCTCCGCCGATGCACAGCGCGGCGAAGGAAGTCGTGTCGTTATCGCAGGAAATCACCAAGGTGCCGGGGAACAAGACGAGCCAAGCGTATACGATGATCTCATCCCAGGGTGTAGACGGGTCGTCACGAGGCGCCACGTTGCGTGAGAATCCACTCGTCTTGTCGTCGAACACTACGTCCAGGTCGACACCCAGGGAATCCAAGACAATATCGGGAGAAGAGTCGGCGCTTGGCTCGACCTCGATACCGAGCCACCGCCGGAACACATTTGCGTACGCGCGCTGCGCCGCGTCCAGACTGGAAGAAACCGTATCCACCTTGTCGTTCCAGTCGCGTCTGACCGCCGCCAGGTCTGCTCCAGCCGTCGCCAAGGCGGACTCTGCCGATTCGACCATCTTCCGAGCGGAGGCCATCTCGTCCTCAGACGCGCCACTCAGGAGGTCTTCCAGGACCTGCCGGGCGCCCTGGAGCGAGACCTGTGCGGCGGCGATCGCAGACTCGCCTTCGGCCAAGGATATTACCGGTGGGTTCTGCAGTCTTTCGAGCGCATGTAGCGCAGCTTCATGAGCCGCCTTGGCGTCGGCGACCGCGGCGCGCGCCTCAACTGTCTCAAGGGCCGAGGGTCCACCTAGCAGGCGATCGCGCTCCCGCTCCGCAGACTTTAGGGCCATGCTGGCCTTGGCCACCGTTGAGTGCGCCTCAGCCATCTCAAGCACCGAGGGCCCACCCAGCAGGCGGCCGCGCTCCTGTTCCGCAGACTCTAGGGCCATACTGGCCTTGGCCACCGTTGAGTGCGCCTCAGCCATCTCGAGGGCCGAAGGCCCACCTAAGTGGCGGTCGCGCGCCTCTCGCGCAGACCTGACGACTGCCCGCGCATCAGCAACCTCGGCTTGCGATTCGGCCAACTCAAGAGCAGTCGCCCCCACCAACAGCCTGTGGCGCGCCGCCAGTGCCGACTGCAGACCCGCCTGCGCGTCCGCGACCGCGAGACGTGCTTTAGCTAGGTCAGCGTCGGACGATGTTACCAACCCGTCTCGGGCCTCGCGAGCCGACGCTAGGGCTACCTGTGCATCAGCGACCGCAGAGTGGGCCCGGGCAAGTTCCTGAGGGGACGGCGACTTCAGAGACTCCAGCGACTGTTGGGCTGTACGCAGCGATATGCGCGCGTCGGCGACATCGGAGACCGCCTTAGCGACGCTTAGGTTCGAGGGCGGGGATCTTGCGGCTTCCAGCGCCTCCTCCGCCCCCCGAAGATCGATCCTAGCTCGTACGACGTCCCTCTCCAGGGATGCAATCGTCTCGGGGTTGAGCCTTGCCAAGAGTTGTCCGGTTCCTACACGTTGGCCTGTCTCGACGAGTACCTCGCCGACAACGCCTTGACTTCCGAAGCTAAGCGTCTCCCTACTTGAGTACTTGAGCGTGCCGTTGATAGAGACGGCGTCGACAAGGCCTCCACGCCTGACCGGGATAAGCTGTGTGCCCTCCTCGGACACACTGTCTCCCGGACCAGTGGCCCAGGTGTAGGCGAAGTAGGCGCCGGCGAGAGCGACCCCCACTACGATGAGGACGACTATTGGCCGCCTCTTGAGTGCTCTCATCGCCCCGCCAAACTCTCGGCGTATCTATAGGTTCTCGACCAGCTCTACCCAGTTGCCCTCGGGGTCCTGGAGGTAGCACCGCCACTGGCCGGGGGCGACCTCCTGCGGAGGGTTCAGCTCCTTGGCGCCCCGCGACATGAGGAGATCGAAAGTCCCCTGTATGTCCTCGCACGTGAAGGCCACGTGGCTGGCGCCTAGGACGTTGCGCTCCTCCGTGGGGCGATCGGACGGCGGGGGATTGATGTACTGGATAAGCTCCAAGGTGGGGCCGTCTCCGGGCGTCATGTGGGCACCCTTGAAGTGTATTTCGTCATAGCCGAGCAGCTTGGATGGCGCCTCACCGGTCCGCTCCATCCTGGTCTTGACCTCCAGGCTGACTACGTCTCGATAGAAGGCAATCGCCTTGTCCAGGTCCTGAACGATAAGGCCGGCGTGGTTGATTCCGGTGATCATCTCTCTCCCTTTCCTTGGTGTCGGAGTAGTCTAGTTCAGACGTGTTTGACTGGCTAGCCGGGCCAGGCGGATTCCAGGGCCAGAACTTTGCCCAGCCTACGCTCATGCCGGGCCTCCCCGGAGAAGGTAGCGTTCATGAAGGCGGCGACCACCTCTTTGGCAAGCTCTTCTCCAACGATGCGGGCGCCGAGGCACAGTACGTTCATATCGTCGTGCTCCACGCCCTGGCGCGCCGAGTAGGTGTCGTGGCAGACGCTGGCGCGGACTCCCTTGACCTTGTTGGCGGCTATGCACGCGCCCACGCCGCTGCCGCAGACGATGACGCCCCGACCCGACGACGCGGCTACCCGCTGGGCCACCGCGCCGGCGAAGTCCGGGTAGTCGTCTTGCGCGTCGTAGGTGTGGGCCCCTAGGTCGACCACGTCGTGGCCAAGCTCCCGGAGCTGGCCCGCAAGCATCGACTTGAGCTCAAACCCACCGTGGTCTGCGCCTAACGCTACCTGCATACTTTCCACCTCTTGCTGCTACCCAAGAGGATAGCACCCGCCTACCCCTCCCACCAGTCCCGGTATGGATTCTCGCGGTCCGCGAGCGGGAACGTGACCCTGCCCCCGGCCCTCTGGGACTGGTGCACCGCCATGATCATCTCCAGCGCGGCGCGTCCGTCCTCGCCGCTGGAGACCGCCTCCACGTCGCGGTCGTCCATGACGGCGCTGGCGAGCTCGTCCGCGAGCAGGCGGTTACTGAGGTGCATCGCCTCGTCGTATGTCCTAGTGCTCCCGTCAGGTCGCTTCTCCCAGTCGTCCAGTAGCACGCGTTCCCACTTCCCGGCGCCGTCGTCGGGTATCCACTGCCCGTATGGGTAGATGTACATCTCGCCCCTGGGAGAGTTGCGCAGAGAGATGATGCCGCCGGTCCCGTGGACCTCGAAGCCGAACCAGCGCCTTGTGCGGTCGGCGGACAGGTCGGTCGGGTGCGACTCGAAGTGGCCGGTGATCCCGTTGTCGAACGCGAAGTAGGCTGCCACGCCATTGCCGGCGATGAGCCCGATCTCCTCGCCGCCCACGCGGACATCGCCTGCCTCCACCTCGCGCCCGTCCTGGGTCACGTGACCGTGGGCCCAGACCGGGTCGGCGGCCGAGAAGTGCCGCATGCTGTCCATCATGTGCGTGCCGAGCACCATGAGGTCCTCGGCGCCGGAGCGGTGGTCGGCCTTGCCGTGCGTCCGGATGACCTGCACCTCGCCGATCTCCCCGGCGTCGACCAGCTTCTTCGCGTGCATCTCGTAGGCGTTGGTGCGCCGGTGGGCCACGGCCATCCTGACGCCGTTGGCGCGGCACGCCTCTACCATCGCGTCGGCGTCGACCAGCGTCGGCGCCATCGGCTTCTCGCAGAGGATGCCCTTGGCCCCCGACTCTGCAGCGGCGACAACCATGTCCCTGTGGCAGTCCACCCAGCGGGGGCAGACGTTGACCAGGTCGAGGTCCTCCGCTTCCAGCATCTCGCGGTAGTCGGTGTACAGGTGTGCGGCACCGGTGCGCTTGCCGGCGTGCTGGCGGCCCGCGGGGTCGTCGTCCGCCACGGCGACGACCTCCACACCCGACACCCACTGGTAGGCAGTGTCCAGGTGATGGCCGTAGTCCCCTCTACCCGTTCTGCCTATGATGCCGGCCCGCAGCTTGGTCTTCACGGTGCTGCTCCTAGAGCGACAGGCCGAGGGCCTGAACGCGCCGCTCGATGGACTGTCGCGCCTCCACGAATGGGCGCTGGAGGTGGGCGATGTGGTCCGCCTCGCCGTGGGGGTGAGTTGTCGTACCCGGCAGGTGCTGGACCGAGGTATGCTCCATGTAAGCCATGCCGCCCTCGATCAGCTTGAGCATCAGTCTCGCCGTGTCGGGGTCGAACATCCACCAGTCGCCGCCAGAGGCCACGTAGATGGGTGACGTATGGGCGAAGGTGCCGCTCCTCCAGTTGTTGTAGAAGTAATCGCCTATCTGTAGGCCCGCGGCGTCGTCGTCCCTTCCTGGGAAGGCCTCGGGCGATAGGTAGCCAGGACCGCCGCACCGGGCGGCTATCCAAGTGTGGCCGTCGATCCTGAGGCGCTCCCGCACCTCCAGCCGTCGGTTGCCCTTCTCCGACTGCGCCGACGCGACTACCCTGCCCGCCTGCACGATCTCGAGGCGGTGAATCGGGAAGAGGCTCTCCGCGCTTGCGTGGACCTCGACCGTGCCGGGGCCCGACATGTTGAGGGTGCTGCCGATAGGCTGGCCGTCCACGGTGAGCTCAAGGATGGGGCCGCCGCTGAGGAAGGTGCGCCCAGCCGCTACGGCAGCGCACCAGTTGTCGTAGGTGAACTCCTGGTCGGGAGGGATGTAGGCGTAGGTCCGGTAGCTGCCCACGGCCACGTCGCTGGACATCTTGTCGGTGCCGCCCACGAGGGGAAGCCTGTAGCCGCAGTTGAGCGCCTGGTAGTAGTCCCTGTGATTGGTGGTGCTGTGGCTGATGAACTCGACGCCTCTGACACGGCCCGTCGCTATCAGCGCCACTGCCTCCCCCGTAAGGCCTCCGTAGTGGGCGGCTATCGCGGTGCCGCCCTGCTCGTGCGTCGCGTCTGCCCAGTCGCTCAGGGTAGCCTCCAGGGTACCGCCGACCTCGGCCTCGCCCAGGCCGTCGGAGCACCAGGGCATCACCGGCTTCTTGAGGCCCCAGAGCAGCATGTGGCCCATCAGGTGCTGCCTATTCTCCTGTCCCACGTAGACGATGGACTGGCCGTCCTTCGAGACGCTGGGCTCTCCGGTGAAGTCCTCGGTGTTGGTGAAGTGGTTGCCCCACTGCGACTGGAGCAGGTTGACGACATTGAGGTCCTCGGCGCGGGCCTCTGTGTGAGAGCCCTGCGCCGAGAGCCAGTGGACGTGGGAGTCGCCGCTGAACCAGCGGCGGGCGTTCATGTTCGTCCAGCGCTTGAGCCGGAGCGTCAACTCCTGCTGGCCGGGCTCGATGCGCACCCTCGTTCGCAGGGGTTCGTACTCGAAGCCGCGGGCGGCGTCGACGATGACTTCGCCCCTTGGCAGCCAACCCTGGCAAGTGCCGTCGATGTAGGCGTAGGTGACGTGGCCCAGCCTGAGATCGCCGCCGACGTCCGTGTACCAGGTGCCCAGGTCGGAGTGGACGTGGCTGTGATGGCCGTGCGGCTGGTACGGCACGCCGTCGGGGGAGCGGAAGTGGACGCGGCACGGCACGGGCTGTCCGGTGTCGTCGTCGACGACGGTAACATTCACCCAATTCCGGCCGGGGTCGGTCAGCTCGAAGCGCACCTGCTCGGTCTCTACCGCGCCTCCGCTCTGAATATCGCCCCAACGGGCGCTGCCGACATCCTCGCCAGACTGCTTCACGGTGACGGTAGCAGAGGGTGTCGCGGAGACTTCAACGTAAGCCGGGCTGGACGTCCGGTTGGGCGCCTGGCCCCAACCCTTGAAGGGGTCGACGACGAACTGGTCGCTCGACTCCCGTGGGAGGGCGAACGCGTAGGTGTTCTCGCCCCTGTCTACCTCGACGTCAAGGTCGAATGGGCGGCTGGCCCGCTCCGCGTCCTTGAGGACGAGTTTCACCGGACGCCTGCCGGTCCTGACCAGCGGGTTTTCGTCCACACTGCCCAGGGTGATTCCCGCAACCAGAAAGCGAGGTCCCTTCGGTACGATCTCGATGGCGTCGATGCTCTGCTCGCGACGGGGGTTCTCCCATGCCCACAGGTAGTAGTGCTGCGCGCTTCCCGACTCCGCCTCGAACTGACGGCGCCCCATGGCGTCCCACGGCCCGGAAGTGCGGGGCATCGGCTCCGCGCCATGGTCGGGCACGGCGAGGTACGGCATTCCGGCCCTGCCGCCAAGCCCTCCTCGGCCCGACAGGCCGGCTATCTCGAATCGCTCCCGGATTGCGGCGCGCTCGACACTGCCGTCGGCAAGGTGGAAGACGTACTCTGCGACATCCACTCCCAGCGGCCCGCCCTCTGCAAGCTTAGACTCCAGGAGGCGGTGGGCAAAGACGACGCGCAGCGCGGAGCGGCCGACCGCGACAGCGACGGGCGCGTCTCCGCCCTTCAAGTCTATGAAGCAGGCGCCGTCCGGCTCGCCATCATCCTGCCCGACGAGAAAGGGCAGGCCCAGGAGGCTCTGCCGGCCCAGGGTGGGCGATTCCTCTTCCAGCACGCCGGCCCCGGAGTTGCACCAACGAGAGATGTCCATCGGATCGTAGTCCTGCATACCGGCTACCTCCGTCTATCGCGTCGTCGGGCTCACATCCGCCACGATACCACAGTCTCACCAGTCGCAAGTCAGCTTGTCGGTGTCCCCTCCCTGTACTCCCTGTAGTACCATCCGAATATGCAGAAGGACTTCACCGCCGTGATTGAAAAAGAGGATGGCTGGTACATAGCGTACTGTCCTGAAATTCCCGGCGCCAACGGTCAAGGGATGACCGAGGAAACCGCCCGAGAGAGTCTCGTTGAGGCGATCGCACTCATCCTCGAAGACCGACGACCGGATGCAGAGCGCCACGGTCCGACTGACATGTTAAAATGATCCATCCATAGTAGCCTCTACGGCAGACCCGTTAGCCAACGTAGCTCAGCGGTAGAGCAGCGGTTTCGTAAACCGCAGGCCGTGGGTTCGAGTCCCACCGTTGGCTCCATCTCCATCTTCCGATAGCGCGAGGGAAGAGCCATGGCCAAGGCGAGAATAGGCGTGATCGGCGCCGGATGGTGGGCGACCCAGTTCCATATCCCCAGCCTGAAGACGTACGAGAAGGCGGACCTTGTCGGCATTGCCGATATCAAGCCGGAGAAGGCCGCGGCCGCGGCCGACTACTACGACATCAGTAACACCTACGACGACCACCGGGACCTGCTTGCCGCGGGGGTCGACGGCGTCGTCATAGCGGTCCAGCACGCCTACCACTACGAGGTTGCCCGCGACGCATTGGACGCGGGCGTGCACGTGCTCGTTGAGAAGCCGATGACACTTACCGCGGCCCACGCCTGGGATCTCGTTGAGCGGGCGAAGAGCAACGGGCTGCACCTGATGGTCGGCTACACCTCCCAGTTCACCCGGCACGCGCAGGCGGCGCGTGAGATCGTTCAGTCGGGCAAGATCGGCGAGCTACAGCTCGTTTCCGGCATATACACCTCCTGGGTCGAGTCCTACCTGCGGGGCAGGCCCCAGGACTACGCCGAGGCGTTCGGCTACCCCATCACGGGCCCGGAGCCCAACAGCTACTCGGACCCGAAGATGGCCGGGGGCGGCCAGGGCCACCTGCAGGTGACGCACCCAATGGGCATGGCGCTATGGGTCACCGGCCGGCGGGCGGTCGAGGTCTTTGCCTTCATGGAGAGCTACGACCTCGCGGTGGACCTCGTGAACTCGTTCAGCTACAGGCTGGACAACGGGGGGATGGGCACGATGGCGTCCACCGGCGCCATGCGCCCGCACCAACAGCTCGACCAAGGGTTCGTGTACTCCGGTAGCAAGGGCTTCGTGCGGCAGGACCTGGCCGGGGGCCGCCTGGAGGCCCAGTACAACGACGGCACGTCCGAGCAGTTCCCGGACCTGTCGCAGGAGGAGCTGTACCCAGCGCACCTCCCGTCGCGCGGGCTTACGGATCTGATCCTTGGCGAGGGCGAGAACCGCGCTCCGGGCGAGGTGGGAGCGCGCGTCGTCGAGTTCCTGGAGGCAGGCTACCAGTCGGCAGACACCCGGCTCCCCGTAAGGGTCGATTCCCTGCTGTAATGGCGGCGGGCGCCGCGATATCCTTTGACATAGGAGATTGTGCCCATGGACAAGCTGGAGTTCGTCGATACGCACGTCCATTTCTACGACATGCAGCACCCGGAGCTCGTCTACGACCACTGGCAGCCCGGCGTTCCGCATCCGACCCTGGGTGACCAGATACAGAAGCTGGCGGAGAGGAACTACATCGCCGAGGACTACATCGCCGAGACCCGGAACGCGAACGTGACCAAGGCGGTGCACGTGCAGGCCGCCATCGGCAGCCCTGACCCGGTCACGGAGACCGAGTGGCTACAGGAGGCGGCGGACCGTACGGGGTATCCCCACGGCATCGTCGCGCACGCCGACCTGCGCGACCCGGGCGTCGACGAGGTGCTGGCGCGCCACTGCAAGTCCCCCAACATGCGGGGCATACGCGACTTTTCTTACGGCGACTACCTGGTCGAGCCGGACTACCACCGGGGTTTCGCCCTGCTGGAGAAGTACAACCTGGTGTCGAGCATGCCTGCCAACTGGCAGGACATGGAGAAGCTCCGGGCGCTGGCAAACAAGTTTCCCAACATCACCATCGTCGTCGATCACACGGGGTCTCCCGCGGAGCGCACGGACGAGTACTTCGAGAAGTGGAAATGCGGCGTAGCCGTCGCGGCCACCTGCGACAACATCCGCTGGAAGATCTCCGGCCTAGGCATGGGCGACCACAACTGGACGGCCGACAGCATCAGGCGGTGGGTGCTAACGTCCATCGAGACGGTTGGCGTGGACCGCTGCTTCTTCGCCACCAACTGGCCGGTGGACTGGCTATGGAGCACCTACGACGAGGTGGCAGACGCCTACACGGAGATCATCTCCGGCTTCAGCCGGGACGAGCAGACCGCGCTCTTCTCCAAGAACGCCGAGGAGCTGTACCGCATCTGACGGTGGCCGCTGGACTAGGGCCATGACAATTCGGACTCGGGGGCTATAGATGGCGCTTCTTCAACTTGCACAGGCCGGGTGCGGCGGGATGGGCCTCCGCCACGTGTATGGACTGGCCGAGCTCCGGCGGTGCGGCTTCGACACGTTCGAGCTTGCCGCGCTGTGCGACCTGCACAGCTCCGCCGCCGAGCACGTGGCCCGTGTAGCCGAGACGGAGCTGGGTCTGAGGCCGCGCGTCTACACGGACTTCCGGGCCATGCTTGACGCCGAGCCCGGCCTGGACGCAGTCAACATCGTAACCGACACCCGGATGCACCACGTCTTTGCGGTGGACGCCTTCGACGCGGGCCTCAACGTGGCGGTGGAGAAGCCCATGGGGCTGACGGTACGGGCATGCCGCAGGATGATCGGCGCGGCGAACGCAGCGGGCAAGGTCCTCTCCGTCTCAGAAAACTACCGGCGCGACCCGATGAACCGCCTCACGAAGGCGCTCCTGCGCGGCGGGGTCATCGGCGAGCCCCGGCTGGCCATCAACGTCGCCACCTCCGGAGGGCGCGGCGTCCGGCAGGTCGTTGCCTGGCGGCACATGAAGGAACGGGGCGGTCTGATCCTGGAGTACGGCGTGCACACGTCGGACCTGACGCTATACCTGATGGGCGGCGTGGAGCGTGTGTTCGCCGAGACGCACCTCTGGGAAAAGACGCGCACGATGGTAGAGACAGCACAGCCCATGCAGCGCTTCTACGAACACCGAGTGAAGGAAGATGCGGAGAAGGCCGAGGCGATAGAGGCGACCGCCGAGGACACCGGACTGGCCCTGGTCCGGTTCGCCTCGGGCGCCATAGGCCAGACCACCTATAGCGACGCCGCCCCCGGTGAGCCGTCGGATACGGACATCATCTACGGCAGCGAGGGATCGCTGCGGCTGCCGGGCAGCCGGTCGGGCCGTCCGGTCCAAGTGACAATGTCAGACGGAGGGTCCCCTGTAGGCCAGAAAGACCTGCTCGCACAGGCGCCCGATTTCAGGCTCGACGAGACGACATCCAGGATGTTCGGCGGCAGGGACAGAATCTCGTCATACGACGCTCCGTTCGAGCAGCCGGACCGCAAGCTCATAGCCATCGAGCTACAGGACTTCGCCGACGCCATCTTGAACGGGCGCAGGCCCGAGGTGACGGGGGAGGAAGGACTGGACGCCGTGGCGCTCTCCTACGCCATCCTGGAATCGGGCCACCTCGTGCAGCCGGTCAGCTTCGACGACGTTCGCAGCGACCGCGTCAACGCGTACCAGCAGCAGATCAACCAAGCCGCTAAACTGTAGGCCCTTCTCCAAAAACGCACAGGGGCTGTACGCATCCAACGTCGACCCCCGAGCGTTGACTCCACAATTCGGACCAAGGGGGGCTATGCAGTGGCGCTTCTTCAACTCGCCCAAGCCGGGTGCGGCGGACAGGGCCTGCGCCACGTGTACGGACTGGCCGTGCTCCGGCGGCACGGCTTCGATAGCTTCGCACTCACCGCGCTGTGCGACCTGCACCGCTCCGCCGCCGAGCACGTGGCGCGCGTAGCCGAGGCGGAGCTAGGCCTGAAGCCGCGCATCTACACGGATTTCCGGGCAATGCTCGAAGCCGAGCGCGGCCTGGACGCCGTCAATATCGTCACCGACACACGGATGCACCACCCTTTCGCGCTGGACGCCTTCGACGCCGGTCTCCACGTCGCCGTCGAGAAGCCCATGGGCATTACGGTCCGGGCGTGCCTCAGGATGATGGAGGCGGCGAGCGCGAAGGGCAGGGTCCTGTCCGTCTCCGAGAACGTCCGCCGCGACCCGATGTACCGCCTTGCCAGGGCGCTGCTGCGCGGCGGGGTCATCGGCGAGCCCCGTCTGCACATGCATGTCTCCACGTCCGGGTCGCGCGCCGTCGAACAGTTGGTTGCCTGGTGGCACATGAAGGACCGGGGCGGGTGGCTCCTGGAGCAGGGTGTGCACACGTCCGACCTGACACTGTACTTGATGGGGGACGTTGAGCGAGTCTTCGCGGAGACCCACCTCTGGGAGAGGACCATCAAGATAGCCAGGCCTGAGCAGCCGACGGAGCTCTATGCACACCGCGTCAGGGAGGAGATCGAGGAGGCCGATACTGTAGAGGCAACTGCCGAAGACACCGGACTGACCCTGATGAGGTTCTCCTCGGGCGCCATCGGCCAGACCACCTTCAGCGACGCCGCCCCCGGAGAGCAGTCGAGCGCGCACGTCATCTTCGGTAGCGAGGGCTCCCTGCGCCTGCCAGGCTTCCGGGCAGGCCGGCCGGTCCAGGTCACCCTCGCCGGCGGGCTGTCACCGGTCGCGCAGAAAGACCTGATGAGGCAGGTCCCCGACTTCAGGCTCGACGAGACGACCGCCAGGGTGTTCGGTGGCAGGGACAAGCTCTATTCCTACGACGCCCCGATTGAGCAGACGACCCGCAAGATCCTGGCCGTCGCGCTGCAGGACTTTGCCGACGCCATATTGAGCGGCCGCAGGCCTGAGGTGGCGGGGGAGGAGGGGCTGGACGCCGTGGCGCTCTCCTACGCCATCCTGGAGTCGGGCCATGTAGCACAGCCGGTCAGCTTCGACGACGTTCGCAGCGACCGCGTGAACACCTACCAGCAGGAGATTAACGAGTCCGTCGGCCTGTAGGCTGCGCCGCCTGTCTTGCGGAAGGACTCGGGCCTATCTTCAAGCTCGCTGGTAGACCTGGATGCGGTGGCGGTTGCGGTCGGTGACGAGCAGCCGGCCAGCGTCGTCGAGCTTCACCGAGACGGGGGCCCAGAACCTCTTCTCCACGTGGTACGGCTCGTCCCGCACCTCGACGCCCAGAGTTCGGACATCGGGCTCCATGTCAGAACGGTCCCTCGCCTCTCTCTCCTCCACGTTTGAGTCAAGGTAGTCCCTGGCCCACGGCGACAGGGTAGCCTCGCCCATGACGGCGCAGACGAAGCCTCCATCGGGATCGAAAACCTGTACCCGGTTGTTGCCCCAATCGGCAGCGTATACGTAGCCCTCGTCGTCGACGGCGACGCTCGAGGGGCGGAGGAGCTGGCCGTCCTCGCTCCCGGAGCAACCGTAGGAGCTGAGGTATTCGCCGTCCGGTGTGAAGCGCAGGATACGGTCGTTTCCCCAATCGGCGACGTACAGGTCGCCGTCGGGCGCCACGGTAACGCCCCACGGGAGGTGCATCTGACCTTCGCCGCTGCCCCCTACGCCGAAGCCGGAGAGGTGACGGCCTTCCAGCGTGAACCTCTGCAGGCGCGCGTTCCTGTGGTCCACTATCCAGAGGCGCTGGTCTGCGTCGAGGGCCATGCCGGACGGCCCGTCCAACTCTCCTTCGCCCGTGCCCGGGTCGCCCCACTTCCGCAGGAATGTCCCCGACTCGTCGAAGATGCTGATGCGGTTGAGGTATTCGTCACTTACGTGGACCTGCCCCTCGGCGTCCACCACTATGGCTGATGTCCAGGTGAACTGCCCGTCAGCCTCGCCTATCGACCCGAAGACGTCGTAGTAACCGCCGTCGTGGTCGGTGATGCAGACTTGGACGCCGCGGGTATCTCCTTCGTGCGCGCGGCCAAGCACGTAGAGGCGTCCGTTGGGCGCGATGCCCACGTCGTTCGGGTAGTAGAAGCCACGCCCTTCCATGGCGGCAACGCCCAAAGTGTAGTTATAGCGCAGGAACCCAAGCTGCGGGCCTGCGGCAGTTGCAGCCATGTCTATTCCCTCTGGAAGTCGGGGGTTGCGGCCACCAGTTCGACGAGCTCCGCGACGTTCTCAGCCGATCCTCCGCCCTCTCCGGTCCCGCGCTCGGCGGCGAACTCGACGAGCGCTTCTCGGGTGCTTTCCTTAACGGAGATCGCCCCCATGTGGTCCAGGCAGGCCTGGACCAGGCTTTCCGCCGTGGCGTCGCCGTTGCCCGACGCGGCGATCACGTTGCCCACAAGCCGCTTCACGCCGGGTAGCGCAGGATCGGAGAGCTGCTGCACGGCGTAGTTGATCCGCTCGACCGCAGTGCCGGTGTCTATCCACTCGGTCCCCTGGTGCCAGCCTTCGACGCTGGGCGGGTTGATTAGGGTCTGTCCCATGAAGGTCAACAGGTTGGCGTCGCCCTGCAGCCTTGGATCGGGCATACGGTAACGTCCGGTCAGCCTGAGAAGCCCAGCCACGAGCTCGGCGGGGCCCTTCACCTTCCTGAACCAGGAGGACCTGGACTTGAAGAATTCGGACTTGAAGAGCACCCGCAGCATCTCGTCGATCCTGTAGTCGTGCTCGAAGTAGGCCTGCGCGAGGATGTCGATTGCCTCCGGATCGGCCGGGGGATGCAGTGACCACTGCGGTACGGGAGGCTCGTCGGCGACAAAGAAATGGTACATGTGGCGCGCGATGAAGCGTGCTGTGGCCGGCTGTGCGCATATTATGTCCACGACGTCCCGGCCGTCGAAACCGCCCGTGTGCCCTAGGAACTCCTTCTCGCCACCGTCATGGTCGTCGGCGCGGTACTCGAACCGCATGGACATGCGCCCGTATGGCCAGAGCGAGTCGCGCTGCGCCTTCATGGCGACGTAGTCGATGTTGGCGGTCGTCCATCCCGTGAAGGCGCGGGCGCACTCCTTCACGTCCTGCTCGGTATAGTTTCCGACGCCCATGGAGAAGAGCTCCAGCAGCTCGCGCCCGTAGTTCTCATTGACCGCGCCCGCGTGGTTCTCGTTATTGTCCAGCCACAGCACCATGCACGGGTCCTTGGAGATCTCGACCAGCAGGTCCCGGAAGCTCCCCATGCCGTGCTTTCGGAACATGCCTATCTGGTTCATCATGCCCCTGCCCTGGGTCACCTTCTGGTAGCCCGTGGCGAAGACAGAGTGCCAGAAGAGGGACATCTTCTCGTGGAGGGGACCACCGGTGTTGACCATGCGGTATAGCCAGTAGGCGGCGGCGCCCGCCATACCGAGGCCGCCCTGGTGGTCGGGGTGGTAGCGGTACAGGAGGAGGTCGTCGATGCCTTCCTGGCTGTCGGTGGCGATGAGCTCGTCCACCGTCGCCTCGTAGCCCTTCCCCGCCCTGGCCTCCAGCTCCTTGTAGCCGGCGCCGAAGCCGGCCCGCCGCATCAGGTGCCCCATAAGCTCGACATCATGTGTGCTCATAGCTTGCTCCCTTACTGCTCAGACTCGATGGAGGATAGGGGGGGATTGTACTCAGGCACGACGCCTGGAATCAACTACCGGCTGGCAACGAGGTGGCCGTCGTTGCGCTTGGTTGGGTTCGTAGACGGGCTCCCCGTGTGCCTGCTGGGATCTGGATTGTGCCTCTCGTGCTTGCTCGCTCGGCCTGCAGGTGCTAGCCTTCCCCGCAGCGCGGCGCAGCGGTTATTCCGAACAGGTTGGGAGCCGTCAGGCGCGCACTATGAAATCAGGACCTGCACGCACATGAGTGACGATCTGGTCTTCGCACCCGCTACCGAACTGGCCGAGCAAATTCGCAGCAAGTCCGTCTCCCCGACGGAGGTGATGCAGGCGCACCTCTCGCGCATCGAGAGCGTCAACCCGAAGCTCAACGCCATAGTCACGCCCGACGAGACCGCCATGGACCAGGCGCGCGAAGCCGAGGACGCGCTGATGCGGGGGGAGCTGCGGGGTCCGTTGCACGGCGTTCCATTCACGGCGAAGGATTCCGTCGACGTAGGCGGGCTCCGCACCACGCGCGGGTCCAGGTTCTTCGAGAACAACGTCCCCGACGCCGACGCGGTGGTGATTACCCGCTTAAAGGACGCCGGGGCTGTCTTCCTGGGGCATACTAACGTCCCGGAGTTCGTGTTCTGGTTCGAGACGGACAACGCGGTCTTCGGCAGGACCGAGAACCCGTGGAAGCTGGGGCGCACGACCGGGGGCTCGAGCGGCGGGGAGGCGGCAGCGCTGTCCTCCGGCATGTCCCCGCTGGGACTGGGCAGCGACGTCGGGTGCTCGATCCGTCTGCCGGCGGCGTACTGCGGCGTCGTGGGACTGAAGCCGACGCACGGGCGCGTGCCGCTGACGGGACACTGGCCCGACGCCCTGCTGCGCTTCATGCACGTCGGGCCGATGGCGCGCACGGTCAAAGACGTGGCCGTTGCGCTATCCCTGCTCTCCGGGCCGGACGGCCTCGACCCTTACGCCATGCCAGTGCCGGTACCGGCACTCGACAGGCTGGACGGGCCGATAAGCGGGCTCAGGGTCGGCTGGTGCGCGGAGGGGCCCTTTGCTCCGGTCTCCGGGGAGATTCAGGCCGCCGTGGCCAGAGCGGCATCCGCACTGGAGGAGATGGGCTGCGAGGTGGAGGAGGTTGACCTTAAGGAGTGGGACGAGCTACAGGGCCAGGACATCTCTATATCCCTGTACGGCGCGGAGGTGGGCCACGCCCTGGCCCCGATGATTGCGGGCCGCCACGATATGCTGTCCGCGCCGCTTCGCGGCAGGCTCACCGGCCCAAAGCCGTCCCTAGAAGAGTACCTCGATGCGCTCGACAAGTGCGAGCGTCTGCGCCTGGAATCCGCCCGGTACTTCTCCGAATACGACATACTCCTCTGCCCGGCGAGCGTCGTACCGGCCCATCCATGCAGCGCGTCGGAGCTGGACGTGGACGGAACCAAGGCGCCTCCCAGGAACGCGCTCAGGGCAATGGTCCCTTTCGACCTGACTGGCTCTCCCGCCATAGCCGTGCCATTCGCAGAGAGCGGCGACGGGCTGCCACTGGCGGTGCAGATCGTGGGACGCCACTTCGAGGAGGCACCCCTTCTCAGAGTTGCGGCGGCGCTGGAGGGCGTCGATGGCGCCGGGTACAGGCGTCCTCCGGTCTAGCAGATTGCGACGGCCAGCGAACCATGAATCTCCCTTCGACAAGCTCAGGGCGAACGGGACATTAGAGACAACCAACAGGAGACGACGATGACCAGTACGGGCGCGCCCAACATCGCGGGTAAAGTCATGACGGTCCTGGGGGCTGTGGACCCAGACGTCCTCGGCGTGACGCTGACGCACGAGCATCTATTCATCGACCTGCGGAAGACCCATCAGCCCTACCGGAAATTCCTGGTGCAGGACGGGCGTCTCGTCGCGGACCCGCCCGACGACGACTTTCCCGCCACCGAGCTGCACCAGTGGGAGGCCAAGCTCGACCTCAGCAACATGCAACTGGCACGCAACGTCGCCCCGATTTCGGACAACTACTTCCTCGACGATGAGGACCTGGCAGTGCGGGAGGTGGCAGAGTACAAGCGGCACGGCGGCAATGCCATCGTCGAGATGACGAGCATCGGCATCAAGAGAGACCCCGAGGCCCTGCGGCGTGTCTCCGAGCAGACCGGCGTCCACATAGTGATGGGGACCGCATACTACCAGCGAGTGTACCACCCGGACGACATGGACTCGCGCACCGTGGAGCAACTCACGGACGTAATCGTGCGCGACGTCACCGTGGGGGTCCGGGAGACAGGGGTGCGGTCCGGAATCGTGGGGGAGGTGGGAATCAACGGCGGTCCGCTGACGGACAACGAGCTCAAGAGCATGCGGGCTGCGGCGCGCGCCGCAAGGCTAACCGGTGCGCCCGTCTGCGTACACCTCGGCGGCGTGGGAGCGGAGAAGCACCGCATGCTGGACATCGCCGCAGACGAGGGCGTCGACCTGGAGCGTGTCATCATGGGCCACTGCGACGAGCTGGTAGACGACATGCCCCTGCTGTACGAGCTGCTGGAGCGTGGGGCCTACGTGGCGTTCGACAACCTGGGCCGGGAGCCGGAAGTGGTAACCGCGAGCCGCACCGCCGTGATCGCGCAGGCGATACCGGGCATCATAGAAGCGGGCTACGTCGACCGCGTGCTAATCTCGCAGGACGTCTGCTGGAAGATGCACCTCAAGGCCTACGGGGGCTTCGGCTACTCCTTCCTGCTGGAGCGGTTCATACCAGGCCTGAAGACGCTGGGCGTGACCGATTCGCAGGTCCACACCATCATGGTGGAGAACGCCCGGCGCATCCTGACGTTCACCGCGCCGCAGCAGTAGCGACACCCATCCGATGGCCAACTTCCGCTGATGCCAGCTGGCGACCCTCCGCAGCAGGCCGGGCACAGCTACAAGCCCTGGTCCGTCTTCAGCCACCGCGACTTCAACATCCTGCTGGCAAGCGGCGTGGCGATGGTGGTCAGCCACTCGCTGACCACTCTGGTCAGCGCGCAGTGGCTCTACGAGGAGACTGGGTCCGCGGCGCAGCTTGGGCTCCTCGGGGCGGTGCACCTGGTACAGATGCCCATCGCCCTGTACGGCGGCACACTGGCGGACAGCGTCGACCGCAAGAAGCTGATGACCCTGACGCAGGGCGTCGCCTTCGCCGTGCTGCTGGCGCTCACGGTGCTGGCCGCGTTGGACCGGCTTGTGCCCTGGCACATCTTCGCGGCGACCGGGGTCTCCGGCGTCGCAGGGCTGCTGGGAGGGTCGGCGAGGCCGGCGATGCTCCCGCGCGTCGTCCCCAGGAGACTCCTGATCAACGGCGTGACGAGCCAGAACGTCACTTCCCAGATCGCTGCCGTGGGGGCGCCGTTCATATTCTGGCAGATGTTCGAGACCTTCGGCGTTACGGTCTCGTTCGCGGCGTCGACGGCTATCGCGCTCGCGGCCGCCGCGGCCCCCAGCATGCTCAGGGCGTCCGGGAAGGCGGACGGCGGGTCGGCGCTGGCCCCGCTCCGGTCGCTGAAGGAGGGGTACGGGTTCGTCATGGGCCATCAGCTACTGCCGGGGCTGTTCCTGCTTGACATCGGCGTGACCGTCGTCAGCTTCTACCGCATGCTCTTCCCGGTCTTCGCGGACCACCTCTACGGGCTGGGGGCTTCCGGTACGGGCCTTCTGAGCGCCGCCAACTCCATCGGCGCCATACTCGGCAGCTCATTCGTCTTTGTCACGGACAGGTTCGCGCGCAAGGGGATGCTGGTGCTGGTGGCCACCCTGGTATACGCCTTTCTGCTGTTCGCCTTCGGGCTGAACAAGGTCTTCGTGCTCGGCCTGGTAATCGTCGCGTCGCTGGGAGCGATGGACTCGATAGGACAGACGATGAGGCAGGCCGTCGCCCAGCTCACCACGCCGGACAAGCTCCTGGGCAGGGCGAGCAGCGCTCACTCCTTCTCGGCGATGGGCGCAAACAACCTGGGCCAGATCGAGGTCGGCGTGCTATCGGCTGCCATCGGGGCCGGCGCCACGATGGTGGTCGGCGGCGCTATATCGGTTGCGGCGGTGCTGGCAATCTGGTGGCTGGTGCCGAGGATACGCCGGTACAGGTACGACCCGAACGATCCTTTTAGCCGGAGCGACCTGGACCCGTGATTGAGACCTGTGATTCGTTCAATGGCGGCGGACCAAGCCCTTCCCTGTCGGGTTGCCACCCATGTTAATGCCCTTTCGTGGGAAACTGTTCAGACTCCGTGAGATCCGAAGAAGGCTGCCGCCTGCAGCAGGCAGGGGGTCTGGGGGCTACTCACTCTCCAGCTACGAATCGAGGGGGTGGTGTCACTTGTGGTGTGACTTCTCGCAGGGGGGTTTGGAGGTGCTTCCGCTGGTGCGGTGCTGGTGAGTTCGTGGGGAAGACTTTAGCACGAGCGTTTGGGCGTCGCATGACCTCAGAAATATGGTTACCGAAGTAGAGAATGTGCCTCAAAATTACGGTTACCGAAGACGTGGAGGTGACGCTTAATTTTGGGAATTACATACAATTCTAGCCATACCCCCTATAATTCCCTTAATTTTGAGGTCGCACAGGCTGCAGGTTTGGCAACGATTCTGGGGCTACGTAGGCTAGCCTTCCGGCGTAGGGGCATCGATCGATCATAGGGTAAGAGCGGATGAGTAAGCAGGAAGACTTCCAGAACAAGGTGTTGGCCGACCTCCTTACCGCGCGGGGAGTCCCGTCCGACTACGAGCAGCGGGCCGGGCGCAAGCGGATGGATGTGGTAGCGGACGTGGATGGGCTGCGCGTCGTGCTGGAAGCGGAGACGGGGTTCGGCCGCAAGGCACAGGCAATCAAGGACGCCGACGCCCGCCTTCGCCAGAGGCTTGCGACCGTCGTGTTCGCCGTCTGCTACCCTGACGGCGTCACCGAGAGCAACCTGGCCGATGCCACGCTGACCTGGACCGTGCGTGTCAAGGCGGGGGAGCCGCCCGGCGAGTGGTCTACGGGCGGCGTGACGCAGCTCGCGCAGGCGGTGCAGCAGGCGCCGCGCTCCTTGAGCGGCGCGGACGTGGCGGCGCGAATACTGTCGGACGGGCTGGACGAGGTGGTTGGGAAACTGAAGACGCCCGTGCGCCGGGAGTTGGCGCGAGCCCTGGACCTGCCCGCCACCAAGCGCAAACGCGGAGAACAGAGCGACGGGTACTTCGTAGCCGCCAAGCGCGGAATGCTGGTTGTGGCTACCGCGATGCTGTTCCATCACCGCGTCCAAGGCCACCTGCCGTCCGAGCGTCCAGACGGTTACGAGGGGGAGTGGCCGCCGGCCAGCGCAACGACTTGCGCCGAGCAGGATTCGGTGATCAACGCCTACCGCGAGGCGTGGCGCGGCATCCTCGCCGTGGACTACCGCCCCGTCTTCGAGACCGGGCGGGTGGCGTTGGCGTCGCTCCCGGCAGACCCGGACGCCGGCCAAGCCGTGCGCCGTCTTGCCGAGGTGGTGACGAAGGTCTCGGAGCGGGTGACCGGCCTGCGCCACGACCTGCTGGGGCGCATCTTCCACCGGGTGCTGGATACCGCCCGCTACGACGGCTCCTTTTACACCTCGACCGCGGCCGCCGTGCTGCTGGCATCGCTGGCCTTGCGCGAGCAGGACGCCGACTGGGCCGACCCCAACGTCGTGGCCGCCCTCCGGATCTGCGACCCCGCCTGCGGAACGGGAACGCTGCTGATGGCAGCAGCCGAGCGTATCCGCGACCTGCGCAACGACGCCGGACCCATCGACCCAGAGGACGAAGAAGCCCTCGGCCTGATGCTCGTCGAAGACGTTCTCTGGGGCTACGACGTCAACCTGACCGCGACCCACATGGCGGCCAGCACCCTGGGCATGCTTTCCCCCGCCACCAAGTTCAGCCGCATGAACATCCACCGGGCTCTCCTGGGCGTGTTCGGGGGCGAACCCTACCTAGGCTCCCTCGACTACCTTCACGGTCAGGCCAGGCTCGCCGCCTGGCCATCCACCGCACAGCAGGTGGACACCGAGCAGGGAATGCCCGAGCCGCCCCCGCCAATGGACCTCGTGATCATGAACCCCCCCCCTCACCCGTGACAGCCTGCGCCATGACCAGTTCAGCCGCAAAGACGAACAGGCTATCAAGCAGCGTGAGAAGCAGGTCTTGGAGGGGCAACCCTACAGGGGGGCTGCACGTCTCTCGGGTTCTGCAAATGCGTTCATGGTGCTTGCGGATAAGTTTCTACGGGAAGACGGAGTTGCGTCACTGGCGGTCGTGTTGCCGACTGTAATGGCTACAAACCCGGCCGCGTCCCAGACCCGCAAGTATCTGGCCCAACGGTTCCACATCGACACCATCGTCAGCTCCCATGACCCATATCGCATCTCCTTTTCGGAGAACACCAGCATAGGCGAGGTGCTGCTAGTCTGCCGGCGGTGGAGCGGAAACGGGCCGAAGCCCCCAACGCGGGTGGTCAACCTGTCACGGAGCCCAGCGACGCCGGTGGAAGCGCTGGACACGGCCGCAAGGATCGAGCGGGCAGGCGAAAAAGGTGACTTTACCGTTCAGCAGGTGGACTCCAACCGTATCGAGCGCGGCGACTGGTCCGCCGTCAACTTCCTGTCGCCGTTCTTGGTCGAAGCCTACCGGAAGCTCAGCGAGACGGATCCGGGGACGATCCCTACGGTCAAGTTGAGCACCCTGGCCGACATCGGACCGGCGGGACAGCGAATACGAGACGCATACACGCACACGGACATGCCGATACCGTTAGGGCGGCGGGCGCTCTGGCACCACAAGACGGACGTTACACAGTCGATGCGGGCGAAGACCGACGTCTACATCGAGCCCAAACCTCCCCGCCGTCACCTCGCCGACAAGTACTGGGAGCAGCGCAGCGACCTGCTGCTGCCGCATCGGCTTTGGCTGCCCTTGGCGCGAGTCGCAGCGGTAACGCTGCCGGAGCGGGCCGTCGGCTCGATCTGGACGCCCTGCCGTCCCCATGACCCGGAGATAGCCAGAGCGCTGTGCCTGTACCTGAACTCCACACCCGGCCTGCTGTCCCTGCTGGGCGGGCGCGATAACCGCAAGCCGTCGTACCCGTCGTTCTCGCTGGACACGCTGCGGTCGCTGCCGGTGCCCAGCTTCGCGGCGCTGGGCCGCGCCGAGCGGGACCTGCTGAGTAGCTGGTTCGGCTGGCTGCAGGACGAAGTGCTTCTACCCTTCCCTCACATGCACGAAGACCCGGTGCGCGAGCAGATCGACGACGCGGTAGTCAAGGCGCTGGACCTAGACGACGAATGGGTTGCTACGATACGGCGGGAGCTGGCGCGGGAACCGTCGGTTACGGATGTGGGCGGGCCGCGCTAGGGCGATTGAACGGTCGCTCAATGCCGAGATCGAAGGGCTTGAGCGCCTGGCATGGTGGCAGGGTGACCCGCTATGGTGAAACCCCTGCGGTAACCGCAAATTGTGAGGTGATGATTCTCGCTCGGTATTCCATTAGGCTTGAGGTAGCACGGTGTTCCAGGGGGGTGTTGCAGGTGGCGACGAATATCACGTGTGGGTTCGCTGACCAGGGGACGCGGATCGAGTGTACGTGGACTGTGATGGACGGCACGACCAGGCGGAAGACGGGTGTCAACATGACGGTGGCCATGCTGGAGGACTTTCTGGCGGGCGACGTGGCGGTCCCGACGCCTGGGCCGGTGACAGGGTTCGGGTACGTGGCGACGCCGACGCCGGAGGCGGTGCGGTGATGCGTAGGTGTGAAGTGTTGGCGGTAACGACGGGCAAGCAGTGCGAGAAGGAGGTGGAAGGTTTGAGGTGTTGGCAGCATCGTAGGATGGAGTATTTGACTATCGAGGAATGTGGAGATATCGACGCGAGCTGGATCAGTAGGCTGCCAGGGTCTGCTCGGGTCGTAGCGTATGGGCTGCTGCGTGAAGCCGTGAGAGGACCGCTGTGGTGTGAGAGGGAAGAGGTGAGTTGAGACAGACACTTACCTTCGTAGATCTCCCCTTGACAACCCCCACGCCTTCCCCCTAAAATAGAACACATGTACTCTACAGCACAAGTACCGCAAGGGCAACAGGCCCCGCCGGTACACCCCCCCGGCGAGCACTCGCTCGCCCAGCTCGTACGAGACAACACCAACCAGGGCGAGATTATCGTCCACTTCCTCATCGACGCCATGAGAGGCCGCATCGATGGCGCGAAGACCTCGCACCGCATCGACGCCGCGCGCCTGCTCCTAAAGCTCGGCTCCGACGACGCACCCGCATTCATCGCCGGCTTCAGCTCACACACCCGGCCCGGCGGCGGCAGCGCATACAGCAGCGGCGCAATCGTCGGCCGCCACAACCGCAAGTACGTCACACGGCTGGCCAAGTTCGTACGCACCAAGACCGGCGACGGCAAAGACCTCGTCAACTTCCTCGTAGACGCCATGCTGGGCAGGCCCGAAGACTTCAATCCCGCCGCCAGGCTCGCGGCCGCCAAGGAGCTCCTCCGCCTCGGCTGGGAGACCGTTCCCACCGTCGGCAGAAACCGCAAGGCCAGGCGCAGCGAAGCCGCCGCCAACGGCCCCAAGGCCAACGGCGCCAAGACCAATGGCCCCAAAGCCGCCCACAACGGCGCCAAGACCAGTGGCAGCAAAACCGCCCACAACGGCGCCAAGGCCGGTGGCCGCAAAGCCGCCGCCAACGGCACGAAAAATCTCCCAGGAGACCGGGCGCACAGCTCGAAGATACGGCAGCACCAGCCGACAGCAGCCAAGGCCGCCGCCCACAACGGCGCCGCCGCCGCCGCCAAAGACACCGACGAGCCGCTCACCGGCCGGGACGACGACTCACGGCAGAGCAACAACCCCCAACACGACGACGCCCCCCAACAGAGCAACAACCCCCAACACGACGACGAGGAAGCGCCCTGGTACGTCCGCCCAACACCCCCCGTCATCACCGTGGAAGAGAACGACGCCGGCAGGAAGGCGCAACAGGACGCCGGACCCGAACAGCCCTACGAGCGCGAAGCCATGCGCAAAGGCATCGACCTCTGGCGCGACCCCGCCGAATACTGGATCGCAGCCGACGAGGACCCAACCGCCTACCGGCCCTCCCAACGCATGGACTCCACCTACTTCCCCAGGGGCCCATAGCCCGCCGCCCTTGGACTTCGTGACCCTTCGTGCCCTTCGTGGATGGTAAGACGGAACCGCGGGTGATGGTAGAATCCACATAGCCGCATCTGGCCCAATACGCCTGGTAGAGTCGAGCCCCGCTGCGAGAGGACGGTGAGATGAGTGTCGGCGTAGGCGAACTAGCTATCGTCGTGTTATGCGTGTTCTTGTCGGCCTTCTTCTCCAGTTCTGAGGCCGCCTTCCTCTCAGTACGGGGCACGGCCAAGCTTGCGCACCTGGTCAAGGAAGGGGTACCCGCAGCTGGCCGCGTGTCCCGCATGCTCGACGAGCCTGGCCGGCTCCTGTCCACCATCCTGCTGGGCAACAATCTGGTCAACGTCGCGTTCACGGCCCTCGTTACCGCGCTGATCCTGGACGCGGTCACCGACGAGAACACCGGGATCATTATCGCGACCGTCGTCGGCACGCTGGTCCTGCTCATCTTCGGCGAGGTGCTTCCCAAGACGGCGGCGCTCCGGTTTCCGATGGGGACGGCCATGACCTTCACGCGCCCTCTCAGGGCAGTAGAGCTGGCCCTATGGCCCCTCGTGGTCGTACTGCAGTCGGCGACACGGATCGCGGAGATAGGCGGCCGCGACGGCGAGGACCCTTCCGTGACCGAGGCCGAGGTGCGGACGCTCATCGACATAGGCGAGGAGGAGGGAGAGCTCGAGCCGAGCGAGGTGGAGAGGCTGGAGCGGGTGTTCCGGTTCGGCGACCGCCAGGCACGGGAGGTTATGACTCCGCGCACGGAGATCGCCTTCGTAAACAGGAGCGCCACCCTGGGGGAGTTCCTGGAGATATACGCCGACCACTCGCATACGCGGTTCCCGGCCTACAAGGGAACGACCGAGGATATCGTCGGCATCTTCTCGGCAAAGGACATACTCAGGACCCTGTCCACAAGGACCATGGGCCACGACGAGCCGATCACCGATCTGATCAGGGACGTTTACTTCGTGCCGGAGACGCAGCGGATCGCCGACCTGTTCGAGGGGATGAGGCAGGGGGGCAACCAGATCGCGATCGTGATCGACGAGTTCGGCGGAGTCGCGGGGTTGGTGACACTCAAGAGCCTGCTGGAAGAGGTCGTTGGGCGCGTCGGCGAGGAGGGAGCGAGCCCCGAGGAGGAGTACGAAGCCCTTGGCAAGGACACCTTCCAGGTCGACGGCGCCATGAGCACGGAGGAGGCAGAGGCAGAGCTTGGCATCGAGTTGCCGAAGGGCGATTTCGAGACGGTGGCGGGGTTCGTGCTGGACAGGCTGGGCCACATCCCCACGGAGGGAGAGCAGTTCGAGTACGGGAACCTGAAGGTGGAGGTGGCGCAGATGAACGGGCTGAGGGTCGAGACTGTGAAGCTGACCAGGGTCAGGGAGGGCCTGTCTTGATGAAGGCTACTAGCATCGAAGCGGTGGAGACGGTGGCGTGGGACCGGTGGCTGCTGCTCAAGGTGCACTGCGAGGACGGCACGGTCGGGATCGGGGAGGCCGGCGTCCACGGCTGGCTGCGTCCGGCGGAGACGATGGTGAACGTCTGCGAGCCGTACCTGGTGGGCAAAGACCCTTCCAAGGTTGAGCACCACATCCAATACCTGCAACGCAGCTCACACTTCATGGGCTCGGTGATCAGCGGCGCGTTGTCGGCAATCGACATAGCTCTATGGGACATCAAGGGGAAGCGCCTGGGCGCCCCCATCTACGAGCTGATGGGCGGGAAGACGCGCGACAAGGTGCGCTGCTACATGCATGTCAACGGGGACACGGAGGAGGAGCTAGCGCAAGACGCCGCACGGGCCGTGCAGGCCGGGTTCACCGCGGTGCGTTTCAGCGCATTTGGCCCGGAGTTCTGGCTGCACAGGTCGTACTCAGAGTGGGCCGCAGAGGCAGTTGCCCGCGTGGCGGCGGTGAGGGAGCAGGTGGGCAGCGGGACCGACGTCTGCGTCGAGATACACCGCCAGATGAACCCCGCAGAGTCGATAGCCCTGGGCCGCAGGTTGGAGGAGTTCCACCCCTACTTCTACGAGGACCCTATGCTGCCGGACAGCCCGGCCCTGATGGCTGAGATTGCCCAGCAATGCAACTTGCCCATCGCCACCGGAGAGAGGTTCACGACCATCTTCGAGTACCAGCAGCTACTCGAGAACCGGGCGTGCGCCTACGTCAGGCCGGACGTGTGCCTATGCGGCGGTCTCACCGGATCGAAGAAGGTTGCCGCAATGGCGGAGGCGCACCACGTAAAGGTGATACCCCACAACCCGCTTAGCCCGGTCAGCACCGCAGCCTGCGTGCAGCTAGACGCGTGCATACCGAACTTCGCGCTCCAGGAGTACACGGGCGAGTCCGAGCCGCCCAAGAGCGAGCTGCTGATCGAGCCGCTGGAGTTGGACGAGGGCTACCTGACCGTCCCCGACGGTCCGGGACTGGGCATCAAGCTGAACGACGCGGCGCTTGCCAAGTTCCCCTTCGTCGACAAGGTGCTCGACACACCCATCGCTCGCGACGGCTCCGTCGCCGACCGTTAAGCGCCTATGCGTGCGGCGAACGGGCAGTACAGCGGTTGCATGACCCGCTGCCTACTGAGGCGGGGGATGGTTTGGCAGGAGCGACAGGATTCGAACCTGCGACCTGCGGTTTTGGAGACCGCTGCTCTACCAATTGAGCTACGCTCCTACCCTGCAACGATTCTAGTACCGCGTCCGCGTCAGGTCAAACGGGGGTTGGGACGTGGATGGGCAAGATCGACTGGGCAATGGTGACTTGGGACGTACGGCACAGGCTGAAAGCATCGGCCGCAACGTGCGGCGCGGAGGGGCTGACGTGGCCCTAGGACCTGCGCAGGCGGTATGTCACCGCCACGAGGCTGACGACTACGAGCAGTGCTAGGGCGGCCCAGATCCAACCCAGCACACCCTCTTCGGGGATAGTAACCTTCAGATCGAGGCTGTCGCTGACACCCTCCGAGTGAGCTATCAGGGTGACCAGGTAGTCTCCTGCTGCCCCACCGTCTGGTGGAGTTACCAACACCTGCACTTGCTGCTGCTCCCCCCGTCCCACGAACCGGATGTCCGGAGGGGCAAATTCGATCTGCCAGCCTTCCGGCGGTCTGCTGAACAAGTCGACCTTGGAGACCACCTCGTTGCCCGTATTTGCGACGACGAGGCCGACAGTAGTTGCTTCACCGGGGACGGCCTCCGCCGTGAGCCTCCCGGTCAGAGAGGTTATCTGGATTTCGATGCTGCCGACTATTTCGACCTGGAACACGGCGGATAGGGGCCGGTCCCCTCCGGTGGCCGTGAACTCGATCCCGTACTGGCCGGGGGACTCGTCGCGCAGGGGCCTTACCCTTACAACGATCGTCTCCGAGCTACCTGCCTCCAAGCTGAGGGACGTAATCTTCTTCTTCTCCTCGTCCTCACTGCCGAACGCCGGCACGAACTCCAGCCCCCAGCTTTCGGGCGCCCTACCGCCGAGGTCGAGGACGACCGTCTCCTCGGTGCCGTTCTTCAGAGAGACGTTGAACTCGAATTCGCTGTCGGCAGAGCCGCTGAGGGACGAGTACCTTGGCGCGGTCACCTCCAGTATCCCGAGCAACGCCTCGGCCAGGTCCGCCGATTCCGCGGGCTTCACGGTCATGAGTATCTCGCGGATCTTCTCGAAGGATCCGTCCGAAGCTGCGGCCCGCAGCACCCACCGGTAGTCTCCGGGAGCGGCGTCGTCAGGGATCTTGAACTCCAACGGCATGGAACGCGCGTCCGAGGGCGCCAGCGAGACGCCGGAGACCGGGTAGTTCGTCAGCGCGCCGCGTATGCCCACTTGCCAGTCCTCGCCGGGAGTCTCGATGAACTCCAAGGAGAAAGACACCGCCAACGTTCCGTTGTTCTCCACGCTCAGGTTTATCAGGACTTCGGCCCCGGGCTTGGTGACGATGTGGTGCCACTTGGGCTGGACTACGATGTCGTCCCCCGTGTCGGCAGCAACACGCCCTTGGACGGCTGCCAAGGCAGCCGAGGCCAGCACGGCCAGCACGACGGCTGCCGCCAGGCGTGCGACTTGAGTGGAAAGACTACGCATAGCCGCCTATCTCTTCCCCAGCCGGATGAACAGGCTCGTCAACCCTCCGAGCACGAGAATGACCAACGCCGCTCCCACCCATCGCCAGACGGTGGACTGCGTCACGGTGACGACGAGCTCCATGCTGTCACCGGCGAGGCCGGACAGGACCACGATAGAGACGCCGTAGTCCCCCGGGACTGCGTTGCTGGGGGGCTCAAGCTGTGCGATGACCTCTTGCGTGGCGCCCGCCTCCACCGTATCTACGACGGGAGGCTCGAAGGAGACCTCCCAACCCGTTGGGGCCTGACTGATCAGGCTAACGGCATTGAGCGCGATAGTCCCTGAGTTCGTGACGAGTATGGTTATGGGGGTCTGTTGGCCGGCGGCCGCTTTTGCGTTGAGTCGCCCAGACGGCGCGTTCACCGACAACTCGTTTCTGCCAGTCAGCACCACCTCCAGAGGGGTCGAGAGAGCCGTATTCGGGCCGTTAACCAGGAACTGCACCTCGTACTTGCCTGGGAAGGCGCCTGCCGGCGGCTCCACGTCCACGGTAACCGTCTCGCCGGCGCCCGGCGTGATACTCACGGAGGTGATGCGCCGCCCCTCGGCGAACGCGGGCCGGGAGTTGACTCTCCAGCCCGGCGGGGCTATGGAGCCCAGGTCGAGGTTCACGGGGTCCAAAGTCCTGTTGCGGACCACGACGTTGAAGGCGAACTCGCCGTCGTTGGGGCCAGTGAGCGATGTGTACCTCGGCTCCTCCAGCTCGACTGCACCCGGACCCTCCGGCTCGACGACGCTCAGCGGGACTACCGTAATCGTGATGGGGAGCGTGGCCTCGAACCCGCCGTCGTCGGTTGAGGCCTTCAGGGTGACACCGTAGTCACCGGGCTGGGCGTCCTCGGGGATGTTGACCTCCAGGGTCAGGTTCCGCTCTTCCTCCTTGACCAGCGAGATGCCGCGTATCTCGTAGGAGGTCGGGTTCCCCTTGAACTGGACGTCCCAGCCGGGCGGCGTCTCTTCGAAGCTCACCGAGAACTCGATAGGAACGGGGCCGGTGTTCTCCGACTCCAATATGATGACGGCCTGCTCGCCTGGCTTGCTGATGACGTGGAACCACTGAGGGACCAGGGTCAGCGGGCCGTCGGGCTCGGCAGCCGCCGTCCCCAACGCAGCGTGTAGAAATGCCCACGCTACAGCGAACAGGATTGCCACCTTGCCTGCATTCTCTCTCATCGTCAATCCCTGTTCAGCCTGAGGTCTCCGAAAAGCCCATGAATCCTCATAAGTGAGTCCACTATCTAATTATAGCGCGAGCGCGCCACATGCCAAGGGCAGATCACATCCTTACGCGCTCCCCGGAAGGGTCGTAGGGAGGGCGCATGTGCAGGGTCGCCGGGACGCGCTCGGACAGCACCTCTATCTCGTAGCTGCCCGAACGGATGTAGCCGGCGGTCACGGTGGAGTGCCTCGGGGAATGTATCTCGCCGATGCCGACCGACCGCCCCAGGGTGTATCCAAACGCCCCGGAGGTCGTTCGGCCCACCAGCACGCCGTCGCGGAAGATTGGGTCCTCGCCCAGAAGCATGGGCTCGGGGTCGTCCAGGGTGAAGATTGC
The DNA here is from genome assembly GCA_965262055.1 of Dehalococcoidia bacterium. GTDB lineage: Bacteria > Chloroflexota > Dehalococcoidia > Lucifugimonadales. The sequence goes on from CBDHEI010000001.1 coordinate 468,216, forward strand.
CAGGCGTTTGCTCACCCCGGCCTCCCGCTGGCGAAGCAGGGCCTCTCTGCCAATGAAATCGGCGTCCTTCCCGAAGGCGACCGCGAACCCCAGTCCTGCCTCCACGGGTGTGTCCTGGTCCGTCACGTCGGAACCCCAAGCTCGGTAGCCCCGCTCCAGCCTGAGCGAGTCCATGGCGTGGAAGCCTGCGTTGGCGAGCCCAACTGCGCTGCCGGCCTCCGCGATGGCGTCGTATGCGCCAAGGGCGAACTCCGTGGGTATGTAGAGCTCCCAGCCCAGCTCGCCGACGTAGGTTATGCGCGTGGCGCGCACCGGCGCATAGCCGATTTCGATCTCGCGCGACGACATGAAGGGGAACGCGGCATCGTACATGTCCGCGTCGGTAACAAGGGACAGCAGTTCCCTCGATCGCGGCCCCATCACGCCCAGGACGGCGTACGCGGAGGTCACGTCTGTAAGGACGGCATGGGCGTTCTCAGGTGTGTTCCTCGTGATCCAGTGAAAATCGCGCGTGGCGGAGCCGCCTGAGGTGACCATGAGAAAACGGTCCTCGGCTAGGCGGGTGACCGTCAAGTCGCTCTCCATGCCGCCGCGCTCGTTGAGCATGGCGGTATAGACTACGCGTCCAACGGGCACGGCCACGTCGTTGCCGCACAGGCGTTGGAGCACTGCCTCCGCGTCGCGGCCCTGCATCAGGAACTTGGCGAAGGAGGTCTGGTCGAACAGGCCGACACTCTCGCGTACCGCCCTATGCTCCTCGCCGGTGCGGGCGAACCATCCGGGCCGCCGGAACGAGTACTCGTGCTCCGACTCGACACCCTCGGGGGCAAACCATTCCGGGCGCTCCCACCCGGCGCTGACGCCGAAGCAGGCCCCTCGCAGGGCGAGCCGTTCGTGCAGCGGTGAGCGCCGCACCGGACGGGCCGTCTCAGGCTGCAGGTGGGGCCAGTGCATGCCGTAGATGAGGCCAACCGCCTCCACGGTGCGGTCGTAGAGGAAGCGGGAGCCGTTGTTGAAGCGGTGGAACCGCCTGATGTCCACCTCGGCAAGGTCCATGGTCGGGTGGCCATCTACGATCCACTCGGCCACCGCCCTGCCCACGCCCGCGGCGCCGGCGATGCCGGTGGAGTTAAGTCCGGCGGCGACCCAGAAGTTGCGCAGCTCTGGGGACTCGCCCATGAGATACCTGTTGTCGGGTGTGAAGCTCTCGGCGCTGACGACGAACCGGTCGATTCCGGCCTCCTCCATAGCGGGCACACGATGGACCGCATGCTCCCAGAAGACCTTGAAGTGGTCCCAGTCGGGGTCGAGAGTCCCGAAGTGATAGTCTTCAGGGATCCCGTCCATTCCCCATGGCTTGGCCACGGACTCGAACCCGCCCATCAGGATCGCCCCCTCCTCCTCCTTGTCGCGGCGGAAGTATATCTGACTGTCGGGGTCCCTCAGCGAGGCGATCTCGTACGGGATGCCCATGGGCTTGGTGATCAGGTACATGTGTTCGGCCGCCTGGAGCGGGACGCTGACGCCGCAGAGGGCGCCTATCTCGCGTGCCCACATGCCGCCGCAGTTGACCACGATCTCGCACTCGATGTTCCCTTGGTCGGTCCTGACGCCGGTGGCCGCACCGTTGAGGGTATCCACGCCCGTCACCTTGACGTGCTCGATGATGGTCGCCCCGCCCTGTCTCGCGCCCTCGGCGATGGAGAGCGCGGTCTGGTCTGGAAGGCACTGGCCATCCCCGGGGATGAACAGGGCGCTCTCGAGATCGGTGGTGTTCAGCAGGGGCCACATATCCTCAGCTTCTCGGAGGGTGATCTCCTCCATCTCGATGCCAAAGCCGCGGCTCATGGACATGATGCGCTTGAGCTCGTCCGCCCTTCCATTGGTGCCGGCGAGAGCTATGCTGCCCGTTTGCCTGAACCCCGTGGGCACGCCGGTCTCGTCCTCGAGGGTGCCGTAGAGCTCGACGCCGTACTTGGCGATCTCTATCAGCGTCTTGGTGGTCCTGAACTGCGTCACCAAACCGGCCGCGTGCCAAGTCGTGCCGCTCGTCATCTCGTAGCGCTCCAGGACGACCACGTCCTTCCAGCCCAGCTTGGTCAGGTGGTAGGCGACGCTGCAACCTACGATGCCGCCTCCGATGATTACGACGCGGGCCCTCTCCGGCAACACGTTCGCCATTGAATCTACCTCATGCCGTGGACTGGATGGTTCTGACATAATACATGGCTGCGACAGCGATGCAATCAGGAGGGAAGCGATGACTGAGCGCCGTTACTGGCTCTTCAAGTCGGAACCTAGCAGCTACTCTTTCTCGGACCTGATGGGCGAAGAATACCAGACAGCAGAGTGGGACGGCGTACGGAACTACCAGGCGCGCAATTTCCTGCGCGAGGAGGTGAAGGTGGGAGACGGCGTGCTCTTCTACCACTCCAACGTCAAGCCCCCGGCGGTCGTGGGCACGGCGGTCGTAGTGCGCGACGGGTACCCGGACGACACGGCCTGGGACCCAGACTCGGAACACCCCGACCCGAAGAGCATGCCGGAGAAGCCAATCTGGTTTATGGTGGACATCAAGGGCGAGGCGGCGCTGGAAAAAGAGGTGACGCTGCCGGAGATCAGGTCGACCCCGGCGCTACAGGAGATGTCGCTGTTCGGACGTCCCAGAATCTCGATCCACCCCGTGACCAAAGCCGAGTGGGACCTGATACTGGAGATGGGTCGGCCATAAGAGGCTCTCTATAACTCTCACCGTCATTGCGTCCAGGGAAAATACTGGCAGGCTGCTGAAAAACGGGGGGTGCAGAGGGGCGAAGCCCCTTTGCCGGGAGTCAGAGGGTGTACTCAGATTTAATTCCTCTCTTCCCTAGGAACAGGGAAGAGCCCAGAAGAAGATTTGGAAGAGTTCTTCCGCAGCCTGCTAGGTACGTTGGCGACGCGGATACTCAGGCCGCCCGGCGACGAGGCTGAATCCAGTCTGAAGCCTCCTCTCTATTGCAGCAAGCACTCGTCTGGGAGCAAGCAGTTGACAGCTAGTAAGAAACTAATGTAATCTTTGTTAGCAGTAAATTACTATACTGGGTTGAGGAGGTAGCAATGACTAGGACGCCAACTACGTTCTGGGAGCATGTCTACCATCTACGGGCGCGGAAGATAATTCCGCGCGTCTGGAGGACGAAACAGCTTACTGATTTCCTAGGTCAGCCCAGAGGGGCCTACTCGCCTAACACAATTGCCGTGAATCCATATAACTCCAGCATTGAGAGAGTAGGTAACAAGATGGGAGATTTCGTCAAGAGAGGAGGAGTTCCTAAGGTCTGGCGGGTTGGGCGCGGGCAATTCCAGCTGATTGCGGATCCTGAGGACGACCCACAGACTCAGGAAGCTGAGAGGACGCGTGCTATTAAGCGGGCCGAGGAGCTCAGGTCACCGGAGTGGCGGGCCAATGACGATAAGGAGATACAGAAAGCTCCCGCTTCGAGGCTCGATCACACCCCTGTTCAGCCCAGTGTGCAATCTGAACGGGACCCGGACGCCGACTTGTATCCGTCGGTCCCTATCACTCTCACCGAATCGGAGCGTCAGACCCTGGCCGGACGCATCGCGGAGGATAAGGCCTTGTATATCGTGCACAAGCACCTCACTGGCAAGTATGAGGGTCGGGCAGTGATCGAGGAGGATCGGGACGGCGCAGACCTCAGGGTCTCAATAGACGGCAAGACTGAGAGGATCGAAGTGAAAGGCACTGAATCGCCGACAATTGCGTGGCCCGAATTGGAGGTCTCGAGCCAGGATTCGCATGACGCCCTGAAGGACGGAGACGCGTCCATATACCGGGTGGTCGATGCAGCCGGCACGAACCCGCGCATCTATATCCTGACGTATGGACAGCACTTCACCCTGGAGCCTGAACCGAAATGGGTGGCGAAGCGGGTTACGGCTAAAGATGACCGCTATCCCCTTAGAGGCGAACCATACCGGTACGATCTCCCATTTGATCCAGTCGCCGCGGACGAGTGGGAGGTCCTGGAATGATCGTACTCGATACCCACATATGGGTGTGGTGGACAGTCGATCCTGCCCGACTGAGCGAGACGCAGCGTCGGGAAATCCAGGGCAACGAGGACGACCGGATCGGAGTGAGCGCGATCTCCTGCTGGGAAGTGGCCAAGCTATGCGAGTACGGCCGATTGGCACTGCCCATTGAGTTCTCCGAGTGGTTCCGAGCTGCGCTCCGATATCCAGGGATCATGCCCTTGGACCTAACACCGGAGATTGCGGTCGAATCGACCCGCCTGCCCGGTAGCTTTCACCGCGACCCTTCCGACCAGATCATCGTCGCCACCGCCAGAGTGCACCGCTGCCCGCTGGTGACTTCCGACGGCAAGATATCCGACTATCCGCATGTGCGGACCGTGCGCTGAGGTAATGTGGGAGCCCAGCCTGCTTAGCGGATTCGAGGGCTGGTGCTGCGTCCGCTCGTTCCCTGTCGAGCCTATACCCTGCCGGCTATGACGTCGCCCATCTGGGCCGTGCCGACCACGTCGCCTCCGTCGCCGGCGATGTCCGGGGTGCGGTAGCCCTCGGCGAGGACGCCCTCGACGGACCGCTCCACGGCCTCAGCCTCCGCCTCCAGACCAAAGGAGTAGCGTAGCATCAGGGCCATGCTAAGGATGGCGCCGATGGGGTTGGCGACTCCCTGGCCCGCAATGTCGGGGGCGCTGCCGTGTATAGGCTCGTAGAGCGCCGCGGGGCGGCGTCGCGCTCTCGGACTGGGAAGGCCGGACAGGCTGGCCGACTGAAGCATGCCCAAGGACCCGGACAACACCGCTGCCTCGTCGGAGATGATGTCCCCGAATGTGTTTTCGGAGACGATCACATCGAAGTGGGCCGGGGCCCGTATGAGCTGCATTGCGAGGTTGTCGACGTAGATGTGCTCGAGCTCCACGTCGGGATAGTCGACCGCCAGCTCAGTGGCAACCTCACGCCATAGGCGGGACGACTCAAGAACGTTGGCCTTGTCGGCGGAGGTCAGCCGCTTGCGCCGCCGCCGGGCCAGCTCGAACCCTACCCGGACTATACGCTCGATCTCGCGCTCGGTGTAGCGCAGCGTGTCGACGCCTCGCCGGCCCCGCGAGGTGGTCCACCGGCGCTTGGGCTTCGAGAAGTAGAGCCCGCCGGTCAGCTCGCGTACGATGAGCATATCGACGCCCTCGAGAAGCTGTGGCTTCACAGGGCTGGAGTTGACGAGCGCCGGGTAGGCCCTGACCGGGCGAAGGTTGGCGAACAGGCCCATCTGCTTGCGCAGCGCAAGGATGCCCTGCTCGGGACGCACTTGCGCATTGGGGCCGTCCCACTTCGGGCCGCCCACCGCGCCGAACAGCACGGCGTCGGCCTGCTCGCAGACCTCGGACGTCTCGTCCGGCAGCGCCGTACCGAATGCGTCTATGGCGTTGCCGCCTATGCTGCCTGACGTGACTTCGACGCCGTGTCCGAAGCGTGATGTCACGGAGTCGAGCACCTTGACCGCCTGGGCGGTCACCTCCGGGCCCGCGCCGTCGCCGGGCAGGACCGCAACGTTGAGATTCATATGCCCTCCTGGGCTGCGAGCATTCCGCCCTCGCGGCGCCGTGGGGTATTATACTCCCACTGCGTAGCCTAGGCCGGGAGGATAAGATGGCGATTACGACCGACGCGGTTGTGATAGGTGGCGGCGTCATGGGTGCCAGTATTCTGCACAGCCTGGTTTCCCGCGGGGTAGAAGCGCCGGTGCTCCTGGAGCGGGACACGCTGGGCTCTGGTTCAACAGGCCGCTCCTCCGGCGCAGTGCGCATGCACTACTCGACCACCGTCAACGCCCACCTTGCTTGGGAGAGCCTTCGCGTTTTTCAGAACTGGGGCGACCTAGTAGGAGCCGGAGACCCCAGCTTCGTACAGACCGGCTACATGGTCTTCGTGCCGCCGGAGGCTATCGAGGGGCTTAAGCACAATATAGCCATCCAGCGAGCGGTGGGAATCGATACTAGTATCATCTCCAGGGACGAGGCCCGCGAGCTTGCGCCTGCTTTCCATCTCGGCGACGACGAGGCATTCGCGTGGGAGCCGCAGTCGGGCCACGCCGACCCGTCCGGTACGGGCATGGCGTTTGCCTCCAGTGCACGGGAGCTGGGCGCCGAGGTAGTGCTGGAGTCGCCGGCCACGGGCGTGGAAGTGGCTGGTGGCCGTGTGACGGCGGTGACCACGTCTACGGAGCGGTACGAGACACCGATCGCCGTAGTCGCCACCGGGCCGTGGTCGCGCGTCTTCCTTGGCCGCCTCGGCATAGACCTGCCGCTGGAGGCGACACGGCACGAGGTATTCCTGCTACGGCGCCCCATGGACGACCTGCCCTTCCATCCCGGCGGCGCTGACATGCGCAACCTGACCTACTTCCGCCCGGAGGGGTCGGACCTGACTCTTGTGGGCAACGGGAACGCCGAGGAGAGTGCCGATCCCGACACCTACAACCCGCGTCCCAGCATGGACTATCTCCAGGACGTGTGGCTGCGGCTGTCCCGCCGCCTGCCCGCAATAGCAGACGGCGAATACTTCACCGGCTATGCCGGGCTGTACACCACCACTCCTGACTCGCACCCGGTCATCGACAAGGTGGATGGCATCGAGGGACTCTACGTCTGCACAGGCTTCAGCGGCCACGGCTTCAAGCTGTCGCCGGCGGTGGGCATTGTCATGGCCGAACTGATACTCGACGGCGCCGCCCGCACCGTGGACATCACGCCGCTTCGCATGTCACGGTTCCAAGAGGGCGCGTTGAACACGACTACCTACAAGTTCAAGGTGGTCGCGTAGGCGGCGGCGCTCCGCCAGCCGCAACCGCGACGCAGGCTTTGCTGGCTAGCGCGCCACTATGTTGACGAGCTTACCGGGGACGTAGATCACTCTGCCTATTGTCTTGCCTCCGGTATGGGCTTGGACCCGGCTGCTTTCGAGGGCAAGCTTCTTGGCGTCCTCCTCGCCGATGGAGACGGGAACCTCGATGCGGTCGCGCAGTCGGCCGTTGACCTGCACGACGAGCGTTACGGTCTCGTCGGCCGCCAGGGCAGGGTCCCACTCAGGCAGGAGCCGGTTGTGGATGCTGAACTCGCGCCCTGTGCGCTCCCATAGCTCCTCTGTGACGTGAGGCGCCATCGGCGCCAGCATCACCAGGAAGCTCTCCACCGCCTCACGCCACGCGTAGGACGTGATTCCCCCGTCGGCCCAGGCGGCGTTCATCGTGTTCGACAGCTCCATCAGCGACGCGATGGCCGTGTTGAACTTGAAGCGGTCAAGGTCGTCGACGACTCGCTTGATCGTCTTGTGGACGTTCCTTCTCAGGTCGGCGGAGGCGCCCTCGTCTACCGGGCCCGCGTCGAGCTCGCCCGAGTCGCGCTGCGCCAGCTCCCACAGGCGGTTCAGCCATCGGGAGACGCCGTTGATGCCCGACTCGCTCCAGCTTCCTCCCTGGTCCCAGGGGCCTATGAACATCAGATAGCAGCGGACGGCGTCGGCGCCATACTTGCGGACGTACTCGTCGGGCGCGACGACGTTGCCGCGCGACTTGCTCATCTTCTCGCCTTCCGACAAGATGTGCCCCTGGTTGAACAGGCGGACGAACGGCTCGTCGAAGTCCAGCAGACCGAGGTCGCGCATCGCCTTCGTGAAGAAGCGCGCGTACAGCAGGTGCATGACCGCGTGCTCGACGCCGCCCGTGTACTGGTCGACCGGGGCCCACATCGCGACGGCCTCTCGGTCGAACATCGCCCCATCGAACCGGGGACTGGCGAACCGGAACTGGTACCACGACGAGTCGACGAAGGTGTCCATCGTGTCGGTCTCGCGCTTGGCAGGCCCTTCGCAGCGCGGGCAGGTCGTGTTCACGAATCCCTCGTGCAGCGCCAGAGGAGACTCGCCGGTCGGGCGGAACTCCGAGTCCTCCGGCAGCAGCACTGGCAGGTCGTCCTCCGAGACGGGCACGGTGCCGCAGTCGTCGCAGTAGACGACCGGAATCGGCGTGCCCCAGTAGCGCTGGCGCGAAATGAGCCAGTCGCGCATCCGGTACTGAACGGCCCTCTTGCCCCAGCCCTGCGACTCGATGAAATCGGCGATGCTTTTCTTCGCCTCGACGCTGGGCAGGCCGTCGAACTGGCCGGAGCTCACCTGGGGGCCCTCGTCGACGTAGGCCTCGGCCAGCTCCCCACCGTCCCAGTCCGGCGGCGCGACGACGACCGTGACCGGCAGATTGTATTTCTTGGCGAACTCGAAGTCGCGCTGGTCGTGCGCCGGGACACCCATGACGATGCCGGTTCCGTATGTGAGCAGCACGTAGTCGCCGATAAGGATGGGCACACGGTCTCCGTTCAGCCTGTTGACCGCGTAGGAGCCACTGAACACGCCCGTCTTGACCTTCTCGGTCGACATGCGTTCGATCTCGGTCTGGCGGCGCGCCTGGTCCACGTAGGCCTCAACCTCGGCCCTGTGCTCCGGCGTCGTCAGCCTGTCCACCAGCGGGTGCTCTGGGGCCAACACGACGAACGTCACGCCGAAGATCGTGTCGATGCGCGTCGTGAAGGTAGTCAGCGTCGTCTGATCAAGGCCATGCTCGGATATGTCGAACTCGATGTCGACGCCCTCGCTGCGGCCGATCCAGTTGGTCTGCATGACGTTGATCTTCTCTGGCCAGTCGATCTTGGACTGGTCCAGCAGCTCGTCCGCGTACTTCGTGACGCGGAACAGCCACTGGTTCAGCTCGCGGCGAACGACCTCGGAGTCGCAGCGCTCACAGCGGCCGTCCACGACCTGCTCGTTGGCCAGCACGGTGTTGTCGGTCGGGCACCAGTTGGCGGGCGCGAAGTCGCGGTAGGCCAGACCGGACTTCAGGAACTGCAGGAATATCCACTGGTTCCACCGGTAGTACTCGGGCACGCACGTGACGAGCTCGCGGTCCCAGTCGTAGATTGCCCCCATTGAGCGGAACTGCCGCCGCATCTTGTCGATGTTGCCCATGGTCCACTTGGCCGGATGGATGCCGCGCTCGATGGCGGCGTTCTCGGCGTTCAGCCCGAAGGCGTCGAACCCCATAGGGTGTAGCACGTTGTACCCGCGCATCCGCATGAAGCGGGCGTGGGCGTCCGCGCCGGACATGGCGTACCAGTGGCCGATGTGGAGGTCGCCCGACGGATAGGGGTACATGGTCAGCTCGTACCACTTCGGGCGCGGGTCGTCGTCGCGGACCTCGTAGAGGTTGTCCTCGGCCCAGCGGCCCTGCCATTTGGCGTCGAGGGCGCGCGGATCGTAGCGCATCTCCGTCCTGCGTTTCGACTCGGTCTCGGCCATGTTGACTGCCATAGCTATTGCTGCTCCTGGTGGCGGTTTCCCACAAACAAAAAGCCCCGCCCCTAAAAGGGACGGGACATCTCTCCCGCGGTACCACCCTACTTGCCTTCCATGTGCGGAAGGGCCGCTTGGCGGGCTGTAACGGCGCCCATACGCCCGACCCTAGCGGCGTCCGTTCAGGCCGGGGGCTCCGGGGCGAGTTCGCGAAAGTTGGCGCGCCGGGCTTCCAGCAATCCCCGTTCTCTAGTCCGCGCCGGCTAGCTACTACTCCCCTTCACCGCCTCTGAGAGCCAAGTTAGCATACGCCCCCCTACCCGTCAACACGACCCGGGCACGCTTCCGGGGCACCGCCCGGAGGTGGGCCTGGGCAGCCCTCAGCCGAGAAAACGTTTCAAAGTGTTCCATAGTTCCCCCTTTCCTAGCTGGGGCCTGAACGACTTGGAAGGGTCCTGGGGCGCATTCGCGACACGAATGGACGCGATTTCAGACTCTTTGGGGAGATATGGGACACTTCTCCGGGCCCTGTCTGGCGAGGCGTAAGAGGTATGCGGTCGTGTGTCCATGGGGGTATACTAGCACAGTCGTTCGTGGCCTTCAAGGAAGGGTTAGCGCCGTTCAATACCCTATGCTAGAATCACGGCCAGATTGCTCCACACGGCATACATACCGGGTACGGGGTGGAGACGCCTTTGCTTGGAGCGATAGTTGACACGGCACAGCCAGCACACGCCGGCTGGAGCCATTCACCTCACGTTTGCACTCATGCCCGGCATGCCGACCATCACCTGCTCGTCAGCAGGCCGCTGCGGCAACGCGCCGTTAGGCAATAGGGACCGCGCCCATGGCCGCTGAGGGGACGATCAGCAAACGCATCGCCGACAGAACGGCCACGGTGTCCGTAGCAGGACTGGGGTACGTTGGGCTGCCTCTCGCCATCGCCTTTGCGGAGGCTGGATTCGAGGTACACGGCATAGACGTAGACCCGGAACGGCTTCGCATGATCAACGCGGGGCAGTCGTACCTCGGTGACGTGCCTTCGGCGACCCTCGGGAAGCTGGTCATGGACGAGCGAAGACTGAGGGCGACGGACGACTACGACGTCGTGGCCGAGTCGGACGCGGCGATAATATGCGTGCCGACGCCCCTCAGCAAGACGAGAACGCCGGACGTTTCCCACATCGCCCTCGCTACGGAGAGCATCGCCGCCCGAATGCACGAAGAGATGCTGGTGGTGCTGGAGAGCACCTCCTACCCCGGGTCAACGGAGGACCTCGTACTGGCCCGCCTGCTGGAGAACAGTCCGAACGACCTCCAGGTTGGCAAGGACTTCTTCCTAGCTTTCTCTCCCGAGCGGGTAGACCCTGGACAGCGCAAGTGGACCATTGCGAATACCCCCAAGGTGATAGGAGGGGCGACGCCGGCATGCACGGAGGTGGCGTCGCAGCTGTACGGAGCGATAGTCGAGAGCATAGTCCCGGTATCGTCCCCCAGGACGGCCGAGATGGTGAAGCTCCTCGAAAACACGTTCCGGGCCACCAACATCGCGCTGGCGAACGAGATGGCTATCATGTGCGAACGACTGGGGGTGGACGTTTGGGAGGTCATAGACGCGGCAGGCACCAAACCCTTCGGGTACATGCCTTTCTACCCAGGCCCCGGCCTTGGCGGGCACTGCATACCTGTGGACCCACAGTACCTGGCCTGGAAGATGAGGACCCTCGACTACACCGCGCGCTTCATCCAGCTTGCCGAGGAGATAAACTTCTCGATGCCCCAGTACGTGGCCGACAGGGTGGCCGACTCCCTGAACAGCGAAGGCAAGGCGCTGAACGGATCGAAAATACTTATTCTCGGCGTCGCCTACAAGCGCGACGTGAGCGACACCAGGGAGTCGCCTGCCCTGGACCTCATCCACCTGCTGCGGCAGAAGGGAGCGTCGGTGACGTACCACGACCCCTTGGTTCCGGACATCGAATTTGACGGACTGGAACTGACCAGCGTGGGGGCTGCCGGACAGCCATCTTTGGACGAAGCGACCGCGGCCTCCGACTGCGTCGTCATCGTTACGGACCACAGCTCATACGATTGGGAGTCGATCGCTCAGAGCAGCCGCATGATTGTGGACACGCGAAACGCCATTGGAGGCAGAGCTATGCCATCTGGGAGGTTGTTCAAGCTGTGAAAGCCCGCGACCGCCTATCGACCATCGAAGCTTGGAGCATTGGAACGCTCGCAGCCAGGCCATAGCGATCCACCGCCGACGGAGGCAAGCCAGCACGCGGGCGCTGTCAGGATCCTGCTTGTTTCCGCTCTGCCGCCGCCGACGGGCGGGATCCAGACTTGGACTGAGATACTCTGCGAAAGAGGGCTACCGGCCCCGTTCGAGCTCGAACTCGTGGACACCAGGGTAACGCGGCGGCACCAGAACATTCCCCCTAAACTGAACCTTGCCGAGGCAAAGCGATTCCTGAAAATAGTGTGGGGAATCTACCGAGCACTGCGGTCTGGGCGCTTCTCCCTAATGCACCTGAACTGCTCCCTCACCATGACCGCCACTCCAAGGAACCTCGTTTCCACCCTAATCGCAAAGAAGGCCAAAGTGCCCTACGTGGTGCATTTGCATGGGACACTCAGCGTTCCCGCTGGGAAGAGTCTCGGATCCCGGCTCTACCGGTGGGCCTACCGCGCCATGTTCAAGGGCGCCGCCGCGATTCTTGCTCTCGGGCAGCCTAGCTACCGCTCGGTCCTGGAGCTGGGCGACTTTGCGGACAAGACGGTGCCGCTACTGCCAAACTTCGTGGACTTCCGCTCGGTCCAGGAGAAGGTCCCACGGACGGAATCATGCGAAGACCTTAGGGTCATATTCACCGGCGCACTGGTGGAATCGAAGGGTATCTACACCGTCGTGGAGGCTGCCGAGCTAGTGCAAGGCGCCCACTTCCAACTGGTTGGTGACGGTCCTCCCGAGTCGCGCAAGGCCCTTCTCCGACACATCCGCAACCGGGGGCTACAAGAGCGTGTGCAAGTGCTGGGGCCGGTCACGAACAGCGAGGTCCTGAGCATGCTCCGCGACAGCGACGTGTTCGTGTTTCCGACCTGGACCGAGGGATTCCCCAACAGCGTCTCGGAGGCCATGGCCGTTGGCTTGCCGGTAGTGGCCTCTCCCGTTGGGGCGATTCCCGAGATGATCGACGTTGGCGAAGGCGGCTACCTGACCGCGCCAGATGATATCGAGGGTTACGCCGAAGCACTGTCCCGCCTCCGCGACGATCCCTCGCTGCGAACAATAATGGGACAGCATAACAGGCAGAAGGCCCTCCGGGAGTACGATTACGATGTAGTAGTGAAGGAGCTCTGCAACGCATACGACCGCATCCTATGACCGCCATCAGAAGCTGAGAGGCGGCATTCACGAACGTTTCGAATGAAGATTTCAGTCGTTGTGCCAGTGTTCAATGACGTGAGGGTGGGCCGGGCCCTCGACTCGGTCCTTTCCCAGCAGCACGAGCACGAGCTGGAGTTGATCGTCGTGGACGCTGGCTCGACCGACGGCACGCTGGAGGTGCTGGAGCGTTACCGGGGGCGTATCGCCTTGCTGGTGAGCGAGCCTGACCGGAGCATATACGACGGGATGAACAAGGGCATCGGCCTGGCGACCGGCGACGTGGTGGGCATCCTAAACGCCGACGACCGGTACAGCGACCCGCTGGTGCTGCGGGACGTGATGGACGCCTTCCGCCGGGAAGACATAGACGCGTGCTACGGGGACCTCGTGTACACCAACGAGGCCGGCAAGATGGTCCGCTACTGGCAGGCCGGGGGCCACGGGAGGTGGCGCCTCGGCTGGATGCCCCCTCATCCCACGTTCTTCGTGAGGAGACGCGTCTACGAGCGTTACGGCGCGTTCGATCTGCGCTATCCTATCTCCGCTGACTACGAGTTGATGCTGCGGCTGATGCTCAAGCACGGGATTGAGGTCAGGTACCTGGACCGGGTGCTGGTGAACATGGCGCCGGGAGGTAATTCCGGCGGGTCCCTATCGACGATTGTGAAGGCGAACCTCGAGGTGGCTCGGGCGTGGCGGAAGAACGGCCTGCGTGGCGGAATGCTGGCGCCCGTGCTGAAGCCTGCGAGGAAGTTGCTACAGATGGTGATCCGGCCTACTGATCCTAGGGAGAAGACCATATGAAGATAGTAGTCACGGGAGCTGGGGGGTTCATCGCCCATCATCTCGTCAAGCGTCTGAAGTCCGAGGGGCACTGGGTGCGGGCTGTCGACATGAAGCAGCCCGAGTTCGAGGAGAGCCCCGCTGACGAGTTCGTGGTGGCCGACCTACGCCACTTCGAGGGCTGCCTCCAAGCGACCGAAGGCATGGACGACGTGTACCAGTTGGCAGCGGACATGGGTGGCATCGGGTATATCACCGCGAACCATGCGTCGCTCACGCGCAACAATACGCTGATGAACAGCCACATGCTCGAAGCGGCCAGGGTGTCCAAGGTTGGCAGGTACCTGTACACGAGCTCGGCGTGCGTCTACCCCAGCTTCCTGCAGGACGTGGAGGACGTGACGCCCCTGAAGGAGGAGAACGCGGTGCCAGCGGACCCGGAGAAGGGGTACGGCTGGGAGAAGCTGTTCGCCGAGCAGCTTGCGACCTACTACAACGAGGAGTGCGGGCTGGACGTACGAATCGTGCGGTTCCACAACATCTACGGCCCCCTGGGGACCTACGACGGCGGGAAGGAGAAGGCGCCCGCCGCGATATGCCGCAAGGTCGCGATGGCCGGGGACGGCACCGTCATAGAGGTGTGGGGGGACGGCGAGCAGACCCGTAGCTTCTGCTACGTGGACGACTGCATAGAGGGGCTGCGCCGCATCATGGAATCTGGTTACACGAAGCCCATCAACCTGGGCACGGACGAGCTGGTGACGGTCAACGAGCTCGTGGATGCGGTGTGCGCAGCGTCGGGGAAGCGCATGGAAAGACGCCACGACCTGACGAAGCCACAGGGTGTGCGGGGCCGCAACAGCGACAATACACTACTGAAGGAGGTCTTGGGCTGGCAGCCCGAGACGACGATCCGGGAGGGACTCAAGCCCACGTACGAGTGGATAGCCGGGCAGATAGCGAAGTCGAGGGAGTAGCCGCCCGCGGGGCGCTAGCGCCTGTCGTAGTTGTCCTGGAAGCGCACGATGTCGTCTTCGCCGAGGTAGCCGCCGGTCTGGACCTCGATTATCTCCAGGGGGGTCTGGCCCGGGTTCTCCAGGCGGTGCTTGGCGCCCTTGGGGACGTAGGTAGACTCGTTCTCAGAGAGTGAGAAGACCTCGTCGCCCCTGATGACCTTTGCTGTGCCTACGACGACTACCCAGTGCTCCGCCCGGTGATGGTGCATCTGGAGTGAGAGCGCGGCGCCGGGATTGACCGTGAGACGCTTTACCTGGAAGCCCGGCCCTGAGTCTACGACCTCGTAGCTGCCCCAGGGCCGGTAGACCCTCCTGTGGGCCTCGGCCTCGGGCCGGTCGTCCGACTTGAGACGCTGCACCATCTCCTTGACGTCCTGCACGCTGTCCTTGTGCGCCACCAGCACGGCGTCGGCCGTCTCTACGACCACGGTGTCCTTTACTCCCACGGCCGCCACCAGCCGGTGCTGCGACACGAGCAGGGCGTCCTCTGTGGATTGCGCGTATACGTCTCCGCGTATGACGTTGCCGGCGCTGTCTCGTTCTCCGTGCTTCCACAGGGCCGACCACGCGCCCACGTCCGACCAGCCCGCGTCCAGCGGCACCACGGCGCTGTCGGGCAGTCCGCCCCTGCACTCGGGGGATATACCTGCGGCCTTCTCCATCACTGCGTAGTCGATGGACTCGCTTGGGCACGCGAGGAAGTCGGGCGCTCCCGGCCTGTAGAAAGCGCCGTCGACATGGCCGTTGGACTGGGCGAGCCTGCAGGCCCGCGCTATGTCCGGCCTGAAACGCTCCAGGGCCATGAGCCACGCGGAGGCGCGCATCATGAATATGCCGCTGTTCCAGAGGTACTCACCGCTGTCCACGTAGGCCCGCGCGGTCTCCACGTCCGGCTTCTCTACGAAACCTGAGACGCGGCATGGGGACGCGGCAGACTTGTCCAGCGCGGCGCCCTTCCTGATGTAGCCGAAGCCGGTCTCCGGCGCGTCCGGCACGACGCCGAAGGTGACCAGCCACCCACGAGCGGCCAAGGCCCTGCCCGCCTCCACGGCTTCGTGGAAGGCCACCACATCCCGCACCAGGTGGTCACCCGGCATGGCGAGCACTATAGGGTTGTGCTCGCGGCCGTCTCCCATTTCGAGGAGGCGCAGCGCAGCCAGGGTGAGGGCCGGAGCGGTGTTGCGACCCTCCGGCTCAATGATGATGCCCAGTGGCGATACCCCGACCGCCCGAAGCTGGTCGACTGCGAAGAAGCGGTGGGCCTCGTTGCAGACGATGAGTGGCAGCTCGACGGATGTCAGTCCGTCGAGGCGGCGCACGGTCTGCTGGAGCATGCTCTCGTCGTCGACGATGGGGAAGAACTGCTTGGGGTGCTGCTCGCGGGACAACGGCCAGAGCCGCGTCCCGGAGCCGCCAGCCATAATCACAGGGTATAGGGTCACGTCAGACCTCCAACGCGCAGGCCCGTTCATGACTGCTCTCCCACATCCATAGCCTGGCTGGGGCGCTCATTGGTCCCGCCGCGCTTCTATGGCGTTCCTGAGGTCGGCAAAGTATCGCTCGGCTGCCTCATGCTGCCCCACGTACCGGTCCAAGACAGCCTCGGCACCCTCCAGGTCGCCTTCGTTGAGGTACTGGATCACCTCGGCGCGCATCGTCTCCTTGCGCCCCGGCGAGAGCTCTCTCGCTTCCTCTATGAGCTCCCTGGCCTTCTCCAAATACGAGGGATCAAGCTGCGCGGCCAAGTGGTAGACACTGGCGGCAGCCACTCGGGCACGCCACCCATCGGGCTCGCCTCGCACCGCCTGTTGCTCTGATTCCTCTACAACGCTCAAGGTCCGGGCGACGTCCACCATCGGAAGCGAGCCGAACTTCCTGGCAATGTCGTTGAACATAGCGATGCGGGGCTGGTTCGCCGTGGAAGGGAATGTAGCAAAGGAGCGTTCGAACTTGTCCAGGCGCTCTTCCCATGTGAAGGGGTTGCCGGGGTCCAGGGCCTCTACCACGAGCACGGCGCTATGGAATGGGAGCGCTACGAGGAAATAGAGGGCCACGATGACTACCAGAGCCACTGTCGCCGTCGCCCAGCGGTAGACCACGCCGGACTGGAATGTCCCGGAGAGGCGCGCGAGCAGAGCCGGGGTTTCCGGCGGCTTTCCCCGTTGCGGCGGGGCCCCGGTGACTTGTGGCTCTCCGGTAGTCTCCAAGTACGCTGCGTACCCGAGCAGCAGCATGAACCAGACCACCGTTCCCGGCGTGTCGAACAGGAAAAGGTTCTGCACGAAGTAGCCGAGGAGGGCGGCACCGATGAGCATCGTATAGACCTGCTCCCTCGCCGCCTGTCTCCTCGCCCGCCGCAGCACGGCCATGAAGACGAACGCCCATATGGTCAAGTACGCCAGCAGCCCCACAACGCCCCTGGTAACTAGCTCCTCGAGTAGCTTGTTGTGCGCCTGATCAAAGGACTCCCTAACGGTGGTCGATGTCTCCACACTAATGTGCCTGTCGTAGGCGACCGAGTAGTTCTCGGGACCCCAGCCGAAGACCGGCCTGTCAGCGACGCTCTGGAGTCCGGTGCGCTGGGACGCTATCCGTCCCAGGACGCTCGTGTCTTCGAGGCTGATACGCAGCAGGCGGCTGACCATGGGGCTGGAGGATGCCAGGGCCTCGACCGGCGGGGTGCTGCGCGCCGCAAACAGCAGGACGCCGAGGAGCAGCGCGCCGACGGCGAAAAAGGCAGCGGCCACGCGTACCCAGTTCAGCCGGCCTATCAGTGCGTAGCCCACGGCGAACGCACCCACGGCGCCAGCCAGTCCTACAACCGCGCCCCTAGTACCGCTCAGGACCATGACGCACAGGAAGAGGGCTATGCCGATGGTCCAGAAGGCCCGCCACCAAGACTGCCGCTGCGCCATAGAGAAGTAGTAGCTCCCCCCGAACGCCACAAGCACGACGAGAAGCAAGGTGTAGGCGAGCTTCGAGCCGGAGGCCAGCATGAGCAACAGGGAGATGGCCACGGCGGCCAGCCACGTGGCTAGCCAGACGGGTTGTGAAAGAGGCTGCCTTGGTTCCGCCCTGCTTGCCCGACTCCTCATCCTACCCCTGCGCCCGGATCGGGTGCGGGGCGCTCGATTCGGTTGCACAGGGGCCTCGTCTCTGCCTCCCAGGAGGGAGTGGGCGAGGAAGGCCACGGCTACGAGCGTGCTCACGAGCATGTAGCTGCCGACGTACGTGGCGTTCCCCAGGGTGATGTCGAGCCTGTCAACCTCCTGCAGGAAGGGCGTGAGGCGCAGTCCCGAGTTCTGCCCCACTCCCAGCACGGCAACCACGACGGCGGCGGCGAGGCAGGCGTTCAACAGGGCGCGCCAGTCGGCCCGGGTCCTGTAGACGGATACCAGCACCCATGCGAAGGCCAGCCAGTGCGCCAGGGAGACGAACCCCTGCATGCGCTCGTAGTATGACCAGATGGAGCGCTGCGGCGAGACGCCGAGCAGGGACGAGACTAGGGTTGCGAGAAGGTAGACGGCGAGGGCTATGAGGATGGCCGAGCGCGGCGCCCTGTAGGACGGGTTCCTCATGAAGACGACCAGCCATAGGCCAACGGCCACCAGTGTGAGGAAGCGGACGTAGAGGGCTTTGCCGACTACGAACGGGAAGAAGGCGTTGGGCAGCAGCCACTCGACCTCGGGAAGCCACTCGGGGGGTAGCACCCTCGTCATGACTATCAGCGGGGTGAGGACTACAAGCGCCAGTACGACCTTGATAGTCCTGACCAGAACGGCCTCGACCTGCGGGTTGGACGCAGCGGGGGGAGAAGCCATCTGGGAGCCTAGCCGGGGAGTCTCGACGGGTGCTCCATCGCCCTGATTCTATGGAGTTTCCCGAGTGGGCGCAAGACAGGGCGCATTAGCAAGCAGCTAAGTCAGCCTTATCACATAGCCGCGACGGTCTGCCGGAGGCCATCCGCAAGGCCGGTCGTGGGTGACCAGCCGAGGCGTTCTCTCGCGCGGGTGACGTCGAGCACGACGTGCCTGACGTCACCCGGACGAGACGGTCCGTGCCGAGGAGGGTGTTCGTAGCCGGTCAGCTTGGAGATCACGCCGAATATCTCGTTCACGGAGACGCCGGTTCCCGAGCCGATGTTTGCGGTCAACGGCTCTGGGTGGCCGAGGGCGAGCTCGTGGGCGGCGGCCACGTCCCCGACGTAGACGAAGTCGCGGGTCTGCAGACCGTCGCCGTCTATGGTCACAGGCTCTCCGCGCAGCATGCGGCGTATGAATATCGAGATGACGCCCGACTCGCCGTCCGGGGACTGGCGCGGGCCGTAGACGTTGGCCAAGCGCAAGACCTTCAGTGTGACCGACGGGGGGAGCATGAGGCGGAAGTAACGCTCCATCGTCAGCTTGCTCAGGCCGTACGGGCTGAGCGGCCTCTGCGGGTGGTCCTCGTCGCAGGGCAGGTAGTCGGGCTCGCCGTAGAGTGCTCCGCCGGTGTTGACGTAGACGACTTGGGCGGCCCCAGCCTCCATGGCGGCCCTGAGCACATTCAGTCCGCCCATCACGTTGGTATGGGCGTCGAGCAAGGGGTCTGACATGGACACGGGGACCGAGGGCTGCGCCGCGGCGTGGCAGACGGCTTCGGGGCGCCATGCCGATGCCACGTCGAGCAGCCTGGGGCTGGCTATGTCCATCTCCTCCAACTCGACGCCGGGGGGGAGGTTCGAGGCGCTGCCCGTGGACAGGTCGTCGACGACGAGCACATCGTCGCCCCTCGCCACCAGCCGATCGACCATGTGGGAGCCAACAAAGCCGGCCCCCCCGGTCACCATCACACGCATCCGTCACCCCCGGTCAATAGAGGCGAAGTATAGCCCGCCAGCCATAGCGCGACAACGCGGCGGGTTGCTCCACAATTGGACTGCATTGCAATCGCGGCCATCCCAAAGCTAATCCAGGTAGTATTGAGTAGTCCGCAGATAATAGGGTGTGGTAACGTTGATATGCCTCAGCATGTGGGCGTCGCAACGAAGGAGCCAAATGGACGTTGACGAGGTCAGAAAGCACAGCGCTATTGCGCGCAAACATTTGGACAAGGTCCAAACTGCGGCGTGGGAACCGGACCCCGAAAGTGCCGTAACCTGGGCCTTCTATGCCTACGAGAACTGCCTCGCCGCGCTCGCGGCGCGGTACGGCCGCAAGTTGACCAAGAAACACCACGAGAAGGCCGAGCTGGCCCGGAAGCTTTATGCCGATGGGCTGATTTCACGGGATGTCGGCGATGAGCTGGAGGAGTTGAACAGCCTTAGGAAGGATGTCGCGTACGACGAACCAGGGCCCGAACTGCAGGAGCGAGACCTCGAATCTCTCGCCAGTGAACTTGAGGAGTTCATCACAGAGACTGAATCACGCATAGACTCCTCGAAGAAATGAACGAAACCGTGGAATCTGGAGCCAAGTCGGTGTTGGATGCCCTGACGCGGGCGGGCTTGACGGACGCAGCAACGCTGGTCCTGGTCGGCTCTGGCGCTCGCGACACCATGAACGGGCGCAGTGACATTGACATCCTCGTCCTCCACGACGACGGTCGCCGGATTCGACTCAAGCGTCCAGGCAACGTACACCTGCAACAGGATAGTCGTTCGAGGTTTCTGAGGCGGCTTGAGGACGGCGACGACTATCCGGGCTGGGCGTTGCGCTTTGGGTCGCCCATACGCGACCCCGATGGTTGGTGGGCCAAGCACGTGGCCGCCGAGCGGGCCAAACCTCACTGGCCGGACTGGCGTCCGAAAGTGGACCATGCAAGAAAGCGCCTGAGAATGGCCTCGGAACTCCTTGCCGTTGGGGATGTAGACGCGGCATCGGAGGAGCTGATGCTCGCAGCCAGCCACGTTGCCAGGGCTGTCCTGCTGAAGAGCGAGGTGTTTCCCCTGTCGCGGCCTGAGTTGCCGTCTCAGCTAGAGAAGGTCGAACCAAGTCTTGCCCAGCTCCTTGAGGAACTCATTGACGGCGATGTGGACACCTCCGTCCTGCGCTCTGGTGCCTCGCTTCTTGAGGGCCAACTCGAACAGCTTTGATGTGCCCAGGGAGCCGCATGTGTCCGAAACCAATCTGCTGGTAGACGAGCTTAGAGCAATAGTCGGCGACGACTACGTGGTCCACCTGCCGGAGGACCTGATCGTCTTCGAGTACGATGGCTCGGTGGACAAGGCGATGCCCTCCGCGGTGGTGCTCCCTGCCAGCACGGAGGAGGTCTCGGCGGTCGTAGCTGCCGCCTCCCGCGCTGGGGTGCCCATCGTGGCGCGCGGCGCCGGCACCGGGCTCAGCGGGGGCGCCGTCGCCGAGCAGGGCGGGCTCGTTGTCGCGCTCACGCGGATGAAGCGCATCCTGGAGATCGACCCGGCAAACCGGCTGGCGGTCGTGGAGCCGGGGGTGGTCAACCTGGACATCTCCACGGCAGCGGCAGAGTTCGGGCTCTACTTCGCCCCTGACCCGTCCAGCCAGAGGGCGTGCACAATAGGCGGCAACATTGCCGAGAACTCCGGCGGGCCGCACTGCCTGGCCTACGGCGTCACCACGAACCACGTCCTCGGCATGGAGGTCGTGCTGGCTGACGGCTCGGTGACGTGGCTCGGCGGGCGGACGCGGGAGACGCCGGGCTACGACCTCCGGGGCATCGTGATCGGCTCGGAGGGCACCCTGGCCATCGCCACGAAGATCGTCGTGCGGCTGCTCAAGCATCCGGAGGCGGTCAAGACCCTGCTCGCGGTGTTCCGTGAGCTGGACCAGGCAAGCTCCGCCGTCTCAGGCATAATCGGGGCCGGCATCGTTCCCGCCGCCATCGAGATGATGGACCACTTCTGCATAGAGGCCGTGGAACCTGCGGTCAACGCAGGGTACCCCAAAGGCGCGGGCGCGGTGCTGTTGGTGGAGGTGGACGGGCTTAGAGAAGCCGTGGAGGAGGAGGCCGAGGAGATCGAGCGCGTCTGCCGCAGCTACGAGCCGATGGAGATACGCACCGCCGTAGATGAGGACGAGCGCGCCCGGCTGTGGGCCGGCAGGAAGGGCGTCCTTGGCGCCCTGGGCCGCCTCGCGCCCAACTACTACCTGGTGGACGGCACCATCCCAAGGACGAGGCTCATGGAGGTGCTGGCCCGCATCACGGAGATCGGCGACAAGTACGATCTCCCCATCGCCAACCTGCTGCACGCCGGCGACGGCAACCTGCACCCGTCCGTCCTCTTCGACGAGCGCGACCCCGACCAGCTCAGGCGCACCATGGAGGCGGGCGCGGACATCCTTGAGCTGTGCGTGGAGGCCGGAGGGGTACTCTCCGGAGAGCACGGGATCGGCCTGGAGAAGCAGGAGTACATGCCGCTCATGTTCAGCGACGAGGACATGGCGGCGATGGCAAAGCTGGCCCCTGCCTTCGGGAGCGACGGCCGCCTCAACCCAGGCAAGATATTCCCGACCGGAAAGTCCCGCACCCCGATCCCTCACGCCGGCGCCGTAGCCCGTACGGGCGCAGGCGCGTTCATCTAGGCGGCCCGGCTTGGTCGCCCAGTGCACTGACGCGGCGGCTCTCGCCGACGCCGTCATAAACGCAGCCGGCGGCCCGGTGGCAAGCACGAACCCTGAAGACTACGCCATCGACGGCGTATCGCCCTCCGTGGCCGTGCGTCCGGCGACCGTGGAGGCCGTCAGCGCCGTCATGTCGGAGGCGCACCGGGCTGGGGCGGCGGTGACTCCCTGGGGCGGCGGCACCCGCATCGCCTTGGGCAACCTGCCCCGGCGGTACGACGTCGCGCTCGACCTGACCGGGCTGGACCAGATCATCGCCCACAACCACGGGGATCTCACCGCGACCGTACAGACGGGCGTCACGGTGGCCGCACTCAGGCGCGCGCTGGCCGAGCACGGTCAGTTTCTCCCCATCGACCCGCCGCTGCCGGAGACGGCCACCGTGGGAGGCACTCTGGCGGTGGGCAACAGCGGCCCCCTCAAGTGGCAGTACGGCAGCCTCCGGGACACCGTGATCGGCATGAAGGTGGTCCACGCGGACGGCGTCGTCACCAAGAGCGGGGGTCAGGTCGTCAAGAACGTATCCGGCTACGACATGGCGAAGCTGCACATCGGCGGCCTCGGCACGCTGGGCGTCATCGTCGAGGTATCGGTCAAGTTGACTCCCCTGCCCCACCACGAAACGACGGTGGTCGCCAGCTACGACACGGCTGCCAACGCCATCAGGGCAGCCCTGGACATCTTCGAGGGCGACGCGGTCCCTCTTGCCCTCATGGTGATCGGCCCCGAGGCAGCCGCGAGTTTCGGCGATCTCGATGCCGGAGCACACCGCCTCGCCGTCAGGCTGGGCGGCAGGACGAGGACCGTCGACAGGATGGTGACCGAGGCCACGGCCGTCGCGAGACGCCAAGGGGCCCGTGAGGTTTGCGAGCTTGAAGGACACGCCGCGAGTTCGCTCTGGCGCCGGGCCGCCGACTTCGGTTGGGATGAGGCGACCAGGCCCACGGTTGGCGTCAGGGCCTCGGCCACGCCCGCATCAGTCGGCAGGCTGTGGGAGGCGTTCCAGCACCAGGAGACGGCGCCGGCAGGCCGCGCCGCGCTCGTATGCCACCCGGCGCACGGGGTCGTGCAGGCATGCTGGTACCATGGGGGGGAGCAACTTGGAGTCGAGGCTGTGCGCGCGCTCATCCAGTCTGTGCGCGAGGCCGTGAGCAGCGAGGGGGGCAACATGGTGGTCGAGACGTGCCCGCCTTCCGCCAAGGCGGGCCTGGACGTATGGGACGACGTAGGAGACCAGATAACCGTCATGCGCGCGCTGAAAGACCAGTACGACCCGGAGCGCATTCTCAGTCCGGGCCGCTACGTGGGAGGCATCTGATGGCGTCCGCGCCGCCCTTCCTTGGCCCCGACGTCCTCGACGAGCAGGACCTCTACAAGTGCGTCCACTGCGGCTTTTGCCTGCAGGCGTGCCCCACGTACCTGGAGACGGGGCTGGAGACCGAGTCGCCGCGCGGCCGGATCGCCCTGATGAAGGCCGCCAGCGAGGGGCGCATAGGGCCGAGCCCCACGGTCTTCAAACACTGGGACCTGTGCATCCAGTGCCGCGCATGCGAGACGGCGTGCCCATCGGGAGTCCCGTACGGGAAGCTGATCGAGGCCGTGACGACCGAGGTCGTGCGCCACAGGAAGCTCGGCCTACTACCCAGGATGGCGGCAAAGGCTTTGCTGAAAGGCATACTGCCCCACCAGGGCAGGCTGGGCCTCATGGCAGGAGGGCTGCGGCTATACCAGCGTTTGGGCCTCCAGCAGGCCGTCCGCGGAACACGGGCGCTCAGGCTCCTCTCGCGCAGGCTGGCAGACCTGGAGGACTCGGCGCCGTCCGTCTCCGGCGCGCCATTCAAGGCGAGGGGCCAGGTGATTCCCGCGCACGGGGAGCGCCGGGCCAGGGTGGCCCTGCTGTCGGGGTGCGTCATGCCTCTCGTCAACGGCCCGGAAATGAACGCGGTGGCCCGCGTGCTATCCCGCAACGGCTGCGAGATCGTCGTGCCCAGGGAGCAGATCTGCTGCGGCGCCATCCACTCCCACGTAGGCGATATGGACACAGCCCGCGGCATGGCCCGCCGCAACGTCGAGGCGTTCGAGGCGGCGGGCGTAGATGCGGTCGTCACGGCGTCGGCTGGCTGCGGCGCGCGGATGAAGGAGTACGACGAGCTGCTCCGCGGAGACGAAGAGTACGGGTCGCGCTCGGCAGCCCTCGCACACAAGGTGAAGGACGTGCACGAGCTCCTGGCGGAGCTGCCCTTCATTCCCCCCACGGGCCGCCTGGACCGCAGGGTCACGTACCAGGACTCTTGCCATCTGGTCAACGCGCAGCGGGTTACCGAGGCGCCGCGACAGCTTCTGCGCTCCATCCCGGGCCTGGAGCTGGTGGAGATGGACGGCTCGTCCCGCTGCTGTGGCGCCGGGGGCTCCTACGCCATCACCCAGCGCGAATTCTCCCTGCGCCTGCTCGACTCCAAGATGAGCGCCGTGGAAGATACGGAAGCCCCCACAGTCGCAACCGCAAACCCCGGCTGCCTAATCCAGCTCCAGCTAGGCGCCCGCCGCTCCGGCAAGGACATCCAGATACGCTACATCACCGACCTGCTAGACGAGTCCTACGCCGCCGAGACACCGGTGTGATACGACTGCCTAAGGGCCAGTGGTTGCGGTAAGGGCGCTCACATGCCAACGGTCCTCAGAGATGGTCCTTATCGTTTCTTCTTCTATGCGGGCGATGGGGGCGAACCTCGGCACGTGCACGTTGCACGTGGCAAGGGAGTAGCCGAGTTCTGGCTGGACCCAGTGAGAATACAGAGAAGCAACAGATTGCGCCGGCCGGAGATACTCCGTGTCCAGCATATGATCGAAGCAAACCACAAGCTTCTTGTGGAGGCGTGGAATGACTACCTCGAAAACTGAGGCGCCTAAGGCGGAAACATCACCGTTACCGAGGATACACTACAGGCCGAGCTATCCGACGGGCGCACCATCTCCATTCCGCTGGTCTGGTATCCGAGACTTGTCCACGCCACCCAGGCGGAGCGGGACAACTGGGAGCTCATCGGAGATGGTGAGGGAATCCGCTGGCCCGACCTTGACGAAAACCTTAGTACCGAAGGGCTTATCGCTGGCCGCATGTCAGGAGAAAGCCAACGATCCTTGAACCGCTGGCTGAAGGCCAAACGCGTGAGCCGTAGCGTGGTGCTTCATAACCTAACGCGAGTCGAGAGGAATGGTGACCGAAAGATACGGTCCATCCTCAGGGGAATAATCAGTAGTCGGCACAACATCCTTAATAGAATCATGGAGCGGTGGTACGGAGTCGCGGCAGTGGCCGCCGGATTCGCATTCCTAGCCACGTTACTGTCGACACCTACGCAGGAAGACCCCACTGGAGGAGCAGGGCTTTTCGCTCCAGTGGTTGCATTGTGTGTAGCAGCCATGGTCCTCGCAGAAGCCATTAGAGCCGGGGGGTTGCAAATCCGTCGCGCACCGGGCATCTTCATCGGTTTAGGGAGCATGGCCAGCGCATACCTATGGATGGCAGATGCAGGTGAAACCCACCCGCGTGAACCAGTATTGCTGGGCACATTAGCACTGCTCTTCGTTATGGGCGCAATACTTGCTGTGCCGGTAATTGCCCTGTTCGTCAAATCGCAACCAAACAACAAATCGTCCAGTGACTGACCTGCTCAGGCCAGTCCAAAACATCGCCGCCGGCATTATCAGGCGCGGGGATGAGGTGCTTCTGGTCCAGCAGCAAAGGGCAAACGATCCGGTGGCGGTATGGTCACTGCCGGGGGAGTCGCCGAGACCGGCGAAGTGCTGAGCGAAGCCCTCGTCCGTGAGGTCCGCGAGGGGACAGGGCTGCGGGTCGTCGATATAGGGCCTCTGGCCTACGTCGTGCAGCACGACAATCGCGCTCCAGTACAGTTGCACGAGGGACAGCCCGGTACCGGCTATCTGGCCACTGCCTTCGTATTCGAGGTCATGGCATGGGCCGGGACGGTCCAACAAGCCGACCCGGACGGCTACGTGCTGAAGGCCCAGTTCGTACCCGTCGAATGGGCGGTAACGACCATTCGAGACCAGGTCCCCAGCGTCATGTTCCAGCCGATGACCAGCTACCTTTCCGGCGAGACTTCTCCCGGGGCAGTCTGGCACTACCGCACCAATCCGGACGGCTCAGGGGCGGATTGTCCACTCGTCCAAGTTCCTGGGCCGGTCTAGCTTACCCGCGGGCGCTTACTCGAACAGGAATGGCGTCGTTCTGCCTGCGCACCCTTGTCAGGTCGATATCAAGGCGGATGAGGTCTCGGGGTATTGGACGGCTGCCCTGTCCTCGACCACCAAGGAACGCCCGACTGCCCGGAGGGCCTTCTCTACTGACGTCATGTGGGACCGGTGCCCAGGGTCGAGAAGCTGGCGGACTGCGTTCTCTTGCAGACCTAGCCGATCGGCAAGGGCGGCGTCTGTGACGCCCTGTTCCCGCATCGCCGCATAGAGAGCCAGCTTCGCTGCGACGATGGGCGCTACGGAGACCGATACTTGTTCCTCCGCCAACGTGCTGGGAGCGGGGAGGTCTTCGCGGGCCTTGACGTACATGCCCAGGGCAACTTCCAGGCAGTCCTTGGCCATCTCCAAGGCCTCTTCCCAGGACCACCCGCACGTGTTGGCTCCGTACACGTCGGGGAAGGTCACCGTATAGGCTTCCCGTCCACTCGCTCGTTCCTCTTCCTCATCGCGGACGATAATGCAGGGATAAGCGTAGCGCATGCTCTATAACTCCCCTCTATCGATGTGCAGGTCTTTCAGCATTGAAGCCAGTGTGCCCATGGAAATCTCGCCATGAGGAACGGTAGTCCTGTAGGAGCCAATCCTGACCTCGCCATGACTGCCTCTCCCGCGGCTGGGCGCAGAATCGAAGTCCAGCCTTTGCCTGCGTGCATATCGCCGGGCTCGCCTGAGAAATTCCCTGTTGTTCACAAGTCCATTTCAGCAGATATTTGTGCGGACTGCCCGCGCCCCCGCCTAGCTCACCCGCTCTGCGCGCGCTGGCGTAGCATCTGATCCATCAGCACCAGCGCCATCATCGCCTCCACCATGGGGACGGCGCGGGGCAGGACGCACGGGTCGTGACGGCCCCTGCCCTCCAGCGTCGTGGGGTTGCCCTCGACGTCCACCGTCTCTTGGGTCCTGAGTATGGTCGCCGTGGGCTTGAAGGCGGCGCGTATCACGATATTCTCGCCGTTGGAGATGCCGCCTTGGACGCCGCCTGAGCGGTTCGTGCGCGTCCGTATGCGGCCCTCGTCGTTGTAGAACGGGTCGTTGTGCTGCGAGCCGGTCATCGTCACGCCGCCGAAGCCGGAGCCGATCTCGAACCCCTTGCACGCCGGCAGCGAGAGAACGCCGCGCCCCAGCTCGGCCTCCAGCTTGTCGAAGACTGGCTCGCCCAGCCCTGCGGGCACGTTGCGCGCCACCGCCTCGACCACCCCGCCCAGGGAGTCGCCGTCCTTTCGCGCCTCCTTGATGCGCTCGATCATGCGCGGCGCCATGTCCGTATCTGGACAGCGGACGATGCCGGACTCGACCTCCTCCGCGGTCACCGAGTCCGAGTCGACGTCGGCCACCAGAGTCCACACCTGCTTCACGTAGCCCACTATCTCGACGCCGTGCTCCTGCGCGAGCACCTTCCGGGCTATGGCCCCTGCCGCCACCCTACCCACCGTCTCCCTGGCGCTGGCCCTGCCCCCGCCCTTCCAGTTCCTGATGCCGTACTTCGCCTGGTAGGTGTAGTCGGCGTGCGAGGGGCGGAACTTCGTCCGCATGTGCTCGTAGTCCTTGCTGCGCTGGTCCTCGTTCCACACGCCGATCAGTATCGGCGTGCCCAACGTCAGGCCGTCGAAGACCCCCGACAGTATCTCGGCGCGGTCCGACTCCTTGCGCTGTGTGGTGATCTCGCTCTGCCCCGGGCGGCGGCGATCGAGCTCCCTCTGGATGTCGGTCAGATCCAGCGCGACCCTTGGCGGGCAGCCGTCGACGACGACGCCGACCGCGTCGCCGTGCGACTCGCCCCAGGTGGTGACCCTGAAGGTATGGCCGAAGGTGTTAGACATGACAGCCCATATGGTAACATCCCGAATAGCCCTGCCGGGCGTGAACGCCAGCAGAGCCTTCGCAGAACAGGCGCGGGCCCGGGTTGAACACCTGTGAGCACCTTTCGCTTCGGCGAACGAGCGCTGCTCGCAGCCCGGGCCCCTTTTGCGCCCGCCTGTTGGGCCTCAAAGCCGGCTATAGAGGCTGTGAGTAGGAGGACCTAGATGGCCGACGATGCTGCCCGGGCCGACGTGCTGATACTGGGGGGCGAGGTCATCGACGGCAGCGGCTCCGAGCCGTTTGCCGCCGACGTGGCTATCGAGGACGGCAGGATCACAGCCGTCGGCAGCCTCGCCGCATGGAGCGCGGCCCATACTATCCGCGCCGACGGCCTCTACATTACGCCCGGCTTCGTCGACATGCACACGCACTCGGAGCGCGGGCTATACATTCCCGAGCTTGCGCCGAGCCTGCCCTACCTGACCCAGGGCATCACGACCGTGGTTGGCGGCGCCGACGGCTATGGCTCGTGGCCGCTGCACGAGGCGATGGAGGTCCACGCCGCAAGGCTGGAGCGCCAGGGCATCGGCACGAACGCCGTGCTCATGGTGGGCTCAGGACAGGTGCGCCGGCTGGTCATGGGCACGGACGCGCGCCGTCCAACGTCCGGTGAGATGACGGCCATGAAGCGCCACGTGCGGGAGGCGATGGAGTCCGGCGCGTGGGGGCTGTCGTCGGGCTTGGAGTACCCTCCCGGAAGCCACGCGGACACGTCGGAGGTCACCGATCTGGCCTCCGAGGCGGCCTCCCACGGCGGCATGTACCACACCCACATGCGCAGCGAGTCCGACGGCCTGATCGATGCCGCCGCCGAGGCCATCGAGATCACGGAGCGCTCCGGGACCGTGGGCGTGCTGACTCACCTCAAGGCGGTCCACCGGCGCAACTGGGGCAAGGCAGGCCGTGTGCTGGAGCTGATCGAGGAAGCCAGAGACCGGGGCGTCAGGGTGTACGCAGACCAGTACCCCTTCGCGGACGGCGAGGTGCCCCTGATTCCCGAGAACGCCCGGCTGCCAATAACCGGCGCCGAGGAGAGCGCCGCGAGGCTGGAAGCGGCCCTGGAGGCGGTACCCGACGCGGCTCTTCTGGAACTGTATACGGAGTTGGCGGCCCTGCCCACCCTGGAGCCAAGTCGGCGGCGCTTCCTGGAGGCTCGGCCCGAACTCCTACGGGAGATGGTCGCTGGCGCGCTGGGCACCACGATGCCTACCGAGGGACGAGGCCTGATGGAGCTGGCCTCCTGGTACGGGGTGCACAGGGGCCCCGGCAACCCGGAACAGAGGATGGG
The DNA here is from genome assembly GCA_965262055.1 of Dehalococcoidia bacterium. GTDB lineage: Bacteria > Chloroflexota > Dehalococcoidia > Lucifugimonadales. The sequence continues at coordinate 497,775 of CBDHEI010000001.1, forward strand.
CTTCGTCGAGCGCCTGGACGACCCCAACGAAGGAGCGCGGATCAGGTCAATCGTGGCGGAGCACCTGGAGCAGTACGGCGGCGCCGAGCAGATCACCATCGTCGAGTCTGCGCGCCCCGAGGTGGAGGGCAAGTCCTTGTTAGACGCGACCGAGGTGCTTGGCCTCACGGAAGTAGACGCCGCCATCCGACTCGGCCTGGAGGGTGCGCGGGCGATGGCGGACATCCTCTCGCAGGAAGACCTGGAAGGGATCATGCGCAAGGACTACGTCGCCACGGGGAGCGACGGTGACTACCCCTACTTCGGCGCAGCCACCGACCCCATGGGCATCACGCAGCACGTCCGCACCTACGCCAGCTTCTCCACGAAGCTGCGCCGGTACGCTCTCGACCGCGGGGTGGTCTCCCTGCCGCACGCGATAAGGTCTTTCACTGGTCTGCCAGCCGAGATCCTGGGCTGGAACGACCGCGGGCTGATCAGGAAGGGCTACTGGGCGGACATCGCCGTCTTCGACCCCGCCGGCCTCGCGCCCCTTTCGACGGTTCAGCACCTCCACCGTTACAGCGAGGGGATGCAACACGTGCTGGTGAACGGGCGCCTAGCCATCGACGACGGGCAGCCTGTGGGGGCGAACGCGGGCCGGGTGCTCCGAATACAAGAGCGCTAGCGCAGGGAAAGCCTGACCGATTCACGAGCCCCCGGCTGTGGCTACTCTGCGAACATCTGCCGCAGAACGCCGAGCGCGTTGGACAGCGTGGCCGGAGCTAAGCGGCCTATGCACCTGACGAGTCGTTGCTGGTCCACCGTTCGAAGCTGGTCCAGCACGATGTAGCCATCTTCTTCCCGGAAGCGGCATGGTATCCGAAAAGGGTATGCGTGACCGCCCGTGGTCATAGGAGCGATGATGAACGTACCTACATGGGCGTTCAACTCGTCCGGCGAGACGACTGCGCATGGCCTCGTCTTCCTAATCTCTTGGCCCCGTGCAGGATCGAGCGACACGAGGTAGACGTCACCGCGCCTGGGGCCGCTCACTACCACGCCCACTCAGACTCGTCGAAGTCGGTCGCTGTGGGCTCGTCGAGCAGGCTGTCCTCTCCTCTCTCACGGAGCTCTCGCGCCGCTTCGCTCCAGCCTGCCCGCAGACAAGAGGCGCCTTCAATCATGAGGCCTGTACCCACGACACTCAACACGACCTCATCCTCCAGGCCCGCTTCCTCGATGAGGGGCTTGGGTATGCGAATCCCGCGAGAATTGCCAATCTGTATGAGCCTAGTCTTCATGACGTCCCCACACTCTGTCAGGCGTGGTTACAGTATAAGTACCGATACGCCCTCATTCAACACAACCCCACTCCTGTCGCGGCTTCGCACCGCCGGGAATTGCGCACAGGGGGCGCAGCGGATAGACTGCTGCGATGAAATCGGACGCAGAGGGCGCGTCTGACGCCCGCGCTTCCGGCGGTGGACTTCCACCGCGTCAGCAAGTGGGCCCCGCCACGGCGGCCCCTCCGGCTAGGACGCCCAGCCGGCGGCTGGGCTCAGTAGGCACATTCGCCTCCCTCCGCCACCGCGACTACCTGCTGCTATGGCTCAGCATCATGCTGATGATTGGCGGCTCCGAGATGGAGATCATCGCCCGCGGCTGGCTCGTCTACAAGCTGACCGGCTCGGCGACCATCCTCGGAATCGTGGCCGCCGGCATATCGATGCCGCTGCTGGCCACGGCCCTCTTCGGCGGGGTCGTCGCCGACCGCTTCAACCGCAAGCGGCTGATTGTCCTCTACCCGATCATCTCCACCACCGTATCACTGCTAATCGCCGTCTCCATCACGACGGAGGTGGTCACCTGGCAGATACTGCTGGTCACCTCGATGATGCAGGGCATCTCATGGTCGTTTGCCTGGCCGGCGCGGCAGGCCCTGCTCCCCGAGCTGGTGGGCAAGGAGAAGCTGAGCAACGCGTTGGCCCTCAACTCAGCCGGCATGAGCGCCACCTCGTTGGCGGCGCCCGCGGTGGCCGGATTCATGTACGCGTTCATCGGCCCCGACGGCGTCTTCTACATCACCTCGGCCATGGGCGCCGTCGCCATCTGCCTGACCTACTTCATCGGCGACAGGCCAAACCCACGCCGCCACTTGGGCGAGAAGGTCTTTAGCGAGATCAGGGCAGGCATGACCTACGTGCTCGGCAGGCGGCTCCTGCTGGTGCTGCTTGCGATCGGAATCGTAACTTCCATGCTAACGTCCCCGTTCAGCTATCTGCTCCCTGTAATGGTGGTGGATGTCTACAAGCTCGAATCGGCGTCCTACGGGCTGCTGGTGAGCGCGATGGGGCTGGGGGCAGTGATAAGCGGCCTCGTGGTCGCGTCCCTGGGGCAGTGGCGGCGCGGCCTCCTACTGGCCCTGGGCATCCTGGCGGCGGGCGTCTGCATGATGCTCGTGTCGCTCATACCCATCTACGCCGCGGCGATCGTCATCCTGGGATTCAAGGGTCTGGGCAGCACGGGCCCGATGGCCCTGAAGCAGGCCTTGGTCATCGAGCACGTCGACGACCGCTTCCGCGGACGGGTGATCAGCTTCATGTCGCTGAACATGGGCCTGACCCCGCTGGTCCTCATACCCGCGGGATTCATGATCGACCTGTTCAACGTCCGCATCGTCATCGCGATGATCGCGGCTCTGACGCTGGCCGTCTTCGCGGTCCTGGTCACCACCCAGAGGAAGGTAGTAGCCCTACAGTAGCAGTTGAGAGAATGGAGGGGAGCGATTCGTGAGTGTCAGGAGGGCTGACAATGACCGCTGGAGGGCACTCGGCACGCGCGGCGCACACGTGGAGATAGTGGAGCACGATCCCGAGTGGCCTCGGGTCTTCGAGCGTGAAGCTGAGGCCATTCTCGAGGAGTGCCGGCCCTGTATCACCGAGGTACACCACATCGGCAGCACCTCCGTGACGGGGCTAGCTGCCAAGCCGGTCCTGGACATGATGCCGGTCGCCGTCAGCGCGGACGACGGCGCTAAAGCAGTGTCCAGAATGGAGATGCTCGGGTACCTGTATAGCGGAGAGAGCGGGATTCCTGGGCGCTTCTATTTCGACAGGGTCGTCGATGGCCGCACGGTCGCGCACGTCCACATGTTTCCGGCCAGCCACCCCGACGTCCGGAAACACCTGGTCTTCCGCGATCACCTGAGGGCCCATACCGGTGACGCCCAGGACTACGAACAGCTGAAACGGAGCCTCGCGTCGAAGTACAGGGACGACCGCCGTACCTATACCGACGCAAAGGCTGAGTTCATCAACATGATCATCGACACCGCGATGTCACAACCCGCGGTAGGGAGAGCGGAAAGGAGCAGCTCGTGATAAGGCACATGGCCAGCATTGGCTAGATCGTCGACGACATGGCTGCCGCGGTCGCGTTCTACCGGGACGTGTTCGGCCTGGAGGTGGAGTGGACAGAGGGCACCGGCTACGCAATGGCAAAGGTCCCAGGCGTGGTGCACTTCGGCATCTGGAGCCGGGAGTCCGCGGCGGAGGCGACGCTGGGAGACAAGGAGGCCGCATCCAGGATTCCACTGGGATTCACCGTGGAGTTCGAGGTCAACGAGGTACAGGCGGCCTCAAGTACCCTGGAGAGCAAGGGGTGGAAGGTACTGCAGGCGCCCCGGACGGAGGACTGGGGTCAGACCACCAGCCGCTTCCTGTCGCCGAGCGGGGCGCTCTGCGGCATAGCGGAGACCCCCTGGGCCAGGGATCTCTCCGGGAGCTAGCTACGGGCCGGGCTATCGTCTCTACTTCGTGAGCGAAGGCTCCAGCACCATCGTATTGCTGTGCGGCGGTCAAAAGGGCAGGCAGGACCGAGACATTGAGCGGGCCAAGCGCATGGCCGCCGACAGGAGGAAGCCGAATGTCTGAGACGTATACGGAGTGGAGGCTGGAGGACCATATAACCTCTGGAGAGCGGGCGCGTGGGGTTCTCGAGGCAGCTGTGGAGGAAGACCCAGGGGACGGAAGTCTGATACGCGACGTGCTCAGTGCCATCGCCCATTCTCAGAACATGAGTGCGCTGGCCCGCGACGCAGGCCTGAACCGGGCCGGCCTGTACAAGGCGCTGTCCGAGGACGGCAATCCGTCGTTCACAACTGTGATGAAGATTACCCGCGCCCTGGGACTCAGGCTACGGCTAGAACCCGTAGAGAGGCGCTAGCGGGTCCGAGATGTGACGGGACACCGCAGCAGGGGCAGGCTCAGCTCTGCTGCTCCATCTCACGGCGGACGCGGGCGGGCAAGTCGCCGCGGATGGCCTCCAGGGAGCGTATCAGCAGGGAGCGGTCTTCGATGGGCAGGTCCACCTTCACGCCGCCCCGGCGGTGTGACTCGCGCATGGCGATGGCTATCTCCAGCGCGTCGCGCCCGTCCCTGCCGGAGCAGCGGGGAGGCTGACCGGTCTCTATGGCATTGACGAGGTCGTCGACTATGGTCAGGCCCATGCCCTGCATCCTGGCCGGCCATGGGAACGGGTATTCCGCGGGCAGAGCGCCCCTGGCGCGCCGGGACAGGGAGCGCGTTCCGTACGGCGCGTCCTCCGAGGGGTCCTCCAACCGCAGTAGCTGCCACTTGCCCACGCTATCGATCACCCTGACGCGGGCCTTCTCGCCTATCACGTCGAGGTCCCATCCGGCGGCACCGGTCGGCGTGGACCTGTAGTAGCCGCGGGCGCCGTTTGCGAAGGCTAGATAGCCGTTGCCGGTCAGGTCGTCGTCGCCCGCGGCGGCCTCGTCCGACTCCATCTCGGCGAACACCCAGTCGACCTTCCCATCCCCCGCCATGTAGCGCATGATGTCTATGACGTGGCTGCCGTTGTGTGAGATGCCGGACTGCGAGTATGCGGTGACCTGGAGAATGTCGCCTAGCTCGCCGGCCTCGATCATCTGCCTGGCCTCGTAGTAGAACGGGTTCCAGCGGCGCGCGCAGTTCACGGCAAGCGCGGCGCCCTGCTGCTCGCAGGTCTGGACCATGGCGTCCGCCTCCGCTAGGCTGAACGAGATGGGCTTCTCTGCCCAGATGGCCTTCACGCCGGCCAGCGCGGCGTCCTGGACGATCTGGGCGCGTATCTTGGCCGTGGTCGTGACGCTGACCACGTCGAGATTCTCCTTCTCCAGCATCTCGCGGTAGTCAGTGTACAGGTGATCGGAGGAGATGCCCCAGCGCTCGCCGAATAGGGCGCGCTGCTCGTCGTGCGGGTCTGCGCCAGCCACCAGATCGGTGTGCGGCGAGGCGTCGTAGGCGGGGGCGTGACAGTACGGCAGGAAGAGAGAACCCCCACGTTGGATCTCGTCGTCAAAGGTGCTGCCCATCCGGCCCAGCCCGATAACCGCCGCTCTGTATCGCGTCATCTTATTCTCCTTTACGGTAGGTTACCGTCGCGAGGTAGTGGGTAGCGGATAGCCCAGGGGGCTAGTTGCTCGGTCTGCTCATCTAAGGGGGAAATCCCCGATATCTGCCTCATTCTGTAACATTTTGCCTCTTTCAGCTTTGGCTCGCGAGACAGTGGGGTGACACGAGCAAGGCAGAATGAGAGTCCAGAGTGGCAGAATGAGACACCAACGAGACAGAATATGACGGGCCGTCGAGGCTCACCCGGCACCCTTCGACAGGCTCAGGACGAACGTTGTGAGGGCGGCCTCGTGCGGGGTCGGTCCCTGCGCAGTGTTCGTCCATACGGCTTCGATTCCTCCTGACGGCCCCGCGTGTGGGCCGGTCCTCGCCTCGGGAAGACTCTAGCACACGCGTTCGTACCTGTCAACAGTCTGAACTGTGATTGGGGTGATTGGGGTGATTGGGGTGATTGGGGTGATTGGCGGCTGCTACTGGATTAGCTGGAGGCTGGGTTTCGGCTCTGCGTAGGTCTTGTCCTTAGCGTATACCTGGATCCTGTGCTTGCTCTCGGCGATGATGACGCGGTCCTGGTGGTCGATCTCTATGGCCACCGGGCGTCCGAACTTCCCCAGCGCCGACAGGTCGTCGACTCGGGCGTATGCCTTGACGGTCTCCGGGTCCCTGTGCGTTACGTAGTTGCCGGCCTTGGAGTCCAGCGGGCTCTGTATGTCGCCGTGGAGGGCGCATATGTGCTGGCCGTCGGGCTCGTATATCTGCACCCGGTACGCGCCCCAATCGGCTACGTAGACGTCCCCGTCGCTGTCTACAGCGACATCGGCGGGCTTGCGCAGGTCGCCCCCCTGTGCGGGCGGCGTGCCGAAGGTCATCATGTATTCGCCGTCGGCGGTGAACTTCTGTACCCGGTCGTTGCCCCAATCGGCTACGTAGACGTTGCCGTCCGAGTCTACCGTGATGCCCCAGGGGCGGTTGAACTGTCCATCGTCGCTGCCGCTCTCACCCCAACCCGACAGGTACTTGCCGTCCTTGGTGAACTTCTGAACGCGGTCGTTGCGGCTGTCCACGACGAGCAGGTTGTCGTCGGCGTCGAACTCCAAGCCAGCGGGGCCGTCGATCTGACCCTCTCCGGAGCCCTTCTCACCCCACACGCAGAAGTGCTCCCCTTCGGGGTCGTACTCGAAGGGGGGCAGAATGCCGTCGGGCCCGAAGCCCTTGATGACGTTCTCGTGCTCGTCCGAGACATAGAGGTTGCCGTCGGCGGCCCGTGCTATGCTGACCGGCCACGTGAAGCCGCCCCGGGAGAAGTCTCCGAAATGGTTCTCATCCAAGGTCGTCTTGCCTATCCGGCACCCGATGTCTTTCGCGTACCCGGGTATCGCGTATCCGAAGCCGCGGCTCAGGATGAAGATTATGTCGTCGGGCGCCAGGGTGATGCTGGCGGGGGTCTCCGTACCGCCCGTCTTGCCGTTATGCTCGGCCGTCGCGCGGCCGAGCGCGTGACTGAAATGCCATGTCCTGCCAGCGGCTGTTGTGGTTCGCATTGGGCCTGATCCTATCCTCCATTGGCTATGAACTTCGGCTTCTCGAAGTGTCCGTTGACGATGGGCGGAGCGTCCAGCCCGAACCAGTCCTCGAGTATGGTCGTGTAGGCGCTGCGGAAGTCCATCGAGGGGGCCAAGTCGCCGTCTCGCAGGGCCTCGGCCCTCGTCTCCGGATAGTCCGCGTACATTCCGCCCTTGACTCCGGGGCCGATGACGAAGACCGCGCCGGCCGCGCCGTGGTCGGTCCCCGTGCCGTTCTCCCGGACGCGTCGCCCGAATTCGGAGAAGATGAGCATGATCACGTTCTCGTCGGCGTCGTGCTCCCGGAGGTCGTCCCAGAAGTCGGCGACCGCGGTGTTGACGTCGGTCCACAGGACGGGATGGGTCGTCTTCTGGCTGGCGTGGGTATCGAACCCGCCGTGCTCCGTGTAGAAGACGCGTGAGCCGAGGTCCGCCGTGTGCACCATGGCCACCTCCCTAAGCTTGTTGGCAATAGGGCTGTCGGCGTACTCGACGTTGGAGGCGTACTGCTTCGGGGCCACCTTGAGCATGTCGGCGCCCCTGAGGGCATCGAGGCCCGTCTGGCCGAGATAGTCCATAACAGGGCCGGTGCCCATTGCGGGGGCGTACATGTTGGCGAACCGTTGGAGCATCTGCGTGCGCTTGTCCTTCTGCTCCACGGCCGTGAGCATGCCGTAAGAAGAGAGATCGGAGACAGACGCCGCAGATACGCCGTCCGCTAGGAGCGCCCTCGGCAGGCCCTGACCGAAGTTGACGGTCGTCACCGGGTTTTCGCCGTCTGGGTCGAGCTCGCGGGTAACCCGGCCAATCCAGCCCTCCGTAGCCACCACGTTGGGCTCGGCGGTATGCCAGATGTCCATGGAGCGGAAGTGCGACCGCGTGGAGTTCTCGTAGCCCACCCCGTGGAGAATGGCCACGTCTCCCTTGTCGTAGAGCGCCTTCATGGGCGCCATGTAGGGATTGAGGCCGATCTCGTCGTCGATCCTCAGCACCTTGTCTTCGGTGAAGTGCAGCTTGGGCCGGTTGTCGAAGTAGTTCGGGTCCGTGTAGGGGATGACCGTGTTCAGGTAGTCGTTACCGCCCGTAAGCTGCAGCACTACGAGGACCGGGTCTTTCGTCTTGGTAGCCATGTAGGTTGACTCCTTTCGAGCGCTCACGCTCATACCGTGCTGGTACGGGAACCGTTTAGCAGAACTGGTACTCCCTCGTGCCCGCTATCAAGGCTAGAACGTCAGCCACTCTCCGGGAAAGGTCGCCGTTGTCCGCCTTTCCGGCGCCCTCCGCCTCCTCCACGAGCTCCATGCGCGTCTCTTCGGTAACCTCCAGGGGACCGATGAGGTCGAGGCACCTGTCGACGAGCTCCCCGGCGCCGATGGCCGATCCGTTATCGGAGATCCGGCTGATGATGTCGCGGACTCCGGGCAGGTCGGGGTTGCTGACGCGGTCGGCGACGAAGTTTACCCTGTTGATCAGGGAGCCGCTGTTGACCCACTCCCTGCCGGTGTGCCACCCCTCGACTGTCGGCGGGTCGAGCACGATCTGCCCCATGTAGCCTGGCTCGTCGCTCGTCTCGATCCAATTCGGGTCCGGCTCCAGCATGTCGCCGGTGATCTTGAGGGTGTTCACGAACACCTCGACAGGGTTCTTCACACGCTGGTATGTGGCGTTCTTGAAGAAGTCCGAAGTGAAGATCGTGCACAGCACTGCCCTCATATTGAAGCCGGACTCGATCAGCGAGTCGGCTATGGCCTTCACCGCCTCGGGGTCCCTGGGCGGCGTAGTCGGCCAGGTGGGCACCGGGTACTCGTCGGCGACGAAGAAGTTGTATAGGTGCCTGGAGATGAAGATGGCCGACGCCGGCTGTCTCACTACGATGTCTATTACGTCCTCGCCGTTGAAGTCGCCGGTATGGCCCAGGAAGGTCTTCTCGGTGAAGTCGTGGTCTTCGGCCTTGTAGAGGAAGCTCCACGGCCAAGGCCCCCAGGGCACGCCCGGTATCTTGTTCGCCATGGTCCAGCCGGTGAAGGCCCTGGAGCACTCGTACACGTCCTTCTCGGTGTAGCTACCAACCCCCAGGGCGAACAGCTCGAGCAGCTCCCTGCCCCAGTTCTCGTTGGGCGCCCGCTTGTGGTTCTCGTTGTTGTCCAGCCAGTAGAGCATGGCGGGGTCCTTGGCGAGGCGCACGAGGAGGTCGCGGAGGTTGCCCATGCCGTGTTCCCGGAACGTCCCGATCTGGAGCAGCATGTCCGTGTGGGACTCCACCTTGGTGTTTCCGGTTGCGAAGACCTGGTGCCAGAAGAGGGCCACTTTCTCCTCGAGGGGCTTCTGCGTGTTGGTCATCCAGTAGAGCCACTTCATCGTGGCGTGGTTCTTAGTGTTGGGCACCTCTACCATAGGAAGGTAGCGATATAGCGTGTCCTCGTCTATGTCGGGCTGCGCCTCCGGGTTGAGCATCTCCTCGAGTACCGAGTCGTACCCCCGCTCGGCCAGATTCTCCAGCTCGGCCCTTGAGGCCCCGAAGCCGGCCCTGCGCATCAGGTGTGCAACTAGCGCAACATCGTGGTCGCTGGCTGTCATTGTGCCGCCTCCTGTAGCGGATCTCATGAATACGGCATTTTAGTGGATTCACTAGCGCTGGGCAACATGCTCGGCGGCAATCGGGCGCGAATCTCGCACAGTGTCAAAACTTCGGCCAGACGGAGTGCCGGCGCGGCCCCGCCGTTTCTTGGCGATATCTCCGAGTGGGCTAGCGTTTCCGCCTGGACAGTCCCATCCGGCCAGTCTCAAGTCGTTTCTTCAACAGCCACGCGAGCAGGCCCACTCCCGCGAGCACCATGGCCGTCACATTGTCGCCCCGGCGGAGCGCCTGCCATGCGTCTGCGCCCAGGGTCGGTATGACGAGAGTGCCGATCACAACGGCAACGGCCACCAGGACCAGCCGGAATGGATGAGTGAAGATGTGGCCGCGCAGAATTGCAAGGGCGGCCGCAATGGCGAAGGAGGTCCCAAAGTAGGAGCCCAGGCCGAAGGCCCAGTTCCACAGCACGTACATGCTAGCGGCGGTAATCGGGACCGCCAGCCAGGCTCGTCCGGTGCGGAAACCCTGGACCCACCTCCTGCGAGCGTTCCTTAGCTCTCTGGCAATGAACCTGGAAACGAAGCGAGGCATGGCGCCACCTGATCTCCTTCTGCGTATACGTAGCTATATATCATGGAACGGCCGGGGTTCCACAGTAAGAGTTTCCGAATTCCGCTTCGTTTAGCCCGAATCCACCGAAGGACACCTATGGACGGCGTGAGGACAGCGGCAGGGTGGGTGAGGGAGCTACAGGGGAGATGGCTGGGCTCATTGGGGTAGATTGGAGGTCGGCGAACGGTCTTCAGTCGCCGCATAGGGCCCCTATGGCCCTCTGCGGGAGCTGCGATGCGCGGGATGGCGAGAGAATACGCAGCAGGGAACTCTCGCGGACCGGGGTGGCACGAGTTTGCAGGGAAGTTGGGTCAGTTGCAGGCTGGCAGTCAGGCGGGGAGTGGAATGGCTCGCAGCCGGGCCATGGCGCGAGTGAACTGGGTTTCCCAAGGCCAATGCTGGGGAAGATGCAGGGTAAGGCGGCGCGCCGAGTGGGTGATCCGTCCCACCAGAGCGAAGACCCGCCGCCTGAGGGTCTTGGTGGTCACGGTCCGTTCGGCCAGACCGATGCGCGCTGTCCAGCGGGCGAGGTTGTGTGCCATCACCTGCACCGCCAGCCAGGCGCCGTTGGCGGCGAAGCGCCCCGAGGGGAGATGGTTGAGTCCGACGCCGTGTTTCAGGTCTCGAATGGCGTTCTCGATCTCGGCGTGGCGGCGATGATCGGCCTCCAGTTCCAGGGTTTCCCCGTCCCGGTCGGTGATGAAGCCGTGATAGCTGTAGGTGGCGAAGAGGGCCAACTGGGAACCGGGCGTGGGCTTCACCCGCCGGACGATGAGCCGCACCGGCGCGGCGTCGGGTTCACTCTGGAAGGGGGTATAGGTGGTCTCGGCCACATCGGCGGCGCCGTCCATCCAGTAGGGAATCGGCGTCCAGTCCTGCTCGGGGATCGCCTCAATCAACTCCCGCAGGCCTTTGTGCTGGCGGATGGTGATGGAGAAGCGGACACCCATCTCGCGGCAGACGGCGACGAGAGCGTGGGCGTAGAAGCCGCTGTCGGCGCGCACCGTGAGTTGGCCGCTGGCCCCACCGTAGCGCACCCGCCCCACCGTTTCACGCAGGAAGTGGGCAGCGCCGCGAGCGGTGTTGGCACGGCCCTCGCGCAGCCGGGACATCAGCACATCGCCGGTTCCGGCGGCGATGGCCAGCAGTGGGTGATAGCCCCGCGCGCCGGTGTAATTGTGGTGTCGCGCCCCTTCTTTGTCCAGTCCATAGGTCTCGCAGATGGTGGAGTCCAGGTCGATGGTCAGGGGCGAGTCGCCGGGTCCGGCCCCAGCGGCCCATGCGCGTGCCAGCAACTGGCGGCTCACCCGGTCGAGTTGACGGACATGCCCCCACCGGAAACTGCGCAGGAAGGTGCCCAGGGTGGATGGCGCCTTGACCACGCAGCCGAGAACACCGACCGTCCCACCAGCACGCAGCGCATCGGCGTCGTCGATGAAGTCGCCGCCCGCCAGCGCGGAAGCGACCAGCGTCAGCATTTTGTCCCCCGTGTTCGCCCGCCCCGGTGCGCAGCCGAGGTCGAGGTGATGGTCGGCGAGTTCCCGCAGGCCCAGGTGCTGTGCAAGGGTGGCCGGCAGGAGCAGGCCGGCATTGGCCACCAGGCGGTGGTCGTCAAAGACGACGCCGATACGGTCGGGATTATTCTGTGGCAGCATCTACTGGGTGCTCCTTGTTTCCGGGCGGTTTTCTGTTTCAAAACCATTCTCCCAGATTCAGAGGAGCACCCTCTGGCTTCTTCAAGGACTGTCCCCAAAGTCGTCTTTCGGTGGATTCGGGTTTAGCAGCGGGAGACATCGGTTGTCTGGTTGCAGACCGACCATGCTGCTAAAATCAGCCCCGCCGCAGCTTGGCTGTTGAACGCAAATGATTGCCACGCATTCGTGACGGAGATGTGCCAAGTATCTAGTGCCTAAGGTGATGAGCACGCAGCACCCGGACAACGCTACGCCGGCCCCCTTTGCCGACGATGCGGGAGTCCTGAAGGGCGAAGGTGAGGTCGACGAGGCCGTCAGCGTCTTCGAGATGGGTTGCGATGAGCAGATGTGGGACTCCGAGGGCAAGGAGGCCGACTCCCAGGTAGTGCGGAAACTGCTCACGAACTATCCCGACTTCTTCCAGAATGGCCACCAGCTCGGCCGGGACATGGCCCTCACCCTGCGCGTGCCTAATCCGCGCATTGAGCGCGACATGCGCAAGTCCATGGTGGAGGCCCTCCAGAGCGTGCCCTCGTCCTGGGACATGGCGCGAAGCTTTTACGGCGAAGGACATGCGCCGCCCATACAGGAGGTCATCCTTCCCCTCACGACTTCAGCCGAAGATCTCTCCATGGTGGAGGCCTACTATCGAAAGGTGATCGTGGGCCAGGAAGACCAGACGCTGCTCGACGGCCGGTCAGTCAAAGACTGGGTGGGCGAGTTTCTCCCGAAGACCGTTCGTGTGATACCGCTCATCGAGGACATGGAGCATCTGCTCGATTGCGACGGGATAGTCGAGGAGTACCTGCGGGACAGAGACCTGCCGCACCAGCGAGTGTTCCTAGCCCGAAGCGACCCAGCGCTCACCTATGGCTTAGTGAGTGCCGAGCTCATCCTGAAGGTGGCGCTGCTGCGCCTCCACAACCTCGAAGATCGGCTGGGCCTGCCCCTGTACCCCATCATCGGGGCCGGCTCCGTGCCCTTCCGCGGTCACCTGACCCCCGTCAATATCGAGCGCGCCTTCGTCGAGTACCCGACGGCCCAGACCTTCACTGTGCAGTCCGCCTTCAAGTACGACTACCCCGAGGAAGCGGTACGCGAAGGCATCGCGAAGATACGTGCCCACAAGCGGGCCGAGCCTGTGCTCATAGCGCAGGAGCGCGCCCGCCGGATAATCGACAAGACGACCGAAGAGTACCAGTCACAGGTGCAGCGGTTGGCCACGCTCATCAAGGCCGTGTCGGCCCACGTGCCAAAGCGGCGCGAACGTAAGATGCACGTCGGCCTCTTCGGCTACGGCCGAACTCTGGGTGGGGTCGGCGGGGTGACTCTCCCCCGCGCCATCGGCTTCACAGCCTCCCTCTACTCCATTGGCGTTCCGCCGGAGCTGCTGGGTCTGGGAGCCCTGGACGAGAGCGACCTCGCCTTCGTGCGTGAGGTCTACCCCAGTCTGGACGGAGACCTGCGAGCGGCCCTGCGCTTCGCCAACGAGCGTCACGTCAAGGAGCTGCTGGGCGAACCGTACGTGCGCCTGCTCGGCCGGTTCTCGGACGAGCTGGACCGGGTCCACGAGGGACTGACCGGCGCAATCTGGGCGAGCTTCAGTCACGACAAGGCAACCGTGAACATTCGCCATTACATCCAAGAGGCGGCCCACATCCGCAGGTTCCTCGGCTAGCGCGGCAGCAGAGGAATCAGCCTGAAATTCCGCACGTAGTCACGGCTCCTGCAGGGTGTTCATTCACCCCTGGAGCCTGCGATGTCCTTGCGCTGGATGAGCCAGAGCGCCCCGCCGCCCAGGGCTACTATGTACGCCAGTATTACGAAGAAGGCCCGGAGGTTGCTCTGCACCTTGTCTAGCGGGAAGAAGGCGGCATCCTGCCCGGTCGCCCGGACTCCATCCTCCATTAGCCAGCCGGCGACGCCGGGGCCGAGCATGAAGTCCAGGACGTTCTGGAACCAGTCGAACCGGTCGAAGCGGGTACCCAGGAAGCTGATTACTATTCCCTCGGCGAAGATGTAGCCGATGGCTATCGCTATCCCGAAGGTCGTCGACGAGGTCAACACCGCCAGGAACAGGGCCATGGCGATGTATGGGAGGAGTGCATAGAGCACCTTGCCGAACATCACAAACACGGTGGACCAGCGGCCGGGCTCCGCAAGCTCCAGGCCGTCGGGAACGAGAGAGGTTGCGATCAGGCCGCTGATCACGAGCGGGACCAACGCTATGACCAACGCAGCTGCGGTTACCAGCGTGAGCAGGAAGGCTTTCGACGCCAGGATGCGCCATCGGTCGACGCCCCTGACCAGCACTGCCCGCAAGGTGCCCAGCCCGTACTCGGACCCCATCATCGACGAGGCCAGGATGAGGACCAGGATCAAGCCGACAAAATGGGCGACGGCCAGCCCGTTGGCGAGGCCGATGGGAAGGATGAACACCTGGCTGTGAAAAACGCGTCCCCGGGAGTCTTCTTCTAAATTCTCCTCGCAGACCGTCATGATCCTGTCGCCGTGGCGCCGGGGCTCGCGAATCCGCGTCAGGAAATCGATGCCGTCCTGCCGGTACTTTTCTGGCAAACTCTCCAGCTTGGCGGCTGCGGTCCCGTCGTCTATATCGGCACACGAGAAGGCGATAACGTCCTCCTCCGATATAACGTCCTCTTTGAATTGAGCGTCCTCGGACGCTACAAAATAGAGGCTCGGCTTCTCATAGAAGTTGACGGCGCGGTACGCGAAGTATTCGCCCCACAGCCAGATCTGCGGGATCGCCACGAGGGGCACGAGCAGTATCCAGGGCATCCAACGGCGCCGGAGCTTGAACCATTCCCAACGCGTGAGACGCAGCACTTGGAGGATCATAGTTCGGCCGCTCTCTCGTCGCCCATTAGCAAGTCAAACAAAGGGACACTCCCACAATCACCCGCAAGGAAATCATCGACATCAATCTGCGCTCCGCGAAGGACGGCACGAAGAGTTCCTTCTGCCATGTCTCTGGAGTGGCGAGGCACGGTAACCTTTCGACCCGTCTGAGTATGGCGCCACACTTCATGGCTCCCCAGCCCCGGACGGTCGAATCCGTAACCGAATTGACGCAGACGACGTACGACCTCTCGGTACTTGAACCCGGAGAGCCGCCCCACTACGGCACGCTGACGGGCACCAGCAGGTCGACTCCTACGTTCTCCCCGGAAAGGGATACCAGTGCGGATGGAAGCGGGTCGCCGTGCTCGATGCACGATTCCGCAATCTTCCGGGCGAGACCTTGAGCAATCTCGGTAGCCTCCGTGATGCTACGTCCTTCCGCTACCAGGCCGGGGATATCTGGGCTTGTGGCCAAGAACCCACCCTCATCTAGCAGCTCAATATGCAATCGGATAGAGGCTTCATTCATGGTGTCACCTCCTGAAACGCATTCACACACCAGACTCTATCATCCGGCCTCCTGGCCGTCTCCCGTGACGTCGAGGAAATACTGCTCCAGGGACATCTCTTCGGCCACCATCTCCGTAACGTAGACCTCGGACTGTCCCAAGGCGATGCTGAGCTCAGGCGACCGTTCGCTCGGGGCCGTCACCACGACCGACTCTCCCTCCATAGTCACCTCGGCGACCCAGTCCAGCTCCGACAGCACCTCGACGGCCCTTGCGTTGTCGGTGGTGCGCAGGCGCACCCGCTCGCCTCCCCGCGAATGGACCAGGTCGTCGACCTTTCCCTGCGCGATGAGCTTGCCCTTCGAGAGGATGGCCACGCTGTCGCACACCTGCTCGACCTCGTGCAGAAGGTGGCTCGACAGCATCACGGTGCGGCCACCCGTGCCGAGGCTGTGTATCAGGTCCCGCACCTCGGCCATGCCCGCCGGGTCCATCCCGTTGGTCGGCTCGTCCAGGAACAGCAGCTCTGGGTCTCCAAGGAGCGCGTAGGCCAGGCCCAGCCGCTGCTTCATGCCCAGGGAGTAGGTGCGGAAGCGGCTGTGTGCGCGGTCGGCAAGCCCCACCTTCTCCAGCAGGTCGTCCAGCTCTGCCGGGCCACCCCGTCCCGTAATCCCCTGGAAGTAGGCGAGGTTGGCACGGCCCGACAGGTAAGCCCGAATCCACCGAAGGACACCGATGGACGGCGTGAGGACAGCGGCAGGGTGGGTGAGGGAGCTACAGGGGAGATGGCTGGGCTCATTGGGGTAGATTGGAGGTCGGCGAACGGTCTTCAGTCGCCGCATAGGGCCCCTATGGCCCTCTGCGGGAGCTGCGATGCGCGGGATGGCGAGAGAATACGCAGCAGGGAACTCTCGCGGACCGGGGTGGCACGAGTTTGCAGGGAAGTTGGGTCAGTTGCAGGCTGGCAGTCAGGCGGGGAGTGGAATGGCTCGCAGCCGGGCCATGGCGCGAGTGAACTGGGTTTCCCAAGTCCAATGCTGGGGAAGATGCAGGGTAAGGCGGCGCGCCGAGTGGGTGATCCGTCCCACCAGAGCGAAGACCCGCCGCCTGAGGGTCTTGGTGGTCACGGTCCGTTCGGCCAGACCGATGCGCGCTGTCCAGCGGGCGAGGTTGTGTGCCATCACCTGCACCGCCAGCCAGGCGCCGTTGGCGGCGAAGCGCCCCGAGGGGAGATGGTTGAGTCCGACGCCGTGTTTCAGGTCTCGAATGGCGTTCTCGATCTCGGCGTGGCGGCGATGATCGGCCTCCAGTTCCAGGGTTTCCCCGTCCCGGTCGGTGATGAAGCCGTGATAGCTGTAGGTGGCGAAGAGGGCCAACTGGGAACCGGGCGTGGGCTTCACCCGCCGGACGATGAGCCGCACCGGCGCGGCGTCGGGTTCACTCTGGAAGGGGGTATAGGTAGTCTCGGCCACATCGGCGGCGCCGTCCATCCAGTAGGGAATCGGCGTCCAGTCCTGCTCGGGGATCGCCTCAATCAACTCCCGCAGGCCTTTGTGCTGGCGGATGGTGATGGAGAAGCGGACACCCATCTCGCGGCAGACGGCGACGAGAGCGTGGGCGTAGAAACCGCTGTCGGCGCGCACCGTGAGTTGGCCGCTGGCCCCACCGTAGCGCACCCGCCCCACCGTTTCACGCAGGAAGTGGGCAGCGCCGCGAGCGGTGTTGGCACGGCCCTCGCGCAGCCGGGACATCAGCACATCGCCGGTTCCGGCGGCGATGGCCAGCAGTGGGTGATAGCCCCGCGCGCCGGTGTAGTTGTGGTGTCGCGCCCCTTCTTTGTCCAGTCCATAGGTCTCGCAGATGGTGGAGTCCAGGTCGATGGTCAGGGGCGAGTCGCCGGGTCCGGCCCCAGCGGCCCATGCGCGTGCCAGCAACTGGCGGCTCACCCGGTCGAGTTGACGGACATGCCCCCACCGGAAACTGCGCAGGAAGGTGCCCAGGGTGGATGGCGCCTTGACCACGCAGCCGAGAACACCGACCGTCCCACCAGCACGCAGCGCATCGGCGTCGTCGATGAAGTCGCCGCCCGCCAGCGCGGAAGCGACCAGCGTCAGCAGTTTGTCCCCCGTGTTCGCCCGCCCCGGTGCGCAGCCGAGGTCGAGGTGATGGTCGGCGAGTTCCCGCAGGCCCAGGTGCTGTGCAAGGGTGGCCGGCAGGAGCAGGCCGGCATTGGCCACCAGGCGGTGGTCGTCAAAGACGACGCCGATACGGTCGGGATTATTCTGTGGCAGCATCTACTGGGTGCTCCTTGTTTCCGGGCGGTTTTCTGTTTCAAAACCATTCTCCCAGATTCAGAGGAGCACCCTCTGGCTTCTTCAAGGACTGTCCCCAAAGTCGTCTTTCGGTGGATTCGGGGTAAGGGTAGAACGACGGGGTTTCGACTATGGCGCCGACGCGGCGCAGCGATTCCTGGTGCTGTGCGCCCTCGTCGAACAGGATGAAGCCGCCCGCCGTGGGCTTCACAAGCCCCAGCAGCATTCCCATCGTGGTCGTCTTGCCAGACCCGTTCGGTCCCAGAAGCCCGAAGATATGGCCGCGCGGCACCTCCAAAGACAGTCCATCAACGGCGAGTATGTTCCCATACCGCTTCGTAAGCCCGTCTGTCTGTATGACTAAATCGTTCATCTATGAATCCTCTCCCACATGTCGCGCCAATGGTAGCATCGAGCCTGGGAACATGCCCTATCACAACCCCTCGGCATAGGCCGAGTGGAAGGTGTCCACACCCGCGCGGAAACCCATGCCCTCGTCCCTGACGATGGCTACAGGACTCGCAAAGCTGGCAAATCCTCCCTGGACGTGGTCGTCACCGATGACGTGGATGCGGTGTCCTCGCCCTTCGAGCTCTGCAACCACGCCGGCGGGCATCCTCGGATCGACGCTCGTGACCGGCAACGAGCAGTCCACTCGGGGCGAATCTATCGCCTCCTGTGGGCCCATGCCGTAGTCGACGACCTTTGAGATGAGCTGCGTGACGCAGTTCGTTATGCGCCGCCCTCCTGAAGCCCCAACAGCTATGCGGACACCGTCCGGGCCCAGCACCAGCGCGGGCGTCATGTTGTTCAGAGGGTACTTGCCCGGCATGATCGAGTTGACCCGCCCGGGGACCGGATCGAACCACATCATTCCATTGTTCATCACCACCCCTGTGCCCTTCGGCACGAACCCGGAGCCGAAGCCGGCCATGAGCGTGTTGGTGAGCGACACGGCGTTGCCCTCGGCGTCCATCGCGCAGAGGTGCGTCGTCCCGGAGTCAAGCATCGGAGCGCTCGCCGGCAACCTCTCGCCCGGGACGCCGGCGTCAAAGGCCCACGGGTCGCCTGGCTCGATCTCGCATAAGCGGTGCGCGTCGATGAGCCCGCGACGCAGGTCGGCGTAGGCGTCGGATACCAGCCCCTCCCATGGCACGTCGACAAACGCCGGGTCCGCCATGTACCCGTACCGGTCGACGTAGGCCAGGCGGGCGGCGGAGATGTACGCGTGGAGCGCGTCGGGCGAGTTGTGGCCCAGCGAGCGGACGTCAAAGCCATCAAGCAGCCTCAGAGTCATTGCGGACGTCGTCCCCGCGCAGGCGGAAGGCGGCACCCTCACGGTGTGGCCTGAGTAGCCGAACTCCAGGCCCTGGTCCCAGACGAAAGGACGGTACTCGGCAAAGTCCTTCTCCGAGACTATCCCGCCGT
Source organism: Dehalococcoidia bacterium (assembly GCA_965262055.1). Taxonomy (GTDB): domain Bacteria; phylum Chloroflexota; class Dehalococcoidia; order Lucifugimonadales. The sequence goes on from CBDHEI010000001.1 coordinate 516,728, forward strand.
TTGCCTGTATGTCGGACGTGATCGCGCGGGCTATGTCGCCGGAGTAGAAGGCCTCCGGTCCGTCCCGGCCAACGGCCTCCAGCACGTCCGCAAGTTCCGGCTGACGGAGGAGCGCCGGCGTGGTAGCGGCTCCCGTCGGCAGCTTCCCGTCCGGCATGAATATGCCGCGCAGCTCGTCGAATTCCAAGAAGCGCGGCGCCATGAGCCCCAGCGAGTAGATGTTGTGCCATCCGGGCGAGTGGCCGTCCCGCGCCAGCGAGACCGCCGGCGCGACCACTTCCTCGAGCGGCAGCCTGCCCAAGAGTCTATGGGCCTCGCAGAGGCCCGCCACCGCGCCGGGCACGGCGATCGACCTCGGCCCGTCCAGGTTCTCGCCATCGACCACACCTGCCCACCCGAAGCTGCCTACCGCAGCCTCCCCGGACAACTCGTACATGTCCGGGCGGGCGGCCAGCGGCCCCTTCATCGGGAATCCGACCACCCCACCCTTCTCGCCGACCTGGTAGACGAGATAGCCGCCGCCGCCAACACCGCTGGACGTCGGTTCTACAACGCCGATGGCGAAGCAGGCCGCGACCGCGGCGTCGACCGCGTTGCCTCCCATCTCTAGCATCTGTACGCCAGCTCTCGTGGCGTGAACGTCCTTGGTCGCCACCATGCCGCGCGGGGCCCGTGCCTCGGTCTTGCTAATAGTCGTAAGGGTCGGTGTAGCTGCAGTCATGGGCCTCTCCTACTCCTTTGGGGAGCCTCCGGTCTTGGACCGATCTCAAGAGCCAGCGTAGCGCAAAGGGCCTGCGAAGACCATCCACCTGAAGGTGTGGAGTCGGATCGGCCGAAGGCTTCGCGCCCCTGGTGGATAGTTGAGACAAACGCCCTTGATTCGCACGAACACCAGTGCTAGTATGCCGCTATGGATGGACACGGGCCCACGCCGACAATCCCCGCCTCAGTCAACAGCGCCCGCGGCTCTGTCCCATTTTCTTCCAGAGGCTCCCAAACGACTCCCCTCGTGTGTCAACGGCGCCCCGAAACACTCTCGGGAGTCCCGAAGCCCAGCTATGAAATGGAACAAATGGAACAGAATGGAACACTTTTCCGCGGATGGTCCCCAAAAATCAGCCGGACGGACTTGCAATGACCTCAGGTTCGCAGATAATGGATGCGGCTTCTAGGATGGGGCCTATTTGGCCCGGAGGATGGCACATGGTTCGCCTTGCAGTAGTTGGCTGCCGGGACCTGTCTGGGATAGAGGCGGTGCTGGGCCGCCTGAGCGGTGGTCGCATTGCGGCGGTCGTGGATGAGGACCGTAGGACAGTCCACGACGCGGCGGTTGCGATGGGCGCCTCTGTGACGGCGCGAAGCCTCGACGAGCTCCTAGACGGCCACGCGGACGACGTGGATGGGGTGTTCATCAGGTCTGGCCCAGGGACGCGCGCAACTCTGGTCAAAAAGGCCGCAGAGGCGGGCAAGCATGCGATGGTCGCCCCTCCGCTCGGACTCTCGGCCTCTGAGACTGAAGAGGCCATCACGGCCTGCTCAGCCTCCGGCGTCCGCCTGATGGTCGCCAACCCCGCCAGGCATGAGCCGAGGGAGCGGCTGATAAAGCAGACTCTCGATGACGGCAGGCTCGGCGCGCCGGGGTTGCTACGCGTTCACCGGTGGACTGCCGCGGGCGAATGCGGCGCTGACGGACTCACCATCGCCGATCTGGTCAACGAGATCGACCTCAGCCACTGGCTCTTCGGCTCCGCGGCGGCCACCGTCTACGCCGTCGGGCGGCGGCTTGGCAGCCCCGAAAGCGACCGCCCGGACTTTGTCCAGTTGCACCTGGGGTTCCAGGACGGCGGCATGGCCGTCATCGGCTACGCGGCAACGCTGCCGGCCGGGGATGGCTACACGTCGGTGTCGATGGTCGGGTCCACCGGAGGCGTGCATGGAGACGACGCCCACAACGTTAACCTGGTATACGGGGGCGGGCCGCCGTCGGCGATGCGCATAGGGTACGGCCACGGCCACGTGCTGGCCTTGCTGCAGGAGTTCGTAGATTCGATATCTGAGGGCCGGGAGCCGGACAACAGGGGCAGCGACGCCCTGGCTGCCATCCAGGTGGCGGAGGCTGCCCGAGAGTCGATGGCCTCGGGCCGCGCCGCCTGCCTGACGGGAGGTCGATATGAGCCAGTCTGACAATTTCCGGTTCGCCGCGCTAAGCGCGGTCAAGCACGAGTACGTACCCCTTGGCGTCGCGCAGCACCCGAGGTTCGATCCCGTGGTCGTCGCCGACGACCCCGATCAGCCCGAGTGGGTGCACGAGCGCAACGAGATCCTGGCCGGCCAGCTTAGTGTCCCCTACGTCCGCGACGTGGACAGGGCGCTCACCGAGTACGGCGCTGATGTGGCGGTCGTCAGCTCTCAGGCGGAGCGTCACTGCGACCTGAGCGTGCGCGCTGCAGATGCCGGCCTGCATGTCGTGCAGGACAAGCCTATGTCCTCCAAGGTCTCAGAGTGCGACCGCGTCGTGGAGGCCGTTGAGCGGAATAAGGTCAAGTTCATGATGTGGAACCGCAACGGCTGGCGGACTGTGCGCCAGGCCGCCGACGCAATCAACCGCGGCGACATCGGCGTTCCCTACTCGGTCCACGTCGACTTCTACTTTGCGTCGGACGCGGGGCCTCCCAAGGGCTCCCGCAAGCCGGGCGACCCAGCCATCGATTGGGAAGAGTACCAGAGGTCGGCCCACGATACGGGACGCGACGGCGGGGTAGGGATGGATCCCATGGGAGAGCTCAAGATCGAAGGCATCTACCCGCTGGCCTACATCCGGATGCTGATGGGCGCCGAGGTGCAAAGGGTCTTCGCCCGCGCGACCGCGCACTTCCACCAGGTCAACGTCGACAACGACGTGGAGGACCTGGCGACCGTCACTCTGGAGATGGAGCGCGGCCTCGTGGGGTCGTTGGCCATCGGCCGGATCGGCGGCGCGGGCCACCAGGACGGGGCAGGCATCAAGATACACGTCATCGGCTCCCAGGGGGCCATAGTCGCAAACGAGGCGCTGCCCGAGGTGGGGGTCGGCTACAAGGCCGACGGCGTACCGAGCTTCAGCAGCGAGCGCGTTGCAAACGAGAACGACTTCCTGCTCATGGAGGACTTCGCCCGGGCCATCGACACGGACGGCGACACCATGCTGGACGCCAAGGCCGGCCGGGCCATCAGCGCCACCGTCCAGGCAGCCCTGGACTCTGCTCGCACCGGCGCCGTCGAGGCTGTCAGCTAAGCATCCACCCTGCGCCGGCAAACATGCTCGTTGCGAGGGAAGATATTCTTCATGTCGCAAGTCTCGCCATGCCTGCCGGCGCCCCTGCGTAGATCATGGCTACGGCGGGGCCACGTCACCCGCCGCCATCGTAGTTGACGCTCCACCTACGGCGCCGATATACTCTGGATGTCCCCCAACATCCTCTTGCTCCCCTTGGGCCAGTAGCTCAGCCGGTTAGAGCGCAGTCCTGATAAGACTGAGGTCCGTGGTTCGAGTCCACGCTGGCCCACCAGACTTGACGAAATCAAGAACTTTCACGATGACCATCATTCTCGACCTGTAGTCAGGGCCTAATCCCAGACTTGTCAACTTGAAGGGTGGTATAGGGTGGTATATGGTATCGGAAGTAGATCACGGGAATGACCGATACGAAGGTGTTGACGGTCAGAGGCCATATAATAGAACACCAAGGATTGTCAATCGGGTGTTCAAACGCAGGTTGAGGATTGCCGATCAAGATAACATGCTCAAGGATCAGTAGAGATGAACGGACTTAGAATCGTACTGTGGGTCTTGGTGGGTCTCGCGCTGGTTGCGGCTGTCGCCTGTGGTGGCAACGCGGTTGTACCACCCGTGCCGACGCAGGGTCCTCCAACCGCTACGCCACAGCCAACTACTACGCCACGGCCAACCGCTACGCCACAGCCGACTACTACGCCACAGCCAACCGCTACGCCGACCCCGATCCCTCCTCCGAGTTTGGGTGTGAGTCTAGAGGACTTCATGAAGGAGTATCGTTTTGGGGGATCGACTCAGTGGCGCATGGATGAGTTGAAAGAGAATCACTATCGCTGGGTCATAGATAACGGCGTTTCATCACCATGTGGACTGCGCTTCTATGAGGCCACAGGGCCAGAGAGTTCTATACAAAGTGCTTTGGTGTCGGTATCCATATACACAATTGCCCTTCACATCAAAGAGAACTTCAAGAGGCTGACCGACACTACAATTCCCGACTGGTATGAGGGCTGGGATTGGGTAGACAAGCAGGTAAACACCCTAAAGACGTACTCCGATGTTCCCGATAACCGGCGCATTGATACTGATGCTGTAGATGTAGGGAACAATAGCAAGAAGAGAATAGCGTCCACGGAGTTCGAGAACGTTACCATTGAGATGTGGTTTGCGGCGTATGGTCCTCGTAAAGATGAGAAGAGGAAAGTAGAATTGAGAGTTACCGCCAGTCCAGAGAACGTACAAGACTCACCTACGTTGGACTGCAGGTCTTAGTGTGACAAGTAGCGAAGGGCACTTTGTCGATCATGATCGTTTGGGCCAAGGACAAGAACCGTGGAGTTGGCAATTGACGGATTAGGCTCAACGACTAGGGCTGGATAGTGCCACGCCGGTCCTACGGATGACGGGAATATGCATCGAAGGGTCGTGTCACACGACTAGCTTGCCACCACGTGGTCAAGGTTCAGTTGGAGGGGTCGTTCCATCCCGTATCGAACCTATCCGATCCAGTCATCAAGGGACTCGCGCCCCAGTACTCCTTTGTTGACAAGAGTTGTGTGAACCACAATGGGCGAGACATCAAAGTATTGCGCCGCGTCATAAATCTCATCGCTGTTTGGCGTTTCAGATCTGACATGCTCCGTTAGAGCATCGGATGGACACAGGAATTCCTGGGCAAAGGCGCGCTGGAACTTCTGTCTGCTGGTTTTGGAGCGCGTTCCTGGTAGAAGCCTATCCTCTTCTGCGGTAACGAGATGGTCAGCCAAAAGGCGTACGAGATCGAAGCGACGAGAAGTTCTATATTTCCTGTTCAGTGAAATGTGGAAATTGTCTGAGGTCGCAGAGTCCCGAAATCCCGCCATAAACGGACCCCATGCATCAGGCTGATCTTCCAGAAAACTATCCTGTGATATGCCTAGGAGGTCGCAGAACATCCTCGTTGATATCGGGGGGGCCAAGTCCCAAACGTCTCGCGCTATCTTCGCAGCCTTTTCTGCGCGCTGCCTGAGAATATCGGAATCATCCGCCTCCGCGTTGATGCGACTCCGAATGTCGTCGCATTGAGGCACGTGCACAACGATCCCGTAGTGATTTGCACTTCCAAAAAGGTCCATCAAGTGGCCTACTGCTTGATCTTTGTATGCCGTCGCCATCTCTTTGATGGCGTTAACGCCGAAGGAATCCATGTGTTGTCTTAGATTGTTCAGGAGCCAATCAGGTGCTTCATCAGGGTCATATCCCATGCAAGCTTCTAGAATTCGTAACTCGGAGCTTTCAGGATCGAGGCGTTCATAGGTGACCTCGTTCCAGAGCTTGCTCAAGTTAGACTGACCGTTTTGGGCGTTAGACAATCTTGCGATAGTGCCATTCACGAAATCTTCCACGCCTCTCTCGAATTCCCTTATCGAAACCAAATGATCGAAGTGATTCAGATACCTGATGGGTTCCGCCTCCCACCTTGCTGTGGGACGACTCTTGATGTGAATCGATTGCCAGTCACTGCTAAATGACATATCCGGCCAAACGTAGCCGTAGCCCGTATTTCCTATTTTGTGGCTGACTCGCCAAGAGTACGTGTCAACTCTTGGTTCCCACAGTAGCCTCCACCAATTTGTTGCAAACCATTCCGCAAGGTGAAGGGCAGAAAGACGAGCGGATGACCGTACGGTCTTTGCGAAGATATCCTCTACCTCAGTGGCGCACCATGGACCAACGTTCATGATAAGCGCGGCAACTGTCCATCGCTCCGCCACATCTCCGTGATTGCTAGGCAACCACTCATAGTCGATCCTGAATGAAGAACTCATGACGAGTACCACCGCTGTAGGACTTGCTCTCTGAATTCGTCGTTCGATGGCATGGGATATCCGTGGTAGGTGCCCTGTACCTGATTCTCCAGTTGGGCCTCTAGTGGCTCCCCATCTTTGGTAACTGACCAGATGTTCTGAGGGAAGTCTCCGCGGGTCTGCACACTGATCAGACCTCTGGTCACTCCTTCTCTGAGTAGCCTTAGTGCCTCACGCACAGAGATTATACCGATCGCATCACAAAGTGTCTTGTCGGCTAGGGGTTGCGAAGGGGGCGCCAAATTATAGTTCCCAGGATTCCTCTTGTGCGTAGGATTGCCGGTGTACTTTACGCGGTCGGAGAGAAGAGCCAGTACAAGCTGATATTCACCGCCATCGCCGCTACTGCCAGCACGATTGCGGCCCTGCCTATCCTTGCGCGGGCGGTTCGCTCTGTGTGGTATTACCTGTGGAGCAAGGTGCGGGCGTGGCAGGACAGGGCGACGCGCTATTGCCAACGCTGCTCACATAGCTCGAACGCTCACCGCCTCCATATGGAGCTCGACGTGGGCACTCCGAATACGCTGCGCTGTGAGGACTGTGGCTGTCTTGTGGGGCCAAGCGGTACTTATTCGCCCGAACGCGTCTATCTCCGCCTTGATCGACACGCCACTTACTCTCGCCGCACGGTGGAGGGCCTCCGGTGGTGGGCGAAGTGGAAGCTCAAAAGGCGACCGTGAGCACCACCAGCTCCGCGTGGCGACGGCCATCAACGGCGAGTCTATGCAGGATGCCCTGGTGCGCCTGGCCGCCGACTATGTGGCGGAGGTGCCCACCACGGAGGGGAGGATTTGTAATCCTCCCCTCCGTGTGCGCGCTGTCTATTTAGCGGAGGTGCTTGGTTATGTCGGTGCCGGTGACGAGGTAATCGAGATAGACCCAGTTGCCCTGGTCGTCCTTCGTGATGGGGTAGTTGCCAGTGACCATTCCGACGAGGTGGCCGTCGGCGTTGATTATGGGAGACCCTGAGCTGCCGGTGCCTGTGACGCCAAACATGAGCAGGTCTACGTAGCGGTTGATGTTCAGCCTGATGACCTGCTGCGGTATCGCTGTAATGATGTCCTGTCCTGCGATCTCCGGGAAGCCGATTGAGAGTACTTGCTCTCCGAGCCTTGCGGATGCTGTGGACAACTCCCGGCAGGTGGTATCACGGACCGGTCTCAAGACGGCGATGTCCGCGGTTTCGACGTCGTAGTCGAGGTTGTAGTTGGCTATCTTGCCGTCGCTGGTTTGAACTTCGATGGTTGAGTATGTGCCGCCGTCGGCTGTCTCAACCAGGTGCCTGGCCGTTACGACGGTGCAGTTGGGTGCGATGAAGAAGCCCGTTCCTGCCCATCTGGGTGTGCTTATACGCACGACGCTCGGATTGGTGGCGCTGTAGAGGTCTGCGAAGTCAACGGCCGGTGATCCTGGAGGACCCTGAGCTCCCTCGGCTCCCGCCGGCCCCGGTGGGCCAGGCGGTCCTTGAGCGCCTTCGTTTGCTGCTCCTCCTGGAGGTCCTTGAGGCCCAGCAGGTCCCTGCGGCCCCTGGGCGCCCTGCGGGCCGGTGTCGCCGGTCGAACCAGCAGGCCCCTTGGGGTCCCTGAGGCCCTGGAGCCGCCTGACAGGCCAGGGTTAACACTACGATGACTGCTACGATCAATACCCTCATAACCGTCTCTTCCTTTCGGTGCACCCCTCAATGCACGCTTACAGTGAATGTCGGCGGCGGCGGCGACCGACCGGCGCCGACGCCTGACGATCTCCCCCGATGCCGTGACGTCGAATGCCGGGTCCAGGGTGAACCGCGGCCCATCCGTACGGTCGCTACGCGACCCGCCTGACCATCCAGCGGCGGGTCACGTCCCGTCAAGTGGTGTAAGCCGGGATTTCCCATATTGGGAGTCTTCAGGCTCAAAGAGCAGCCCGAACGAGATAGTGACATCATATTCAGGTCTGCAAGGCCAGTCAATCTCCGGTCTATCCGATAAGGGATGCGATTCTTGCCGTGGTCCATGCTTCTTGTCCGTCTTTGTCGTCTTCAGGCTCCCCGCCAATGGGGTGAAAGCGCATGGAAGACAAAGCGACTCCCTGGAGCGCTCTCCCTCTTGGCAAGATCGTGGTGGCATCCTCCCTCAGCTTGGCGCTGGCGATAACCGGCCGATACGATCCAACACTCCCTGAAACAACCGTCGAGGAACCGACACCTCGGACAACTGAAAGATCAACCGCCGGGAGTGGCGCACCAGCCGACCTCCCATCTTGATCAGCTTGACCTGGACGCTCCTCAGCGACCAGTGCTTGACCGCGTTGGGCAGACACAGCCGGCGCAGGAAGTTCCCCAGGTTGTACGCCAGAACGAACAGAGACAGACGCACCCGGTTGGCCACGAACCGATGGCAGGACAGCCGAGTCCAGTTCAGGGCGTACTTGCCCTCTTTGATCCACTGCTCGGCTGTCCCACGACCATTGTAGAAATGCACTACCCCTTCCGGGCCAGCCGACATGCTCGTGACTATGAAGCCCACCCGAGGGAACAGCTCTCCCCTATGCCATTCCACCTTGGCCACCACTCGCCGAGCACGGTTCCAGCTCCCGGCCCGATACCAAAAGTCGTCGTATAGGATCACTGGACGCTTCGGCGGCCTCCCCACAGGCCTCCTGAGCAGAGGGGCGATCTCCCGTTGCAGCACCTCGTTGCCGGGGAGTCTTATAGCGTAAAGTACCTGCCGCTCCTCGAGGTACTCATAGATGTCCGGCTTGGCGAATGCGGCATCGGCCCGAAAGTACCGCCGCACTCCCGTCCGCTCGTAGCGGGCCAAGATTGGCTCCAGTACGTCCCGCCACCTGTGCGCGCTATGTACGTTGCCCGCACGGAGCATGGCCCCCTCGCAGTCCCCGAACTGGTTGAACACGAACAATGGGTGATAGCACATGCTCCCAAAGTGGCCGTTGTACGACGCTCCCTCCTGTTCTCCATGTACGGGACTCTCCGAACTGTCCATGTCCAAGATCACCCGCCGGTGCGCCGTGTGCGTCATCGCCCGGTCCACCCACGTAGCGTTCACTCGGCCCAACCCTTCCACGTTGCCGTCTTGGGTGAGCACCTCGGTCTCGAACCGGCTCATGGTATTGGTGCTGGCGGCCGGTCTCTCAGGACCACCTCGCCGTCCAACGATGATCCGCATCGTCGGGTCCTGGGCCAGCCGTTCAGCGTCGTTGGTATCCTCGTAGCCCGCCAGACGACTGTACACCGACTGCCTGAGAAGGCCCACCAATCGGTGCTGCACGTTACGACCGCCCCGACTCTCCTGCAGACACTCACTCGCCGTCTCCGTCAGTCCCAGTGCATCATCCAACTCGCGACAGGCCAGCAGTCCGGCGTCCGAGGTGATGGTAGCGCCGCGAAACTCCAACCGTACACGTCGGTCGAAACGGAGCGTGGCGCGGGGGTTGGTGCTTTCACCCATTGGGTGCCTCCGAGGACAGTACGTTATCAAGAGTCAAAGCAGTCGCTCACGACCAGTCTAGCACTCATGATAACCACTGTGCTCTGCTATTCGACTACATCAGGTGCAGCTGATACTGTTTACGACAGCCCTTGCAGGGTTGATATGGGAAATGTGGGACAAGAGGACTCACATTCTCTGCAATTCGGCGCTTTGGGTTGAAACTCACTCGACGTGGCATTGTCCCTACGTGATGACCTCCCTAGCTCGCTGAGTCTGTTGATTATAACGATTCCGCATCTACGATGCTCAGGTATATTCAAGACCTTCAGATATTCAGCCTAGTCGATGGAGGTCGAGCATAGTCGCCCTGCCCCTTCACGCCAGGTCTTGTGTGAGTAGGTATTGCTACTGAGAACATCACCGATTTGAGCGGTCACCCACGGCCTCCACTCTGGTAGGCTCGTCACATGGCGATCTCCGACCGACAGCTGCTCGACGCCCTCAGCCGGACGCCCTTCGTCAATTCGACGGAGCTGGCGCTCATTCTTGGCGCGCCGCACGCGACGGTCCACCGCGCCCTGGCCGACCTGCTGGCCGAAGGCATCATCGGGAGGGCGAGTCACGGCACCGCCCACATGCCGTCGAGCCAGCGATACCACCTCACGGCCCAGGGCATCGGCGAAGCCGCCCGGGTGCTCGGCTTTGCGACGCCCTCGGACTTTGTGAGAGCCTACCCCATGTCCAGGGAGTGGCTTACGTTACTCATCCGCAGGATGGACGCTGTGGCCGCCGTCTATCGTATCGCCGCCTTGATGTCCCCCGGCATCGACGGGCTCAGGTCCCGCGTCGAGTTCCACCGCAGGGGGCGGTTCGACGCCACCATCACCCTGCACGACGGCCGCAGCTTCGGCGTGGTGCGCCAGGGCCTGGCCTTGCGGCGCCGGTCACTCTACGACCGGCTGAGGGCCATAGCGCAGTACGACCACTGGCGCCGTCCCGACACCGTGCTGATCCTTGTGCCCAGCGCATGGGAGCTGCGGAGGACGGCGAGGTTCTGCATCAACAACGATCTCCGCGACTGCTTCATCGCCGTGGAGTCCAGGGACGCCCTCGAAAGACGGGACCTTCGCATCTGGTGCGAACCCACCGGGCTGTTCGGACTCTCGTACTCCACACTGGTGACGGTCGGCTCCCACGGCAGACCCGGCGGAGGGCCTCGCACGGCGTCGCCGGAGCGGAAGCGGGCGTCGCTACCCCGTCCCGAGCGCATGGTGCAGGCTGCGCCGGCCTTCGGCGTCAGCCGGTCGGAGAAGCGGACGCTCGACCTCATCACCGACCACCCGATGATCCCTCGTGAGCACCTTGCCCTCTGGCTCGGCGTCTCCGAGGGCCGGGTCAGCCAGATGATGCGCAACCTCGTGACCACCTGGGGCCTCGTCGAGTGCCGGGGCAAACGGGGAGACACCCGCTACACCCTGTCCGCCGGGGGCATTCGTTACGTCACCCACAGGGACCGCGCCCAGCTTCGCACCACGCAGGGCATATGGAGCACAGCCCTCACCACCGACAAACAGGGCCGGAGCCGTCACGCGGGACACCGCATCGAGACGTGGGCTCGTCAGACGAGGCACGCCGACGGCATCACGTGGTTCCTCTCGCAGCTTGAGGCGGAGACCAGGGCCGACCCAAACAGCGAACTGGAGTGGTCCGTCCCCACCGCCAGGGCCGACCGCGCCTACAACTGGGGCGATTCGGCCATCGCCCCAGACGCCGTGGGGCACCTGCTCGCCGGGGGCCTCCACGTGCCGTTCTACCTCGAGCACGAGCTACGCGCCCGTCACCCCAGGGGCGTCACTGCCCGCTTGCGTCCTTATGAGCGCTACTACTATTCACCCGAGCACAAGGATGACCAGCCGCCGTTCCCCGTCACGCTGTTCGTCGTGGACACCGAGGAGATCGAAGACACCTACGTGCGCACCGCCGCCCGGATGAGCAGGATGTCGCTACCCATTCTTGTGTCGTGCATCCCCGTGCTGTCCACCACTGGGATACTTGGAAAGTCGTGGCATCCACTATGGCAACCGGAGTCCCCTCGACTGGCCCTGTCCGGCCTGAGCGCCTACCAATGGGACTCGCTCTACCAGCGGATGCGTCACCGTCCTGTAGGGGGGAACAGATAGCGCCAATGCGCCGCTATCTGCCCTCCATGCTGTCTGGGGGGTACAAAACGGTACATCTTGGCCTGTCGGCGAGGTCTTGAGAGGCCGCAAGACGCCCCATGTGCCCCTGATTCAGCTACGAAACGGGCCGAAATACCCTCTGACCGGTCAATGCCTGAAAATGCAAGTCGTCGGGAAGCCGTGCTAAACTTAATGTCCTCTCCGACGACGGCTTGATTGCACTTTTGCAACCCTGATGTGTCAGTCGGTAGTGACGGAATCAGCTACGAATGAACCTGTCCAGCGGGTTCGGAGAGTCGATGCGGGCAGGATTTGGAGTGTCGGCGGCATCTGCGGCCCAGGTTGGCCCATCGGTTTTGGCGCGAAACGATGTCGGGGTGCGTGACATGATTTTGGGGCATGGTCAGGAACGGACATCCTGGGCCAGCCAGCTAGGGATTCGTGCGATTTGTGGGACAAATTGACCAGCAAAGGTGACCGGTCACTGTTGGGGCTGGTTCCACCGAAAAATGGATGAAATTGCCAAAGCGGGCCATCCCCTGGAGAGGATGGAAATGGCCTCTCGGAAGTTGAAGATGAGTGATGGACAGGAATCGAGCGCCGTCGACAATCGGCCCGACCTCAAGTGGGTCGTGGAGTGGCTCGTCGAGCGTGAGGGACAGCGCAAGACGGCGGCCCTCTTGGGTGTGAACCGGAAGACCGTGGCGCTGGCCCTGCGCCGTGAGCGATTGACGGGCAGGATGACCCTGGCCGTGCAGCGACTCATGGCCAACCTGGACGATCCCGGATGGGAGAGGACGACGCCGCTCGATCGGTTGGAGGCGAGGATCAGGCTGGCGATTGAAGCGGTGGACGACCTGGCGAGGCTGGTGGAGCGTCTGACCCGCCGCGTGGAGGCCCTGGAGGCTGCACAGACGCCCGAGGACGCCACCGGAGACCAGGTGGCGGATGCGCCCGACGCTGAGGGTCGGGGTCTGCGTCTGTTCAGCTGGAGGCGGAGGCGCCGGCCGCATGGTGAGGAAGAGAGCGATGGCTGAGCCTGTCCGCTGGGTGACGAAAGCCGAGGCTGTGCGAGAGATGGAGGTCTCCGTCTCAACCCTAGACCGGATGATTCGTAGGGGAGAGATCGAGGTCCGTAGGGAGCGCCGCCGGGTCTATGTGCGCATGGAGGGGCCTGAGTACGTAAGCGACGACGAACTGCTGCGTCGGGCTCTCGTTCGGGAGGACAAGCTTCAGCGGAAAGTGTGGGAGTTTGATCGGCGAGCATCTGAGTTAGAGCGGGAGCGGAACGAGGCCAGGGAAGCGGTATCTCGCTGGAAGGCTGCATACGACGAACTGGAGGAGGCCTACGACAAGGAGGACGCTGCTCACGGGAAGACAAAGTGGTTGGCCCTCAGGCTAGGCTTGGTCGCCGCCGCGCTGCTCGTCTACAGCGTCTTGGTCACGTGGCGACTGTTGGCGTAGTAATAGGCAGCTACTGTGACGCTGCTGGGATTCCGAGTCGCCCGGCCGTCTAGGAACACCGAGCATGTTCTGCCAATTCGTAGGTTCGACTGCTCCTGTCATATAATGTACGATTGGAATCGACATGGAATCAAACGACAGAATCTCGGCCGAAGCTGCACGGATCCACGAAGCAGCCGTGGCGGAAGCCATCAGGAGCGCCAAGGCTCTGAGCCCGCGTCTGACGTGGCTGGATGAGGAGCTACGTCAGCTCTTCGCGGGCGACCGATATGCCAGATACCACGACTCACTCAAACTCCACAAAGCTGTCGCTCCGACTCTTCGGGAGTGCGAAGGTCTCATCCGAGAGTACCTTGAACAAGAAGCGAGGGAGGCGCTAGGCCGGCTTGAGTCCCTCGAACCAGTTGAGAGTTTCGAGGCGGGAAGAAGGAAGGCGAACAGCCTCTTCGTGTCCAACCACGCCCCCAGTGTGCAGGCCGCCGCCCTCGCGGCAGTACCGAACCCCCTTACGAACGAACAGGCCGAGTCTGTAGCCACAGACGAGGACGTGACCCTCGTGCTTGCTGGTGCGGGAACGGGAAAGACCTCGGTCGTCGTTGGCAAAGTCGCCCACCTCGTGCGCAACCTAGGGTGTCTCTCCGGACCAAGTCCTTGTGTTGGCGTTCAACAAGAAGGCGGTTGCCGAGATATCGGACCGGCTTCCGGGCGACCTCTCCACAGCGCACGTCCGTACCTTCCATGGGTTCGGTCACCAGGTCATAGCTGATGTCGAAAAGGCCACCTACCATGGCAGAGTTCGTGGGGAGTTCGAACTGCCCGACACCCTAAAGGACATCCTCAACGAACTCTTGGATGACCCACAGCAATCGGACGCCACAGCCAACTTCATCGCCTCCTACCACGGAGCCTACGAATCGGCCTTCGACTTCCACACTCAGGAGGAGTATGACGCGTACATACGCAGTGTCGAGCTTCGGACGCTGAGCGGCGTACGGGTCAGGAGCTTTGAAGAGTTGGAGATCGCGAACTACCTCACGAAGCATGGTGTGAAGTTCTGTTATGAACGTCCTTACCCTAAGTGGACCCAAACACCGGAGTACGGGCAGTATCGGCCAGACTTTTTTCTGCCCGACTACGACATTTACATTGAGCACAATGCGCTGGACAAGCTGGGCCGCCCACCGCGTGGTTGGAAGGGATACAAGGAGAGGGTAGAGTGGCACACATGTACGCATATGAAGTACGGCACGAAACTCATCGAAACCTATAGCTGGCAGCACCGGGAGGGCATCCTCCTCGACAAGCTGGGGGAGCGGCTTGAAGGGGAAGGGGTTCGGTTAGAGCGCGTTCCAGAACGAAAGTTGCTTTTGGAACTAGCCCGGCAGCTGATTGACTGGCTGGCCAAGCTGCTGGAAAAGTTCCTGAACCACGTCAAGACGAACGGCCTGTCGCCTGAAGAGTTACGCGCCCGTGCCAGTGAGCAAGGCACGCTGTGGCGTAACGAAGGATTCCTCAAGGTCTTCGAGCAGGTGCGTACCCGATACGAACAACGGCTGAGCGCCGAAGGGAAGCTGGACTTTCATGACCTGATAAACAGAGCCGCTCACTACATTCGCGAAGGCAAGTGGGAAACGCCCTACCGGTACGTGCTGGTCGACGAGTTTCAGGACATATCTGCGGGTCGGATGAAGCTACTCAAGGCCCTTAGACGCGATGACACGGCGTACTTCCTCGTGGGCGACGACTGGCAGTCAATCAACCGCTTCGCGGGGAGCGACGTAGGACTCCTACGGAACTGCGGCGACTACCTGGGCCACGTACAAACCCGGACACTGAGCAAGACATTCAGATTCGGCGACGGCATTCTTGGTCCCTCGACCGAGTTCGTGCTTCGCAATCCAGAGCAGTGGAATAGGACGCTGACATCCGCGAGCGTCACCGACGACAGGGGTATCACCGTCATTTACGCCGACGATCCCGCCACCGGCCTCCAGCGCGCCCGGGAGGACATTCAGACATCTGCACGAGGCAATGGTCACTCCGTCTTGATGCTGGGGCGCTACAAATCGAGCGAGAAGGCGCTTCAAGGCAAGACACCATCGGAGGAGTTCAGCACTGTTCACAGGGCAAAGGGGCGCGAAGCGGATTACGTGGTCGTGCTAGACCTCAAGGACAGCCGCTGGGGATTCCCCTCGCGAATCGAGGATAACTCGCTACTTGAGCTCGTGCTGCCCCCGGCTTCAGAGGGAGCCTACCCGTTCGCGGAGGAGCGCCGTCTCTTCTACGTGGCGATGACCCGTGCACGCGTGGGGGCCTACCTATTGACCGATCCGGTCAGGCCCTCGACTTTCGTTACCGAGTTACTCGAGCAGTTTGGCAACCTGAGGCAGCTTGGTGCACTAGCGCCGGAGTGTCCACGTTGTCACAGGGGTCGCCTTCGGGTGATGGACGGTAGCCGCGGTCAGTTCTGGGGCTGCACGGAATACTGGTCCGAGGCATCTTGCGGATACAAGAAGGACGTTGAGACCGCCGAGGAGCCAGGAGCCGGTTACTGTATCCGGTGCAGGACTGCCTTACCTGCCAATCCAGAGCAACCATACTGCGAGCGCTGCTACACGATCTGGAATCGATACAAGAACGAAAACTACGAGGAGAGGTACTGTCACACGTGCGGGAACGAGCACACCACCACTTTGCTCAAGCCATTGTGTGTTGCCTGCCAGCTCTTTTGAATTCGTTGTGAGGTAGGATTGACCTCCAAGAAGAAGACTTGTTTGGGCAAAGGTCGTCCGCTCCTATCAAGACCCCACATCCCTGTACACCCTCTCGACCGAATGGAAGAGTGAACGAGATATGTGTCCTTCGCGACAACATTTCCTCATTGGGAGGACTACTCTGCCATCAGATCAGGTTGACAACACGCGGTGACACGATGGTTCCGAAGCTCACCACCGGTTCTGGTGCCGGATGAAACCGCACCGCGCGCGGCTGGAGGGATGGCCAAAGAGGAGTTAACTTCCTTCGCCCCAAGTTTCCCCGCCATGCAACTTGTACATCCTAGCTATGCGCATGTAACCACTCGTCCGCAACCGGCCCCTGACAGTGAGTGTTCGCCTTTTCCGTTTTGTAGGAACGCTCTGCCAGCTTGCCTCAGCCACGAAACTGCCAAACTCCAAGTCTTATATTCCCCTTTACCTCCCAACGGCTCTATCCCGTGAAATCCCCTAGACGGGCCTTCATGGATGAAATCCCTTCCGAGGGATAACGCTCGACGCTCCAAGGTCACAGACTGGGGTCGTGGACGTTGGGACTGGCACGGACGACGACTCCGCCGGTCCCACTACCTGAGACCTGCGCTAACGGCACAGGGGGAGCGGGATGAGGAGCGCCAAAGGAAGAAACACGTTGAGATATCGCCGAGCGACGGCTGAGCAAGGTCGCTGGTGTACTCCGCCGAGCAGCGGGCGACGCTGCAAGCGCGGTCTGCGCATCCTCGCCCGGACAATTGCCCGCGCTCATCTACGGCGTGAGGCGTCTTGATCCGATGCTTCGCCCAGGCCGCCTACAGAGAACGAGGACGGAGAGTGAGCGGCCCGTGTCGCCAGTCTTATCTACTTTCGTAGCTGAGATTGTCCTGTAGGGGATGGAAGGGAACCCGGTATCGGATTGCTTGCTGCAAAGTTGTAGACCGCCTCGTTGTTCCTGATTTCAGCGGAATCACCCAACCTACAGCTTACCACCCCACGAGTTCTCCCTATTGACAAGTAGCACACTCGCCGGGCGGCCCCGTCGGAACCACAGACTCACCAGCCTCAGGCCCCGTGATGTGCTTGCCATACTAGTGGTCCAACATCATAGTATTGAAAGGTAACGAGGTTACGGATTGGTCACAACCGCCGTAGGGGCGAGTTTGAACCTCGCCCTGTGGTCGTGGGACGCAAATCCCATCATGTATGTATGCCAATCTCGATTCCCCCTCATTCCAAAGATTTCGGTCTACTAGGGAGGTGAGACGTCTCGCCTCCCCGACTTCCACCCTCACGACCCCGTACGACAAACTTATCTCGGAAATTGCTGCAACCTGTAAGCGATGGACTCAGTCACCCTACGGTGGTAAACTCAGTATGCTCACCACAAAGTGCCGAGGCGATACGATCTGAAGCTACTCTCATATCTACAGTAGCTCAGATACTGCATAGAGGTCGAAATGATCTTCGCATTCATGGACGAGAGTGGTCACCCCCACCCCAACGACCAATCCACACGCCCTGTCCTAGTCACCGTGTGTCTCGACGCCAGTTATCTTAGGACGGTTAATACCGAAGTATTCAGGTTGAAGAGAAGAATTCTGGAGCGAGAATCGTTCGATTTTGAAATGAAAGCGAAGAAGCTGATCACCCCCGGGACATTTCGCAATCGACCTGAGAAGCGGGAGTTTGTAGAATCGTTCTTTGAGCTAATGGCGAACCTGGATATCGTGGTTTTTGCCCAGATCATGGAGCGTCCTGATGATCCGCCACCCACATCGAGTGACTTCCTTCCCATGCAGTTTAGGCATCAGCTTTATCGCGTGAATAGGTACTTGGAACTGCACCGACCTGACGACCTTGCCGCCATAATGTTCGACGGTGACGGAAGTCAATTTGGCGGTTTAGCCATTCGTTTCAGTAATTGGCTGTATCGCTCAGGGGGAGGACAATCGCTGACACGTTTGGCTGACAGCCCGTTTTTTGTCGATTCCAAGGTGACGCCTGGGATTCAACTTGCAGATATGGTGGCATCTGTGATTCGCCAATATGAAGAACGCGAACTGTTCCATGGAATACCTGTGGGTGACAGCTTCGCCTCAGCGATAGCTCGCTACTACAGGATAGTCAAGGAGAAGACTATCGACCTCGAAGCCCCTCAAGGGGATTTCACTTGGTATGGATTCAACCGGATGCCTGAACGCGATCACTATCAAGCTGCATCCGATTTGGGGCCGTCGTCACCATCCAAATGACATGAGGCCCCAGACACCGTAGCATCCGAGGCCCCTTGCTTGTCAACGGTTCCCAGTTGTGACGCCACCAGGGAATCACGTCTGGGCTCCAGATAGGTATGCTACACCTCTCTGATGCATGTGTCAACTCTTGGGGGCACCGTTCACAGGGCAATCGCATTTAGGAATCTGTAGGTTGTTTTGTGGTCGATTGGTGTACTACGAGCAGCAGATCTCGGCCGGGCGTGGCTCAATTCAGACCATGCCTGACTGCGTCAGTCCACAATTTGCGGGGCCTAATCGACGATGTGACCAGCAGTTGCGTCTCATCAACTCAAAATGCGATTGCCCTGGCACCGTTCAGTTTACTTTTGCATACCTGGGCGACCGTAGGCTCCGGTTAGAACGGTTAGACGGTTCCTTGACAACAGATCAAGGGATGACCCATGATGTATAGTAAGACATCATATGACTGAGAAACTCATCAATAGAAACACCAAGACGATCACCTTCTCCCTGCCGCCTGAGATGGCCGAGCAGGTGCAGGACGTGATGCGCGACGAGGGCCGCACCATGAGCGAGCTTATCCGAGAGGCCCTTCGCAACTACATGGAGGAGCGGGAGTGGCTGAGGGCCATCCGGTACGAGAGACTCCGCGCTCGCCATGCCGAACAGGAAGATTCACAGGGAAATTGAAGGAGGACAGGATGAAGAAGAAGCACCTACAGCCGCTTACGCCGGCGGCACTCTACGCCAGGGTCTCCAGCGACCGGCAGGACGTGGACCTGTCCGTGTCCGCCCAGCTAAGGGCGCTCAAGGAGTACGCCAAGGCCAACGACTACTCCGTGGCCCGGGAGTACGTGGACGAGGCCGAGAGCGGCCGCGTCGCCGACCGGCCCCAGTTCAGGGAGATGATCGAGGAGGGCGGCAAGCTAAAGGCCCCCTTCGACGTGATTCTCGTATGGAAATTCAGCCGCTTCACCCGCAAGCGCGAGCACGCCGTAGCGTTCAAGTCCCAGCTGCGGCGCAAGGGCATCCGCGTGGTGTCCATCACCGAGCAGGCCGAGGACAACGCCACCGGCAGGCTGCTTGAGGGCATCATCGAGAGCGTGGACGAATATTACAGCGAGAATTTGGCGCAGGAGGTCGTCCGAGGGATGAGGGAGGCCGCTTCCAGAGGCTTCTTCCTAGGCTCGAACGCCCCCTTCGGCTACAGGAAGATCAAGGTCAGCGACGGGGCGAAGGAGCGCCCCACCCTGGAGGTTGACCCGGCCACCGCCCCGGTGGTGAGGGAGATGTTCGAGAAGTCGCTGCGGGGCAGCGGCCTCAAGGAGCTATGCAAGGAGCTGAACGACCGGGGCATCACCAACCGGGGCAAGCGCTGGTACAAGGGAACGCTCCACTACGTGCTGAGAAACGAGGCGTACACCGGAACCGCCGTCTGGGGCAAAGCCAGCAAGGGAGAGAAGGCCCAGGATCCTGTAAGGGTGGAAGGAGCGTGGCCCGCGCTGGTGTCGAGGGAGCTGTTCGAGGACGTGCAGCAGGCGATGAGCGACCGAGCCCCGAAGGTGCAGAGGCCCGGTAGAGTGGGAAGCCAGTATCTGCTGAGCGGGCTGCTGAAGTGCGGGGTGTGCGGAAGGCCCTACTCGGCCCAGGGAGCCAAGAGCGGGCAGTTCGCCTACTACATCTGCGGCACCCTGTTCAGGGAGGGCGCGGGGACGTGCACCGCCCGCTACCTGAACGCCCCCAGGGTTGAGGACTTCGTGGTGGAGAAGATCAGGGAGCGGATCCTGAACGAGGAGACCATTACCGAGCTGGTGACGCTGGTGGCGGAGGAGATCGACGCGATGGCGGGGGAGCTGTCCGGCAGGCTGGAGGTCGTCGAGGCGGAGCTGGGGGACGTGCGTAACCGTCTGGGGAAGCTCTACGAGGCCATTGAGACGAGCGAGCTGACGTTGGAGGTCCTGTCGCCCCGCATCATGTCTCTGAGGCACCGTGAGGAGCAGCTGGAGGCTGCCAGGGACGACGCCGAGACCCAGTTGGAGCAGCGGAGAGTGGAGCTACCCAACACCGAGGAGATAGTGCGGTACGTTGCGGACTTCCGGGAGTTCTTGCAGGAGGGGACGATCCCCGAGCGCAAGGCGCTCATCCGCAACTTCGTGGAGGGCATCGAGGTGGTGGGAGACGAGGCGACGCTGACATACACGGTCCCCATGCCGAGCGACGGAGCGATGTCGGAATCGGCCTCGGTTCTTGATTTCGTCAAGTCCGGCCCACCATGTAAGACCGAATTCATAACTCGCCCGTTTAGGGCGATCTCTGCGGCGTTCGCTCCCCCTATGGGACTGTCCTCCGGCGTGGGCATGGAGTAGATGATGGCGGCCCTGCCGGGCTTGACCTGTACCTCCTTGACGAAGGAGTGGACGAAGGCCCTGGTCTCGGTCAGCTCGCTGGTCTTGAGAAACTCGCTCATCTCCTCTGCGAAGGTGGCGATGGTGTCGGCGCTGTCCAGCAGTTGCCGCCTCTCTTTCAGCAGCCCTCTGGCCTCCTCTGCGGCGACCTCAAGGGTCTCCTTGCGCTCCCGGAGCTCCACGATGAGGTCCGAAGCCTCGGTCACGTCCACGCTGTCGCTCTTCGCTATGAAGTGCCAGACGCGGCCCAGTTGCTTCTTCACCTCCTCAAGCTCCCCGTCGATACTCTTCAGCCTCTCCCGCTGGTCGCGGGCCACGCCGTCCATCTCCTCGTCCAGCAGCTTCACCAGGTCTCGGATGTTGGACTCGGTGAGAATGTTGGCGCGAAGCTCATCGACGATGATCTTCTCGAATTTCTTGGCATTGAGCCTGGGGGTCTTGCAGGTTCCCTTGCCGCGCTTGAGGAGGGAGTGGCAGATGTAGTAGGTGTACTTGCCGCTCTTGGCCTCGGCTGCGGTCATGGCCTTGCCGCAGGTCTCGCACTTGGCCAGTCCGCTGAGCAGGTAGGGGCTGGAGATGCGGCGGGGGTTCACCTTCTTCGGGGCGCGGGACTCCATCATCCTGGCGATGCGCCGGAACTCCTGCTTGGAGACGATGCCGGGGTGTGCGTCCTCGACGCGCACGGGGGGCGCGCCGTCCTTGGCCTTTTCTCCCCAGACCACGGTCCCGGCGTACGCCTCGTTGGTGAGCACGAAGTGGACGGTGGTCTTGAGCCACTTCTTGCCGTTGGAGGTGGGGATGCCCTCGGCGTTGAGGGTCTTGGCGATGTCGAGGGTGCTCTTTCCCTGGAGGGCCATGTCGAAGATGCGCCGGACCACGGCGTCGGCGGGCGGGTTCAGCTCCAGCTTGGGGCGCTTCTTCGGCCCGTCCTGGACGTGGACCCGCTTGTAGCCGTAGGGGGCGTAGGTGGTCATCCAGAAGCCTCTGGACGCCGCCTCCCGCATCCCCCGCGTAACCTCCTGGGCAAGATTTTCGCTGTAAAATTCGTCCACGCCCTCGATGATGGCCTCCAACAACCTGCCGGAAGCGGTGTCCTCGGCCTGCTCGGTGATGGAGACCACGCGGATGCCCCGCCTGCGCAGCATGGACTTGAAGGCGACGGCGTGCTCGCGCTTGCGGGTGAACCTGGAGAATTTCCAGACGAGAATCTCCTTGAAGGGGGCCTCGGGCTTTCCGGCCGCGTCCAGCATCTTCTGGAACTGGGGCCGGTCTGCGATGCGCCCGCTCTCGGCCTCGTCCACGTACTCGCGGCAGACCAGGTAGTCGTTCTTCTCGGCGTAGTCCCTGAGCGCCCGTAGCTGTGCGGCCACGGACAAGTCCACGTCCTGGCGTTCGCTGGATACCCTGGCGTAGAGGGCCACTGGCGTGCGGTCTAGTCGGTCGTTCATCAGTCTATCCTCCTTGTCTCTTCCTAGTCGTTCTGGCGGGAGCGCAGCCATTCCAGCCGCTCCCGTCTGCGCCACTCCCGCTCCTCCATGAACAGGCGGATGGCCTGCCGGAGCAGCTCGCTCACGGATAGGTCGTCCTGCTTCATCACCTGCCGCACCTGCGTTTCCATCTCCGGGGGCAGGGAGAAGGTGAGAGTCTTGGATCGCCTGGGAGTGGTCATGCTCTCTTTTTGTCTCCTAATGTAGTGCTACATCTTACTATACACTATCAGGGCACGGGAATCAACGCTACCAGGGGCCAGCCGCCACCGGCCTGCGCCTGCGCCCGGGCATGTCCGAGGCGACCATCTGGGGACCGAGGACGGCGGAGTGGTCTTCTGGCACGGCGATGGCCACCACCCTCGCCAGCTTGCCATTCCTGATGACGGGCCGGGCGAGAGCGGCGTAGCCGCCGCCCAAGGCGTATCGCGCCGTGCCATAGCGGGCGGCCTGCTCCGCCAGGGAGCCGGGAGGTACGGGCCTGCCCCAACGGGGGACGCCGCCCCGCTCTCCACAGATGGGGAACGTGGCCGGCGTCCCGAATCCCCGCGTCCGCCGGGCGACCTTTACCCGGAGGTCAGGCGAATCGGCCCGGTCTTTGGAATCTCTCCCGTCTTCCCTCGCGTACAGGACCACCATGAGGGGCGGGTCGCGCAGCACCTCGGCCAGCCGGATGGACACGGCGGCGTAGGAGCAGCGGAAAGCCCGCTGCAACTTCAGCACGTCCAGCCCCCACTCCAGGGCCAGCGGCTCGAAGGCCCTCGGCTGCATCAGCACCGCCGCAGCGAATCGTTCGGCCTGCGTGCACACCTTCCGGTCGGGCGGAGAGCCGGACTCCATGTCGCAGAGGGTCTCGTAGATGATCTCGTAGGTCTCGTGGATCACCGAGTAGTCCTGCGTTCCCTCCCACAGGTCCTCCCGGTAGTGGATGTCGTAGCCGCCCCCCGGCGCGCTGTAGTGAATGCCCTTCGCGTCCATGTGCCTACTGCCCGATACTTCGCCGAACCCGGCCCGTTTCAGCAGGGCCTTGATCTGCTCCATCGTGGGACGGGCTGGCACGTCGAAGTAGCGCACGAAGCGGGCGGCGAGGGTCTCCGGGTCCAGGGCCTTTTGGGGGCGGTCGTCCAGCAGTATGCGGCAGAAGTCCTCTCTCGTCCTGTTCATGCTCACTCCAGCAGCCTCTTGTTGGCGAATCGCTCGTACATCTCGACGATGAACCGCTTGGTCTTCAGTGTGATGGGGCCGTCGGGCCGGGTGCCCACGCGGAACACGGGGTCGGCCAGCACGTACTGGTAGGCCCGCTCCACCTCCATCGCCTCGTCGCTGTAGGGGTCGATGTGGCTATCCCGCCCGGCCCGCTTCATAAGCTCCTGCTCGTCCAGGTTGTAGAGGGCGGCCAGCTTGCGAATCATGTTGGAGCCTGGCTTCCGGCCGCCCCGCTCGATCTGGGAGAGGTAGGAGCTGGAGATGCCGGTGCGTCTGGTCACGTCCCGCAGGCTGAGGTCTCCCCGCAGCCGTCTCAGCAGCGGCCCGATCTCCTCGTTGCCCACGATTGCCTCTCGGTCGTCCATCTCCCGGTCGTCGTCATGGTCGTCCATGATGTCTCCCTCTTGCATCCGTAGTTGCGAACAGCGTCGCGCACGGCGTGCCTGCTACATCGCAGCTAACTTACAGCTACATAATTGTTACATCAGAGCGAGCAATTGTCAATGAATCCTTCTCACAAGGCCGAAATACGCCTCTCGGCCATTGCCTATGCCTGAACGATATTGCTACACTTACGCCAACAGAACACATTATCGTATTTCGATCCGAGTATACATCACCGACGCCCGCGAGGGCCACACCCTCGCGGCGCTCCCGAACCCCAACAGAGAGACGGAATCGCGTGAGTAAGAAGTCGAAGCGAAAGCTGACTGACAGGCAGGAGCGGCAGCGCATCGAGGGCCTGCGGATACTGGCCCGCATCATCGCGCGCCACTACCTGGCCAACCCCCACCTGTACCGCAACGGCGCAGACGGGGACGGCTCGCAGTCGGCTCGGAAGGAGGACAAGGCGTGAAGCGCAGGCAACCCTCATCGCGAGTCAAGCTCAACCCCCACGCCGTGTGGGAGCTTCTGAACCGGCTCAACATGACCCAGAACGAGCTGGCGCGGCTGGTCGGCACCTCATCCGGCTACCTGTCCCAGTTGATGTCCGGGACTCGCTGCCCCTCGGCGGACATGCGCAAGCGGCTCATGGAGGCCCTGGGCGTCACCCGATTCGAGGACCTGTTCATCCTGGAGCAGGTCCATGTGTAGCGAAGTCCCCACCTCGTCCGATTCCCCGCTCATTCCGCCCGGCGTTGCCCTGATGCCCGATGACTTCCCCGAACGGCTGGAGGCGGTCAGAACGCTGTTCGACCTTAACTGTGAGGAGATGGCGGTGGCGCTGGGCGTGGACCCGCGCCAGCTGATGCGCTGGCGCATCAAGGGCGGCGGTCCCAACGGTGGCGCGATGCTGGCCCTGGTGCGGCTGGCGATCCGGTCACCGGAGGGTCTGGCGAAGCTGCTGGACGAGGACGTGATCGTGATCTTCAAACCGAGGAGGAGTGACAATGGCAACTGACGAGAGAAATCGGACCTTGGACCTTCGCCCGCCGCCCTTTCCCGAGGAATTCGGGCAGAGGCTGGAGGGCCTGAAGGATATGACCGGGCTGTCGTGGGGTGAGTTCGCCGGGCTTCTCGGCGTCACCGAGCGCGGCCTGTTGAAGTGGCGCAGGGGCGGGCCGCCGTCGGGGGCCTACTTCTGGGCCATCATGGAGGTGGCGCGGGGCGTTCCCGGGGGCTTCGACCTGATGCTGGACGGCGACACCGACACGGAGAAGTGTAGGAACATCAAAGGAGGTAGGAGCATGGTCATGGACGAAGGAGAGCGCATCGAGGACTTTCGCGCCGGGCCGTTTCCGGAGGACTTTCCGGCGTACTTGGGACGGCTGGAGGACCTGTCGGGGATTTCGCTTGAGGAGTTCGCCGATTGGTTGGGCCTGCCGGAAGAGCGGCCAGGGGAGTGGCGCAGCGGGGCTATACCCACCGGGGACGAGATGTGCGCCATGATCCATTGGGCCTGCCGCGTTCCCGGAGGCCTGTCGGTGCTGCTGACTGGCGATCCCTACTCCCTGACGGTAAGGGAGTAGGACGGTGGGACGCCGGCAGGAATGGGTCTACCACGTGGAGCCTGAGGAGTTCCCCCAGGACTTCCCTGAAAGGCTGGAACGCTTCAAGCAGGCTGCCGGGCTGACTTGGCGGGGGCTGGCCCGCCTCCTGAAGGTCAA
Organism: Dehalococcoidia bacterium; assembly: GCA_965262055.1. Classification (GTDB taxonomy): domain Bacteria; phylum Chloroflexota; class Dehalococcoidia; order Lucifugimonadales. Next base: position 542,116 of record CBDHEI010000001.1, read on the forward strand.
CGCCCGCTTGGTGCGCCGGTGGAAGGCCGGAGCCAAGCCCGGCCCCGGCCACCTGGTCAACCTGTTCGACCTGGCGGCCGGGATGGGGCTGCTGCACATCCTACTGCCGTCGGTGGGTGAGCCGGAGACCGCCGTGGGGGAGGACTGAGGGCGAGCGGGGCAAAGGCAACGGGTTCTCATTAGACGCAACGAGGGCCGGGCGGGATAAACCGTCCGGCCCTCTCTTTTTGTCTTGGAGGAGAGGCGCTCGTAGTGGTATTGTTAGGTCTGGACCATCCCGAAGGGAAGCCCTGCAAAGCGGGGTTTGGACGAGGAGACAATCACAGACAAAGACCGAGGAGGTGGCGATATGGCTGTCGAAGGACGTGAAGGGAGCACTAGGAAGCAACGGCGAACCCCCTTTCCCGAGGACTTCGGGGAGCGGCTGGAACGCCTGTTGAAGATGGCCGAGCTGTCGCCGCAGGAGTTGGCCGAGCTTCTCGGCGTGACGGAGCCCACCGTGCGGAGGTGGCTCAGGGGAGGGGTGCCCAAGGGGTTCAACTACCTGGCCATTATGAGGCTGGCGCGCGGCGTCCCCGGTGGCCTCAATCTGATGCTCTACGGCGACCCGGAATCGGAGGGCGAACCGGCGGAATAGGAGCCAGGGGCCGGGGCGCGTCCGAGCACCTCTGTCCTCACCGCCTGACGACGCCCTGCGGTTGAGGGCGCGGTCGAGGATCCCCGAAGACTCCAGGACCTGACACTCTTGCTGGTCAGCCCGGCAGTTAGTTGCCGAGTTGGGTCACTTGAGTTGAGCGGCGAGGTCACTGAGACAAACACCGTCCTGCCACACGGCATTGTCTACACGTATCCGCGCCGTGCCACCGTCGATTTCTAGTTGGACGTCACTATCTCCGGGTGTTGTGGCATCGTCGCGCAGTTCGTTGAGAGCATCCAACTCCACGCATAGTGGCCTTACGCGGGGGCCGATATCTTGCACGAACCGCATGTTGGCGCGTACCTCGTCTTTATCTACGTAGGTGCCGTCCTGTCCCACAGGAACCACACAGAGCAGGAATCCATCTCCTCTGTTCACAGCCGTTTCGGCTTGTTTGGCTGTCATCCGCACCCTATGCTCTCGCGTAGCCTTGACTTCGACCAGCCAAGTCCGGTCGCCTCGCGACAATTCGATCCCCATCTCTTCATTGTCTTCTGTGAAGTCATACTCAATCATGAAATCTGAGCCTATTCCGGTACGTTTCACGGTAAATCCCTGGTCTTCCAATCCCTCCTGCACCAAGTCCTCCACAATGTCCCCCAATCGTTGATTCTCATGCACGATCCGTCTCCGTTCCCGACGCTCTGCGAGGTGCTTAGGAAGGTCTTGGTCCGTCTTCATATCTTCTACGAAGTCGCGGACATGGGTAAGGTCTCCACCGGTCGAAACTAGAATATTCGTCATAGTGTCGTCCAGAGCAGACCGGGATTCGTCGTCGCTAACCACGAAATGCCTCATCAGGTCAAACCGAGTCACCCGGATCGCTTCCAGGAGTTTGACGCTAGTAGGGCTTTCACTTAGAGAGTTGGGGGTCCACCCGCTACCTCTGAGAAGCCTAGCCAGGGACTGAGCCGTAGCCCGGTCGCGTATATCATTTCCCTGCGGGACCCAACTGTTTTTTGCAACGGGAACCAGCCACATCGCCTGAAAGTACCCGTGGCTGGCACCACATTCACAGCTTGCGGTCCTGACCTCCAAGCCTTCCGGATCGCGTGTGACCAACCATTCGGTTAGGAAACGCCAGAAGAGACGAGCGCGTGCCTGACTGTCACGTACACGCGCCATGATCCCGACTCTGTCTCTAGCGAGGAGAACCACGTCGGTCACGGGGACAGCATCGACTGTCTTGTGTTCGCCTTCCGGCAATGGTTCGTCCGGGAGGAAGTCTCCAAGGGACCTGTTGCTGTCGACCACCACGTCCGTTCTCACATACCCTTTTCCGCTGAGCATCTGCCAGACATCCATCCCGGGCATTGCGGCAAAGAAATCATCCGCCATGATGTACCGCCACGGGAAGAGGTCTGCGTACTGTTGAAGGCCTTCTGCCCATGCCTTTATCCCACATTTCCCATATCAACCCTGCAGGGCTTGCCGCAATCAGCAACAGCGATACCCGATGTAGTCGAATAGCAGAGCACAGTGCTTATCATGAGTGCTAGACTGGTCGTGATAGACTGCTCTAGTTCTTGATAACGTACTGTCCTCGGAGGCACCTAATGGGTGAAAGCACCAACCCCCGCGGCAAGCTCCGTTTCGACCGACGTATACGATTGGAATTCCACGGCGCTACCATCACCTCAGATGCCGGGCTGCTGGCCTGTCGCGAGCTGGATGATGCACTGGGACTGACGGAGACGGCGAGTGAGTGTTTGCAGGAGAGTCGGGGCGGTCGCAACGTGCAGCACCGATTGGTGGGCCTTCTCAGGCAGTCGGTGTACAGTCGTCTGGCGGGCTACGAGGATACCAACGACGCTGAACGGCTGGCCCAGGACCCGACGATGCGGATCATCGTTGGACGGCGAGGTGGTCCTGAGAGACCGGCCGCCAGCACCAACACCATGAGCCGGTTCGAGACCGAGGTGCTCACCCAAGACGGCAACGTGGAAGGGTTGGGCCGACTGAACGCTAAGTGGGTGGATGGAGCTATGTCCCGCACGCCGCACCGGCGGGTGATCTTGGACATGGACAGTTCGGAGAGTCCGGTACATGGAGAACAGGAGGGAGCATCGTACAACGGTCACTTTGGGAGCACGTGCTATCACCCATTGTTCGTGTTCAACCAGTTCGGGGACTGCGAGGGGGCCATGCTCCGTGCGGGCAACGTACATAGCGCGCACAGGTGGCGTGATGTATTGGATCCGATCCTGTCGCGTTACGGGGCGACAGGAGTGCGACGGTACTTTCGCGCCGATGCCGCATTCGCCAAGCCGGACATCTATGAGTACCTCGAGGAGCGGCAGGTACTTTACGCTATAAGACTCCCCGGCAACGAGGTGCTGCAACGGGAGATCGCCCCTCTGCTCAGGAGGCCGGTGGGGAGGCCGCCGAAGCGTCCAGTGATCCTATACGACGACTTTTGGTATCGTGCCGGGAGCTGGAACCGTGCTCGGCGAGTGGTGGCCAAGGTGGAATGGCACAGGGGAGAGCTGTTCCCTCGGGTGGGCTTCATCGTCACGAACATGTCGGCTGGCCCGGAAGGGGTAGTGCATTTCTACAATGGTCGTGGGACAGCCGAGCAGTGGATCAAAGAGGGCAAGTACGCCCTGAACTGGACTCGGCTGTCGTGCCATCGGTTCGTGGCCAACCGGGTGCGTCTGTCTCTGTTCGTCCTGGCGTACAACCTTGGGAACTTCCTGCGCCGGTTATGTCTGCCCAAGGCGGTCAAGCACTGGTCGCTGCGGAGCGTGCAGGTCAAGCTGATCAAGATGGGAGGCCGTCTGGTGCGGCACTCCCGGCGATTGATCTTTCAGTTATCCGAGGTGTCGGTTCCTCGACGGTTGTTCCAGGGAGTGTTGGATCGTATCGGCCGGTTATCGCCGGCGCCAAGCTGAGGGAGGGTACAACCACGATCTTGCCAAGAGGGAGAACGCTCCAGGGAGTCGCCTTGTCTTCAATGCGCTTTCACCCCACTGGCAGGGGACACGAGGACGATGAAGACGGACAAGAAGGGTGCTCTACGACTGCAAACGCATCTCTTATTGGATAGACCGGCGATTGACTGGCCTTGCAGGACCTGACTATGCTGCCACTATCTCGTTTGGGCTGCCCCTTGAGCCTGAAGACTCCCAATATGGGGAATGTCGGTTTATTGGAGCAAGAGGTACGTCCACATCGCCACTTCCCTTTTGACCCAGCCACAGGACTTCACAGCTTCCGTCATCTTGGTTTGTTGAGAACGCAGGAAAACCGGTCAAATGAGTCCATTCCTGGTTAGTAACGAGCCAGGATAGGAGACGCGGGCTAGCCTGAGTGAATCCATCCCCGAGAGGGCCTTCATTACAGAGCACTTGGAGCCTATTAGTGATTTCCTGGATCGCTTCCTTATTGTCATATTCTCCCTGGCCTATTTCATTGGCAAGGGAAGTAAGGCGGGTATCACGAAGTCGACCACGAACCCCTAGGTCGAGGACGTCATCTCCGATAGCTTTTAACTCGGTGTCTACGTCGTTGTCACGATAGAGATTTGAGAGCTCGTCAAGATAGCCAGCCTGGTCAAGAACGATTTGGCATTCACGAATTACATTTTCAAGACCGTCGTCTCTAAGAAGTCGATAGAGTTGGTCTAGCCATTCGACTGCATCGACATCCTCACGAAGCGCGTCTTCAAGTCTTTCAAGGGTGCCGACTTCAGAACCTGTACCCTTAGTCTTCTCTTCAAGATAGGACACCAGTTTGCCACCATCATACCCTTCATTGAATGATGTTGCTTCGCAATCCGTAATGGCCGCCCAACTCTCAACCGCCCTACACCAGCCAGCAGCCTGAGTCCGTTCAGGCAATTTCTCGCGAATGCCCTTGACCTCACTTAGCAGGTCCCAGAGGGCTTCCACATGCTCAGCTTCTCCTGCGAGTGGGAGGATGGAATCGTTCGGAGGTATGGGGCCATCACCACTGCAAACAGCAGGGGTCTGGCGAATCAGAGAGGTTAGTTGTCCAAGTCGGTCGTTGATCCAGTTTCTGTTCAGCCATGTCTGTCCAGTGACTAAAGGGAGGTCTGCCAATGTATGGGTGTTTAACCACCCGGCATTTGCCACAAACTCGACCATCTCGATATGCAGACCGCAGGCTTCTTGGACTACAGCTTGATTAGTCTGGTTTGCCGCGTCGTCGCTCTGTCCGAGATATACGCCGTCTCGATTCTCTGTCGGAGTGAATTCAAAGCTGTTTACTACAGCCGGAAAACTGAAGGTCTCGGTCCCTACCAAAGGAAAGCCCAAAAAGAGCCTCGGAATGTCTCCTAGTGGTAGGCAGACCGCTCCATCGTCAGTTGACTCAATAGGAACGGTGACGGATACACGCACACCTTCTGACAAAAGGTACTTTCTTTCACTCAGAATTCCACGATCATTTATTCCGACGGTGACAGTCTGCAATCCCTTTTGTTGCAAGGGGGTGCGCTCGATCACTTCGAAGCTCGTAGTCTCCTCGGGTGAGTCAATGTCGATGCGGCGAAACTGACGATTGAAAACGACTACGAACGGGGCACATCGTTTCAGCGTTTCAATACCTTCCTCAACCGCACCAACAGCATCTTCTCCTATAGGGTACCTGAACCGGGTGGTGAAGGTGTCTGCATCTGCCGCAGCCTCCGCAGAGGCATCAAACTCGTTCCATGCTTCATCCATAGAGTCACTGAGTGCCTTAGCCGAGCTGATTTCACGCTTCAGGCGAAATTTGAAAGGGCTCCTGTCGTTAAGTTGCCCGGAAACATCAATAACTGGCGACAAGAGATGAGTTGTCAAAAAGCCGCTACCGTATTGCCCGATCGTCTTCTCGTCTTCGAGTTTCGTGGAACCGTGATAGATGAGGTGAGCCACTTCGTCCATGGTGAATCCGCGACCATTGTGCTGAAAGACAAGCTCGCCGCTTCCAAGCTCAACGGAGGCGACGAGATGGGTATCGTCATCTGCGGAAGCGTCGCGAGCGTTCTGTAGGAGTTCCCAAATCCACCGTCTTTGCATACGTGCCCTGTTAGATTCGAGTTCTCTGAGGCTGTTGAGGATGCTCTGTGCGGTATTCTCAGTAAGTACGCGATCCTTAATCTCGTCTTTGTTAGTTAATGTCACTGCGCTCCACCCACATCCAACATTGAGCTTTGATTGCCAACCCGGAGATTGAGCATTTCAATACCTATATGTTCCGCAAGTCTTTTGACTCATGTTCACTCAGCCATTGTACTTCAGGCGAACATCCGCCGTCACGACTGCCAAGCCTGTACAACGGACTGAATACCTGCCACTTCCTCATCTCCTGACGACGCCCTGGGGGTCTTGCCGTGACGCCCTGCGGTTGAGGGCGTGGTCGAGGATCCCGAAGGCCAGGTGGAGGCTCAGCTCATTGACCCGTTGGGAGGGCTCCTCCTCCTGCTTGAGCAGGGCGTGGGCGATGAGGTCGGCCATCTGTAGCAGGTCGTCGTCCTGGGAGCTTCGGAAGGACGGGCCGCCGATGATCCGCTCTATGGGGATGTCCTTCGTCGGCTCGCCGTCCTCCCAGACCTCGTACCTGCTGGGCACGGGGTTGCGGCTCCTGAGCCTGCCGTAGAGCCGCCTGACCATGTGCTCCCCTCCCTCGTCGAAGATGAGGTGGGCGTAGCGCCCGTCCGCCGCGACGGAGGTGTTGATGCGGTTGAGCAACCGGTTCAGGCTGACCTGTTCGTAGCCCTTCACGTCGGCCTTGCGCAGGCAGACGTTGACGACCTCGATGCCGCCGAGGGATTGGGCGGCGTTCTCTATGATGCGCAGGCCGTCCATGAAGATCTCGGCTCCCTGCACCGGGGTGAGCCTGCAGCCGGTGTTGTCGATGCGGGCCAGCTTGCCCCGTCCGGCCAGCAGGTCGCACGCGTGCAGCTCCCGGCTTGTCGGGACGCTGTAGTCGCCCGCCAACGCCGTGCGCCAGTCCTGAATGCGGCCATGCAGGCCGTTCCACCGCTCGGCGTTCACGCCCAGGGCGGAGCGGACGTAGTAGCGGGGACCCTCGGACTCGTCGATGTAGTAGATTCTCATGGCCTTGGTTCTCCTTGGATGTTGGTCAGGGGGCGCACCGGCTCGAAGCCTCCGCCCGGGGCGAACCATGCCCGTCCCAGCGGCCCCTCCCGCTCGACCAGCTCGCGGTGGGAGGCCAGCAGGGGGACGGCGGTCCTGAGACGGTCCATCTCGCCCTGCGCCACTCTCAGGAAGTGGGTCTGGGCGATGTCGTTGTCGAAGACGACCAGGACGACGGGCGGCGCGCCGTGGTCGTCGATGGGCCGGTGGGACGAGTAGTAGCGCAGGTAGGGGGCGAGCCGCGCCGCCATGGTGACCGGCCGCACCGCCCTCCGCTCCCACTCAAGGAAGAAGGGCCATGCGGTCTTCCCGCGCCTGAGCATCCCGAAGGCGTCGGGGTGCACCGAGCGCCTCCCGCCGAAGTAGCGGAAGTAGCGGGACGCCCTGCGGGGCGGGTCGAGCTGGTCGATCTCCCAGCCCAGGTCGCGGGCCTGCCGGGAGAGGGCCGCTACGAAGCCGTGGACGGCTGCGGTGTGCTGCATGTCGCGGAGGAGCTGCCGGCTGCGCCTGCCGGAGACGCCGCGCCAGCCTGCTGCGGCCCCGGCGTCGGGGGGAGCGGCGCTCCACCGCTTCTTCGCTCCGCCAACGGCTGCCCGGTCCCTGCGGGCCAGCAGGGTCAGCCCCGCGTCGGTGAGCACCAGCCGCCGCTCTGCGGAGGGTACGCGGGCGGCCAGCCCGAAACCCTCAAGGGCCGTCGTGAGTTGGGAGGCGCGCTGGTTGGTGACGCCCAGCAGACCGGCGAGGTCGCCCAGGGCGAGCCAGGGCCAGTCGGAGAGCAGGTCGAGGACGCGCTTCTCGGCGGGTTTCAGGAGGGCGGGCAGCATGTGCTCGGGGACGCCCCGCCCGCTCCCCCGCTCGTCGATGTCCTGGGGCATGGAGACCCGTGCCAGGGGCCGCTCGGCGGGGAGCGCGCCCCTGCGTTCGATCCGGTCGATGGCGTCTCTGAGGCTAACAGCGGCGTTGACCGAGGACAGCCGCCACACCGCGTCGTCGGTGGCCGCTGCCGCCGCCTCCCGCTCCAGTGCTAGGACCGTTGGCGTGGACGCCCGGCGCAGAATCCCTCGGGCGTAGCGCAGCCGGGTCTCGTCGGGGAGGAGGAGCAGGATTCCGCCGGGCTGCGGCCCGTCCCTGAGCCGCCCGATCCGCTTGGAGAAGCCGGTGCGGTCGGTGGCGTGGCCCTGCCGGACGATGCCGATGGTCCTCCCGTCGGGAAGGATGATGGCGGCGTCCATCGGCATGGCGCGGTACCAGCGGAAGCGGATGGGGTGGTGGATGTTGGCGACGGCGGAGGCCAGGCGGTAGATGACCGCCACGGCGTCGAGCCTCTCCAGGAGGACGCGCCGCCACCGGGCAGCCAACGGGTAGCTGCGGAGCAGCCGATCCGGGGTGAGGTCTTCCTCCTGGGCCAAGCGGCGCAGGCCGTCTCCGGTGAGGTGGAACCTGCGGGTGGGGGCAACGAGCTCCGTCCCGTGGGGTACGGAGGCGATCAGCCCGTCGTCCTCCAGCTGGCGGGCGGCCTCGTAGACCGCGCTCTGGGACCAGCCGGAGAGGGCGGCCATCTCCAGCCGGTCGAGAAAGGGCATGGCGGCGAGGCGGCGAAGCAGCTCCCGCCTCCCCCCGGTGAGCGGCCTCATTCCTCAAGCTCCTCGTCCGCGGCCCCGTCCGGCGTCTCCGGGGAGTCGTCCCCAGGGTTCTGGTCCCGCTTGCTGCGCTGCTTGCGCCGGGCCTGCTCCTGGGGCTGGCCGCCGCTCTCCGCCGTCTCGGTGTCCTGGCCCTTCCTGAGCTTCTCCAGCTCCTCGCGGTACCTGTCCACCAGGTCTTGCATGTCCGCGTCCCGCCGTTCGATGTCGCTGGCCGGTGTTAGGTAGCTCTCGGCCAGGTCGCGGATGCGCTCGGCTGTGTCGGCGTCTCCCGGCTCCGGCTTGGCGACCTTCATGGAGAAAGCGTCCATCCGCTCCGTTCCCACGGTGGCGCGGACGTAGCACTGGTGGACCGGCAGCGATGTGATGTCGTCCTCGGTCACCCGCTCCTTGCCCAGCTCCCACACGAGCTGGCGGGCGTCGTTGCCCGCCACTTGGAAGACGGCCAGGCAGCCCACGTTGGCGAGCAGCGTGTCCCGCATGGTGCGGGAGAGGTCGTCCAGCTTGGCGAGGCTCTGGGTGGCCAGGACGAAGGACGCTCCGAACTTGCCCAGCTCGCTGAGCATGGACTCGTAGTCCACGCCGGGCATCGACTGCATCTCGTCCACCACGACCAGAGCGCCCCGCCTCTGCTCGAAGGGCAGGTCTCCCTGCTCCCGTATCACGGCGTCCACCAGGTTGAGGAGGGACGCGCCCACCAGGGCGGCCACGTCCCTTCCCGCCTTGCCCTGGGCGGTGGAGACCAGCAGGATGCCGCCGTCGTGGATGACCCTGCGCATGTCGATGGTGGAGCGGGACTGGCCCAGGATGGCCCGCGCCCGCTTGGAGGATGCGTAGTAGGAGAGGCGGGTCTGGACCGGGGCCAGGGCGTCGGCGCGGGTCTCGCGCCGCCAGCCGAAGAAGTCCCTGGCCCACCACTGAATCAGGTAGGGGTCGTTGACCTTCGCCAGCACCTCGGCGCGGAATCCGTCGTCGGCCAGGATGCGCAGCCCGTCGAGGATGGTGTACTGCTCGCCCGCGTCCGTCCTCTCATTGGCCTCGTGAAGGGTCTTCACCGTCTGTTCGAGGATGGACTGCATCCTCGGCCCCCACTGGTCCCACAGGCCCTTGCAGACGCGCACGACGGAATCGGCGGTGCGGTCGCGGTCGGAGAAGATGCGGGTGTCCAGCAGGTTGACGCCGGGTGCGCCCCGCTCGTCGGCCAGGTCGATGAGGCGCACCTGCTCGATGAGGGACTCCGGGACGTGTTGGAGCAGGCCGCCCACCAGGTCGGCGTGGGGGTCCACGACGACGATGGCGTCGCCGTCCCTGCCCTCGGCCTTCTCCCGCATCTTGTGGGCGACGATGTGGTGCATCAGGGTGGACTTGCCCATGCGGGTGCGGGCCACGTAGAGGTGGTGGCGTCTCAGCAGGTCGGCGGGGAAGTGAATCTTCCTGGGCGTTCCCGTGGTGGTGTCGCCGACGTGCGCGCCGCCCCTTACGCTGCGGGCGGTGGGCAGCAGCACCTTCGCCCCGGCGCGGGCCACCAGGGGCGTCTCGTCCCTGGCTCCCGGCGGGTGCCAGAGGCAGGCCGCCTCGCGGACGCCCACGACGCTGCGCTTGCCGAACAGGCCGGGGCCTGACGGGTGGAGCATGGAGGGGTCGGGCACGGCGGGCCGCACCCGGCCCACGTCGAGGCGCGCGCCCGCGGGGTTGTCATAGTCGCGGTAGGCGGCGGCCACCGGCTCCAGCAACTCATTCGCCCGGTGGGGCCGGGTGTTCCGGGGCAGGATCGCCGTCACCTGAATCTCGGCGTCGAAGGCGATGCGGGAGACCTTCTCCTTGATGAGGATGGGATCGAAGACCCGCTTGCGGGCCTTCTTCCAGCGGTGCCAGGCCCAACCGCCCACGGCGAGGGCGAAGGCGACGCCCGCTCCCATGAGCACGGCCTTCCAGGTCTCTCCCGCCTGCACCCACAGGTAGCCTCTGACGGCGGCCAAGGCCGCCACGCCCAGGACGGCCATCGTCACGCCGTCGGTCTGGAGGGGCTTGGTCTGATAGGTGTAGGCGGGGTCCCGCCGGTCCTCCACAGGCCGTTTGTGGGCCTTCTCCAGGTGGGACTCCGACCAGTCGGGTCCCATCGAGCGCAGCATCAGCCGCGCCACGATGCGCTCCCCCTCGTTGAGATTGGACAGCGCGCCCATGAGGGCGATGAAGGGGTCGGAGCCGGGGTCGAGCAGGTCGTCGTCCCGGAAGACCCGGAGAGGCACGTACTCGGGGCCGTCGGCCCGGAGCGTCATGCTCCACGCCTGCTCGTCTTCGGCCAGGCGCAGGGGGTCGTCCTCGGCGGGAATCTCCTGTATCTGGGCCTGGGGGTAGCGGGCGGCGATCTGGGCGCGCACCACCTGGTCGTCCAGGCAGCGGGCCAAGAGCGTTACGCCGTCTGCGTCCCCGGCCAGCTCCAGGGAGAAGGGTTCGGGGACGGCGATGGAGCCGAGCATGTTCTCGACTCCCAGGAGCGTTCTCTCCCCGGTCCTGGGCGGCGTCACCGCCAGCAGCGCCGGGGGTTTCTTGGCCTCGTTGTTCAGCAGCCACTTGATGGGGTTCACTTTCATTCGCTTGCTCCTTTCTCTATCGGTTCTCTCGCCTTGCGGTCGTTCGGTCGCTCCTAGTGACGACCGGGCCGCCACTCGATCACCTCCGTCTCCTCCGGAGTGGCCTCGATGCGTACGGGGAAGCGGTTGCCCTTCGCCAGCAGCAACCCGTCTCCACGCGGGCACGACAGGAGCCATCGCTGGAGGTCTTGGGGAAGGTCGAAGGCGTCGCCCACGGTGCTGATGGCGGCGGCGTCCTGCTGAAGCAGCAATTTGAAGGCGGCGTTCTGAAGCAGGGCGCGACCGGAGTGGCCAGTGATGGCCCGCGAGGTGTCCTCGCTGAGCAGGTCCTGGACGTCCTGGGTGATGAACTGCAACCCCAGCCGGTGCTTGCGCGCCCGCTTCGCCATCGACACCATGAAGGCCGCGCCTTCGGGGTGCTGCATGATCGACCACACCTCGTCCACCACCAGCAGCCTCGGCTTGGGGTCCTGGGCGGCGGCGGCCCACACCGTCTCGGTGCAGACCATCGCGGCGGCGGGCCGAAGCTCCGGCTCCAAGAGCCGCAGGTCGAAGACGGTGATCAGGGCCTCGTTGGACAGCAGGTCGTCGCCCTCGTCGGAGAGCAGGTTGCGCAGGCTGCCCGTTGCGAAGGGCCGCAGCAGCCTCGCCATGTCTTTCCCTCCCGCCTCATCTCCTTGCAGGTACTCGTAGAAGTCGCGGAAGCCGGTGCGCTCGCGGGGCTGGGCGTAGTAGCCCGCCAGGGCGTGGTCCAGGGAGGCCCTTCGCTCCGCGCCGAGACTCTCGCCCACCATCACCTCTATGAGCCGGCGCAGGCTGCCGATGCGCTGAAGCAGCTCCTCGGAGTCGCCCCGCTCGATGACGAAGGGGTTCATGCCCTGGCCGGGGACGCCGGGAGAGAGGACGCGCCCGCCCGCCGCCCTCGCCATGTCCGCGTACTCGCCTTCGGGGTCGATGACGTAGGCGGTGATGCCCCTGGTAAGGCCCCGCAGCATTCCCAGCTTCGTTGCGAAGCTCTTGCCGCTGCCCGACCTTGCGAGGACGGCGGTGTTGGCGTTCAGGTGCGTCCCGTCCCAGGGATCGTAGACCACCGGGGCGCAGGCCCGCATGTCGATGCCGTAGAGGGTCCCCCTCCGGGTGTCCAGGTCGGGCGGCGAGAAGGGGAAGAGACGGGCTATGCTGGACGTGTCCAACGTCCTCCACTCCGCCACGGCGTTGAGGGCCAGGGGCAGGGTGGACAGGATGCCCTCGCGCTGGCGGAAGGCCAGGGGATCGAGCTTGCCCAGCGTGGCGGCGAAGTGGGCCTTGGCCCGCTGGGTCATCTCCTTGAGGGACGCCTCGTCCTTCGCGTGAAGGGTGATGGAGAGCGACGCGTGGAAGAGCCGCTCGCGTCCCCGCTGCACCTCGTCCCTGAGCCGGGTCACATCCTCCAGGGCGATCTCCGCCTCCGGGGACATGGTGCGGCCCCGCTTGAAGGACAGCGACTGCGCCGACTCGAAGCGGACCTTCTGCCACTCCAGCGTCCTGGCCGCCTGCTCAGCGGGAATCGACCCCAGGTGGATGGACAGGTCCATCGGCGCGCCTGCGGCCATGAGGCTCTGGAGGAAGCCGGGGGCCAGGGAGCGGGGCCACTTGCCCAGGTGGAGGGAGCGGACCAGGCGGTCTCCGACGCGCACCTCGCGGCGGCGCATCTCCACCTCCACCGGCGTCTCCTCGTCGATCTCGGCGGGGGTGCCGCCCAGGGCCGAGGCCAGCATCAGCATACGCAGACGCCTGCCGCTGAAGGGGTGGACGGACAGCCCGGCCCGCGCCAGCAGGCCGCGCAGCTCGTCGAACCGCCCGAACTCGCACACGGCGTAGAAGCGCCGGTCGAGGATGCCGTCGCGGGCCTCCAACTCGGTCAACAGCCTGCGAAGCGACTCTGACGCGGCCTCGGTCTGCGGCGGCAGGTTGCCCGGTTGGGCCTCCGTGAGCTTCTCCCGCAGCCCGCCAAGGCGCGGCGGGTGCTGACGGATGAGGAGCTGCACGGGGAAGTCGCAGGCGTTGAGCGCCCCGGCGAAGGCCCCCAGCTTCGGCTCGTCCAGCTCGAGCCCCATCACCTCGCACACGCCGAGCTTCACCCCGTCCAGGCGCACGGGGCCGTCGTCGTCCAGGTGCGACAGCATGAAGAAAAGGGGCAGATCGGGCGGTGGCTTGGGAGCGGGAGGCTGGGTTCCCGTGGGTTCGGAGGCCGCATCCGCGTTGGCCTCCGCAATGTCCTGCGGAGCCTCGTCGCCCTCCGGGGGCCTCTCCGCTCCGCGTCTCTTGATTCGTTCAATCAGCTTCTTCAAAGGGTTTTCCTCCTCCGGTCTAGGGGGTCGGGAAGTCCACGAGGCCGCTGCGCAGCAGCGCGGCGACCGCCTTGGCCAGAAGCACCAGCACCAGGCCGACGACGGCCATCACGACGGCGGCCTTGGCCCTGCCGCCGCCCCGCTCCTCGGCTCCCTCGGCCATCAGGACGAAGCCCGCCCAGACGATGGCGAAGAGGCAGAGTCCGGAGGCGGCGTAGGCCATCGCGGTGAGCACCCGGTCGAAGGCGTCCAGCATGGCCTGCTCCTCGAGCGGGGCCGCGCCGGTGGTCGCCAGCGCAACCCCGGCCAGGAGGGTTGCCGTCAATAGGCGTCTCACCACGGCCACTCCCATCCCAGGCTGCGAAACCAGTCGCTCAGGTCTCCGTCCGCGGGCTCCTGCTCGGCGGGCGGTTCGACCGGCTCAGGCTCCGGCAGGACCAGGACCTCGAAGGGGTCGTCGGTCCCGACGCTGGACGCCAGGGCCAGGGTCTCGCCCCTGCTTCCGGCGATGGGCTGTCGCTCCACCGTCTCGGCCTTGACGTGCTCCGGGTGGACGACGGACACCGTCACCTGCTTGGCGATGGTGGCGCTGGGAACATAGGCGTACGCCGTCGCAGTGACGGTCGACGTGGAGCCGTCATCGCAGGTGGCCGTCGCCGTCTCGCTGTCGGAGTCGCTGTCCCCTGGGCGATGGAGGTGCACCGTCCTGGTGACCTGCTCCACCCGTTCCGGGTGGTGGGTGAGCCGCGTCAGCGGGGGGATGGGGATGCGGAGGCTCGCCTCAAGGCTCACGTCCACGCTCACTGGATGGACGGCCATACCCGCTCCGACGGGAAGCCGGAAGCGGGTCTCGCCGCCAGGGACGAAGGGGACGCTCGCATGGGACGAGCCGGTCGCTGCGGCGACTGTCCCCGTGACGGCGGTCACCTGGGCGTCCATGAGCGCCGTCCCGGTGACGCTCCCGTGCCCGGCCACAGTCTGAAGCTCGACCGGGTGCTCAATGGTGGACACGCACTCGGACTCGATGACTCCTTCGACCGCTCCGGAAGTCCAGCCCAGTGATGTCATGCGAAGGTCGCACAGCTCGCCCTCGACATTGGGGAGCGGGTACGGGATCTGTTCGCTTTCGACAGTGACGGCCCCGGCCTGCCCCAACGTGTCCTCCCACGAGAAGGTGAAGGACGGTCTGGGTCCGTGCAGGGGAAGCGAGTAGTCGATCTGCTCCCCCTGGTCCAGGGAGGCCGATCCCCAGAACCGCAGCCAGCCGCCCTCCGGCCCGCCGAAGGCCCGCACCCGGAGGTCCAGGGGGGTGGCGGCCCGCAGGGTGACGGTGGCCCGGTCGCCGGAGACGGTGAGTCCCTCGACGAATATCCGCCGCCCTTCGACCGGCTCCGTCACCTCGAAGTCGATCTCGTCTCGCCAGGGCTCGTGGTCGTCGGCCAGTGCCGCCTGGGTGACGGTGGCGACCGCCGCCGCGAGAGCGACGACGGCCGCGAGTGCCAGGAAGCTCTTCGGGGGCTTGCTACGCCGGGACTTCCGGCTCCCGTCCCCGTTGCCGTTTCCGTTGATGCTGTCCTTGTCCGTCCGCCTGGGCTTGCCGAACCAGCGGTGGGGGCGGAAGGGCATCCGTCCGCCCTTCCGCTCCCGGGCCTTGCGCTCCCGGCGCAGGCGGCGCAGGGTCTTGCCCGCCCGCCTCGCCATCAGCCGCAGGGGGCCGGGGCCGCTCTTCACCGGCTGCGCCGGCGCGGGCGGCTCGCTCCGCACCAGCTCGGACGGCGGCCCGGCGTAGAGCCTCGCCCCAAGCCGGTACTTCAAGAGGTCGGCGACCACCAGGGGCAGCCGCCGGCCGCCTATCTTCCCGACGACGGCGACCAGCCCCGCCAGGCCCAGGAAGACGGCCAGGGCCATCCTCACCTCGGACGGGCCGACGGGGGCGTAGCGGTATGCGCCGTAGGACAGGGCGCACACCGCCATCATCGCCACGACCTGCGGGAATGTGAACCCCAGCAGGACCTTGTCCTCGGCCTGCACGTGGGTTGGAACCTCGTGTTCTCTCATGGCTCTTCTCCTTCCCTTCCGCCTACTTGTCCGGTGTGGGCGCGGGAGTCGGGGCGGTCGGGTCGGGCACGTTGGGGTCCACCGGGGAACCCACCACGGCGTTCATCACCAGCTCCACGACGCCGTAGGCCACCATCGCCAGCACGATGCCCGCCAGGGCCGTCATCATTGCGCTCTTGCCGCGCTCCATCTGGTGCGGCGCTCCCGACGCGGTGAGGTACAGGTACGCGCCGTAGATGAAGAAGCCCACGCCGACGACCCCCACGATGCCCAGCAGGATGCCCACCAGGTTCGATATGGTCTGAGTCAGTGCTTCCATAGTCTTGTCTCCTCTCTGTCTCGACTGCCGGGCGTTCTCCCGCCCGGCCTCCGTCCCTCTCTATCTGTTCCGTTGTCGCTGCTCTCCTAAATGCACATCGCTCTCACCTCCTTCGTCCTGTTGTCGATGGGCGCAGGCCGCGCCCGCACTCCGTTGGGGTCGTCGTTGTCGGGGTTACTCGTCGCTGCTCCGGGGGGCGTCTCCGCCGCCGTCTCCGCCTGCCGATGGGGTCGCCATCGAAGCCGCCGAGCTGAGGCCGCTCCCCGCTGCCGACAGGCCCGCGCTGGCCGCCATCGCCCCCACCGCCATGCCTCCCGGCCCCCCGGCGGCCCCGCCCGCTATCAGCCCGATGGTCTTGGCCGACCTGACCATCGAGGAGGGCAGGTTCATGCCGAAATAGAGCATGGAGAGCCAGGAGTCGAAGGTCCCGGGGTTGCCCAGCATCGACGGCACCCGGGTCGCCATGTAGACGAAGGACAGGGACATGAGCAGCTTCCAGATCAGGTCCTGCACCGGCTCGAAGGCGGCGATGGCCGCGAACTCGCGCAGAAACCCGAAGCCCAACGCCAGGGCGATGAGCTGGATCGCCTGCTGGAACACCGTCGTCATGAACAGGCGCAGCCACTGGCGGCCCCAGCCCGCCGTGTGGGGCAGAATCCACAGCCCCAGGGCGATGGGGGCCAGTGCGAGCAGGATGTCGATGAGGGCAAGGCGCAAGATCATCTGCACGATGACGTAGAGGACGAAGAAGCCGTAGACCAGGTAGAGGACGGCCAGCAGCAGTGCCATGCCCACGCTCCCCGCCTGCACCGCCGTCATCAGCGTGCTCAGGGTCGAGCGCAGCATGTCTCCGGGGGTGACGCCTAGGGAGAAGGCGATGAAGCCGGAAACGGCGTCGGCCACGTCCAGGACCAGGGCGCACCACCACAGGGACGACGCGGCGGCTACCAGGCCCAAAACAAGGCGGGGCACCATCTCCCGCCACCCCGCATGGGAGCGGCCCAGGTGCTCGGAGATGATGAAGCTCAGGCCCATCCAGCCGAGGATGACCACCAGGGCGGCGGAGGTGATGGCCCAGACGGCCATCCACGCCTGCTGCACCAGGTGGTGGTCGTAGGTGAGGTTGGGAGGGGTTCCGGTGAGGATGTCGCCCATGCGCTACCCGCCCCCGCAGTTGTCGGCGTCCTCGCCCGACGCCCGCTCGACAACTCCGCAGAGGGTCCCGTGGGTGCCCTCGATGATCCACCCGGCGAAGGCTTTAGCCCAGCGCGCCGGGCTGAGGGCGGACAGAATCTTGTCCCAGATGCGGCTCGGCTGGTGGATGGGGACGACGGCGTAGAAGTCGCCCCTCTTGCCGTCCTCGGCCTCGGCCAGCATGACCATCAGGTAGGCGCGGTCGCGGTCCAGCTCGGGGTACTCCCAGGAGTACTCCCAGCCGTCGCTGCGCTTCTTCTCCCCGCCCTTCACCCTGTACATGGCGCTTATCCAGTCGCCGGTGTCGGCGTCGCGGACGGCGTAGAAGAGGTTTGCGATCTCCCGGTCGAAGACGGGGCGGGCGACGAACTCGCCGCCGCCCTTGCGCTCCACGAACTCCCGGTCGGCGTTGACGAGGGTTAGCTCGTTACCGGGCGGGGCTTGGGCTTGGGCGATGTTGCTTGCGGGGATTGCCAGAAGCGCTGCCAGCAGCAGCGCGGCGGCCAGGGGCATCAGCCTCCTGGCTCTGCCAAGGGACCCTCGGACCGTCGATTGCGCTCCCACGATTCGCCTCCTCTTCGCTGATGGGGCCGTCTGTTCTGCCATCGAGTCTGGGAAGTCGCGGGGCCGGACACCATGCCTTATATGGGAGGACTCGCGCGTCCTCCCTTTTAGGGCATGGGAAGGAATGGGCCGGATGTGGTGTCATACCCGTGTACAGGGATTTGCTTCGGTGCCCAGAAGGGAAGTTTTGGGCTGTGGGCAACGTGAAACGGGCGTGAAGGAAGGGAAGTGAGGCCGAGCCTGCGAGCACTTTGGTGAAAGGGGTGGTTCCGACAGCGGCCCAAAAGGGAAGTCGGGGGTGGCGCAACATCGGAGCGAGCAATTGGACGGGGAGGTTGGAATCGGGGGTCGAAACCCCCTACAGGACAGCCCCCTACAGGACATGGCATTGAGGAGGTTGGACGCATGAATGAGCGGGATGGGAACGGCAACGGGAGCGTGGACGCGGAGAGGCTTCGGCGGCTCAGGCTGAGCGAGTTCCTGCGGGACCTGGTGCGGCAGGAGGGCAAGATGGAGGCTGCGGAGCTGCTGGGGGTCAACCACAAGACCCTGACGCGGGCCGAGGAATCGGGTGAGATCACGGGGCGCATGGGCGATGCGCTGGAGCTGCTGCTGAGGAGGGCGGACGACGCCGAGGTCGCGCGGCTGCGGGAGACGGTCGGTGCGCTGGAGGAGCGGGTTGCGGCGCTGGAGGGCGGCATGGAGACGCCTCCTGCGGCAGATGTGGAAGGCGGGGGTGAGAGCAGCCAGGTGGATGGCGGTGACGAGGACGGTACCCAGACCCAAGCGCAGGGCGGGAAGCACGAGGAGGGGGCGGGCCGGTCGGAGACCAGGCCCGCCCCCTCCGATGGCGGGGTTGCGCTCGAAGAAGCGGGCGGCGCTGCGCAGGCTGGACCCGGAGGTGGTCACCGAGGAGCCCGCCGACGACGATGATGAGGTCTACGGCGATGCGTGGCCGCTGGTGGAGGAGTGGCGACGGCTGCGGGCCGGGCATCCCCACCAGGGGAAGAGCCTGTCGTGGCTCACGACGGAGGAGCGTCTGCTCGTGCTGGAGCTGGCTATGCTGGAGGAGCACGGGCTGACCCTGCCCCCGGAGACCCAGGCCCTGCGGGGCTTCGGACGCAAGGGTCAGATCAACCATCGCTGGAAGGCGCTGGCCGACACTCGTGTGGCGCTGAGGAAACGGAAGCTGCTGCGCTGGGTGCGGACGGTCCTCACCCTGTGGCTGTGGCGGAAGTAGGCCCCGGAGACGGCCCCGGGGCCGGTTTTCGGCGGTTGCTGCATCGGAGCGACATGGGAGCTACGTAGCAGCGTGTGATTTGGTGCGGGTTGGCCCCAAACCCCGTCTGAAGCCTTCCATTCGCTCGGTTGTTCGGGTGATAATTGACGCAGTTTCTGGCTTTTCCAGTGTTTCGTGCCTAGAAACCTGGAGGATTCCCGTCCCCCGAATCCGGGACCGGCTGCATAGGATTGAGCCTCGCTCTCCGAACAGCCGCCCAGGGGTCAGACCGGAAGGATTGAGCCTCGCTCTCCCGAAGGCCGCCCCGGAGGACACAATTCGCAGCGGTTGGAGCGTCTCTCGCTTCGGCCCCTCGGACACCTTGGTCGGAGTGCGCCCTGCACACTGGCCGGTTCCTCACGTCTGCGGCATGGTTCCTGTGGAACTGGCCGCAGCTTCACCACGCGCCGGTCTGCGATGAGGTCTTAGCTGGCTGGCCGCTTCCCTCGCAGCTTCCCAGGACGTTACAGACGTAGCTCCCGGGTCTCGCTGCGTCTCTCACCGCGCCGTCCTGTGGTTGCTCTGCAGGCCGGTCGGTTCCCCCCATTTCATAGCAGCTCCCCCTGAGTCCATTCCCTGTGATGTGACCCTGGGCCGAGCTGCGTCTTTCTCACCACGGCGTCTCCCTGCGTTCGTCTCGTGGTCGGACTGCGTATGGCGGCGGAACGGCAACACGGATTCACGGAGTCAACAGCAGCAAGGAGGTAACGACGGTATGGCTACTGAACGGACGGACGGCAACGGCGAAGGAGGAGCGCACATGACGGAACGGTACACGGGACCGAGCGCGAAGCGGATCGCAGACCTGCTTCCGCACCGGGTGAGCTTCGAGCGGGGCTGGTTCTGGACGACGACGGCCATCTGTCACGGCGGCAAGTCGGACGGGCTGGCGTTCAGGCAGCGACCGGACGGCAACGGCATCGACGTGCACTGCCACACCGGGGGCTGCTCGGCCGGCGTGGTGATAACAGAGCTTGAGGCGCTCATCGGGCTGCCCATCTGGACGGCCTACGAACCGATGCGCGACGCGGCAGCCAAGGCCCCTGAGAAGCGGCCCTGGTGGAAGCGCAAGCGGGTCGTCGTTGCCGGGGTGGTCGCTCTGGTCGTTGCGGCGCCGCTCATCACCGGCGACGGCGAGCTGGTCTTCCTGAACCTGGTCGGCCTGGGCATCGGCGCGCTGCTGCTTCGACGGTTCATGCGGCGCACGGTGCGAAGGCCCAGACGCTGACAAGAGGGGGCCTCCGGCTCTCTCATACCCCATCCCAACACGCAAGGGTCGTCTCCATCCGGGGACGGCCCTTCTTCTTTGCCCGCAAGCGGGCGCAATCCAAGGGCAACAAAGCACAGGCACTAAGGAGGTGCACGATGACGACGGCAACATTGGTAGCAGGCAATCGGACGATGGACAACGTAGTGCGGCCCAGGCGCAGCCTGGAGGAGCTGGTCGACCGGCTCATGGCGGCGATGTTCCCGGAGCAGCCGCAGACGGCACCGGCGACGGAGACACCGAGCGTGGCCAAGTGCGTCCACGAGGCTCGGCGGATGCGGCAGGCGGGGGACATCGACACCGCCCTGGCGGTCCTCGCCGGCATGGAGGTGTCGAAGGCGGAGAGGCACGAGGCTCGGTGGGCCTACGCCGAGTGGACGGACCTGGTTCGGCGGCGATTCGGAGACCGGAACGTGATGGTCTACAGCCAGGGCACGGCCCGGGCCGCCGCCCTGGTGCCCACGGACGACGGCGGGACGCTTGAGGTCGCGGCGGTCCTGGGGCTGCGCTGGAAGCCGGGCAAGCTGGTCTCGGAGCGCAGCCTCCGGGGGCTCCGGCCCTTGGCGAAGGCTTGCCCTCGGCCCTGACCGGAGAGTGGCCCGGCGCTGGCGTAGCGCAAGCAACGGTCGACGACTCGTGAGGCAAACGGGGCGCTTCAGTGCCCTGCCTGGACCCCGGGGCGTCGCCTTCTTGCGACTGCTTGCACCCGCGCTCCGTTCCATCAGGCAGCGCCCCGCACGGGGGGCGTTGCCTCCTCCGCCCGCTCCCCTGCGGGCTTCCATCCCTCTTCCCCCAACCCCACACGCGTCGCACAGGTCTTCTCCTCGACTCCGGTTGGGGGTGGGACCTGTGCCCTATGCACGACGGAGCTTGCCCCGGACTTGATTCCGGGGGCTTGCCCCGCACACGGCCTTCCACAGAGGCCGCCCCGGACTTGAGTCCGGGATGCCGCACCGGCCATTCGCCACGGCAACAACGCCACCCAAGGAGACAGTCCCGACCATCGGGACACGGATTCGAGCGGGACTGTCTCCGACAAGGGGGCGGTCCCGCTTCTTCATTACAGGAGGAAGCGACATGACGACTACGAGCATTGACAGGACCGAGAGCGAGCTCAGGGCTGCGGCGAGGCGGCGCGGGATCACCATGAAGGAGCTTGCGGCGCTGATGGACGTGTCCGTTGGCTACCTTTCGCAGATTGCGAACGGGAAAAGGCCGTGGACTCCGAAGATGCGGGAGAAGGCCATGGCGGTCTTGGGAGAGGTCCCCGGACAGGGGATCGTCTACCGCCAGGGCGGCGTCGTGACCGGCGAGAGCAGCTTCATCCGGGAGCGCGCACGCACGCTGGGCATGACCATGCAGGACCTGGCCGACCGCGCTGGCGTGTCCTACGGCTACATGACGGACGTATCCCGTGGCCGCAGGCACATGGGCGTCAAGGTCCAGGCGCGGGTCGAGTCGGTGTTGCAGGCCCCGGCGAAGGTTGCCCCGGCGCAGTGCGTCTACCGCCAGGGCGGCGTCGTGACCGGCGAGAGCAGCTTCATCCGAGAGCGCGCCCGCACCCTGGGCATGACCATGCAGGACCTGGCCGAGCGCGCTGGCGTGTCCTACGGCTACATGACGCAGGTGGCCCGTGGCCGCAAGCACATGGGCGTGAAGATGCAGGCCAGGGTCGAGTCGGTGTTGCAGGCCCCGGCGAAGGTTGCCCCGGCGCAGTGCGCCAACCGCCAGGGGGAGGTGGTGAGCGGCGAGTCCAGCTACATCCGGGAGCGGGCCAAGGAGCTGGGCATGACCATGCAGGAACTGGCCGACCGCGTGGGCGTCTCCTACGGCTACATGTCAATGGTGGCGCGGGGTCATAGGAACATGGGCGTGAAGCTCCAGGCCAGGATGGATTCGGCGCTGGAGGCTCCGGCGAAGATCGCTCCCGCGCAGCCAGCCTGCATCGACCGGGAGGCCGTGTGGGACCGGATGAACGCCCACGGGATCAGCCAGAACGAGGTCGCCCGGCGCGCAGGCATCAGCTCCGCCAACCTCTCCCAGATCATGAACGGCAGGAACAACCCGTCGCCGGGCGTTCTGAAGAGGCTGCACGGCGTCCTGTTCCAACCCACGAAGGCGGAGCGGGTCATGCCTGCCGAGGTGAAGGTGCTGGGCTGGCGCAAGGGCGAGCGGAGCGGGATGGTGGTTCGCGGCGCCGGTGGCCCCGGGCGCGGCGCCAAGTCCGGCGGCGGCTCCATTCGGGTCGGCGGCCGGGTGCCCTGGGGCGCGAAGGCGGAGTACGCCTACCGAGCCGGGTACGACGGCATGGGCAGGGTCTCGGTGACGCACGTCGTCGAGCGGGGCTACTCCGTCATGCTGAAGCAGCCGGAGACGGCGGCTGCGTAGGGATCCATGACATACCGCATGATGGGCGGCTGCCTCGGAGCAGCCTGGGACGGCCCGCACCGGGCCGCATACGCGAGTCCCGCCGTGGGCGGGCCTTCGCACGTTCAAGCATTCGCCTGGGGGCGTTGCCGGAACCCGACCGCCCCCGCTGGGGCGGTGCAGTCCGTTCCCATCGCTCTCCGCCTGGCGGCGGCGACTGATGGAGACGTGCGTCCCGGGTTCCGGCGTCGTCCTCTAACCACCACGAAAAGGAGGACGACTCACATGAACCTCGGAGGTTTCATAGACACGTTCAAGGACGCCATCGCCCGGAGGGTGGTGGAGTCCTACCCGCCGCTCTACCGCCCCTCGGAGAACGGCGGCACGCTCCCCAGGCTGCTCCGCAAGCCCCTGGGGGCGCAGGCCGACGCCATCAGGGGCGCGGCCCTCTCCCTCAAGGCCCACCGGGGCACCACGGTCGTCGGCGAGATGGGCACCGGAAAGACCTTCATCGGCGCGGCGGCGGCTCACATGGCGGGCTTCGAGCGCATCCTCGTCATCTGCCCGCCCCACCTGGTTCCCAAGTGGAAGCGGGAGATCGAGCAGACGGTGCCGGGCGTCCGCGCCGCCATCGTCGAGTCCATCACCGACCTGGAGCGGCTCCGCCTCTCCGTCGGCTCCGGCCCGCTGTTCGCGGTGATGAGCCGGGAGAAGGCCAAGCTGTCCTACCGCTGGATGCCCGCTGTCATCGAGCGGTGGGCCGTCTCGAAGGGAAGGCTCCTGCGGGACGAGGAGACGGGGGAGCCCTTCCGCATTCCCTGCTGCCCCGACTGCACGGCGCAGATCGTGGACAAGGACGGGGTGCCGCTGACGTTCGGGGACCTGAACCGCCGCAAGCACACCTGCGCCGCCTGCGCCGCCCCCCTGTGGCAGGCCGACAGGTCCGGCCCGGCACGCTATCCGCTGGCCGACTACGTGAAGCACCGGATGAAGGGCTTCTTCGACCTGCTGATCGGAGATGAGGTCCACGAGTTCAAGGGGCGAGGGAGCGCCCAGGGCATCGCCGCGGGCATCCTCGCCGACGTGTGCGGCAAGTCCCTCAGCCTGACCGGGACGCTGCTCGGAGGGTACTCCTCGACCATCTTCCACCTTCTCTACAGGTTCTCGCCGGAGATCAGGACGGAGTTCGGGCGGTCGGATGAGCACCGCTGGATACAGCGGTACGGCTTCGAGGAGGTCACCGTCGGCAAGCCCGACGACGACGCGGTGGAGGACGGGCGCAACAGCCGCCGCCGCAGCTACCGCAAGGTCACCAGGGAGAGGCCGGGCCTCGTGCCCAGCGCCCTGTTCCACATCATCGGCAACACCGTCTTCCTCAGACTGGCGGACGTTGCCTCGGGCCTGCCGGACTACGAGGAGAAGATCCTCGTGTCCTCGATGGACTCGGAGGAGGACGCCACCGGCTACTCCCAGCTCAGCGCCTACAACACCGTGTTCGAGGAGCTGAAGAAGGAGTTGGCGGCCGCCCTCAAGTCCGGCTCCAAGCGGCTGCTGGCGACCTACCTCCAGACCCTATTGGCGTACCCGGACGGCTGCACCAGGGGAGAGACGGTGTTCGACCCCCGGACCGGCGACGTCATCGTCGCGGTGCCGCCCCTGTCCGAGGAGAAGCTCTACCCGAAGGAGCAAGCACTCATCGACCTGGTGGCCGCCGAGCGGCTGGAGGGAAGGCGGGTGCTGGTCTACGTCACCCACACGGGGACGCGGGACATCACCGGGCGGATGGACGACTTCCTCACCCGGCACGGGTTCCGGGTGGCGGTGATGAAGGCCGACGCCGTGGCTCCCAACAAGAGGGAGAAGTGGGTGGCCGACAGAGTGAAGGAGGGCATCGACGTGCTCATCTGCCACCCCAGGCTGGTGCAGACCGGCCTCGACCTCATCGACTTTCAGACCCTTTGCTGGTACGAGACCGATTATTCGGTTTACGTTATGCGTCAGGCTTCCCGACGGTCCTGGCGCATCGGGCAGACCCGCCCGGTGAAAGTGGTGTTCATGTCCTACCGCAACACCCTACAGGCCGACGCCCTAAAGCTGGTGGCGAAGAAGCTGCAAAGCTCCCTCGCAGTGGAGGGCGAGCTGCCGGAGGACGGCCTCGCGGCATACGGGGACGACGGCGACGACATGATGATGGCGCTGGCCCGCAAGATCGTCAGCGGTGACGAGGAGGACACCGAGACGATGGAGGAGGTGTTCGCCCAGGCCAGGAACGCCGAGTCCACCGCCGAGGAGTTGCTGGTGGACGACGGCTGGAAGGTCGTCGAAGTGGAGCCGGAGACCATTGCGGTCAACGGCAACGGGAATGGCAACGGCCACCACGCCAATGGCAACGGACACCGCGATGCTATCGGCATAGGGCCGACGGTGGAGTTGGTTCCGGTCAACGGCCAGCACGCCAATGGCAACGGCAATGGCAACGGTCACCACGAGGAGGCCGACGAGCCGCAGCAGTCGCTGTTCTCCTGGGCCGAGTTCATGGCCGAGCCGGTCAAGGCGAAGCGCCGCAAGAGCAAGGCCCAGCCCGCTTCCATGTCCATGTTCGAGTGGGCACTTAGCCTTGAGCAGGAGCGCGAGGCCGAGCCGGTCGTAGCGGGAAGCTAGGCCGAGACGCAAAGGGGGAGGACGCCACCATTCGGCGTCCTCCCCCGGCACATCCATGTATGCGGCCCTTTTTTTGCGGAATTATATATGTGTGTCCCACGAAAGACTACAAACGTAACCTCCTCGGAGCCACTTCCGAGAAGCCCGCTATATCGTGAATTGGACCTATATCTAGCCGCAATGGTGTTGGTGAGGATATCTGTCTATCGATTACGAACCGGAATTCTCGCTCCGTTTGGTACCTGTCACGCTTCGTGAATAACGGCTCCAACGTCATGGGATCGGTGCGGATACCAATGGCCGGGTCATAGTACTCTACTCGCTTGTAGCTGAGCTTGTAGTTGCGTTTTTCAACTGCCTTCTTCACCCGGCGGAGGAACTCTTTGGCGTCCAAGATAGCGACAGCGAAAGAACCCAGGTGCTGAACAGATTCTGGTATTGTAAAATAGAGTTCGCCAGCGTCCTGATAGCTGTCTGCTAGGACCATGCAGAAGATATTCACTGTATCAAACCACTGCGGGCGGAGAGTAAGTGGACCGGCCAAATCGGACGCAGTCAATGTGAGAGGCGGTAATGTCGGCTTCTCGCCCGATGGGGTGAGTGTCAGCCTCGTACTCTCCGTTAGTGGAAAGGTCGCAACACCCTCGTCTTCGTCGCTTCGAGTCTCTTCACTTTCCAGTTCCCTGAAGTGGGCGACGGTGTTGGCAAACATCACACCGTCAAGAAATGCGTCGGCATACTCCTTCCTGTCGTATAGCTTCACCAGCATTCTGTGTGTTGAAGGCATGGCTACCTCGGCACTCCGATCTTATGCACTTTGTGCTGGCCGCCGTCTTGGTTGATCAACCCCGCTCATCGCTTCTGCATCTCGTACCCTCGGACCGGTGGGCTGGAGGGTTCTCGTTCAGGATAGCGCACCGGTCCTAGGGCTGTCGATCCACCAGAGCGTCAGCCGTTCGCTGAAGAGTTCCCTTCAAACCCCACCACTTGCCACATACCAGTCGTACGACTGACAGGTTCATGTTCCAGCTAAACAGCTTCGATTCCACGCAGCTCAGCAAGTAACTCGTCCCGTTGTCTCAACGTCTTGGAGTTTTCACGATATGGCACTACTACTTCAGTCTGGTACGCAATCTCCTCCAAGTCTTGTGGGTCATCCCTTAGTGTCCCATAGAGCTTTCTCGGCACCCATCCTCCCGGATAGTTTGTCTCTTCCTGGATCTGCACCAATTCGAACAATACGAGGAATAACTCCAGGTCATACCCCACTGTGTTGGCTACTCCTGAGTGGAGCAAGTTCTTCACGTGGTCCTGACTGAAGTAGACCAACGCCGGAGGAAAACTGGTGACTCCTTCGGCACGATTGATGACTTCCATCAGGTGATCGACCAGTGTATGAAAAGAATCGGGCGCGTCTTGTCGTTTGCGGTAGATGTCAAGGATGAAGTCTCGATGAAACACTTGGTGCGGCTCATCGTTGGGCCTGTCGTGGGAGACAATGAAGTCCCACCTCTTCTTGAAGCCCGGCCTAACGTACACGTTGACTCCATCGGAAGTCGTATACACGACTTCAGGCCCATTCACTGCCATGTGCCCCTCCCATGTGTCCTGATGTCGATAAGTTTGGACAGCGTGCCTTGATGACTAAGCCCGAATCCACCGAAGGAGGGCCTTGGGGACAGCCCTTGAAGAAGCGAGAGGGTGCCCCATGAATCTGGGATAATGGTTTTGTAACAGCAAACCGACCCCAGAACAAGGAGCACCCAATAGATGCTACCACGCAACCACCCCGACCGCATCCGTGTCTCTTTCGACGACCACCGCCTGGTGGGCAATGCCGGGCTGCTCCTTCCGGCCACCCTCGCCCAGCACCTGGGCCTGCGGGAACTCGTCGACCATCACCTCGATCTGGGCGTCGCGCCGGGGCGGGCCAACACGGGGGACAAGATACTGACGCTGGTCGCTTCCGCGCTGGCTGGCGGCGACTGCATCGACGACGCCGATGCGCTGCGCGCCGGTGGGACGGCTCGCATCCTGGGCGGCACGATCAAGGCGCCATCCACCCTGGGCACCTTCCTGCGCAGTTTTCGCTGGGGCCACGTCCGTCAACTGGACCGGGTGAGCCGGGAGCTGCTGGCCCAGGCCTGGGCGGCTGGGGCCGGACCCAGCGACGCACCGTTCACCATCGACCTTGATTCGACGATCTGCGAGACCTACGGACTGGCCAAGGAGGGCGCCCGCCACCACGGCTATACCGGCAAGCGGGGCTATCACCCGCTGCTGGCCATTGCCGCCGGAACCGGCGACGTGCTGATGGCCCGGCTGCGTGAGGGCCGCGCCAACACCGCCCGCGGCGCCGCCCACTTCCTGCGGGAAACGGTGGGGCGGGTGCGCTACGGCGGGGCCAGGGGACAACTCACAGTGCGGGCCGACAGCGGCTTCTACACCCATAGCGTGGTCGCCGTCTGCCGCAAGCTGGACGTGCGCTTCTCCATCGCCATCCGCCAGCACAAAAGCCTGCACAATCTCATCGAGGCGATACCCGAGGATGCCTGGACGCCGGTTCCCTACTGGATGGACGGCGCCGCCGATGTGGCCGAGATTACCTATACCCCCTTCCAGAGTGAGCCCGACGCCGCGCCGGTACGGCTCATCGTGCGGCGGGTGAAGCCCACGCCCGGTTCCCAACTGGCCCTCTTCGCCACCTACAGCTATCACGGCTTCATCACCGACCGGGACGGGGAGACCCTGGAACTGGAGGCCGACCACCGCCGCCACGCCGAGATCGAGAATGCCATCCGAGACCTGAAGTACGGCGTCGGACTCAACCATCTCCCCTCGGGCCGCTTCGCCGCCAACGCCGCCTGGCTGGCGGTCCAGGTGATGGCCCACAACCTGGCCCGCTGGACAGCCCGCATCGGCCTGGGTGAGCAGACCGTGACCACCAAGACCCTCCGGCGGCGGTTCTTCTCCCTCGCCGGACGAATCACCCGCTCGGCCCGCCGCCTCACCCTCCATCTTCCCAAGAACTGGCCGTGGCAGGAGAAGGTCAGTCGCGCCCTGGCTCGATTGCGAGCCCTGCCATTGCCTGCCTGACGGCGCCGTCGGTGACCGAGCTACCCACCGCACAACCGAAGGTCCCCGCAAACTCGCGCCACCCTGGCCCGCGAGAGTTCCCTGCTGTGTATTCTCTCACCATCCCGCGCATCGCAGTCCCCGCAGACGGCCATAGGGACCCTGTGCGGCAACTGAAGACCGTCCGCCGCCCTCCCATCTACCCCAATGGAGCCCAGGCCATCTCGCCTGCAGCTCCCTCACCCCCCTTTCGCTGTCCTCACGCCGTCCATCGGTGGATTCGGGCTAAGCCTCTGTGAAGACGAAGGCCCACCATACCTTCAGATTGGCTCGCCACCACACGTAACCTCACTGCTGGCTCAGCGAGTATGGCCACTACGGGAGTGTAGGAGATTTCCTGGGCGTTTCCTATAGAGGCTATATACTTGACGATCCTCAAGATTTGTAGGACAATCGACACACCACGTTCAAAGGAGTATTTGTTGGTAGCAGCCAAGACAGCCCTATTCAAGCTGGATGACAGCGACAATCCCGGACAGGCAGAGGTCAAGGTACTTCAGAAGCTAAGTACGGAGGAAGCCAAGGCGGTCAAGGCCGTGACAGGCCACGACCTCTATCGTGTCGAGGTCGTGGCGGTGTCAAAGCCTTCGACCTTCGCCGCCAATCCCAAGCCGGGGCAGAAGCAAAGCGTATCCGCGAAGCATCTGACATTCCAGGACTAAAGGGGATGACGCAGGTGGATTCCCTGTCAGAGTTCACTCGTCGGTTCGCCACTGTTGAAGCCTGCCTTGAGCACTTGGAGGTCCTCCGTTGGAAAGACGGCGAGTTCTGCCCCCACTGCGGCAAGAACGGCACCATCTATCACTACAGCGACGGGCGACGACACAGATGCGCCGAATGCAAGCGGGTATTTCGCATCACCACCGGGACTGTCTTCTCGGACAGCCCGATAAGTAAGCTTCCTCAGTGGTTCGCAGCCATTTACCTTGTGACCGAGCACTCAGAGGGAATATCCAGCGTCCAGTTGGCTAAGGACATAGGCGTGACACAGAAGACCGCATGGCGCATGATTCAGCGCATCCGGAACGCGGCCAATCTGGAAGACGAGGGGATTCTATTGGAAGCCGCCGATCCCGATGTGTCTCACCTGGGCGGCAAGGAACGGAGCAAGCGCAGAGACGGGCGAACTCAAGTGACACGTGACGCCGGATCCACAAAGACCAAGACTGTCGATTTGGGATTCAGAGAGCGTACCGGGGCCATTAGTCAGGCAACGAGGAGCTAAGGCATTGGAACTATACTGGCAATCGAACGACGAGCAGTCGCGCCTATACCACGGCGACACCTTCGAACTGATGGCTTCGATCCAAGACGACTCAGTTGATTGCGTGTGGACAGACCCCCCTTACTTCCTCTCGAACGACGGTATCACATGCGTGGCGGGCAAGATGGTGAAGGTCAACAAGGGTGAGTGGGACAGAAGCAACGGGCTGGAGAATGACCACGAATTCAACTTGGCATGGCTGGCTGAATGCCACAGAGTCCTCAAGCCTGCTGGCACCATATGGGTCTCAGGTACTGTACACGTCTATCTGAGCGTCGGGATGGCGATGCTCCAGCTCGGGTATCGGATACTCAATGACATCATCTGGCAGAAGCCAAATCCACCGCCGAACCTGGGGCGGCGGTGCTTCACGCATTCAACCGAGACGGTGCTTTGGGCCACCAAGGCAGAGAAGGGCAGTAAGCACAGGCATACCTTCAACTATGCTCTCATGCGCGAGGAGAACGGGGGGCGACAAATGAAAACCGTCTGGACCATACCTCCTCCCAGCAAGGACGAAAAGCAATACGGGAAGCATCCTACCCAGAAGCCAGTGTCGTTGATCGAGCGCTGCATCAGGGCATCTACCAATCCCGGAGACATAGTTTTCGATCCTTTTGCCGGGTCAGGAACCACCGGGGTAGCTGCGTTGGCCCTCGGCCGTAGATTCCTCGGTGCTGAGCTTTCCAATGAATACTCCGCGCTCGCGCGCTCCCGACTCAGGCTGGCGGATGACTCTCTGTTGGAGCTTGCTTCGTCCCCAGTGCCACAACAGTTGAGTTGGCCGATCAAGACTGGTTCGGTCGCATAGGAGGTCTGGCGCGCATGGATCGGCATGAAGCGACATCTAGGATTGGGGAGCTCATAGGCAAGGACATCAGGAGTCTGGCAGACGAACTTGGAGTCACAGTCTGGAAGGCCGGCAAGCTCAACAAGGGTTGGACGGGACACGCCATTGAACGTTACCTGGGTCTACCTCTGAACTCCTCGCGGTCTCCCAACCTTGGGTCATGGGAACTCAAGGTAGTCTCTTTGAAGCGAAACCGGCAAGGCCGGTTGCAAGTCAAGGAAACCATGTGGATTACCATGATTGACCCGGTGGAGGTGGCAGAGAAGGAGTTTGAAGACAGTCACCTGTTCGTCAAGCTACGCAGGGTGTTGGTCGTCAGCCGGACATTCGAGAGCAAAGAGGAGGAACGAACGCTGCTTCACGGCGTGGCGTCGTTCACGCTGGAAGACCCGGATATCTACCGGACTGTAAAGGCCGACTACGACTTGGTTCGGCGCACCATCATCGAGCAGGGGTTTGACCACCTAACGGGATACATGGGTGAACTCATTCAACCCCGGACGAAGGGACGAGGCCACGGAAGCACATCGCGGGCATTCTATGCTAGGACGCAGTTTGTAGCCAAGATAGTCGGCGTATGACAGACGACTAAGGCTTCCACTTCAAAGCCTCTGGCAAGTCTACGCCGATTCCTGTTGTAGTCTTCGAGCCATCTCTTCTGCAAGCTCTCTGCCTCGACGCAGGCCTGCCTGAAGTCCTCGTTCATACGCACACGCGGCGCACTTGTGTCTCCACTCGCGGGCTTGCGACTCATCGATTTGCTCCCAGGGGACATCGCCGCTGTGTGGATGCTGTTCATGGCAGGCCATAGCATCTCCTATCTCGGGACCCGGGTCCTACCTACAGGCGCGCTGATTATTCCAGTACGTAGTGATGACCAGTTCGTTGACCGGACCCCGCTTGTCCGCCTTGCTATTCACCATCCTAGGTGCTTGGACGACCCGTATGGTGAACGGCTCGGAGTCATATAGGTTGCGTATCAGGTTTGTATCAGAGTTTGAGATCATTACTTTTACGCCCGCTCTGTGCCATCCCAGAGCGATGTCTCGCAGATTCACTTGGTCTTGGGGACCAAAGCTATTCTTGGTGTAGCTGGTAAAAGAGGCGGTTGCACTCAAGGGGTCAAACGGCGGGTCACAGTAGACGAAATCCCCCTCGGCAGGTTCTATGGCCATGAAGTCAAAGAGTTCCACCGTGGCATTCTGCAATGCCTCGCTACAAGCTCGCAGGTTTGCTCCATTCACAATTTGGGGGTTGGTGTAGCTCCCCATTGGGACATTGAACTCCCCCTTCCTGTTGACGCGGTAGAGCCCGTTGAAGCACGTCCTGTTCAGATAGATTAACCTAGCAGCTACTTCGGTGGGGTCTTGAAGTGTGTGTTGGCTACGGACTGCATAGTAATCCCACATTTCCCATATCAACCCTGCAGGGCTTGCCGTAATCAGCAACAGCGATACCCGATGTAGCCGAATAGCAGAGCACAGTGGTTATCATGAGTGCTAGACTGGTCGCGAGCGACTGCTTTGGCTGTTGATAACGTACTGTCCTCGGAGGCACCCAATGGGTGAAAGCACCAACCCCCGCGCCACGCTCCGTTTCGACCGCCGTGTACGGTTGGAGTTTCGCGGCGCTACCATCACCTCGGACGCCGGACTGTTGGCCTGTCGCGAGCTGGATGATGCACTGGGACTGATGGAGACGGCGAATGAATGTCTACAGGAGAGTCGGGGCGGTCGTAACGTGCAGCACCGATTGGTGGGCCTCCTCAGGCAGTCAGTGTACAGTCGTCTCGCAGGCTACGAGGATACCAACGATGCTGAACGGTTGGCCGACGATCCGACGATGCGGGTAGTCGTTGGAGACCGAGGCATCGACAGACCAGCGGCAAGCACCAACACCATGAGCCGGTTCGAGACCGAGGTGCTTACCCAGGACGGCAACGTGGAAGGGTTGGGCCGAGTGAACGCTAAGTGGGTGGACGGAGCTATGTCCCGCACGCCGCACCGGCGGGTGATCTTGGACATGGACAGTTCGGAGAGCCCGGTACATGGAGAACAGGAGGGAGCATCGTACAACGGTCACTTTGGGAGCACGTGCTATCACCCTTTGTTCGTGTTCAACCAGTTCGGTGACTGTGAGGGCGCGATGCTCCGCGCGGGGAACGTACATAGCGCGCACAGGTGGCGTGATGTATTGGATCCGGTCCTGTCCCGCTACGGGGCGACAGGAGTGCGGCGGTACTTTCGTGCCGATGCCGCATTCGCCAAGCCGGACATCTATGAGTACCTCGAGGAGCGGCACGTCCTTTACGCTATAAGACTCCCCGGCAACGAGGTGCTGCAACGGGAGATCGCCCCTCTGCTCAGGAGGCCTGTGGGCAGGCCGCCGAAGCGTCCAGTGATCCTATACGACGACTTTTGGTATCGTGCCGGGAGTTGGGACCGGGCACGGCGGGTGGTGGCCAAGGTGGAGTGGCACAGGGGAGAGCTGTTCCCTCGGGTGGGCTTCATCGTCACGAGCATGACGGCTGGCCCCGAAGGAGCGGTGCGATTCTACAATGGTCGCGGGACAGCCGAGCAGTGGATCAAGGAGGGGAAGTACGCCCTGAACTGGACTCGGCTGTCGTGCCATCGGTTCGTGGCCAACCGGGTGCGTCTGTCTCTGTTCATTCTGGCGTACAACCTTGGGAACTTCCTTCGCCGGTTATGCCTGCCCAAGGCGGTCAAGCACTGGTCGCTGCGGAGCGTGCAGGTCAAGCTGATCAAGATGGGAGGCCGTCTGGTGCGGCACTCCCGGTGGTTGATCTTTCAGTTGTCCGAGGTGTCGGTTCCTCGACGGTTGTTCCAGGGAGTGTTGGATCGTATCGGCCGGTTATCGCCGGCGCCAAGCTGAGGGAGGGTACAACCACGATCTTGCCAAGAGGGGGAGAGCGCTCCAGGGAGTCGCCTTGTCTTCAATGCGCTTTCACCCCACTGGCAGGGGACACGAGGACGATGAAGACGGACAAGAAGCATGGGTCACGGCAAGAAACGCATCCCTTATTGGATAGACCGGAGATTGACTGACCTTGCAGGACCCGAATATCCTGCCATCATCTCGTTTGGACTGCCCTATGAGCCTGAAGACTCCCAATATGGGAAATGCCGGTCCATACCTCACGAGTTGCGAGGCACCTGTGCAGCAACCTAACCAGCACATGGTCATGGTCGGCACCCTCATCGGTGCCCTTGGCCTCTGTCTCGTTCTCGCCTCCATCGGCTGTAACAGCGGCCCAGAGTCTGGTGACAGCCAAGGCTCCGGGTGGGTCGGATATGCGGCCCTCGACGAAGGCACAAAGCCTCCTCCCGACGTGGGTCTCCTTGATACCCAACGTGTTCATCTAGCCGGAGCAGAAATGGCTCTGTCGTACGACTGGCCCACCCATGCCTTCACGGGTAAGATGGAGAACACCACAACGGCCACGCTGCGCCGGGTCAGCGTTCAAGTCCACCTCTCAAACGGGATTAAGTTAGGCCCGACCACCCCGGTCGACCTGGCTCCCGCTCAGGTTGTGAACGTCACCATCCCGGCAAGCAGTCAACCCTTCACCCATTGGAGCGCATACTTAGAAGTCGACTGATTTCTGCTTAGACTCGACTGAGGGAAGTTGCCTCCGCATCTCTCACGCATGGCCTAGGCAATCACCCTTAGATCGGCACGGCCAGCAGCGAACGTTCTTTGTCGTTCCATTCACGGATTGACGCAAGGTCCTCAACTCCGCTGACCTCAATTAGCTCAACCAAGCGCATACGGTCAAGGATGATGTTTACGGTTCTTCTTAACTCGTCCCATCGGTCGAATGCCGGGAGAAGTGCAAAGGGCACGGCAATGGCCGTAAGGGGCTCTCTCCCGAAATCGATCCACCCATTCCAGATCTCGGGCACAATATCTTTAGCCTTTGGTGTCCAATTCTCGGCCACTGTGCACTAGGTTTATGGCGGTCAGCATCGTTGGTATCCTCGTAGCCTGCCAGACGACTGTACACCGACTGCCTGAGGAGGCCCACCAATCGGTGCTGCACGTTACGACCGCCCCGACTCTCCTGCAGACATTCATCCGCCGTCTCCGTCAGTCTCCAGTGCATCATCCAGCTCGCAACAGGCCAACAGTCCGGCGTCCGAGGTGATGGTAGCGCCGCGAACTCCAACCGTATACGGCGGTCGAAACGGAGCGTGGCGCGGGGGTTGGTGCTTTCACCCATTGGGTGCCTCCGAGGACAGTACGTCTAGCACTCATGATAACCACAGTGCTCTGCTAGTCGGCTAGATCGGGTAGCGATGTTACTGATTACGAAACACCTTGTAGGGTTGATATGGGAAATGTGGGGTAATAGGTCTTAGAGTGCCGGGATGCGTGGGACTCCAATGCGGCAATGAGGGGCTCGGGGTCCTGTTTGACCGTGCTATAGCAGGTAATGAGTTCGGAGTTTATGTCTGATAGGACTGCCTGAGAGATCCGCCCGTTGGCTTCGTAGAACAGAGCCCCGCCACCGACAAAGGGTTCCCAGTAGGTTCCGAATGCCTTCGGCATGAGAGACGTCAACTCCTTGGCTATAGTGCGCTTGCCGCCCGCCCACTTGACGAACGGCACTGCTTTCCGGGCCGCAGCTTCACGCTTGGCCGAGGTGCTGTCTGATGGCTTGTTCAATGACTGCGTGAAGGAGTCCCCTCCGGTATCCGCCCTTGGCTCGATTCTTCTGTCGGCGGTCACAGCAATCTCCTCACCCTTCCGCGGTTGCCGCCATAGGTGGTGGCGAACATCTGGAGCCTGCCCCGCTCCATGATCCACTTGTTGCCGAACTTGGTAGCAGTGAGCTTGCCCTCTCGTATCAGGCGCTTCACCGTCTCGGGGTGAACGCCCAAAATCTTCGAAGCCTCAATGACATCGACGTAGTTCTCAAGCATGGGTCCAATCCAGTATAATTGTTGTACTACCACAGTATCATACCACGAGGTGGCGGCGATTTGCGTGTTGAGGTCAATGGCGTCGAAGATGCTCTTCACCATGTACACCGAACGGGCCGGAGCAGACGGTCCGGGACCGGGTGGCTGTGGGGCAAGTTGAGAACAGGCGTGTTGGAGCAAACAAATTGTCCAGCCTAGACTTGAATGAGTCCGGAGCCGGAGGAAACTTCGCGCTGTGGTCAGACAACCGGGTGCGCAACACGATCCACCTGGCCCGTAAGGCGTCAAGGTCGCAGAAGCGCAACTGCACGACGCGGCTACACAGATGGTTCGACTCTCAGCGTCCGGTTCTGTTTGACGGCCTATCGTATGCGCCATTCTCGACGCCTTGGGCCTAAGCGACCTGTGGGAAGACATCGAGTTAGGGCACGCACTGGTAGTAAGGACTTCATTCGAGGACGATGGGGGTGAGTAGGATGCGCAACTGCTGCAACAAGTACCGCCTGAGGCGGGAGGGGTAGAGCAACCGCGTCATGCCCATGCAAGATGCGCCATTCAATAGCGAGATGCTAGAGGCTCTCCTGTGTATGGATGAGGGGCCGACGCTGGACTTCAAGCGAGAACAGTATCCCTTCGAAAAGGAGACCGCTGAGGTCAAGAGCGAGCTCCTGAAGGACATCCTTGCCATGGTCAACACTCACCGTTACCGGACCGCGTACATTCTAGTTGGCGTGGAGGAGGCCAGAGGCGGCAAGAGCAATGTGGTGGGCGTTGACCGACACTGGGAGGACGCCTCACTGCACCAATTTGTGAATAGCAAGACGAATCGACTAGCAGAGTTCAACTATATGCCATTCCAAGTCGACAACAAGGAAATTGGAGTGTTTAGGATTCCTATTCAGGATCGCCCACTTTACGCATTCAAGGATTACGGGAAAGTAAGTGCGAACACCGTGTATTTGAGAGACGGGAGCTCAACAGGAGTTGCCAGTCCTGACGACATTGCTGACATGGGGCGGTTTCAGACGCCCAAGCTCCTTGAGTGGCTCATCCGACGACTCCAGAATATGGCCATGAACAGTGTGGAGGTTACTGCGCAGCAATGGTTTGACCATCCAGGACGGCAAGGTGATTACGATTCTCAGCACCGTCCACAGGACTATACAGAAGCCCACCAATTGATTCTGAGGCTCACAGAGCACAGGCCTCTGGAAAGAGAAGTGTTCTCAAAGGGTATCGATTCGTACAGCTCCCTGCGGTGGGTCTTTAGTACGTTCGAGGAGTTGGCCGATCAATGCACCCAAGCCATCCGAATCACTGGTCCATCACTCATGGAGCTAGGGGGACTGACACGGGCCATCTTGGAAATGGAGAGAAGCGTCGATCACGAGAGGAAGACTTGGGATGAGTACCTGATCAGGATGAAGGACGAGGGCGACGCTTTGCCGAATCCAGCGAACTACAATCTCTTGAGCTTGGCACGTAAGGCCATACGCTTCATTGATGTTCTGGAAGATGAAGACCATTACCGAGACCCTGACTATGATTCTTGGAGCCGATTTCCGCAGACAATCTTCTTACGTTCCCCTGAATGGGGTGAATGGCGACGATGACCCTCCGACGACAGATGAGGAGGTCCCAAAGATGCAGAAGGCATTGCACATCAACCAGCATCCCCTAGTCCACGGCGACACTTTGCGTTCGTCACAATTGTTCAACAACACACTCTGGGTAGACTAATGGACAAACAAGAACTGTTGGCTTTGTTGGTGCAAGGAATGGAGTCTTGGAACACACAGGTGGACTTCTGGACTGCAAATCGAGAACAGTATCCAGGTCGCCTAGATTTGACAAAGACGAATATCGCGAAGTTACTTCAGAATGCTGGACGGTTAACTCAATCCGGGCGGCCAGATCTCCGAGGCTATGACCTCAGCTACGCTGATTTGTCACATTCATTTCTGGCCGAGGTTGACCTGAGCGCCGCTAAGTGCTTCTCGACTAACTTCGAGGACGCTTGGCTCAAAGATGCAGATCTGACTGATGCCGAATGTTCCTTTGTCGAGTTTAAGGGTGCCCGATTGGACAATGCCATTCTTTGCGGGACGACCTTCGATAACTCACACTTGGCCGGCGTTCACTTGGAGGGTTCGAGATTCTGGACGGCCAAGCTGTTTGACATCGTCCAACAGATTCAGTCGATTCTCTCCACGGGACCGCGCACTGGCCTTAAGGGAACCGTCGGTAGAGTCGCCACGTTACTACGCAAGGTCCAGCATTTGAGGGAGCACTATGCCTCCCATCAACTGCCTGAACCAGTACAAATGTATTATCGAGGTGAAGCGTCAGATCGCTGGTCCTTGACGCCCAGTGTCATGCGTACGGCACGCTTCCAGAAATCTGAGGCACAGATGTTGGTAGAAATGCGGTCTCGGCGGCCTCAGGACTTTGCCAACGAGACGACCGCGATTGGGCACATGGTGATTGCTCGGCATCATGAACTGCCAACTAGACTGATGGATGTAACAAGCAATCCGCTGATTGCGCTCTTTCATGCGGTTTCCGAAGCCGAGCATGCGAACAACGGACGAGTCCATATCTTTGTACTTCCCCAGTCTATGGTAAAGCCATTCAATAGTGACACGGTTAGTGCAGTCGCCAATTTTGCGAGGCTTCCGAGGGGAGAACAGAATCTTCTGTTAGGGAAGACCAAAGAGGATACCAAGGACGATGTAGATCCTAGCGGCCCGCCTAGAGCTGGTTCAAATAGCTACCGAGCTGCTCTTGAGCATTTGTATCAGCTCATCCAAGAGGAAAAACCATCGTTTGCCGAGCGAATCGACCCTAGAGACTTCCTGAGAGTGTTCGTAGTCGAACCGCAGAGGTCCTTCGAACGACTCCGGGCCCAGTCTGGAGCATTCCTGTTGTCGGCCTTCCATGACAGGTATGAGGAGAAGAGCATCAGAAAGTGGAACAGCGATATCCCTATGTACCATCACTATGTACTTTCCATTCCTGCTAGGGCGAAGGAAGGAATACGAGACGAATTGTCGATGGCTAACATCACCCGTGAGAATCTCTTTCCCAGCCTAGAGGAGACTGCGAGGGCGATCAGGAGCCGACATAACGCATGAACCGAATGGCGGGACAGGCTTAGTGGCCCCACTGAGTCAGTCTCTGGGGCATTGGGAGAGGTCTAGGAATTCCCGGTAGACAAGCGATTACGCACGGTTGCTACCTGGAAGATCACAAGACGACCTCCCAGCGACAAGTTCCCAAATCGGTACGCCTTAGCCCACATTTTTCGGCCTTGACGTACTGAATCCATAACTCCTTGGCCTTTACGGTCTCCCTTTGCGTGAGTCCATGGCCGAGGAACCGGTCAATCCGATGAGCCGCTAGAGCAAGCCTCAGCTCGCAACCACATCACGGTTCGATTGGGCGTCACTCTGGAGAAGGAGGAGAAAGTCGGGCGGTGCCGCCCTTCAGACCTCCATGGTGAGCCTTTCCTCGCTAAGACGCAGCCCCGATAATGAGGAGGGCCAGAGTTGAACGTTGTGCTGCGCGGTCGGGAACCCATGCGGGGCATTCCATCGTCTGGAGCATTGTAGAGGTTCGGAGGGAATCAATGGGAATGTCGAACGTATCAAAGTTGCCCCCGTATTGGAAGCGTGTATCTGGAAAGACCATGCAGGGAGGACAGGCTACAGCTTTACGCGTCCGACACAAGGATGGGCGAGAGGGTGTCTATCGCGAGATCAAGGACCCAATGTCCCAGGTCGATAGAGCACGATTTCGCAGAGAGTTGGAAATCCTGTCTGGTAAGGTGCACCACCGAGCGATTGTGACGCTATTTGACTGGAGTGCAGACTCTGATCGACCTTGGTACATCAGTGAGTTAGGTGACCTATTCGACCGATGGTGGTCACAATTGAAGACGGATCTAAGGGAGGACTCTGCTGCTTTGGTCGATAGGGCCGTTTCAGTGCTTGTGGAACTGTCATCTGCACTCTCAACTTGCCACGACCACGGTGTAGTCCACCGGGACATTAAGCCCAAGAACTTGGTAGTCAAAAGAGGGGTAGTTGAGCCCTGGCCGGTTCTTATAGACTTCGGACTCGCGCACGTTGAGGCTGGACCTCGACTGACGCCGGCAGACCAAGCGGTAGGCAATGCAAGATTCAGCCCCGACATCATGCGGAATCGCCTTGAGGATGTTCCGGCTTGGCTGGATGTGTTCGACCTAGCACAGCTCTTTATCTGGATGTTGGATGAAAAAGCACCCAAGGACCACTGGCAGCGTCCAGTGCATTGGAAGTACGCAGTATACAGCGACAGGCTGCCGGAAGATCTCGAACTGTCCATAAGAGCCTTCACCGCAGCCTGCTCAACTCAAGAGACTTCACCTGCAAACGGAGTGGAGGTCGCCAAACTCCTAGAGAGTTTGTTTCCACCACAACTGGCGCCGACAGGTGGGAAGATTGACGCAAGCACCATAGTGAACGCGAAACGACGTGGTGAAGCGAAGAAACTTCTTGCTGAGGCAGCGGTCATAGAGGAAGTGCAATCCTGCGTCCCCTTGGGTGAAACAGTATATCTCGGCTTGAGAGATACGCTGCATTCTGTTCTGCGGGAAATCTCAGATTGGGAATCCTCCGCTAAGGTGGTGTTTGAGAACCCATTTCACTACCAGATAATCGGTGCGACCGATCTCTTGTGTGTTTCCGTGGGACAGCAAGCTCATAACATCCAGCTACGAATAAAGGCGAAGATAGTGCCTTGGTCCGCCACGCCTCCCGCCAATGAAGGGAATAGGGCCTTCTGGCAGAAGCATATGCCTGAGAACGCAATCTGTTTCACATTCGCTTTGGAAGGCGGAGTAGTTGAGGCCCACGATACCAGATACGTGGAAGGCAGGTGGGTTACAATTCTCCGGGACGGTTCAATATACATGCACCCGCTGAGTGCTAGTTTCGGACGTTATGGCAATAATGACCTTGGAGGCTCGGCAGAGGGTCCTGGTGTCCCCGCTACGATGGTCGACGTGCGTGACTTTGCAGTTTCAGTGTTGACGAGTGAAAAATACTGGGAGTACATCGCGGCAAGCCAGTAAGGAGCGGTGACACTACGGAACGAAACCGTGCGCCTATGCCATCCTGACTCGTCCTCCCCTCGCGTCTGTGCGGCTTCATCAGATGGGGCTAGAGACGGCCAAAAACGGCGCGACGGTTCTTGTCTTCACTGGGAGCGCGGCGTTCGATGATGGAGACAGCCGTGCCCCGTGCCTACCGTCGGTGCCATGGGACCGTCCGGGAGAAATAGAAGAGCCTCCAGACTGTTGGGTCAGAGGCTCATGGTGGCCTGTCAGGGAAGCCCTACCCCTTCCCTAGATACGGACCTCCCAGCGAAAAGTTCGCAAATCGGTACGCCTTGGCCCACCAGACTTGACAAAATCAAGAACTTTTACGCTGAGGTTCCGACTTGCACTTTAAGGCGAGACGCCTCAAGCGCCAGCGAAAATGCCAGCCAGGGATGGAGGGTCTGCCTCGTAACTGTTCAGACTTCGGGGGATCTTCCCGACCGGTAACCTCACCGATAGGACAATCTAGCTTTGAGCAAGGCCGGATCCACGCCTTCCACGGGCATTCGTCCCCTCAAGTCTGAACAGTTACGTCTGCCTCAGGTGCTAGAATAGTCCATCCCAAAAGGAGAAACCATGAACTGGCGCAAGGCATTCGACACAATCGTGAATTGGTGGTCCGGAGTAGCGGCAGTGGCCGCCGCCATCGCATTCCTGATTCCTTTCCTGAACGCACCCACAGACCAAGACCCCACTGGGGGCGCGGAGCCCTTCGCCCCAATAGTTGCACTATGCGTGGCGGCCATGATCCTCGCAGAAGCAGTTAAGGGTGGAGGGCTACAAATCCGACGGATACCGAGCATCTGTCGATGATCAGGACCTATATACCATCGTGATCACGACCTATATACCACCTCGTCAGGTGGGTGACGGCCCCTGGACACCGTGGTATGCGGACTATTATCACCCTGCGGTTTGAGGGTCAACCACCTCCTTTGCATCCAGTCCGTCCAGCAGGGCCCTGTGGGGTGACAAGCGCTCGCGGTAGCTGGCGCCTTCTATGACGATCTGGTAGCTGGCGTTGGCGAGCCGGTCGAGGGCGCTGTTGCCGAGGATGGAGTCGTCGAAGAGCCCGAGCCACTCGTCGACAGCCCTGTTGGAGGTGATGACGAAGCTGGCGGTACGATGCCTGGCGATGACCAGCTCGTAGAGGTCTATGGACTGCTGTTGGGTCATCCTGTGGAGGCCGAGGTCGTCGAGGATGAGCAGGTCCGGGGCGAGGAAGGAGCGGAAGGTCTTGTCCGTGGAGTGGTCGACCCTGGCCTGAGCCATGGCCCTGAAGAAGTCGTCGGCATGTACGAAGCGGACGGAGTGCCCGGCTCTGACGGCAGCATATCCGAGGGCCTGAGCGATGAAGCTCTTGCCCACGCCGACCGGTCCGACGAGCAGGACGTGCTCGTTGCGGTCCAGGAACTGGAGGGAGAAGGCGGCGTCTAGGAGTCGTCGGTCGAGTGTGACGGATGCGGACCAGTCGAAGTCTTCGAGGCGGCAGGTCTGCTCGAAGCCGGCCCTCTGGAGGCGGAGCTCGAGCCGCCTGTGGTCTCTGCGGTTGATCTCATCGGTCAGTATGATCTGCAGGAAGGATGCGTAGTCGAGCTGCTCCCTGCGTGCGAGAGCGACCCTCTCCGGCAGGGTGTTGAGCACGGCGCCGAGCTTGAGGCGCTTGAGCAGCGGGGTGAGTTCAGTCGTGGTGGTCATGAGCGTTCTCCTTGTGCTGATTGAGCGGTGCGGCCGTTGGCACGAGCGAAGACGGCGCCCGGCCTGGCGAATCGACCTGGGGGCATCGGTGGAGGCTCCGGCTGCGTGGCCTCCTGCTCGAGGGCCTCGACGAGTATGCGCTCGAGACGGCGCACGTCGATCAGGTCTACGGAGAGAGCCCTCCGGCATGCGGCATCGAGACGCTCAGGGGAGTAGCGTTCTCCCAGCCGTATGAGCTTGTGTCCCTGCCTGAGCTTGGCCCAGGGCAGCGGGCCGTCGAAGAGACGCTCGGCATAGGCTGCCACGGCCGGTCCCTGTGACGCCGCGCTGCGCTTGATTTGCTCCGGCGCTCTGAGGGTGTAGGCGCTCAGCTCTGCCGGGTAGTCGTCGGGGTCGGTGGACCTGCCGCCGCGATCCTGGCGCGGGTGGACCTTGATCAGTCTTCCCCGGTGGTAGATGCGCACCAGCTTGCTGCCGAGCCGCACCTCCACCTTCTGCCCGGGTGGGCATGTCGCAGAGGGCACCGAGTAGAGGGCGTACTGGCAGGCTATGTGATGGTCGGGGTGCACCTTGGCCGTGCGCCAGTCGGTCATCTCGTAGGGCTCTGCGTCCCACTCTCCGAGCGTGTGGCGCTCCTCATCCCGGAAGACGGTCAGGGGCTGCTTGAGGGTGGTGCCGTGTATCCTCTGTCCGGCCACCTCCAGGCACCACCGCCTAGCAGCAGACCTCATGTCCGAGAGGCCGGTGAACTCCCCGCCCTTGAAGAACCGCTCCCGCACGTAGGGCACCCCCCGCTCCACGCGCGGCTTGTCCCGGGGATGGCGCACCCGCGCCGGGTCTGAGATGAAGCCCCGGTGCTGGGAGTACTCCAGGAAGCCGCGCGTGAGACGGGGATGGAGCGGATCGACACCCGCCACTGCTGCGGGGAAGTTGTCGATCACCAGGTACTTGGGAACGCCCTCGAAGAAGGCCCAAGCAGCCTCCAACCCCTCGATCACATCGACGAGCTTCTGGCTGAACGTCGGCCAGACGAAGCTGTGCCGCGAGTAGGTCAGGACGATGATGAGCGCCCATACCGCACGGCGGCGACCGGTCTCCGGGTCCTCTATCAGGCCCAGACGACCGAAGTCCATCTCCGCCACCTCGCCTGGTGCGCTCTCCTC
Source organism: Dehalococcoidia bacterium (assembly GCA_965262055.1). GTDB lineage: Bacteria > Chloroflexota > Dehalococcoidia > Lucifugimonadales. Next base: position 585,380 of record CBDHEI010000001.1, read on the forward strand.
CATCCGCACCGTCGTGGCGCTTCGTCTCTGCCAACCCCGCCGACGGATGAACCGCCCCACAGACGCGTACGAGACCTCGCATCCACGAGCCGCAAGCAACTCGTGGATGCGGGTCACCTGCAACCGATCGGCCGTCAGCCACTCGTAGACCTGGTCCGCCCAGGGGACAAGGACATCCTCGGTCGGCGTCTCCACCTTCCGAGGGGTGCTCAGGTTCAGCCCCACCAGGCGGGTCAACTGATCTTCACTCGGAACCGGGCCGTCTCGTGTCAGGCCCGCCTCCACCCCCGCCCTGATGTATCTACGGACTGTCTTCCTCGACAGTCCCGTACCGCTAGCTATCTGCCGCTGACTCTCACCGGACTGCCAGCGGCGTACCACTTCTGCTATCTCCACTCTAGACACCTCCCTGTACGCCATCGCCGCTCCTTACATCAAGGTTGCAGCTATGGTCGCCAATCAGGTGTCCGGGGTGGTTCCCCTCACTGATTAAGCCCACATTTCCCATATCAACCCTGCAGGGCTTGCCGTAATCAGCAACAGCGATACCCGATGTAGCCGAATAGCAGAGCACAGTGGTTATCATGAGTGCTAGACTGGTCGTGAGCGACTACTCTAGTTCTTGATAACGTACCCACTCAGGAGGCACCCAATGGGTGAAAGCACCAACCCCCGCGCCACGCTCCGTTTCGACCGACGTGTACGGTTGGAGTTTCGCGGCGCTACCATCACCTCGGACGCTGGGCTGCTGGCCTGCCGCGAGTTGGACGATGCACTGGGGCTGACGGAGACGGCGAATGAGTGTCTGCAGGAGAGCCGTGGCGGTCGTAACGTGCAGCACCGATTGGTGGGCCTTCTCAGGCAGTCGGTGTACAGTCGTCTGGCGGGCTACGAGGATACCAACGACGCTGAACGGTTGGCCCAGGACCCGACGATGCGGGTAGTCGTTGGACGGCGAGGTGGTCCTGAGAGACCGGCCGCCAGCACCAACACCATCAGCCGGTTCGAGACCGAGGTGCTTACCCAAGACGGCAACGTGGAAGGGTTGGGCCGAGTGAACGCTACGTGGGTGGACCGGGCGATGACGCACACAGCGCACCGGCGGGTGATCTTGGACATGGACAGTTCGGAGAGTCCGGTACATGGAGGACAGGAGGGAGCGTCGTACAACGGTCACTTTGGGAGCACGTGCTATCACCCTTTGTTCGTGTTCAACCAGTTCGGTGACTGCGAGGGGGCGATGCTCCGTGCGGGGAACGTACATAGCGCGCACAGGTGGCGTGATGTATTGGATCCGATCCTGTCCCGCTACGGGGCGACAGGAGTGCGGCGGTACTTTCGTGCCGATGCCGCATTCGCCAAGCCGGACATCTATGAGTACCTCGAGGAGCGGCACGTCCTTTACGCTATAAGACTCCCCAGCAACGAGGTGCTGCAACGGGAGATCGCCCCTCTGCTCAGGAGGCCTGTGGGGAGGCCGCCGAAGCGTCCAGTGATCCTATACGACGACTTCTGGTATCGTGCCGGGAGTTGGGACCGCGCTCGGCGGGTGGTGGCCAAGGTGGAGTGGCATAGGGGAGAGCTATTCCCCCGGGTGGGCTTCATAGTCACGAGCATGACGGCTGGCCCCGAAGGAGTGGTGCGATTCTACAATGGTCGCGGGACAGCCGAGCAGTGGATCAAGGAGGGGAAGTACGCGCTGAACTGGACTCGGCTGTCGTGCCATCGGTTCGTGGCCAACCGGGTGCGTCTATCTCTGTTCGTCCTGGCGTACAACCTTGGGAACTTCCTTCGCCGGCTGTGTCTGCCCAAGGCGGTCAAGCACTGGTCGCTGCGGAGCGTGCAGGTCAAGCTGATCAAGATGGGAGGCCGTCTGGTGCGGCACTCCCGGTGGTTGATCTTTCAGTTATCCGAGATGTCGGTTCCTCGACGGTTGTTCCAGGGAGTGTTGGATCGTATCGGCCGGTTATCGCCGGCGCCAAGCTGAGGGAGGGTACAACCACGATCTTGCCAAGAGGGGGAGAGCGCTCCAGGGAGTCGCCTTGTCTTCAATGCGCTTTCACCCCACTGGCAGGGGACACGAGGACGATGAAGACGGACAAGAAGGGTGCTCTACGACTGCAAACGCATCTCTTATCGGATAGACCGGCGATTGACTGGCCTTGCAGGACCTGACTATGATGCTAACATCTCGTTTGGGCTGCCCCTTGAGCCTGAAGACTCCCAATATGGGAAATCCCGGTTAAGTGGTCTATAGGTCCTGATTATTTCTCGATCTACCGGTACCTAGCTCTTGATCATTGACAGCATCTTCATTGGTTTGGGTAGCATGGGCAGCGCATACCTGTGGATGGCAGCAGAGAGTGATGCCCACCCACTAGACCCTGAATTGTCAGTAACACTAGCAATCCTCTTCGCCATGGCCGCAGTAATGCTTACGGTACCGCTGATTGCCTGGAGCAAATCGCGGTCAGACGGCCAAGCATCGGATGACTAACCACGTCAGCCCCATTCACAACATTACAGCCCCTGCGATCAGTCGTGGAGATGAGGTGCCGCTCGCCCAGCAACAGAAGGCCGACGATCCGGTGGGGGTATGGGTCCCTACCAGGAGGGTCGTTGAGCTAGGCGAGGTGCCGAGCGAAACACTCGGCCGTAAGGCTCGCCGCGGCCAATTGAGATGTTCCCGATTGCCCGATAGTCTCCAGACGAGGGTTCGTCGTGCCATTCTAAGCGGTTTGTTCGCAGCTGTCATCGCTACGACTCTGGCGGCATGTAGTGATGGACCCCCATCCGAAACACCGATGCCCGTACTCGCCGACACGCCCACGCCGACTGCCACCGCCACACCGACGCCCGCACCCACCGACACGCCCACGCCGACTGCCACCGCCACACCGACGCCCGCACCCACCGACACGCCCACGCCGACTGCCACCGCCACACCGACGCCCGCACCCACCGACACGCCCACGCCAACTGCCACCGCCACACCGACGCCCGCACCCACCGACACGCCCACGCCAACTGCCACCGCCACACCGACGCCCGCACCCACCGACACGCCCACGCCAACTGCCACCGCCACACCGACGCCCGCACCCACCGACACGCCCACGCCAACTGCCACCGCCACACCGACGCCCGCACCCACCGACACGCCCACGCCAACTGCCACCGCCACACCGACGCCCGCACCCACCGACACGCCCACGCCGACTGCCACGGCCACACCAACGCCGACGGCTACTCCGACTCCAACCGCAACGCCGGTGCCCAGGCCTGACCTGAGACACCTTGAAGCCAAGCGTCACATGCTGGCGCTAATCAACGCGGAGCGGGTGAAAGCCGGGGTGAAGCCGGTCGTCTTGGGCGACAACGTAGCGGCGCAGTTGCACGCTGAAGACGCGCTTGAAAACTGCTTCTCCTCCCACTGGGGACTCGATGGGCTCAAGCCATACATGCGGTACAGCCTTGCGGGAGGCTACCAGTCAAACGGAGAGAATGTGAGCGGGCTCAGCTACTGCTATACGCCGTCCAGCGGCTATAGGGAGCTCGGCCCGATCGAGCAGGAAATCCGCGAGGCTATGGACGGCTTCATGAGCAGTCCGGGACACCGCGACAACATCCTGCGACCCTGGCACATGAGGGTCAACATCGGGCTTGCCTGGGATTCGCACAATCTCAGGGTCGTACAGCATTTCGAGGGAGACCATGTTGAGTATGGCGTGGTTCCGGTCATCGAAGATGGAGTCCTTACGCTTTCGGGAACGGTGAAGGGCGGGGTCGCCTTCCTCGGAAGTACGGACCTGAGTGTGGGCGTCTTCTACGACCCGCCTCCGAACTCGCTCACTAGGGGGCAGGTCGCTAGGACCTACTGCTACGACTACGGGCAACCGGTGGCCTTTCTGCGGCCGCCTTTGACTGGAAACTCTTACTACCCCGATGACGAGTTCACCGACACCTCCACCCCATGCCCCGATCCCTATGACGTGCCGACGGACTCGCAGCCGCCACGATCACCCGGAGAGGCCAACGACCTCTGGCAGGCGGCCTATGAGGAAAGCCAAGGCAGTGCAGAGACTACTATCACGGGCCGGTGGGTCACAGCCTCCGAGTGGCACGCCAAGGACTCGTCCTTCTCGGTGAAGGCCGACCTGAGCGACGTTCTCGCTGACCAGGGACCGGGCGTCTACACGATCATCGTGTGGGGTTGGCAACCGGACGCAGATACAAACACCCTGATGTCGGAATACTCCATCTTCCACGGCATCACACCTCCCGATACTTACACCTCAGAGACGCTACCTACGGCGACACCGGCGAAGACCTCCACGTCAACACCGACTCCTGTAGCAGAGATGTCACCCGCCGAGGTGTATGCGCGGGTGTCGCCTTCGATACCATTCATTGAAACGGCTGCGGCTACGGGCAGCGGCGTCCTGATTGAAGGCGGTTACGTTGTCACCAACTACCACGTAGTATGGCCTTATGAATCGGTCTGGGTCGTCTTTCCTGATGGAACGGAGTTGGAGAATGTGCCGGTAGTGGGGTGGGACCCAATGGCGGACTTGGCGGTGTTGGGGCCAGTTGATGTGTCCGCCCAGCCGTTGAGGTTGAATGATGGGGAAGGCACAGCCCTCGGTAGCGAGCTGCTTCTAGTTGGCTACCCTTCCGAAGTAGATCTGTTTCCACAGCCTACTGTCACTCGCGGCATCCTTTCTCGCTTCCGAGAGTGGGAGCGCTTGGGGATGACTTATTTCCAGACCGATGCCGCCATCGCAGGCGGTCAGAGCGGTGGGGCGCTAGTCAACTCCAGAGGCGCGGTAGTTGGGATATCCACGTTCTCTTTCAGCGAGGCGGGGTTCGGGTTGGCGGCATCTTCGGCCGACATCATGCCTATAGCGGAGAGACTCATCCAAGGCGAGTTCACATCCGAGCTGGGGGACCGTCGGCTGCCAGTTGGACGTGGCAGCTTTGAGGTTGACTTCGATTTGCACAACTACTGGGACACGAGCACGTTCGTGTTGGACGCAACGGCAGGCACAATACTTGAGGTCGGGATCGAGGGATCAGGCGATGGATGGTTCCATGTGTCCGACCCATTTGGCTTGATTCTGGAAGTTAATGACGGTTACACGGGCGTCGAGCACGGGGCCGTGGAACTGTTGACGAGCGGTGTCCACTTCCTGCAGGTCGAGATGGCTTCGGGGGAGTCTTCCAGCTTCGACGTATCCAGCAGCGTCAGGCTCATACCACTAAACGACCCTGACGATGGTCAGACTGTCGCAGTGGGCGAAACGTTAGCCGGAAGCCTCGATCACCTCTTAGACTGGGACTGGTATTCCGTCCGCCTGAATGAGGGACAGACCGTAAGAATCGCTACTGATTCCATCAACGTCGACACGGTCCTATACGTCGATTTCCCCAAGTCCCGCAACAATCAGGTCGTATCCGACGACGACAGCGGCGGCGGGTTTGGTGGAAACTCCGAGCTGGTTTATAGGGCGCCTCACACCGGAGAGTATTTCATCGCTGTCACCGAAGCGGTAGGCGATAGGCTGGGGGGCTACTACTTGTCGGTAGAACCAGCTAGGCAAGGTACGGAAACGGTAAGTGTTCCGCCTAGCCCCCAGACAGTGGACAGCCGCTTTGGAACCATGGTGGTCTTCGAGGATCCCTCAGGCTACTTCTCAATACAAGCGCCGGAAGCATGGCTCGAAAGAGAGTTAGATGAATCCCAAGGCGAAGTATTCTATGCCTTCGACCCGGAGACGAACAGTGACGTCCTGATCATCACGGAGGACGTTCTTGCCCTGGGAGCGGGTGAGCTAACTCTGACCAAGTACGCCGACTTGATTGAATCTTCGGTTCTTATCCCCGCGGGTGCAGAAGACATCACCAGGGAAACCGTGCAAACCTCACAAGGTTTGCCAGCCGTTATATTCGAGATGTCACTCTACAACACCCATAGGGTAATCCGGATGGTCTATTTGTTCGAAGACAACATAGCCGTCAGCATTACATACTCGTTCCCTAACGATCGGTTCGACATGGGCAAAGAACTGGCCGCCTACTTTCTCGATAGCTTCCAAGTCGAATGATTTGGCGCGGTGTCCATATACCTTGTCCGGTAGCCCATGACAGCATTCGGGCTAAACTTGGAAGACATGCAGTGGACCGAGTAGCCCTAGCCATGGGCCTTGGAATCATCCGCTTGCTGGAGGCTGTGCTTGGGACTTCAGGACCGCGATTGGTTTCGCGAAGAATCCCGGCGTCGCGGGGAAGCAACTAGAGGCAGTCCGTACAGCCGTAGAGCCGGACCAAGCTATAGGCAGCCCTCCGCTGGCAGTGGGGGTGGTCGGTTCAAGTTGTTCGTGATGGCGTGTCTGATCGTAGGCCCATTGTGGATGTGGGCGTACCACGAGAATGTGCCCATCGCGGTGACCGCATGGCAGGCGGCATCAGTTGCCTACGATACGGTGGTGAGCTTCTCAAAGGAGGCGGCCAGCGACGCGACCACTGCGATATCCGAGGAAATCAGGGCCACCCCAGACGTACAGCAGACATCGCGAGCAACAAACTCACAGAAATACGCGGGAGGAAGCCCCCTCAATCGCAGGGAGATTGAGGAATGGGTGATCGAGTTCACCAACGACGAGAGAATTAGTGCTGGCCTACAACCGCTTCGTCACGACGCCGCTATTTCAGACATAGCACGGTCGCACAGCGAGAATATGGCCAGACTCGGTCTTATGAGTCACGACATCGAGGGCAGGGATCCCACCGACAGGGCGATGGCCGCTGGATACGATTGCCGTGCCTATAGAGGGACGGGTTCGTACTCCTATGGACTAAGCGAGAATATCGCTGAACACCCCAGAGTTACCCAGTGGATGGGTTTTGGCATGTCCTACCGTCCCGTTGACTATGATCGCGACGCCGAGGAGGCGGCTCGGGGACTTGTGCAAGGATGGATGAGTAGCCCGGGTCACCGTGAGAACATTCTTGACAGGGATTCCCGCAGGATTGGCGTCGGGATAGCCATACAGGAGGCGCCAGAATATGGATATGTCAGCGAAACGATCTATGCCACACAAAATTTTTCGGCGTGCAAATACGGGTATGTCTAGGAGTGTGCCCTACCTCTCACTCCATCGATAGAGGCCGCTGCCAGTGAGGACAGAAAGAGCCTGGTACACAGTCGGCAGTCTGCGTCGATGGTACAGATTCCCTCGTAGTTTGATGAGAGCCTGATGGATAAGCAAGGCTGCTGATAACACCACTATCAGCGAGAGACCAACATAGGCCCCCATCTCGTTACTCGCAGTGAGGTCCGGCGCACCGTAGATGACCGATACCGACGACGCGAAGACCACACATGTGGCGAACGGAGCAGTCTTGCGTCGCGCATACTTCGCCATCATCATGGCAGCCGATACAATCAAGAGAGCGGGACATCCTACAAGCACTGCAGCTTGAAGAGTCGATACCGCGAAAAGGTAGTTGACGGTCGGGGATACCACCAGCGCGACCAATTCCGCACCACTGTTGGCTTGACTCATCCCATCAAGCCTTGTCCATGGCAAGAAAACGCTCCCATGATCGCCAACGTAGCTGCAAAAGCTATGAGACGCATCGCGAACGTGGCAAACTCACGTAAGTTCTGAGATAGCAATGACATCTGACTCAACCGTTCGTATCAAACGGTGAAGCTATGGACTCGCGGATATTGTCAGACGCGATCCGAAATTGAGCCAACTTATCCTCCAGCGCAAGAATATCGGAGGGAACTTCACTGAACCCACCCGCATCGAACGAAAAATCTGACCGCAGTTTCAGCTTTTGTAGGGTGGTATCCATGTCGCTGAGGCGGCGCACAATCTCCAACGCTTCCTCTTGAACAGCGCGAGCGCGCTCGCTCCACTGTTCGTACTGTTCAAACTCCTCATCATCATCCGCCCGCGCTCGGTCACGTAATTCCTCGCTGTGAAATCCTTCGGTCAATGCCCTTTGTGCCGCGAAGTAGGCATCTGCGCTGCTTTCGGCAGCGACGATTGCAGCGTCAAATCTGCGGTACGCAGTTTGGGCCTGTTGGTACTTGGGAGACCACTCATCTAGCAGAGCGGAGAGGTCAGTTATCTGTCCAACGTCCGCACTGAGATCAGTGCTAATGAAAGTTCCAGCGCTGTTAAGGGATTCACCCATTCGCCCAGTTTGATGATTTACCATAGAGAAGCTTGCGTCGGCGTGCGCAGCCTCTGATTTACTGACTTCGCCGAAGGCTATCCATCCAACACCTACCATGACGGCAACTATGCTGGCGGTGATGGTGATGCTAAAGAATCTTCTCAGCATTCTCCGTTATTCCCTTTGGGCAATCCCAAGCTTAAGCTAGGCGATGGTATCTTACCGGGGCCTTCGTTGAAGGTCAATCAGGTGCACCTGCAATCCCCGCTAGCACTTCTGCTACGCTCACCACATGCCACTCTCAGACCGACAGCTGCTCGCCGCCCTCAGCCGAATGCCGTTCATCGATTCGGTGGAACTGGCGCGCGTCCTGGGCGAGCCTCACACAACCGTCCACCGCGCCCTGCTTAACCTGCTGGCCGACGGCATCGGCGGGCGCGTGAGTCACGGGAGCACCCACCTTCCGTCGAGTCAGAGATACTACCTGACAGTCAGAGGCATCAGAGAGACCGCCGAGTTCTTGGGCTTCGAGACGCCCTCGTACTTCGTGCGAGCCTACCCCGTGTCCAAGGAGTGGCTCACGTTGCTCATCCGACGCATGGACGCAGTGGCCAGCATTTACCGACTCGCCGCCTCGATGTCCCCCGGCATCGACGGGCTCCGTTCCCACGTGGAGTTCCACCGCAGGGGGCGCTTCGACGCCACCATCACGCTCCACAACGGCCGCAGCTTCGGCGTGGTGCGCCAGGGCCTGGCCCTGCGGCGCCGGTCCCTCTACGACCGGCTGAAGGCTATAGCGGAGTACGACTACTCACGCCGTCCCGACACCGTTCTGATCCTGGTTCCGAGCGTATGGGAGGAGAGGCTAACGACGAGGTTCTGCGAGGACCGGAACCTGCGTGACTGCTTCATCGCCGTGGAGTCCAGGGAGACCCTCGAAAGACGGGACCGCCGCGTCTGGTGTTGCACCTCGTGGGTGATCGGCAGCAGTTTCTTCACGCTGGAGGCCGTGAGCTCCCAGGGCAGCCGCGGCAGAAGGTCATCCACCGAGTCGCCGAGCCGCAAACGCGCATCCATACCCCAGCCAGAGCGGATGATGCAGGCAGCGCCGGCCTTCGGCGTCAGCCCGGCTGAGAAGCGGACCCTCGACCTCATCACCGACCACCCGATGATCCCCCGTGAGCACCTTGCCATCTGGCTCGGCGTCTCCGAGGGGCGGGTCAGCCAGATGATGCACAGCCTCGTGAATACATGGGGCCTGATCGAGCGCCGGGGCAAACGCGGAGACACGCGCTACACCCTGTCCGCCGAGGGCATTCGCTACGTCACACACAGGGACCGCGCCCAGCTTCCCACTACGCAGGGCATCTGGAGCACCGCCCTCACCACAGACAAGCAGGGCCGCCGACGACACGTGGGACACCGCATAGAGACGTGGGCGCGGCAGACGAAGCACGCCGACGGCATCACGTGGTTCCTGTCGCAGCTCCAAGCCGAGGCCAGGGACAACCCAGACAGCGAGCTGGTGTGGTCCGTCCCCACCGCCAGGTCAGACCGAGTCTACAACTGGGGTGAGTCGGCAATCGCCCCGGACGCCCTGGGAGAATTGATCACCGGCGGCATCCACATCCCCTTCTACTTCGAGCACGAGCTGCGCGCCCGTCACCCTAGGGGAGTCATCGCCCGCCTGGGTCCATACAGAAGCTACTACTGGTCGAATGCGCCAAAGGAGGACCAACCGCCGTTCCCCGTCACACTGTTCGTCGTGGACACCGAAGAGGTCGAGGACACCTACGTGCGCACGGCGTCCCAGATGGCAACCATGTCGCTGCCCATCCTCGTTTCCTGCACGCCCGTCCTGTCCACCGCAGGAATACTGAGAAGATCATGGCGTCCACTGTGGGAGCCGGAGTCCCCGAGACTGCCCCTGTCCGGGCTGAGCGCCTACCAGTGGGACAGTCTCTATCACCGGATGAGTCAGAGTCCTGTAGGGGGGAATAGATAGCGTCGATACATCGCGTCGATACATCGCGTCGATACATCGCGTCGATACATCGCTCTCTGCCCTCCATGCTGTCTGGGGGGTACAAAACGGTACATCTTGGCCTGTAGGCGAGGTCTTGAGAGGCCGCAAGACGCCCCGATTGCCCCTGTTTCAGCTACGAACCGGGCCGAAATAACCTCTGATCGGTCAACGCCTGAAAGTACAAGTCGTCGGGAAGCCGTGCTAAACTTAATGACCTCTTCTACGATGGCTCGATTGCACTTTTTCGGCCCTGACGTGTCATCCGATTAGTGAGGCAACAGCTACGAATGAACCTGCCCGGAGCGTCCGGAGGGCTGATCCGCGCAGGATTTGGCGTGTCGGCGGCATCCGCGGCCCAGGTTGGCCCACCGGTTTCGGCGCGAAACGATGTCGGGGTGCGTGACATGATTTTGGGGCATGACTAGGAACGGACAGCCTGGGCCAGTTCAGCTAGGGATTCGTGCGATTTGTGGGACAAATTGACGAGCAAACGTGACCGGTCACTGTTGGGGCTGGTTCCGGCGAAAAACGGGTAACATTGCAAAAGCGGGCCACCCCCTGTAGAGGATGGAAATGGCCTCTCGGAAGTCGAAGATGAGTGATGGTCGGAAATCGAGGACTGACGACGATCAGCCCGACCTCAAGTGGGTCGTGGAGTGGCTCGTCAAGCGTGAGGGACAGCGGAAGACGGCGGCCCTCCTGGGTGTGAACCGCAAGACCGTGGCGCTGGCCCTGCGCCGTGAGGGCTTGACGGGCAGGATGACCCTGGCCGTGCAGCGGCTCATGGCCAACCTGGACGATCCCGGATGGGAGAGGACGACGCCACTGGACCGGTTGGAGGCGAGGATCAGGCTGGCGATTGAAGCGGTGGACGACCTGGCTAGGCTGGTGGAGCGTCTGACCCGCCGCGTGGAGGCCTTGGAGGCTGCACAGACGCCCGAGGACGCCACTGGAGACCATGTGGCGGATGAGTCCGATTCCGAGGGTCGGGGTCTGCGTCTGTTCAACTGGAGGCGGAGGCGCCGGCCACATGGCGAGGCAGAGAGCGATGGCTGAGCCTGTCCGCTGGGTGACGAAAGCTGAGGCTGTGCGAGAGATGGACGTCTCCGCCTCAACCCTCGACCGGAAGATCAGGAGGGGAGAAATCGAGGTTGTCAGGGAAGGCCGCCGTGTCTACGTGCGGATGGAGGGTTCTGAGTACGTGAGCGACGACGAGTTGCTTCGCCGGTCCCTTGGGCGGGAGGACAAGCTTCAGCGGACTGTGTGGGAGTTGGATAGGACAGTCACAGAGTTGGAGCGAGAACGGGACGAGGCCAAGGAAGCTGTGGCTCGCTGGGAGGAAGGATACGACGAACTTGAGGAGCAGCATCGCAAGGAGCGAGCCGCGCACGGCCGAACAAGACGGTTGGCTCTCAGGCTCGGTCTGGTCGCCGCCGCGCTGCTCGTCATCAGCGTTCTGGTCACGTGGCAACTGTTCACGTAGGGCTAATAGATCCAAATTACGGCTGCGATTCGTTCTGGGACGACCTTTCAGGTGCACCGAGCACGCCCTGCCAGTTCGTCGGTTCAAATGCTACTGCCGTATAATGCACGATTGGGATTGACATGGAACCAAACGACCAAATCTCGGCCGAAAGTGCTTGGCTTCACCGCTTGTCCTCACCGGGTCCCGTGCGTGTCTCGCTAACCGGCGGGACAATTCACTTCGAAGAGCGCGTCGGGGACGTACAGGCCAAGATACCAGTCGGCACCATCGGCTCGATCACGGTCCGCCCGTCGTGGTTTTGGCACCGGTTGACGATTCGACTGACGGACGGTACCGAGCGGTCTATCGGAGGACTTGACAGGAGGGAAGCCTCCCTAATCCGCGATGCTGCGCTTGAGGAGGCTGCACGGATCCACGAAGCAGCCGTGACGGAAGCCGTCAGGAGGGCCAAGGCTCTGAGCCCGCGTCTGACGCGGCTGGATGAGGAGCTACGTCAGCTCTTCGCGGGCGACCGATATGCCAGATACCACGACTCACTCAAGCTCCACGCAGCTGTCGCGCCAACTCTTGGTGAGTGCGAGGGTCTTATCCGAGAGCACATCGAGCGAGAAGCGAGGGAGGCGCTAAGCCGGCTTGAGTCCCTCGAACCAGTTGAGAGTTTCGAGGCGGCAAGAAGGAAGGCGAACAGCCTCTTCGTGTCCAACAACGCTCATACAGTGCAGACCGCCACCCTCGCGGCGCTGCCGAACCCTCTCACGAGCGAACAGGCTGAGACCATCGCCACGGACGAGGACGTGACTCTCGTGCTTGCTGGTGCGGGAACTGGCAAAACCTCGGTCGTCGTTGGAAAGGTCGCCCACCTCGTGCGCAACCAGGGTGTGTCTCCGGACGAAGTTCTTGTGTTGGCGTTCAACAAGAAGGCGGTTGCGGAGATAAAAGGGAGGCTTACTGGTAACCTCTCCACAACGCGCGTCCATACCTTCCATGGGTTCGGCCACCGGGTCATAGCCGACGTCAAGAGGGCAAGGCCGACTGTGGCGAGGTTCGCGGGGGAGTCGGAACTGCCCGACACCCTTAAGAATATCCTTAACGAACTCTTGGATGACCCACAGGAATCGGACGCCACAGCCAACTTCATCGCCTCCTACCACGGAGCCTACGAATCGGCCTTCGACTTCCACTCTCAGGACGAGTATGACGCGTACATACGCAGTGTCGAGCTTCGGACGCTCAGCGGCGTACGGGTCAGGAGCTTTGAAGAGTTGGAGATCGCGAACTACCTCACGAAGCATGGTGTGAAGTTCTGTTATGAACGTCCTTACCCTAAGTGGACCCAAACACCGGAGTACGGGCAGTATCGGCCAGACTTTTTTCTGCCCGACTACGACATTTACATTGAGCACAATGCGCTGGACAAGCTGGGCCGCCCACCGCGTGGTTGGAAGGGATACAAGGAGAGGGTAGAGTGGCACACATGTACGCATATGAAGTACGGCACGAAACTCATCGAAACCTATAGCTGGCAGCACCGGGAGGGCATCCTCCTCGACAAGCTGGGGGAGCGGCTTGAAGGGGAAGGGGTTCGGTTAGAGCGCGTTCCAGAACGAAAGTTGCTTTTGGAACTAGCCCGGCAGCTGATTGACTGGCTGGCCAAGCTGCTGGAAAAGTTCCTGAACCACGTCAAGACGAACGGCCTGTCGCCTGAAGAGTTACGCGCCCGTGCCAGTGAGCAAGGCACGCTGTGGCGTAACGAAGGATTCCTCAAGGTCTTCGAGCAGGTGCGTACCCGATACGAACAACGGCTGAGCGCCGAAGGGAAGCTGGACTTTCATGACCTGATAAACAGAGCCGCTCACTACATTCGCGAAGGCAAGTGGGAAACGCCCTACCGGTACGTGCTGGTCGACGAGTTTCAGGACATATCTGCGGGTCGGATGAAGCTACTCAAGGCCCTTAGACGCGATGACACGGCGTACTTCCTCGTGGGCGACGACTGGCAGTCAATCAACCGCTTCGCGGGGAGCGACGTAGGACTCCTACGGAACTGCGGCGACTACCTGGGCCACGTACAAACCCGGACACTGAGCAAGACATTCAGATTCGGCGACGGCATTCTTGGTCCCTCGACCGAGTTCGTGCTTCGCAATCCAGAGCAGTGGAATAGGACGCTGACATCCGCGAGCGTCACCGACGACAGGGGTATCACCGTCATTTACGCCGACGATCCCGCCACCGGCCTCCAGCGCGCCCGGGAGGACATTCAGACATCTGCACGAGGCAATGGTCACTCCGTCTTGATGCTGGGGCGCTACAAATCGAGCGAGAAGGCGCTTCAAGGCAAGACACCATCGGAGGAGTTCAGCACTGTTCACAGGGCAAAGGGGCGCGAAGCGGATTACGTGGTCGTGCTCGACCTCAAGAACGGTCGCTGGGGATTCCCCTCACGAATCGAGGACAACTCGCTGCTTGAACTCGTGCTGTCCCCGGCTTCAGAGGGAGCCTACCCGTTCGCGGAGGAGCGACGCCTCTTCTACGTGGCGATGACCCGTGCACGCGTGGGTGCCTACCTACTGACCGATCCGGTCAGGCCTTCGACGTTCGTTACCGAGTTACTCGAGCAGTCTGGCAACCTGAGGCAGCTTGGTGCACTAGCGCCGGAGTGTCCACGTTGTCACAGGGGTCGCCTTCGGATGATGGACGGTAGCCGCGGTCAGTTCTGGGGCTGCACGGAATACTGGTCCGAGCCATCTTGCAGGTACAAGAGGGACGTTGAGACCGCCGAGGAGCCAGGAGCCGGTTACTGCATCCGGTGCAGGACTGCCTTACCTGCCAATCCAGAGCAACCGTATTGTGATCGCTGCTACACGATCTGGAATCGATACAAGAACGCAACTTACGAGGAGAGGTATTGTCACACGTGCGGGATTGAGCACACCACCACTCTGCTCAAGCCATTGTGTGTAGCCTGCCAGCTCTTTTGAATTCACAGCCAGTTGGCATTGACGCCCATTGAGCAGGCTACTTTGAAGGGTAGCTCCCCTTCTGAAACAGCTTCACACGTGCTGTCCCTCATGGGAGTCCTGGGACATCCTTGCCCGGACCATCGACTCCGCCCACCTGCGGCGGTAGGAGTCTCCGGCGACCCCCGATTTCAGACCTTCTCGCCACCGCGCAAAAGTGCAACTCTCAGATGGTATTCACCCAAGGTCTTATAGGGGCGCTCATGTGAGTACCCTCATAGGATGTTTACGCCCAACGTCTCGACCGCTCACACTGGACGGTAGACACCTGGCCCACGAAACGCCCAGACGCTGGATGAGCGGGATGAGCAGCGCCAACGAAAGGAACCCATCGACCAATCGCCGGATGACGGCGTGCTCCGCAGAGGAACGGGAGACGCTGCGGCGCGGGCTGCGCCTCCTCGCCCGGATGATCACCCGCGCCCACCTTCGGCGTCAGGCGTCCCGGCCCGTGACTTCGCCTAGGCCGTCTGATGAGCAACTCGCTTCGCCAGAACCAGGAGTTCGTAGGTTTGTGGTAGAATCGATACGAATGCTGTAGCCTTGACACGGCATGCAATACTCGCCAACACAAGGAAGAGCATGAATATGATAGACTCTCTGACCAAAAGGAATCTGCCGATCCATTGCCTGGCACTCCGAACGCGTTAGTTGAATTCAGACGGCGATATGATGCGCGCAAACCTCAGATGTCTGTCCTAGCCCATGCGCATGAGAGTTTGCCGTTGGATCAAGAGTCCGGTCTGCGATTGCTCGGCTATGCCCCGGCCCAAGACGTTGACTACGGGGGTCCCCCGAGGTCTAGGCGAGAAAGGGGGCGTCACAGATACCTATGGGTTATCAACGACAAGGGCGTACCATTTATCAGGGAAGTTCCCATAGTACATTTGGAATCGGGAATCCCGAAGCACACTAACCTGACAGGCGGGTGCCCAGCCTATGCTGCAGGAGAACTGTGGTTCCAAACCGCAGAATCACTTTTTGTGTCAGGTGGATCAGGGAGGTACGAACCGATCCATCCTGAACAATTTGATGACGCGGTAGGTGTGTTTGAAGCTTACGGATACACAGTCACATCACTCGGATGGGATGCACTTAGAAATAGTCCGAGCCGTATCTTATGAGTACCAGCACAGATCGAATTGCTAGGATATTTGGATCGACCACAGCAAAGGACGTGGGTGCGGCAGCGCTTGAATCGAGACGGTCCTTTGTCCGGAGCAACTTCGAGATTGGTCCAGTGAAGGAAGGGCTGAGGCCGCCTGGACATATACTCACAGCTTGGGAAGCATATCAGAGCTATGGATTAGACATACTCGATGAGTCGATTGAATATAGTGGTGCCGCTCTTCTGGAATCAACCGGAGCGATTGAAAGAACGTTCTCTGGGCGGAGAAAGGACCTCGGGTTGTCGGTTGAGTCGGTAGCAGGTGCGGCGAGTGTCAATGTTGATGTCGTAAGACAAGCAGAACGACGAGCTAGTCATGTGCCGATAAGGGATCTGGAAACGGTTGCTTTCGTTCTTGGACTGGACGAGCGGCTACTGGCTTTTGACGAAGTTGGATGTGCAGACCGGCCTTTGGCCTTTCGCCTAAAAACTCTTCAACAACCTGCCGAAGCAGACTCTCCGCCAATTTCGGCGGGCACCGCGTTGGCATTTGCCGAAGCTGCATCGGTGATTCGCGTCCAATGGATGCTGATGGATTGGCTAGGCCAATCAAGCGCTACGATGGATTTCCAGCCATTGAGTAACTACGGTTCGCGATTGAATCCAGCTTGGAGAGTCGGGTACAACTTGGCAGAGCAGACTCGTGCCCAGCTGGAGTTAGAGATGGGGAACAGGAATCCCGTCCGTTCTATGCGAGACCTCGTAGAGAAGGATCTTGGCATTCCTGTGGTCCAGGCACAGTTGCACCCCTCCATTGCTGGTGCCACTATTACAACAAAGGGTGTCAATGGACGTGAAGTTCGTGGCTTTGTCCTAAATACGCTCGGCGAAAACGCCAACGTTTGGGTGCGCCGAGCGACATTGGCCCATGAGCTTGGTCACATCTTGTACGACCCAACCCAGGAATTGAAAGGACTGCGAGTTGATTCCTATATTGGGACACTTGCGAATCCAGAAGCTCCGAACCCGGACTATGTGGAACAGCGGGCCAACGCCTTTGCCATCGCATTTCTTGCGCCGCTTGAGTCGGTGCGTGAGATGACCCCGACACCGATAGAAGCAAGAGATGTCGGCGAGGTAATGCAAACCTTTGGCATTAGTTACACTGCCGCACGCTATCACGTGTTCAACGCTCACTACAGAGAAGACCTCTTGCCGGAGCAGACTGAGTTACCTGGGCCGTCTGAGGATTGGCGGATTGCGGAGGACTTCACTCTTGACTATTTTCCGGTTCGTTCAGTCTCTTCTCAGCGGCGAGGCAGGTTTGCTGGATTAGTAACCGCGTGTTACGAACGTCAGATGTTGTCGTCCTACACGGCGGCACTTTATCTGGGATGCCCCGAGCAAGAATTCTTGGAGAACGTAGACGCTATTCAAGAATGTCATCCCTTATGAGAACGTTGATCCGTGCTATTTGAGTTGCTCTGCTCGTCCCGATCGGAGACTGTGGGTCCCGACGGAGACGAGCGAGGGCCAGATTTGGTGTAGTCGGTCCTCAATATCCGGCTGCATCTGTAATAGGCTCAGCGACGTTTCGACCGTCGACTTTCGGCACTCCATCGCCTCCATCCGGTCTTCTGCCTTCATCGGCCCGTTCAGTTGCGCCTCCATTCTCAACGCTGGCAATCTGCCTATTGGAAGGTGTATAGTAAGACAGTATATGACCAATAGGCTCATCAACAGGAAGACCAAGACGATCACCTTTTCCCTGCCGCCTGAGATGGCCGAGCAGGTGCAGGACGTGATGCGCGAGGAGGGCCGCACCATGAGCGAGCTCATCCGAGAGGCCCTCCGCAACTACATGGAGGAGCGGGAGTGGCTGCGGACCATCCGGTACGAGAGGCTCCGCGCTCGCCATGCCGAACTGGAAGATTCACCAGGAGATTGAAGGAGAACAGTATGAAGAAGAAGCACCTACAGCCCCTAACGCCCGCAGCCCTCTATGCCAGGGTGTCCAGCGACCGGCAGGACGTGGACCTGTCCGTGTCCGCCCAGTTGCGGGCTCTCAAGGAGTACGCCAGGGCCAACGACTACTCCGTGGCCCGCGAGTACGTGGACGAGGCCGAGAGCGGCCGCGTCGCCGACAGGCCCCAGTTCAGGGAGATGATCGAGGAGGGCAGCCAGCCCAAGGCCCCCTTCGACGTGATTCTCGTATGGAAATTTAGCCGCTTCACCCGCAAGCGCGAGCACGCCGTAGCCTTCAAATCCCAGCTGCGGCGCAAAGGCATCCGCGTGGTGTCCATCACCGAGCAGGCCGAGGACAACGCCACCGGCAGGCTGCTTGAGGGAATCATCGAGAGCGTGGACGAATATTACAGCGAAAATCTTGCCCAAGAGGTCGTACGGGGAATGAGGGAGGCCGCGTCCCGGGGCTTCTTCCTCGGCTCGAACGCCCCCTTCGGCTACAGGAAGATCAAGGTCAGCGACGGGGCGAAGGAGCGCCCCACCCTTGAGGTTGACCCGGCCACAGCCCCCGTGGTGCGGGAGGTATTCGAGAAGTCCCTGCGGGGCAGCGGCCTCAAGGAGCTATGCAAGGAACTGAACGACCGGGGCATCACCAACCGGGGCAAGCGCTGGTACAAGGGAACGCTCCACTACGTGCTGAGAAACGAGGCGTACACCGGAACCGCCGTCTGGGGTAAGGCCAGCAAGGGCCAGGAAGCCGCCGACCCTGTGCGTGTTGAGCGAGCGTGGCCCGCCCTGGTGTCGAGGGAGCTGTTCGAGGACGTGCAGCAGGCGATGAGTGACCGCGCCCCGAAGGTGCAGAGGCCCGGTAGAGTGGGGAGCAAGTTCCTGCTGAGCGGTCTGCTCAAGTGCGGGGTGTGCGGCAGGCCCTACTCGGCCCAGGGAGCCAAGAGCGGCCAGTTCGCCTACTACATCTGCGGCACCCTGTTCAGGGAGGGTGCGGGGACGTGCAGCGCCCGCTACCTGAACGCCCCGAGGCTGGAGACGTTCGTGGTGGAGAAGATCAGGGAGCGCATCCTGAACGAGGAGACCATCGTGGCGCTGGTGACGCTGGTGGCAGAGGAGATCGACGCGATGGCCGGAGAGCTGTCCGGCAGGCTGGAGGTCGTCGAAGCCGAGCTAACCGACGTGAGGAAGCGTCTTGAGAAGCTCTACGAGGCCATTGAGACGAGCGAGTTGACCCTTGAGGTCCTGTCGCCCCGCATCATGTCTCTGAGGCACCGCGAGGAGCAGTTGGAGGCTGCGAGAGAGGACGCCGAGACCCAGCTTGAGCAGCGCAGAGTGGAACTGCCCAACACCGAGGAGATAGCGCGGTACGTTGCGGACTTCCGGGACTTCCTGAAGGATGGGACGATCCCCGAGCGCAAGGCGCTCATCCGCAACTTTGTTGAGGGCATGGAGGTGGTGGGAGACGAGGCGACGCTGACGTACACGGTCCCCATGCCGAGCGACGGGGCGATGTCGGAATCGGCCTCGGTTCTTGATTTCGTCAAGTCCAGCCCACCAAACTTGACGGTAGACAGAACCGAGCCGTTCAGCGCCATCTCCTCGACGTCTCTCCCCGGTATGGGGCTGTCCTCGGGCATCGGAATTGTGTAGCGCACCACGGCATTGTCGGGCATGACGACGATCTCCTTCACGAAGCTCTCGATGAAGGCCCTGCGCTCCGTCAGCTCGCTCTCTTTGAGGAACATGCTCATGTCCAGGGCGTAGGCCGTGATGGTCTCCACGTCGTCCAGGACCTCCCGCCGCTGTGAGAGCGTCGCCCTGCCCTCCTCCGCCGTAGCCTCCAGTTTCTCCTGCCGCTCCCGGTGCTCGCGTATCCTGGGCTTGAAGTCGTCGATGTCCAGGTCGGTGGTCTCCGCTAGGTCGTAGAGCCGTCCCAGCCTGCGCTTCACGTCCACCAGCTCCGCCTCGATAGTTTCCAGCTTCTGCCTCTGCTCCTTTGCCACCCCGTCCATCTCCTCGTCCACCAGCTTCACCAACGTCCGGATGTTGGACTCGGTGAGCACGTTCTCCCGAATCTTGCCCACCACCTGCTTCTCGAAGCGGCGGGCGTTGAGCCTAGGGGCGTTGCAGGCCCCGCTGCCCCGCTTCAACACCGACTGGCAGACGTAGTAGGCGAACTTCCCGCTCTTGGCGTCCTGGCCGGAGAGCGCCCTGTTGCACGCCTTGCACCTGACCAGTCCGCTGAGGAGGTAGGTACTCCCCACCCTGCGGGGGTGGCTCCTCCTGGGTGCGCGGGAGCGCAGCTTGCGGTTCACCCTGCGGAACCGGGCCTTGGATATGATGGCGGGGAAGGCCTTCTCCACCCGCACCGGGTCCGCCTTGTCCTTGGCGTCGATGCCCCAGACCAGAGTCCCCGTGTACACCTCGTTCTTCAGGATGATGTGGACACCGTTCTTGGACCAGAGCCTGCCGGTGGGGTTGGCGATGCCCTCGTCGTTGAGGGTGCGGGTGATGTCCAGGATTCCCCTGCCTGCCTCGGCCATGCCGAAGATGCGCTCCACCACGGGCGCGGTGGCCGGATCGGGTTCGAGGGAAGGCCGCTTCTTGGCTCCGTCCTGCACCATGAGCTTGCTGAAGCCGTAGGGAACCCTGCTGGCGACCCAGAAGCCGCGGGAAGCGGCTTCCCTCATGCCCCGGACGACTTCTTGGGCAAGATTTTCGCTGTAGAATTCGTCCACGCTCTCGATGATGGCCTCCATGAGCTTGCCTGTGGGGGAATCGTCGGCGTGCTCGGTGATGGAGACGACGCGGATGCCCCGCCTGCGGAGCATCGACTTGAATGCGACAGCGTGCTCCCGCTTCCTGGTGAACCTGGAGAACTTCCAGACCAAGATTTCCTTGAAGGGGGCCTCCGGCTTGGCTGCTTCGTCCAGCATCTTTTGGAACTGGGGCCGGTCGGCGATGCGGCCGCTCTCGGCCTCGTCCACGTACTCGCGGGCGACATGGTAGCCGTTCTTCTCAGCGTAGTCCCTGAGCGCCCGCAGCTGGGCGGCGACGGACAGGTCCACGTCCTGGCGGTCGCTGGATACCCTGGCGTAGAGCGCCGCCGGTATCAGATCGAGTCGGTCATTCATCAGTCTCTCCTCCCTGTCTCTTCCTGCTCTGTAGTCGTGCGGGAGCGCAGCCGTTCCAGCCGCTCCCGTCTGCGCCACTCCCGTTCCTCCATGAACAGGCGTATACCCTGCCGGAGCAGCTCGCTCACGGAGAGGTCGTCCTCCTTCATCACCCGCCGCACCTGCGCCTCCATCTCCGGCGGCAGGGAGAAGGTGATGGTCTTGGATCTCCTGGGGGTGGTCACTCCTCTTGTCTCCCTTGTAGTATAATGTCTTACTATACACTATCATGATGCCGGCATTCAACCCCTCCGGTACAGAGTCGCCGCGGGGTTCTGGCGCTGCAACAATTGTCACGTTTCGACCTGTTGGGGGCTGACACCGTAAGTAGTGGAATGCCCTTTTGTCCCCCTATAGGAAGTAGTCGGCACGGGCTGGGGCCGGTGATGGAACATGCTCCAGTTGCCGTCATGGGCCTGGTCGTGAAGGTCGTTAGTGAGGCGGATGTAGCTACGAGCCAAAGCTGAGAGGTGAGAGTAATGTGCTGTGGATGGGGCCGCCCCTGACGCATCCAATCTGCACCACTTTGTAATCGGGAGGGCCTAAGATGCAAGTGCGGGTGCAAGCGGGCGGACAATGGTCCCAGCAGCCATGCTGGGACACCCCCTACAGGAAGTGGTCGAAACGGCCTAGTGGTCATTCTGACACCGTGTCCAGGGCGGATAGCGGCCTCCTGTCGAGGGAGTGCGGGGGCGGAAGAATCCACGAGTCGCCCAGGATGCCCCGCTCCGCAAGCGTCTCTGCGTTGGAGGTGATGATGGGCGTCCCCTCCACCGTGTCGGCGACGTCGAGGAAGGCGTTTTCGTTGCCGGGGGACTCGAAGACGAAGAGCACCCGGGGCAGACGCCCCTCGTGGTCACGCTCAGCCCATCCGCTCAGGAAGTACCGATGGTAGGACTTCAGGCGGGAGCGGGCACGCTTCGGCGTCGTGGCCCTCCGCTCGAACTCCAGCAGGTACGGACGCCACCGACCTTTGTGCTCCAGGGTGAAAGAGGTGTCGGGGTGTATGACATAGGTGATCCAGTCGTAGCGATAGCCGATGCTGGAGCGGGACGTGGGCAGCAGGTCGAATAGATCATGGTCCGGGGAGCGGGTGACCTCGGCGGACAGGACGGCTGCGAAGTCGATGACGCCGGCCTGGTGACGCATCTGTGAGGCGAGGGCACGCACGGCGGTCCCGGCGTAGATGTCGGCGTTCAAGTACAGAGGCTCGGCGCTCCAGCGTTCGAGGGTGAGCCCCACGGCGGCTCGGTCCCTGCGGGCCAGGTACGTCAGCCCCTCGTCGGTGAGCATGTGCAGGGGCTCGTCGGTCCGCACGAGGCCGTGCTGGGCCAGGGAACGGAGCACCTGGTTGACCCGGCGCAGGGTGACGCCGCCCATCAGTCCCGCAAGCTGCTCACGGGTGCACAGAGGCCAGGCAGCCAGCAGGTCGAGGACGTCTTTCTCGGCGCGGGTCAACTGCACCGGGAGGGCCGGTGTGAGTTGTTCAGCAGGATCCGGCATGGCGGCCTGCACGCCGGAAGGATAGAGGGCACCGGGCTTCGGCTTCGGGTTCTTGCCCAGAAAGGAATAGGACGTGCCCAAGAGACGCTCCGCCAGGGCCAGTATGCCTGCCAGGGATGCGTCGGCGTCGATGCGCACGGCCTCGCCCACGCCGCTCCCGCACTGCTGCCAGACGACTCCCGTGTGGTCTCCGGCCAGAAACTCCCCCTCCGTCGTCACGAAGGTCCTGCGGTGCTCCGACGGGTCGCCCAGGGAGCGGATGGCACGGCGGGTGGCCTGATCTGCGTGGGTCAGCACCAGGGTGACGAAGGGCGTCTCGCTGCTGTCTAGCCGCTCGATGCTCCGTAGGCGGTAGCGGAGCCTGGACGTGGGCAGCGCCGGTCCCTGGCGAATCAGGCCGATGGAGCGGCCACCGGAGAGGGTGACGAGCATGTCATAGGGGCCGTTGCGGTAGTGGTCCACTCGCACCGGGTCGTCGTGCGGGTCGGCGTCGGCGATCATGGCGGCGACTCGGTGCAGCACGGCCATGGCGTCCAGACGCTCGGCCAGCAGCCGGAACCACTGCTTCGACACCGGGTAGGCCCGCAGCATGTGCTCCCGGCCCTTGGTGGCTGCACCCGCCGCGGTGACGCCCTTCTCCGTCGGGAAGTACCGGCGCTGTGGGCGAGAACCCAGCACGCTCAGATGGTGTGCCACGGAGTCCACGAGGCCCCGCTCGGTCAGTTTCGTCAGCCGGTCGCGGAGCGTGGAAGCAGGGATGCGCCCGAAGCGGGACAGCTCGTCCACGGTGGCCAGGGGCGTGGCGCACAGCAGCAGGAGCGCCTCTTCGAGACCCTGGCGTAGGGAACGCAACGCAGGGTCCGGTCGTAGGCCCTCCAGGTCGATGATCAGCTCGAACGTGGCCGCCTCAATCTCCCGCACGCTCCCGCCGACGGAGGTCAGGACGGCTGAGGGCAGGGCGCGCCCCATGTGGCCGCGTTCGAGGAATCGCCACAGGGTGTGGCGGGACACGCCGAGGTATTCGGCGGCCTTGCGCCGTCCGTGCAGCGACGCGTAGGCGCGCACGTAGCCCCGGACCGCTCTCTCAAGGCGCGGTCCGGTCTGCGTCGTGCCGTTCAACGTTCGTGTTCTTGGCTCCGCGACGATCAATCAACTGCTCCATTCGGCAATGGCCCAACATCTCATTGTGAACGGGAAATTCGTCCAAGGAAAGGCCCTGCAAGCCCTTGTTTTGGGTGCGGTTTTGTGGTGCGGGCCGAGGCGTTTGGGGGGAGTTGGATAGATTACAGCTCGACAACGGTAGGCCCATCAGCGAGATGCGCCGCAGGTCTATTCGGCACACAGACGCGGCGTGCTGCCCGATGCAAGAGGAGCAGCCAGTGGCAGGACCGCAGCATGAGCGCCGCTACTCTCCGACGTGTATGCAGGTCGCTACTACCGACGCTGGCGCCCGAGTGCGCTCTTCAATGCCTCCACATCGTCGAGATGGCATCTCTTGAACTTGCGGCCGCTGCCACAAGGACAAAGTTCATTTCTGCCAGGATCTCTACTAGCCATGTCGAGCATTTCGCTGATGAATTGCCGGCCCCCGTCATCGCCGTGAGGGTACTCTCCCCAAAGGTCTCTTCTGGCAGCAAGCAGTCCATTTCTATCCACGTAGGACAAACGATACAAGAACGGGATTACAAGTTCGTCTGTGAACCGCTCAACTGTTAGGAACCGTTCGGGAGAGAACCTGATTCCCAGACAACATGACCCGTCTGGATAGAAATGCAGGTCAATAACATCGACGTTGTGCTTTATCGAGATGGCCTGATGGCGGCCGCCAACTTCATAAGCCCTTGGCCAACCGTTCCTATCAATGGAGTTCAGATCGATACGCAGGGAGTATGAGTCGCAAAGGAATGACGCCAATTGTCTATGTGCCTCGTCGTTCCCGATCCGCACCTGGTCTGTCCCACTGTCGTAGGCTGCGCAGAACGCGATCTCGCCAGCCATCTCGTTGGCATTCGCATCGTACAGCAGGCCTGGAAAGCATCGGGTGAGCCACTCCAAGTCGGAAGTAGTCGGTTTCATCTAGCGTAAGGCTTCCTTGGAGTGACTACCCTGGAAATGCCTACAACTGGGGCGGCAATTCCACTAGGGTTGTTCCTTGGTCCACTTGGCGGATTGCTTCGTCCGTCCCCACCATTGCCTCCTCCACTGCTACTACCACCAGAGCCCTTGCCGAAGTTCTCCCCGAACAGCTCTTGCCAGATCTTGACGGCATCTTCGCTTGAGAATTCCTCTTTGGCCTTCTTTGCGATACGCGCATGGGAATCGACTCTGTTCCTGAAATTCGCGTACTTGGTCTGGTCCCAGTGTCGATTGAAAGTTTCCGTTGGCAGCACCGGATTCCTGATCTCAGGCATGTAGGGGTGTTGCTGGAGGTAATCGTCCATTCTCGTTAGGACGGTAGTCAATGTGTCGGCCACAGTGCTTACCCCTTCGGTACCCTCATCCGAGGGGGTAATGGTGTTGCCAGCTAATGTGGTCAGCAAGATAGACTTAGCGGTGTAGTTGTTCTTGTGGTCCCGCAGGTACTTGAGCAACCTGACGACTCGTTTCAGATTGCCGCCGGTTATCCGATTCTGCTCGTTGAAGCAGTCCCGGTAGCCAATGCCGTCAGTCTCCTCGAATTTGTTGTCAATCCGGTTGCAGACGTAGTGCCTACCGCTACTAGTCACACGAGGAACTACGTCAAGGTGGAAGTCTCCAGCATAGTCGATGGTGACGCATCGAGTCTTGAGCCTGAGCTTGTCGGCGTAGTTGTCATTCCCTTTCAGAGTACGGTGGACCTCATTGATGTAGTCTTTTGCCTGCCACTTGGAATTGGGGTTCATCACTATCTGGATGTCTGCATCGTACTCGTCATTGTCATCGACGGGTTTGATGAGAGTACCTAGCGCATATGAACCCTGCCGCTCCATCTTCTGATAGCCGGTCAGGTGGTCCTTGAGGTAGGCGTCTACAGCTCGCACGCTCGTATTGATCCGGTCGAGCCGACTTTGGTTCAGGTTGACTTCATCTCTGAGAAAGTCCTGGAAGTCCTTATTGTTCTTGGCCATCTCAATTTTCTCCTTCAGTTCTGTTTTCTTGGAAGCTGCTAGATCGGTCGACGTCTCGTTACTGCGGTATCTTGAGGTTCTTCGTAATCGCCTCACTCTGTTGAGTGAAGTCCCTGATAGCCAGGGCCTTCAGGCTGTCCAGATGTTTGATGTCATCCAAACCCCAGGGCTCGATTTCAGGGTCAAGTCGGAGATACCTGTCCGCGAGCAACAGCTTTGCCATGTTCGCCGAGGCGTCGGATTGTAGCCGGAGGACGTAAGAGACCAACTTTTGACGCCCCCAGCCCGTGAGCAACCCCCAAAGCCTGCGCTCGGTATACAGATTCACGGAATGGCCAGTGCCAATGGACAGGATGCGCACTTGGCTAGCTGACCGCCCAAACTTAGAAACAGCCTCCGTCAGAGCAATGATGGATGGGTTGTTCGCCCACAACCCGCCGTCCGCCAGAAGGAAGTCGCCGACCGGCATGGGATCGAAGTAGGTGGGAGCAACACATGATGCAAGGATTGCCTGGCTCAGAGCGACATTCGCATCTCTGACGTATGGTTCTCCGAGGTCTCTGAGGTACCTCGACTTAAACACGTGGACACCGCCCGTGGAGATGTTGGAGCTTGTTATCATAAGAGGCGTCGAGATTTCTCCCAGAGTCATGTCAGGCAGGTAAGCTCTCACGATCTGTCCGAGAGGGTGACTTGGATATTTGCTTCGGACATGAAGCCAACTAAACCACCTTCTCCGAAAGATGCGTGATGACTCCGTTCTGAAGAGCTCGACAATCTTGGCCATCGGAATGCCCGCCGCGACGGCTCCGGCCACTATGGAGCCAGTGCTGGTACCGGCGATGAGGTCGAACTGCTCCTTTATCGGTACACCGTTCACCTGTTCGATGCTGGCAAGGATCTGGGCCGAGTAGATTCCCCTTGTCCCACCACCATCTAGAGCCAGTATGTGGAATGCGCTATCTTGTGCCATAGGAGTCTGCCTTCTGTCCTCCGTGCCACCCATCCTAATGGAGTCTGCGTTGAATGTCAACTCAAGTCGATGGCAATAACAGATGGGTACTACCTTAAGTGCATCTGGCCTTCATATTCCTGTCGTGATGGGTAGAGATCCCCTTCCTCCGTCACGTACACGAGGCCCAGTCTTTCGAGCCTGATCTTCAGGGCCGATATGGTCACTTGGAAGAGGTCACGGAGTTTGTAGAGGGTTGGCCAACTCTGCGGGTCAACATCTCTGGCGGCCTCCAGCAGTATGGGTGAAGGCATCAACAGAAACCCCATGAACCGGTGAGCTTGGAGTTCACGCGGGTCCTGGCCAGGTCCGGAGCCTCGGTAGAGGCACTTCATGTAGGGCTCGAAGCCGGGTAAGGGCGACTGTGCTAAGAGGGCATGATCAACGTGGGCCTCCCAATGCCCCGCCTCGTGAGCAAGGATGGTGTGGTAGAGGCCCGGTGTCTCAGTTATGAGTGTACGCCTTGATTCATTGAAGACCACCGTCTTCAAGCTGGAATCCAACTCGGCGAGAATGGACTGGCCAGGCCGTTCGGAGACCTTGTCCCACAGGATGTTGAGGTCCAGCACATCCTCCAGTATGCGCTCCACCGGGACCGGAGGACGGGACACCGCTTCATACAGAGACTCGTATCGGCCCAGCAGGCGGCTCGCCATGCCCTCAAGCTGGGCATCTGACAGAAACTTAGTGGTCATCGCTGGTCTGACCGCCGTTCCCGTATCAGCCTCCGCCACTCGGCGGGTGACTGCACGTCATCGCCGAGAGACCTCAGATACTGGACGGCGCCGGGATTTCGGGAGAGCGTATCCGCCAAGTCTGAGGGAATCTTCCCAGCCAGG
This sequence comes from Dehalococcoidia bacterium, assembly GCA_965262055.1. Classification (GTDB taxonomy): domain Bacteria; phylum Chloroflexota; class Dehalococcoidia; order Lucifugimonadales. Next base: position 612,818 of record CBDHEI010000001.1, read on the forward strand.
GTTATCAGTTCGTCGGCCAATTCAGTCTCGTTTCGGCTCAGTTCACCAGCCAACTCTCGAGCGATCCCCTTCAGAACCACTTCGCTGGGAGGCTCGACACGTCCATTCTCTATCTTGCTCAGGTAGGTGAAGTCGACTCCAATTTTCTCCGCCAAGTCGCGTTGGCTCAGTTGGGCTTGCTTTCGCAATGAACGTAAACGCTCTGGGAAATCCATGCTGTACCCCTCCTATAGGGTAGCTGATATTGAGTTGATTATCAACAGCAATTGCGAGTATGATGGGAAGAGTCTTAGAATCCCGGGACAATGGGAGAAAGCGAACGCATGCCCATAAGGAATCGAGACGACGCAGTTGAGGTAGAGGGCCGCATCGCACGCATCTTCGCCGCGCCTGCGGGTGAGCGGGCCGCCGCCGCGCGCGCGCTGTTCGTCGAGGCCCTGGACTTCGCCCCAGCCTCCGGCAGCGTGGACCTCGGTGCCACTGCAGGCAGCATGGCTTTGCCCGCCTACGCTGAGCGCGTAGCCTACTCCGGCGGTGTGCATGTGGTGTACATCGCTCTGGACACCCCGGAGACGGACCGTGTGCGCAAGAGCGAGGCGTCCGCCGCGGCCAGGCGGGTCGCGGAGCAGCTCGACGGCGACCTGCTCCTGGTCTTCACCAACACATCCGCGAGCCAACTGCACTTGGTCTATCCCAGTTTCGAGAGAGCGCAGCCGGTCCTGCGCCGCCTCGTTGTGGAGCGGGATCTGTCCCGCCGCACCGCGATTCAGCAGGTCTCAAACATCTACTGGAACCTCCGGGAGAGCGGCAGCGTCCGTCTGGCCCTGGACCAGACCTTCGATGTTGAGCCCGTTACCAGGGAGTTCTTCGCGGGGTACAAGCGGGTCTTCCAGGCAGCAGAAAACAATGTCTCCGGCTTTGGCGAGGACGTTGAGATCAAGCGGCGATTCGTCCAGACCCTCTTCAACCGGCTCATGTTCGTCTACTTCCTGTCGCGCAAGGGGTGGCTCACTTTCAAGGGCGACAAGGACTATCTCAACGCGCTGTGGAGTGACCACCGGGCCACTGAGGGCGAGAGCAAGAACTTCTATGTCAACAGGCTGAGGCCCCTCTTCTTTGCTGGACTGAACAATCCTCAGTCCCGCGACCTGATGCGTAATAACCCGGTGATGTACGCTCTCATCGGCGGGCCTCCCTTCCTCAACGGCGGCCTGTTCGAGGAGACGGGTCTGGACAAGCGCTCAGGTGTGGTGGTGCCTGATGACGTTATTGAGAGTATCCTCGGAGACCTCTTCGACCGCTTCAACTTCACCGTGATGGAGTCCACGCCGTTCGATGTCGAAGTGGCGGTGGACCCTGAGATGCTGGGTAAGGTGTTCGAGGAGCTGGTCACCGGACGCCACGACTCCGGCGCGTACTACACTCCCCGCCCCGTGGTCTCTTTCATGTGCCGCGAGGCGCTTAAGGGATACCTGGAGGGCCAGGACACCAGCGTCACACCGGAAGCCATCGCACGATTCGTGGACGAACGCGACACGTCCGGCATCTCGGTGGCGTCTGCCCGCAAGGTGGCGCAGACGCTGGATGAGGTGACCGTGGTTGATCCCGCCTGCGGCTCTGGGGCCTACCTCCTAGGCATGATGCAGGAACTGGTGGAGTTGCAGACCACCCTGTTCAACGTGGGCGTGACCCCAAAAGGGCTGTACGATCTGAAGATGCATGTCATCCAGCGCAACCTCTACGGCGTGGACATCGACGACTTCGCGGTCAACATCGCCATGCTGCGGATGTGGCTCTCCCTGGCCATCGACTATGAGGGCGATGTGCCACCGCCTCTGCCCAACCTGGACTTCAAGGTGCTTTGCGGCGACAGCCTGTTGGGGCCTGACCCTAGCCCAAGTAACTACGGGGACCTTTTCCGCCACAGGGCAGAAAGCGTCGCGGCCCAGCTCGTCGGCCTCAAGGCTCAATACATGGAGGCCACGACGGGCAAGGACGCGCTCAGGCAGGATATAGAGCGGGTGGAGGACGAGCTCAGGGAGGCGCTTGCCGACTCGCCCGCGCCCGCCGGGGCCACCGACTGGCGGGTTGAGTTCGCCGAGGTGTTCTCTCAGCGTCGGGGGTTCGACATCGCTGTCGCCAATCCGCCGTATGTAGTTATAAGCGATGAGCGACTTCGGGCGACGTACAAAGAGGGTATATATGGACGAATGAACACCTATGGACTGTTCATCCAACGAAGCTTGCAAGTTATGAGAGACGGATCCCAATTGACTTTCATTAACCCGAGGACTCTGTTAACCGATAGGTACTTCACGAACCTTCGGAAAGTAATCAAACAGCGGTCACATCTGAAAGGCGTTGTACTGATAGGCGATAGGCATAACACTTTCGAGCGTGTATTGCAGGAGTGCATCATGCTGCATCTAACCAAGAAAACGGAGCCTGCCACGTCATACCAAGTTAACACACGGGCGATTTCGATACCCATTGACCTTAACGACCCGGAGGACACGGTTGCGGTGGCATCTGATCGGGTACTCCTGGACGAAAGATACGACGGGGCCTTTTACATTGGAGCTTCAGACTTCGAGTACCGAGTGTTCGAGCGCATGAATTCGTTTGGCGTCAAGTTGTCGAATCTTGGCCTTAGAGCTGAGACGGGCAAGATACAGTTTGACAAATACCAAGAGTACGCACAGCCGACCAACGCAGACGATGCCTGCCGACTAATATGGGCAGAAAACGTCCAGCGCTTCACCCAGCGGGCAACCCGTACTCGAGTAGGCAAAGAATGGTTATCAAAAATAATAACAACGGCAGTTAATCCCAATGTCACGGGGATGGGCATCGTAACTCAACGGACGACAGCTAACGAACAACCGAGACGAATCATAGCAACTTTGGTAACGCCGGACATAGTGCATAGTGGCAGCGTGTATTTCGAGAACGGGACCAATTTTATATCGCTTAGCGGTGTTGGTTCGCAGTTTGCGTTCTTGCTTGCCGTTTTCAATTCGAGCTTAATGGAGTTCGTTTTCCGTCACCTGAATAGCAATGTGCATGTTTCGGCGGGTGAAATCAATAGCCTGCCTTTCCCCCCCATACCAGATGACGACGTGCGCAACGAAATCGAATCGTTGGTATTCGAGCTTATGAAATTGGGTGGCGTAGACTGCCAGCCGGAATCAGTCGCGCAATCGCTAACCTATGAACATCGTCTCGACATTATGGTTGGTTCACTTTATGGCTTTTCCCCCGGCGAGGTGGAGTCAATCCAACAAAGATTGCCGTCATACGAAGCGGTCTACGGCATGGCCGACAAGGCTCCTCAGCCATCAGTGGAAACCAAACTTGACGGAGTCGGCGGTGTCGCAGTTCGGGGCCAAGCAATTTACAACCGAAAGATACGCCCTATAGTTCAAGACACCGAGCGGGGTAACTTTGCGGTTATTGACATCTACAGTGAGGACTATGAGATAGACGTTAACCACGCTGCCGCCACTCGTCGATTGATGGCCCGTCGACCTGGAGTGATTACGTATACAGTACGGATCGGGTATTCAACGACCTACAGAATGGGGATTAGGTCCCCGGCTCTTACATCATGATTACAGGGAGAGTTTCTGAAAGCCTGGACCTGTTAGTCCCTATCGAAGTCTCAGACAGGAATGGAGTGTTTCTTCCTTTGGAAATCGTTCTGGACACCGGATTCAACGGAGACTTAGCGTTACCTAGAGAAGTAATCCAGAATCTCGGTTTGACCTATAGAGGTCAAACATCTTGGACCATCGCGACTGGCGAAGAAGCGACGATGTCCAACTATGACGGAGTAGTGTTATGGCACGGACAGCCGCGTGATGTGGTGGTCATCGAAACTGCTAGCGAATCGCTGATTGGGATGGCTTTGCTTGTCGGGAGCAGAATTACGGTTGACGCTCGGATATGCGGCGAAGTGCTGATTGAGGAAGACCCATAAACAGGGTGAACGCGTTAATCACCAATTGAGCCTTGCATCGGGTACCTCTACGGCCATCCGAAGGAAACGGACTAATGCAAAGGTAAACGCTCTTTGTGGAGGAAGTCAGATGAGCACCGTGCGAGCGAAGTATGCGAATGGAGTCCTTACGCCGCTTGAGCCCCTAGACCTCGAAGAGGGCGCGGAGGTAACGGTATTGGTGGAGGGCACCCCTGGGGGAGTGTCGGAGGAGACGCCGGCGCCGAAGCAAGGGCTGGCGGGGATTGTGGAGCGGGTCCTGGAGATGCAGAAAGATGTTCCGCCGGAGGCGTGGGAAGACCTCCCCGCTGACCTCGCCAAGAACAAGAAACACTACCTCTACGGTCATCCCAAGGAAGAGGACTAATGAGTGGCGTCTTCGCTGATGCAGGCTACTGGATAGCTCTATGGAATCCCAGAGATACTCTGCACCCAAGGGCAGTCAGCGTTGCCGATGGCCTCGGGACAACTAACGTCGTGACAACCCAAATGGTCTTGACCGAGACACTTGACGCTATGGCGGGCATGGGGGAATTCCGTCGACGATTGGCAATACGGATGATTCACGACCTGGAGACCGACCCGTACGTTGAGGTCGTCGAGCAGACGGGGGCGCAGTTCAGGGCTGCGGTGGAGCGGTACGCCGCTCGCAGTGACCAGCGGTGGAGTCTTACGGACTGCGCCAGCTTTCTGGTCATGGAGGAGCGCGGCATCACCGAGGCATTGGCCTACGACCGGGACTTTGAACAAGCTGGCTTCGCCGCCCTGCTGAGAGGGGGGCAGGCATGATGCCAAGCCACTCCTCCCATACAGGTGCAAGCTGTTGAATATCCTGCACTCCACGACGGACCCCACGCTGCTGGCTCGCCTGAAGGAGATGCTGGGCAGTTCCGCCAAGGCCGACATCGCTGTCGGCTACTTCTTCATCGGCGGCTTCGGGGCCGTCGCCGACGACCTGGCGCGACTGGACAAGGTGCGCATTTTGGTGGGGCGCACGGACCGGCAGGTGCTGGAGGAGGTCGCCCTGGGCCTCCAGCAGCACCAAGCCCTGCGTGCCCGGCTGGACGTGGACGCCCTCGTGCGCCGCAGCCAGCGAAGCCAGATAGCCCAGGAGACCGTCGCCCGCGTCGCAGAGGGCGTGGCCGTGCTCCCTCAGGAACAGGGCACAGAGGCCGCTGTCTCGAAGCTGAGGGACATAGTGTCCCTCGGCAAGGTGGAGGTGCGGGCCTACCTGCGAAGCCCTCTTCACGCCAAGGCGTACCTCTGCTGGTATAACAACCACGCCGAACCCGGCGCGGCAGTAGTCGGCTCATCCAACCTCACCCTAGCTGGGTTCACTGGCAACACGGAGCTCAACGTGCGCGTCACCGGCGACGCGGAGATGGCAGCCCTGCGCGAATGGTTCGACGCGCTGTGGGGAGACTCGGAAGACATCAGCGCCGCCCTCGTCACGGAGCTGGAGCGGTCGTGGGTCCTGGCCAAGACCCCACCGTACCACGTGTATCTGAAGGCGCTCTACGAGCTCTACTACACCGACGTGGGAGGCGGTGAACTGACAGTTCCGCCACGAGACCAAGAGCTGGCCAACTTCCAGTTGGACGCCGTGCGCCGCGGGCT